>NZ_JANUEB010000008.1:0-408246 GCF_024810095.1 Sphingobacterium sp. BIGb0165 | reverse complement strand
ATTGACAACAAGCTATCGTTTCAGATCAGGTTGGCCAAAATGTTCAGCTCCGTCAATATTCGGAAAGCCATCAATTAGTAGAGCAGCTGGGAACCTGATATCGGGGGAATAAGATAACAACAGTCTGCCGCAATCAGTCGGAAAAGGGATTCCCAAAAAAGAGAGAAAAATTCACGGTCTGCCAACAGAAAATATATTGCTACGAACAACAGCGGTTCCCCTAGTGAAGACACCTCAGGACTCCACCCTGCCTCAGTACAAACAGATTTGATATCCGCCCGAGCTGTTTCCACGGTGAGTCCGAGTCTGACACACTAGAACACCGGGATATACCTTAGTAGAGGATTCAAAGTGGGCAGGAACCAAGACCGAAACTTTTAGTCAAATATGTTATGTGAATAACATACAAATCGGTTACGAATAACTAAACCTAACTTAAAACTAGATACCACTCACCGAGCGATCTTTGTTTGCCATTCAAGGAAATACTTCAGAAGAAAATCGCCTAGAGAGTATCCACTTTCTAGGCAATTTCTAAATCGAATATCTTCATTCTCCGATTATTAATATCGAACTTCATCTTTCCATTGTTAAGTCGAAAAACGATAATTGCAATTAATAAGCATACACTCTAAACTCACCTAAGTGAGTAGATGTCGCACTATTCATCGGTACTGTCATTGTAATTCGTACATATCTTGCTTTGGTTGGTGCTACTTCATATTCTTGCCAAGCAGCTGGGTTATCCGCCGAGTTGAATGTTAAATCTTTACCAACCATCACCCAATTGACCTTGTCCAATGATACTTCTATGTTAAAGGTTTTAAATCCACCTGTCGTATTATTATGGCGACGAATCATACCAAAACGGCCTAAAACTTCCACCTTTGACATATCAATTATAAACCAATGTGGATATACTGGATTATCACTAGAGGACCAAGTAGAATGCCAATATGTTGTGATGTCTCCGTCTATGAGGCTTTTCCCTATACCATTTGCAGCACCTTCCTTAGATTCAGTTGAAGATACCTCTGCTGTCCAACTTGTTTTTTCCAATAGTCCTACGCGGCCATTTAAAGCAGGTGAAGTCTGGCCTTCTGTCTCCATCGTGTATGTGATAGGAGTCATTGCCCCCTGAACATCAAATACTAGTTTTCCTTTTAAATCTGTACTTCCTTCAACGATAACATTTTTGCTCACTCCGTTTAATTCATACTGAACTTTAACAGTAACGGGATCTTTTGTCGCATTTATCCAAGACAAGATCCCTTTATTACCTTCGGTATAGGGAATAACTGTCGGTAGAATCAACTTATAGGTTAACAAACCGGGAGCCGTTTGAGATTGAGCGGTCGCTGTTCTCTTCCATTGGTCATCCTGGAATTTTAAGGAAAAATCTATCTTTTTCGTTTCGTCGGTTAAATTCAAAACCGTCACGGTGTCCTGTGTATTCCCCTTCAAGCCTACCTCAAAAGATTTTCCTGCAATTGCATAAGACAGTTTTCCTGGAAGCTCACGCTGTGATGTATTTGGAAAGATAAATGTTACCCCGCCTGGAACTGCTTGTACTGAAACATTCTCTATTTTATAATCCACCTCATAGGCTCTCGGCTTTAATATAGTTTTGGTCACTTTAGAGCCGGTACCATCCGAGGTAAAATATTGCATTGCGAAATCATAGCTTTTCAATTCACCTAAGTGAATGACTGTTGGATCATTAAATTTAGTAATGTCCAATACCTTATCTACAACACCATCTTTATATTTAATCTGTGCTTTGACGACGCGATCGGATAAAGCAGGCCAATGTATTTCTATATTCTGGTTAAAGGCTGACACATAAGTCAAATTTGTTGGCTTTGCTGTGGGGCGTGTCTCCGTTACAATGATTTCCTGATCCCCTTGCGGCGGAAATACCAGCTCCTCTTCTTTACAACTCCCCATACTTAGTAAAAAAGCTCCTAAAATGACATTAAATGTCCAGCTCATTTTAAAATTCCTTTTCATCTGTTAATAACGTTTATTCCACCAATGCGATGGATCGTAGTTTATAATCTATTTTCTTATTGCTTTGGCAAGAGGAACTCCACTTCGTATTTATTTAAAAATACCTGTCCTTCCAATTTCCAGTCCTTTAACGTCCGAACTTCTAACCAATAAAATATTTGTGGGAAAAAGTCAGCTGCCTGAATAAACACTGCGTTTTCACCCAAAGTACAAGGTACCACTTCGGAGGTCATTCTAGATTGGAAATCTCCACTAAGTCCCATAGCACTTTTACCCAATACCTCATTCTGAATTGAACCGCTTTCAGTAGGTGACATCTTCCAATAACCTTTCAGGCTATTGACAAAAGAAGAATTAGTCAATTCATCTACGGAACATAAAGAATTGCGGATTTCATCTTGCGTAAATGCCTTATTAAAGATCGATACATTAGACATATCAAAATCGACCAAATCGTACGATATACTTGGTCTATACCCAAAAATCAAAGGGTCATTTGTTTTGATATTGGCCACATTCATTCCTGAAGTAGTCGTTTCCTGCGCTAATGTCCCATTATTATAAATCTTGATATTAACCTGATCATTTCCGATCGCTTTGATGACTGTGGTCATGGTATACCATTCGCCGTTGACTTTCGCTGTCTGGCAGGTAGCCTCCTTCACTCCATCACTGATCTTCACCTGTAAATCATTTCCCCAGGTAAAATACATCCATCCTGGAGTAGCGAGGGAAGTATTAGAATCCTTCCCGAAAATCCCTGAGTACCAATAGTTATATGTATTGGGTGAATAGGTTGATGAAATAATCGTATTATTTAAATTAAACCTGAAACGCGCAGAAATTGTTAATTCTTTTGTGGTCGCCAAGTCATAATCGCTTGAATTGCCCAAATTGTCACTGACAGCTCTTACGCCCAACGGTTTATTCCCTGTACCATCGTATCCCCACATCCGAACATAACTCATGGGTTTACCGGTCAATTCAGCACCTTTAAAGTTTTTATTCTGAAATATGGCAAAGGTATTGCGTTCTTGCATCGTTTTACCTCCGTAAGAATCTCCAATTCCACCGTGATTTGATGTTAAAATCACTAACCAGTCTTCATTTGGATAATTCTTGCGGGCAGCCAGTCCTTTTGCGATTTCACCGATATAACCATCAACTTTCTTTAGGGCGTTCGCATAATCGTTATTGCTCATTGTAAACCCACCTTTTTCGCCCGCTTCCAATAAGGACGTAAATTGTACAATCATAAAATCGCTATTCTTGGTGTTAAACAAATCTAACACCTTCTTCTTGACGTCTTCATCAGTCGCGCCGTTATATGTTTCATTCGCACTGACAAGCAGTTTGTCATTCAAAGTAACCGATCGTGATACTACGCTTGTCTTCATTGACGGAGCTACGGTTGAGATACGATACAACATGGACGGATAACCCGCAACATTTTCATGTGGATCATCTTCATTTGGTCTTGGAATATAAGACTCGTCGACAATGCGGTGGTTGGTATATGTTACTCCACTCATCATCGTCATCCAAGAAGATGGATTACTGGTATTCTCATCAGCAAGGGCATTAAACGTATACTTACTCGTTTTGAGTAATTCTGCAATATTACTTGGCACGCTCTTTTTTAATTCCTGTCCTACCAACCCATCAATGGAGATAAAAAGCACCTTCCGTTTAACCGGTTGTTGCAAATTCTGTTCATAGTCTTCATATATGGCCGGCGGATTGGCATATTTTGTACAGCCAACCAACAAAGACGCCGCAATAACGACAAGAACTAAGGCTTTCTTTATATTGAATAATCTTTTCATAACTTAAGTTTATATATCGTAAAACACCCCTAACTCAGCAATCGCAACGTGTACAGCTCCACCAGTATTTGGATCTGGGAACACAAATTTCACATATTGGGCCTCCACAAGGTTAGAAAATGCAAATTCTTTCATTGCTTCATTTTGAGCAGTTGTCTGCGAGGTGCTTGCTAAGGCAAATTGCCCCATATCGGTCCAATTTTTATTATCGCGGCTGATATAAACTTTAACTTTGGTTGCAAAAGTCTGCCCTTTTCTATTTTTGTAATAGAAACCTTTAAAGACATTGACTTCCTTCATGTTCATGGTCAACTCTACGGGTAACGTAGTAGGAATAGAACAGCCTGACCAACAGGTGTGCCAATAGGTATTTGGATCGCCATCTGTCATCGCAGTAAACTTACCGGTACTTTCGTTGGTTGCTGTTGCGACATTGGCAGTAAATTCAAACAGGCCGCTTGGCAAGAAATAACGTGGCTGTAATACGCCATCACCACCTGTAAAAGTCAACGGATTGTACTCCCAAATCGCGCGATCCATTGGTGGATATTTCTCACGCATTTCACGTTTAGCTGAGCTACTTACCGGAATACCCCATGCGATAAAAAAGCGATTGAAGTCCTTACCTGTAAAATTACATAGCTGACGATAGAAGTAATCACGTTTTCCCTGGTCTAAAGAACTAGCAAAATTTTCATTCCTCGCCTTACTATAGATGTAAGGGAAGAAATCCCAGCCTGATTCACCATTTTTTCCTTTTGTCTTATCAAAAATCTGAAGGAAAGGTGTTAATCGTGCAAAAGGATCATCAGCCTCTATGCCCAATTCCTCAGGGAAATTAGAAAAATTCTTCGCCGAAGTTAACGCCGCAAATTTTAATGCCGCTGGAATCGATGTCTTCAATGCCGGATGGAAATCTATGCGAGAAGTAACGCCACGGTTTCGCGCTGCATTAAAAATAAACAGATTGTTTGTCGTCTCCACTAAATCAGACCAGCTCCAAGCCCAGCTCGCTTGGTAATTGTGCCCGACCTCATGGTACGATCCCCATGAAGTTCCTTTTCTGATTGTGTTCGGATTTGTCAGTTCATCCAGCCAATATTCATCTTCTTGCATAACCCATGGACTACCACTATGCGCATAACCCAATGAAGGATGAATATCCATCACTCCTCTTTCCCAAAATTCCGGATAGCGATTTATAGGATCGGCCGCATCGGCAGACAACCCCATCCAATTATAATAATCTTTGATGTAGGTTTCATCCCACAAACGCAAAGCCGCATCCACCTGATCCATTTTTCCTGACTGGATAAATTTGACAACCAGTGAACGGGGAACGGAGAAGGCAACGCGCTCACCGATGAGATCCATCCAAGGCACATCTTGCGACAAAACCTGTTTTTTCCAATCGGTCACAGTGGACTTCCCTAAAATAAAGTCAGTGGACTTGACAGCACCTGCTACTTTAATATTAACCGGAGTTGTGCTTGCTTTCTGATTAATAATCCATATGGTTCCACCATACAAGTTTTTAATGTAGTTTGTCCCCGGAAATAATTCCTTTCTAGTGTACAAAATTGGATCCCTACGGGGAGCATCTTTACCTGTTATATTATCTGTATGTACACCTATCTGTACTGTCATACCAATGGCACCCGCAGGTACTGTAATCCGAATGACCTCTCCTGCGGGAGCATATAATCCTGTGGTATAAATTGGCGCAGGCGTTACGCTGACTTTATAATCAAAAGATGACACATACTTTCTATTCATTAACATAGAAATCGTGGTATCCTTAACACGTGTCACATTTTCCCCTACCAAACCAGGGTATATCCGAGCCCGATGGTACAAACTTTTATCAGCTTTGCCCATGGTCGTATCCGATTTAAGTGGGGTTTCAGTAGAATCTCCAGATTGATAACCATCTGGAAACTCAATACCATATTTACTGCAGGAGGAGGCAAAAGCCATCAACCCAACAAATAATCCAAAAACTAAATATCTCTTTCTCATTAGGTCAAAATTTGGTTATTTTCTAATTTGTGTATAGTTTGGCGTCCAGCTCTTGCCGTCCAAATTCCATGATGATTCTACCGATATCCCCAACCATTGATAAATCATAAAAGGAATATCCACGGCATTAGGCACTAGACGATAGAAGGATTCCTCAATTGGTGGCTTAAAAAACGGCACCAATTCATTGAAACTTGTCCAGGCGACAGGACCTGTCAATTTGAAGCTACCCGCTCCCTTCCCCGTTTTTTCTGTGAGTACAGTTGTATTGACATCGTCATATCCAGGCCAATATCCTTGAAGATTATTCCAGAACGGGTACGTTTCATCAATATGTGTTATCCCTCCGAATCGTTTTACTTCTTCGGCCGAAAAGGCACGATTATAAACCTGTACATTACATATCGATATATTACAATCCGTATTTCCATTGCCGGGATTGTAGCCCAGTGTTAAAGGGCTTGTGTTATCAAGATTATTCCCGTTGGCACCCACTTGAGAGGACTTTCCTGACACTGTCGCGTTTGTTCCGTCCGTATACACATAGACAGAATCCTGAGATCCGCTTCGCTTAATAACAGCAGTCAGCGCATGCCATTCACCATCATTAATACCGGGACCGAATGCTTGTCCTGCTATTGAGCTATTAAAACCCCAGTAGTTTCCTTCTAAAAAGAAGTTCCAGCCAGCTCCAGTAAAGCCCTCAACACGTTTGGCAAAAAATATCGGATAAGAATAATTGGAGTTAGCAACATTATATTTTAAAAAGAGGGTCATCGTCCAGTCGCTCCCCATTCCCATATTGAATTTACTTGCATCAGCTAGTTTGCCAATGACTTGGTTGTTACTCGCATAGGTATATCTCGTCGCATTTGCCACAAAAGGAATATCTTTAGAGTTGGGTCTTGGAACAATTTTCCGTGCAAACTTTGGTGAATAAAATAAGCTATATGTATCTCTTTTACTATCCCCATAAGGTGTAAAATCGGTCACCGGATCCGTAGATACTCCCCCCTGAGCAGAAGTCACAATCACGACCCAGTTTTCCGTATTGAAACTAGTTCTCTTCTTGATCGTTGCCCATAAAGATTGGACCTGTTTGTCCATTACATTGACTGCAGCAACATATTTTGTATCCTCGGCCGTATAGGCTGAGGATTTCCCCGCTTTATCAACCTCCGTCAAATGGATAACATTCAAATCCGATTCGGTATTTGCCAATGCTGTATTCGCCGCAGTGACCACCGCAACATCATTACTTTCTACCTTAACTTCGGCATCTTTACCCAGGGTAGTACCATACTTTGCGTCAGAAGTGAAAAGGCTCGATTTACGACTTGTTGCATTTTGCTTCAACTTCGTAAAAATCGTTGGATACTTATTCAAATCAATCGGGCTTAAATCCGTCCCGACGACCTTATTTTTAGCACTATTAACACCCGTCAGCAACGAGGCAGTAACCGATTGATTAGTCACTTCAAATTCGGTTGTTGGGTCAGCTAAACTACCATAAGTAACTAGGCCATTGCGTGTCATCAAATCAATATTCGTTGGAGCAATGTCTTGCATAGCAGGACCTGAAAGCCCGTCAACAATAACCAATAACACCTTATCACGACTTTCTGGACTATCCTTTGCTTCATTGAAATTCTGCAACAAGTTCGGAAAATCTTTATTACAAGCACCTAATACCATTAAGGTAGCAAGTGCTAAAGAAATATGTCTAAAAGTTTTTAAATACTTAATCATAACCAGTTTATTTATTGGGTTAATTCTTGATTTCCAAACGTAGAAAGTTCCCTACTGTTTTTTGCCCATATTGGAGAATGCTCCCTCCAAGCAACAATGCAGGTTCACCTAAAGAAGATTTCGTCTCGATTACTTTAAAAAGTGCACCCGTGAATGGTCCCAATGAATTATATTTTTGCAGCAATTCGCCATTTTTTTCCAAGATCAATAGATTTGCTCTTGGCACACCCGCATAGGTTTTATGTGTTCCATCAATAATCAGCTGTCCATTGTTTAGAATTTGAGCATAATTGATAATGCCAGTACCAATATCGCGCAAGATGAAGGTTTCATCAACTGTACCGTCTGTATTCATCAGTGCAATATTATTTACCTTTCCTGAAGCACCAGCACCTGTAAAAATGCCCGAAACAACTAATTTCTTCAAGGTACTGTTATAACTTAGTGCAAATAATCGGGTAATATTTCCTTTTAAGGTAAAGGTCTCATCCAGGGAACCATCTGATTTAATACAGGCGATCCCATTGGCGGCCTTACCATTATAGGTGGTAAAGGCACCCACGATGACTATACGCTCATTATCAATCATTGCAGCATCCATAATCTGTCCGTTGGCACCGGAGTTGTTCAGCGCAAATGTAGAATCCAACGAACCATCCTCCTTCATGCGAATGACGCTCTTTGCCGTCGAGATAATATATCTACGGGAATCACGGGAAGAATAGTCGTAATCAATCTTAAAATGAGATGTGAAGTTACCTACTGCAATCACTTTATTATCAGTAGTAGTAAAAGCTCTAAGGATTAACCCGCTTACACCACCGTTAAATGCGGATACCGTATCCAATGAATTTTTAGGGTCGTTACCCGGATTGATCACCTCTACAATCATGGAATCGATCGCACCATCATTGTTGACGCGAACAATGTTATTGATCGCTCGTTTGGCGAAAGTTCCCAAAGCGCCGGCAAAGATAAATTTACCATCACTTGTCTTTGCAATTGACCGTACAAAACCGCCGCCAAATGCCCCTTGGCCAAATTTCATATTATCGCTGGTCTTGCCATTGGCATCAATAAAATGTACACCATTGCGATAAACCTTTTTATCCACTGCTTCATTTTCGAAATTGTAGAAAGATCCAGCGACAATAAAACCACCGGCATTAGGCAGAATATCATATACTGAGCCTCTAAATCCATTCACCATACCGTAGTTTTCGTCCACCGAAGTATTCCCCTCAATTTCCAGGCGTGGCCCATAAAAGATTTCTTCACCGACAACAATTTTGGCATCTCCCGAGGTAATCTGTGCCGGGACTTTAATCGTGACTAGCGAATCTTTCGCCGACACGACCTCTACCGCTGTGTTATTCACAAAAAAGCTAATTTGATCCAATTTACCTTTTAGTCCTTTGACATAAAAATCCACCAATTCCCCTGGCTTTGCCGTTCCTGGTTCTGGATAATTTATATAAAATCCAATGCCCAAAGGTTCCTTGCCCCCGGCGTACGGATCTGTTCCGGTTACGATGTCCTTGCTACAAGCAGCACATGTGATTAATGCTACAATCAGAACAGCTATTTTGGTTATTAAATTTCTTTTCATAATAATATCAGATCGTTATTTTTTGGGAAGCACACCCAACAAGTAAGCCTCATTTGCAAATTCATAATTTTGAAATCCAAATGCATGTTTCGAAAATTGCAATACATGTAATACACCATTAGTCGGTTGAATATCCGATGTGGCTACCGGTGCTGTAATAAAAGGAACAAAATAATCCTTAATTTCATCAGGTACACTCATAGAATAAGGATAGTTTAAATAAAGCTGACGGTAACCCGCATATTTAATAACCTGTGTACCACCAGAGCTTTCATTTTTACTGACAACGTCATTATAGAGTACGCCTATATTCATATCACCACCATCCAGGTTTTTATAAACTCCACCTGGAAATGCCGCCAAGTTTAGTGTATCAATCTGACGATAATCTTTGGCTACATTTTTACCTTTAAAAATATACCTGGACAGGTATTTTCTCCAGACCTCGGGTCTAATTTGATCCAATTTTGTTATGGAATCTTGTCCAGAACGAAACAACTGTTGGTTTAACAACCATACAGATTTCAAAACACAAGGATCGGGGGGGGCAAAGAAGGTTACTTCATCATTTTTAAGTACAGCATCCAATTTAGCAACTTTCAATGCAACCATTAGGGTATCAAACAAATCGGGTCTTGATTCCAGATAATTCCAGATCGTACCGTTAAACTTCGCTTCATGAACACCCGTATCGATATAATCTTCTTTTTTACAGGCCGAAAACAGCGAAACTGCCATCAACAGTAAAAAAGTATATTTCCAAATCTTTTTCATGATCTATTCCTTTAGTTCCAGTAATTATTTAATTGCATATAAGGGTTATTTGTCCGTGCAGACTTATCAATTGGCCAGGTCCACCCCCCCGAGTTAAAGGCTGCAACTGACATAGGAGCACTTGTGTATTCCGAATTGATTACCTTTTTCGTGCGTACCAGGTCATAAAAGAAGTTTGCTTCTCCTAATAGTTCTCTGACGCGCTCCCACCAAATAGCATCTTTCAAATCATCCCCACTGTCTCGAATAGGTGCTGCTTTAGCACGAGTACGAATGACGTTGACAACAGTTCTTGCCTCTTCATCTTTTCCTAATTCCGCCAAAGCTTCTGCTCGTAATAAAATTGGGTCAGGGTAGCGGAATACCATTTGGTTATCATCTGGATTGTTATCTTCTCCCTCTTCCATAAATACATTTGAAAATTTTAGACATTGAAAATCTCCATTTGTCGAATAAATATCTTTATCAAACCAATACACTTTACGCTGATCGTCTTCAGTTGGTGGATACATCTTTTCCATAAATTTTGGATCGTAATAGATATAGGACTTGGTTGTCACTTTATTCGGCGCATGGAGCACATAATCCGAATAAGATGCCGACAAGTGAAAACTTTCGCCATAGTTGAAGTTTTGTACAATCTCAAACAAGCCTTCTTTTGTCCGGCCTTTAAAGATCTCTTTTGTTCTGCTGAGGTCCAACAAAGCATAAGCTCCGCCATTTTCTTCCATCAACTCTTTTCCCAGATCTGCGACTTTCTGATAAAGTACTGTTTTATCATCCGTTCCTAGTCCTGCGACCCACATATTGATATGCATATTAAGTGTCATGGCAGCACCGCGCATCGCTTTCACAGCAACAACGGAAGGATCATCGTAGGTCCAAGGCAGATCTTTATAGGTGGCATCCAAATCGGCCGAAAGGTTCTTTAATACCGTGAACATATTTGTCCGCGGTAAGGGGTTCGTATTTACATCCGTATAATAAGGGACATCACCATACAAACGCACCATGAAAAAATAAGCTAAGGAACGTAGGAAAACAGCCTCTGCCTTATAGGTTTTTTTCATATCCTCACTAAGGAATGGCATATCTTTATTTTCTAATTGGTAGATGACAATGTTCGCATTTTGAACCATCTTATAGAAGTTATTCCATTGAGTGATCCTAGGAAATCTGAAATAGGCAAAATTATTACTCACATCCTCACTAGTTCTAGACATAATCGCATTCAAATCATTTTGTCTCAACAATGAAATATAATCCCTTCCAGCCCCTGATGTTGCGCTCGTCCGATTTGTAGGAGCACAACGCAAGTCGCCTGATGCCGGAAAAAAGATATTCGTCATGGTTGCTTCTCTGAAAGTAGAATAGATCCCCCCCATGTACTGATCGACATCTGCTTGTCTGGTCCAGTAATTATTTCCCGTTAATTTGTCAATCTGAGTAATATTTAGGAAGTCCTTTCCGCAGGAGCCCAAACCCAGGGATACTCCCAATATAAATAGATATAAAAATTTCTTTCTCATGTTGTCTTCGAACTTAGAATTGTACACTTACTCCCAATGAATAGGTTCTTCTACTTGGATAACCGTTTGAGCCATCACGTCCCACACCTGTTACCAATTCTGGATCTGGCCCAGAGTAGTTACTAAATGTGTACACATTGTTTGCTGTCAGGTTGATGCGGGCAGATGACACCCCAAAACGACGTGCCCATCTTCTATCAAAATTGTAGCCCACGGTGACCGAATTAATTTTCACGTAGGAGCCATCCTCCATAAACATGGTTGAATTGTAACGGTAAGGATTATATAACGACAAACGTGTAAAGTCTGAAACATTTGGATAATCCGCATTGTCACCCAATTGCCGCCATACATTATAAGCATCCAAAGGTACATAAGCACCTGGTGCTCCAGAGCCATAGTTCTGTCCACTTGGATCCGAATAGTTCCGGAAGCGATCCGTCAAGGCTGTATTTAAGATATCACGGTCTATGGTATAGGATAATTGCGTACGCAAAGACCAGTTTTTATAGCGAGTATACAGGTACAATCCACCTGTGATTGCTGGCTGCGAATTACCGACATAAACTAAATCATTTTCGTCTAGCACATAGTCACCATTTAGATCTGTAAAAATGGGATCTCCAGCACGGAAGAATTTACCTTCGTTCATTTCCCCTCCTGCCCGGTAACGCAGTCCCGTTAGCGGATTGACTGGTACTTGATCATCAGCTTTATAAACGCCTTTATAATCATATAAGACAAAAGTAAATGCATTACGTCCTAGACGGAAGAATTGTGGAAGATCGTATCCTGATCCATCAGCCCTTACAAGTTGACGTGCACCATCCGGCAATGAGGTTACATAATCTCTGTTTATTGCAAACGTAGCATTCGCATTCAGTTCCCAATCCGAGTTCGTTAATTTTGGTCGATATTGAATACTCAGCTCATGCCCTTTGTTCACCATTGCTTTCTCGTTGGTCAATACATTTGAAAACGCGTTGTGATTTGCAATTGGTTTTTTATCTAAAATCTTATCCGATTGCTTGTAATAAGTTTCGTAAGTAATATAAAGCGAGCTATTGAAAAATCCAAGCTCTGCTGCGGCAGACCATTGTGTTGTCGATTGGGGTACCAATCCCGTATTGGGGGCAATATCCAGATCTAATGATGTTGTTGGTCTATTGTTGTAGCGACCATCATCAATCTTATACCAACCGTAGATGTCCGACAGGGTCCCTGCGGGTGAAATTGTCCGACCGACCGATCCTCTCAAGAAACCTGTATCCCACCAATCCACATTTTCCATAAATTTCTCTTTCTTGAAATTCCAACGTAAGCCCGCTGAAGGATTTTTGGTCCAAGGTGTTGCACCACCGGTCAACGAACTACCATCTACACGGTAGGTCAAATCAAGAATATACTTTGAATCGTAGTTATACGAAAAGCTCCCTGCATAAGCAACCGATCTAAAATTATTCAATGAGTTTAACAATCCACCTAGTGTGTTTCTTGTATTATAACTAATTCCTGTCTGAAATTGATCATTGGCCGTTCCGCGAATCTTCGATAAGTCTTCGGAGGATGCGGATATTTCCATTTCCGTAAACCCGTAAAGGTTAAAAAGATGCTTATCTTTAATAGCCTTCACATAAGATAGTTGGTTCCGGTTGTAGACTTTGCTCCTATTACTATAATAGCTATATACCTCGGAAGAGTTTCCTAATAGCACCTCGGGGGTATAACGATCTTTTGTTGAAGTGGTATAGTTATAGTTTAAGGTAACGGATGCACGTACATCTTTAATAGGTACATATTGCAATTCCAATTGCCCTAAATAATTCCCGGTTTTATTCTGGTCATCCACACCCAATGCCGATAACGCCCCCATACTTCCAGAAAATAAGGAAGGTGAAGGGTACAGCGATGTAGTATTAACCGACTTCCCTACCCCCGTCTGCATCAACGCATTCCCTGAACCCATCTTATTTTGCGCCACATTGACATTGATATTGGTCATCATTCTGAAACGATCGCTCGGCTCATACTGCATATTGGAGGTCATTGAATATCTTTTAAAACCCGTATTGGCGATGATACCATTTTCATCGTAATAGTTCATATTGGCTTTGTAATTGAATGTACGCTCTCCACCAGAGATACCAATATTATGTGTCTGATTCATGGTATTGCGGTAGAAATAAGATTGCCAATCGGTTGAATTATTATAATAGGGATTCAGGGAATCGGCCAATATTGGTGAATCGTTGATACGTCGGAGTGCTGCAGCTAATGTTGTATCATTCATCAGGATTTGCTCCAAACGAACCATCCGCTCGCCCTTGCCACCGATCACGCGACGCAATTGCGGCACTGCCGACAAGAAAAACTGACCTTGATAATTTACGATAGGCACTTTCGAATTACCACGTTTGGTACGCACCTGAATAACACCATAGGCACCCCGCGATCCATACATCGCTGTTGCCTGCGCATCTTTCATGACGGTAATATCTTCGATATCTTCTGGTGGAATCATGGAAATTGGCGACACACCGGGGCCCGCTGTTTCAAATCCATATTCATAACCCGAGTTGTCATCGATAGGGACACCATCAATAACGAATAAAGGTGAAGTGGGTGTCACAAAGGTATTGTCACCACTACCTGAAACATTAAAGCTGGACATCCCCCGTACAGCCATCGTTCCGCGCATACCAGGACTTCCTGTATTGTTCTGAATATTTAAACCAGCAACCTTACCTTGCAAAAGGTCAACAAAGTTACCTGAAGGAATATCCTGTATTTCCTTACCGGAGATCGTTACTACGGATCCAGTCAATGTCTCTCTTTTACGTTGTTGGTATCCCACCACAACAGTCTCTTCAAGTTCCTGTGCCGTACTTTCTAAGGTCACATTGTATTCCTTTTTTCCAGCAACAATCGTATACTTCTCCGTACGATAGCCCTGATAGGAAAACACCATCACCCCGCTGTTCGGGACCGAAATGACAAACCGTCCATCTTCTCCGGTTTTTCCCAGATCTCGTTTGGGGTTTTCCAAGCGTATAGAGACGCCACTGAGCGCTCTGTTATCATTTCCTTTCACAACACCCTTGACCATGGTCTGGGCCCATGCATCCCCCACAAACAAGGCACAAATGAAAGTTAATATTATGCTAAATTGTTTCATAATCTTTAAGCTAATTAGTCCGTCCATCATCAGTCAAATTTTGGCGTTTCCCTGGTGAAGCGAAACTGTATCTCCCAATCTCCTTCTTCATAGATCGCAAATGGCATCTCGATCCCACAATCTTCGAGAAAACCAAACTGCCCTTTCCTGCGAAATTTGAAATTCATCACGGCATAAGTACCATCACTTGAAGAATAGTCGGTTTTGATCGGTGCCAATGGAATAGGATAAGCAACGTCATAAATCACTTTACCATTTTCAAATCTATGGTTGAAACCATGCACTAATTTACCCCATTCTGTTGCGGCAAATTTCTTCACATCAATTGGACGATTTAAAGAATCCAAGAAACTTACGGTCAAGGTTCTACTTCCTGTCCCCTTGCTCTCCAATTTATTGAAATACACATTAATTAGACCTGGATAAATAAATTGATTTGTTCGTACGCCATACAAATTGGTTGTCCTGCTGGGATTCGTATATGGTAGTGGCGCTAAGCCTGTCACTGGATCCATGATGCTCGGTTCAAATGCACGTTCCCGATAGGGCTTTAATTTGAAATTCCGCAAATACCTGCGTCCACCAGTGTTGTTAACTTCAATATCAAACACATAGCCTGAATCTGGTTGTGCTTTGACAAAATTCGAATTTACGGCCTGTCCCCAAAAATTTATATTACCTGATTTCTCAAGAATCTCGAGAATAGGACGGTATTCTACCTTACGTTTATTTTCAATTTCAGCGATAGATTTCTCTTCGCCACTATATGCCATTGTCCAGATTTTTACCGGAAATTTATCTTCAAAAAGTGTTGAAGGCTGTCCATCAATATCACGCACGTTTACGATTTTAAAATTGAGGGGTTGTGAAGTATTCTGCCCAATATTGACAATATTATTATAGAAGGTATTTCTTCCTAACAATGGCATAAATTCATTGGTGCTATACACTACGTCAGTACCGAGTGAGTCTTGGTCATCTGGAATGTACTTATTACATGAGGCGAGCATGAAAAGTCCCATCCCGAGCACTAATAACTGTTTTTCCGATTTAAATATTTTCTTTTCCATGCTATTTGTTTAATAATTTAGCGAGTTTACTAAATCCGAAATTATGACTTGGAGCGAGGACATGTAACATACCGTTTTGTGTACGGATATTCACCACAGATGTTGCGCTTTCCTGCCAGTAGCGTTGAAAAATAGACTTATTCATATCACTCAATATGATCTGTTGTTGACCGCCGCCTATAATTCCGGAAGCAGATGTCACTTTATACTTTAAGGTCATATTATAATCGTCAATAGCTTTAATCACTTTTCCTTCAACAAAATCACGTAGGTAAGGCGTATCATATTCACCATTAAATGCATAATGATACGTCAAGGAATCAAGGATCAATTGTGGAATGTCTTCAAGATAAAACGGAGATCTGTTTCCCGCTTTTCGTACACCGTTCATGGCATCCAAAGCATTGGTAAAACTACTATTCGTCATAGCGAAAAAGGTCGTTTTTGCATTAGCATCTTTCAACTTAGCGCGTACCGAAGGAACACGATCCAAAACTAACAGCAAGGAGTCATAGGTATTACCTTGTGATTCTAAAAATTCCAATGAAGTTCCATCAAATTCGGTATACTTGACTTGAAAATCTTCGTAATAGGTGTTCCCTTTTTTACAACTAGCAACGCCCAGTAGCAATACGATTAGCGATAAGCCTAAAAAAATATGTTTGTTTTTCATGATTATCTATTCTATTATTTCCAATATGAGTTTTGCACCAGTTTGGAGTTTCTTTCCAGAACATCCGAGGAGATCGGCCAATAGATTCCACCTTTCTGAATCAAATCGTTCATCACAGGATTATTTTTCTTAATCTTTGCCAGGCGTATTTGATCGTACCATCTCCAGCCTTCTCCCATCAATTCCCGTCTTCTCTCTAGAAAGATTTCTTCCAATAAGTCTTTTGGCGAGTTGCTGATATAGGGTTTTAGACCGCGACGCTCTTTAATCACATTGAGGTACTTAATGGCATCATCACGCTGATTGAGTACAGCTTTTGCTTCTGCTTGCAGTAAGTAGATCTCTTCAAGGCGGGTAAAAACTACGTTCGATCCAAAAATGGAAAAATCAGAATCTCCATTACCATTACGGATGACCTTGATCTTACTAAAAATCGGAATATCACCGTTGTAGTTGGTAAAGTAATTAGTCCGTACTAATCCTGATACGGAGTCAATACCAAAACGCGTGTCGTTGACGTCATCAAACAATTTATTGATCGTGTCTCGGCTCACATAGATATCTGGTTTAGCTTTGGTGACAATCGGATAACCTAAAGTCAATGATTCGATATGGCCTGTATTCGTCGCTTCGCCCAATTCGTATGAAGAGCGAATCGCTAAGATCTGTGCTCTTGTACTTGGCCCAAATAGACCATCGGTCGGATTCACCAATGCTGATGTGGTCAATAGTTCAAGATTCGCTTGTGAATAGTTGTCGATAACAAATCGCGAATATACCTCCGCATTGATGTATTTTCCTTGCCATGCCGCTACGTGTGCCAATAGGGAATAGGCTGTTATTTTGTTCACCAAAACACCAACCCATGTACTATAAGTCTGGCCATAATAGCTCTGTGTCCCTACAGCATAACGGTAAGGTAAATCCTGTGCAGCGGCTAATAGTTCGGTTTCCGCAAAAGCTAAAACAGTCGCTTCCGTAGATCGCGCAACTTCCACAAAGGAACCATTATCGTAAGAATCTTTTAATAGTGGAACATCACCCCAGATACGGACCATATAGAAATACATCAGGGCACGGATTGTACGTGCTTGTGCAACATCGTATTTCATATCCCTTTCTGTATATCGCTTGTCTTTCGCCATCACTTCGGGTGCACGTTCGATAAAAAGTGAAGCGGCATTGATCACTGCGTAGAATCTACGCCAGTCCGTAAGATCCTTAAGTAAAGGATAAGCAGATCTTAGTTTATTTTCTCGGACGACGCGAAGATCAGCACGTGAATAAGGTGTAAAGTCGCCGTAGCGGATTTCTCCGTATACCCAATGCCCATAGTTATCAACTAATGCTGCCCGCATCAGGCCGTAAATGCCCATTAAGTGCGCGCGCGTATCAGATATGGATTGCCATTCCAGTTTCTCGGATCCGAGATTGGAAGCGACAATATCCAATTTTTTATTACATGAGCTCGTAAAAGCAGTGATGCCCAGTGCCATCAAGAAGATTACCGCCCATCGATTATATCTTTTCATACTCTTTTCTACTATTAAATAATTACAGCTCTAACTTAACCCCTAAAGAAACCATTGGGGACAATGGTAGTCCATAACCGGTATAATATCCATTAAAATCTATCAGTTCGGGATCTGCTCCTGAGAACTTAGAGATCGTCAATAAATTGGTACCTGAAACGTAAACATAAGCTCTACGAATGGTCTTCATCGTGTCTTTTACATTGTTCAATTGAGCTAGATCATAACCTATGGTCAAGGATCTCAATTTTAAGAAAGAAGCATTTTCCAAAAACAGATCTTGGTCTACACGGTAGGCTACAATCGGACTCCAAGGGTTATAAATTGGATATTTATTGATATCTACATCTTGTTGCCAGTGAAATACTTCACGAATCCCATCCAATGAGTTGGTATTTTCGGTATTGACGAAGTTATATTTATTGGAAGCACGTTGATTCAAGGCCTTATGCCCAAGCGCAAAATACCATTGCATATTCAGGTCGAAACCTTTGTATTTAAAATAGTTTTGAAACGAACCTGTCAGCTTAGGCATTGCATTTCCTTTCAGGACACGATCTTCGTCATTGATTTTAAAATCTCCGTTTTGATCTTTCCATATGGGATCTCCCGCGGCAAAATCCACCCCGTCAAACTGTATTTTCTGACCGTTTTGAACTGGGATACTCGCCTCGGTATCATAAGATCCTTGGTTTTCGTACAACCAAAACCGATCAATGGCCTCCCCAACTTTTAATAAGCGATTACCCACTTTCAATTGCTTGCGTCCCCCCGGAAGCGCTGTCAATTTATTTTGATTGTAATTCAGATTGAGTGATGTATTCCACTGCAATGTCTCATGATTAGGCAATACTTTGGCAGAGAGATTAAGATCCACCCCGGTGTTTTTTACACTTAAGCCATTAACAATTTGTCCAGAATAACCATACTCAGCAGGAATAGGTGAATTAATCAATTGATTTGCATCTTTCTTTTGGTATAAGGAGACTTCAAAATCAATTTTTTTCTCCAATAAGGTTCCGTCAACGGTCAATTCGGCATGATCTGTATAAGGCCATTTGATATCGTAACCTACCCAACCTTCTGAATAAGGTCTGGATGCAACGGCAAAACCATTATAGGACACCAAAGATTTTTCGGATCCCCAATTTAGATCAGCGGTATAATTTGGGCCAATGGCAAATTTACTTGTAAATACCGGTTTCCCAATTCGTGCCCAAGAGGCTTTTACGCCCAAATGGTTAAATAAATTGTCCTCATTTTCGGGTATCAAATGATATTTCGCAGCGAATGACGGTGTCATCAACCAACGCGAATCAGGTTGCATTGTTGAAGAACCATCGTAACGTAATACCGCATTCAAGTCCAAGAGATTTTTGTAGCTATAATTGGCAGCCAAATACAGGGAGTGCAATCTAAAATCCTCACGATTACTGTACCTATTGACATATAGTCCCCCAATTGGCACTAAATAACTTCCTTTTTGAGGATCGCCATCGACAACGTTAACCTTGATAAAATCGTTTGGCCCATCATATGCACGTGCATAATTGTAACGGTACAGGTCTTGCGTATAAGAAGATCCCAAGGTCAAGTCCAATTTATGTTGTTCTTGAAATTGGAGATTGTATTCCAAGCGGTTATTGTACACCAAACGTTGATTAAAACCAAAATAACTCGACATATAGTTATTGGTTTCCATCAATGAACCAGGAAAAAAAGCTTGTCTTGCACCCTCAGAATAATCAATTCCTAAGGAAGTATTAAATTTTAGGTTTTTGAGAAAATAAAGATCTAATGTTACCAGTGAATTTAAGAAATTGACGGTATTCTTATCCAATGCCGCTTTATAGATATCTAGATACTGTGCATACATATCCTTACCTGGTGAAATTGGCACAGATAAATCAGGCACATAGGAAGCTTCACCAAATCGATCTCTGAGACTGCGATTACGATCTCTCAAACTACGGCTTGCATTAATTGTGGCACCAAAATTCAACCATTTAAAAGGAGCCATATTAACGTTAAACAAGGCATTGTATCGCTCGATATTAGTTTTGTCAGCCGAACTTGCATTCTTGGTATACCCTCCTACGAACGAAAAGTTCGCACGATCATTACCACCACGTATACCTAAACTTCCACCATAGATCGGTGTGGTTTTATAATAATCCTCATTCCAATTTGCTGGTCCGTAATAATTTACATTAGTCGAATCGCTCAGATATCCTGGGTAATTCAGACGGTCAGTAACTGATCCATATTTGTTATAGAATACCGATCGGAACATATTCTCATATTGGGCATTTACGGGGGTTACTACGGGTTTTGTTGCTAGCCCAACATATGTATTAATGAAAATTTGACGTTCCCCCTCTCTACCCGGTTTTGTCAGGATCCAAATTGCTCCATTAGCTGCTAGCGGTCCAAGCCTTGCCAATTTAACCGGATCTTTTATCACTTCGATAGACTCTACAGTTGCTAGGTCAATACCTGCGAAGTTGTCGGTTCCAGGTCCAATACGATTAAACTGATACTGCTGAATTGAATAGGCAAAGTTGTTGTCTCTTGCGATGGGTATTCCATTGACAAATACTGCCGGTTGCACATTAATCGCATCTTTGATTTCGAATAATGGCGATCCTAATCCCCGAAGTACCATATTCTTTGGCGCTCCTGGTTCGCCTGTCGCTTCTTGTACGTAGAGACCGGCAACTTGCCCTTTTAAAACCTCTGGAATACTGACAACAGGCAGTGTTTCAACGTTTCTTAAATTGAGACTGTCTCTAACACCTTGTTTTTGCAATAAGGTAGCCAGTCGCCCTCTAAGTAATCGCTTGTCAACCTCATTGATTTCAGAAGTATCTTGTTTTGAAACCCAAAAATTAAGGTGGTTAGCCTTTACATTTGGGCACATAGGGACAAGAAATAAAAAACAAAATAGTCTTTTCATTCGATTTTATGTCTTAGGCTTAAAAAAAAATTGGCACTATTTAGCTTATAAAAACTATATAACGGCTCTGAATAATTGTTAGACTTTTAGGTCTTATTAATAATTGATAGTACGTAACAATGATATAACAAAAACTTTAGAGTGGTTAGAGGTCAACTAAACGAAATCGATTGCGTAATCGACACAAACGATTGCGCAATTTATTCCTCATTGTCTATAAACAAAGTAGTTTTATAATTTTATAAAAAAAGTTTTCTTTATCACCACATTTAATTAACAATCTAAACGTTTTCAGTAAATACTTTTATGGATTACTTTTTAGGAAATGATGAGTGGGCTAGTCCAAGCGATTCAAAATTGAAAGCTCGTCTAAGTTTAGCATCAAAGAAGCGATGCAAGCCATAAGATCAACAATATTTAAATCGATAATGATCCGAATTTTTACCGAAAAAAAAATGCGAATAACTGATCATATCTCACCCGCTGATTGCTATAGGAATTGGCTTAAAACAAGAAACTCCAAATTACCTTTCGCAATTCGGAGTTTCTTGTTCTATACGTCGTCAATACTAATTGTCTCTTAACGTAGTAAGATCTACTTTAGGTTGGGACAAGTTCATATTCTTAATAGACTTCTTGCATTCATCAACCATTTCCTGCGTCATTGTATAAGTATACTTTCCGTAATCATCATACTCCAATGTACCGATATAAAAGAATCCATACTTATCGAAGAAATCCGTCAGATCTATTTTGGCAACCTCACATGCTGTTTTGACAAAGTTTAATTGATGAACAGCTGGGTTCCGCTCGCCCATCATCCTATCGGAGCTCCAATCCGAACGTCCTCTTCGTGAAGGTTTAACGCTATTCTGTTGACGAAAAGCCTCAAATAGGTCAGCATAAAAATCTGGACGCTTTCCAATTCCCTCAAAATATAACTGTAATTGCCAGAAAGGGATCAAACGATTAAATACATCAGGATCGGATAAATAGGAAATTCTCTTCTCAATAATACTGGATTTGGCTTTTTCAAAGTTATCCTGCTCAGAAACGCGTGTTTTATTACCAAATGATCGTGTTACATATAAAGAAAACAGGTTATTACTCACTTCACCAAGTCCCCCCCAATTGAACATTGGTCGCGTTTGATGCACATGTCCTACTTCATGGCTAAACCCCCAGCAGGGATCTCCTTTAATTACTGAAGCAGGATCAACAACCATACCCATCGCATAACCGACTTTGTCACCCATATAGGCAACACCATCCCCGTCACGGAACATGTAATAATTATAATTTACCCGTGCAAGGATGCGATTCTTAGGAACTTTTTTATATTTTTCCAAACCCATCAAACGATGCTGTCTGAATACTAAAGAATCATAATTACTGATCAGTTCAACACCTCTCCCATAGGCATATTTCTTCATTGCTTCTATGGGATAAGCTGTTTGTATATGTTCGCCCTTTGCATCCATAATTGGAAAGACTGCATGATCAATCAGACTGTCCCATTCTTTGTTCCCCTGTTTTTTTATATCAAAATACCCGTTTACCTGTCCAGTTGGAAAATGTACAGTAACAGGTTTTTCTTTCTCAGGTTCGTCAGAGAAATAATCGATATAAGCTAAACTTCCAAAATCATTGAGCTGGATAATATTCACGCCATTATGTAGTCTAAATTCTTGCTTTTCTAATCCCCAGCCTTTCGGGTCCTCTGTAGGTTGGGTCGGATCCGGAGCTTTACGCAACCAATTTGGCACGACTAGGTTGACTTCTTTCCCATTTGCAATCCCATCCACAATGACAATATGCCGCCCTTTTGGAAGGTATACCCCAGTCATATTTTCATACTTACTATAGCCATCACCAATACTCAACTGATGACCCAATGTCGATGGATTCAATAAGGCAGAATAAGTTGCATATCTATAGTCTTTACTGTATTTACCATCCAGCATAGATAGGGCTACTCTGCGCAATGTGGTGTCACCAATCTGGTCGACCTGCTTTTTCTTAATACCTTTTTTTAATTTTAATGCGAATGCATCTTCGAACACGGAAAGATCCGCATAGGTCTGCTTAAAATCCTGAGCAGATTGTGCCATTAGATTGGAACTCACCAATAGCCCCACTCCTAAGGCCATAAATTTATTTATCATATCGATTATTATTTTGGTTACATCTTTAATTCAGCTATTAACTGGTATACATATAATTTATTCTATTTCCTATTCAACAAATCTAAAATCCACATTGTTCAACCACATAAAAAACAATTGTTCTATTATATGAAAAGGAGGTATACAAAAGCACACCTCCTTTTCATACAATAGCATATGATAACTAATTCACCCTCGTCAC
This sequence comes from Sphingobacterium sp. BIGb0165, assembly GCF_024810095.1. Taxonomy (NCBI): domain Bacteria; kingdom Pseudomonadati; phylum Bacteroidota; class Sphingobacteriia; order Sphingobacteriales; family Sphingobacteriaceae; genus Sphingobacterium; species Sphingobacterium sp. BIGb0165. Next base: position 384,957 of record NZ_JANUEB010000008.1, on the reverse strand, counting down.
TTGCGGAACTATAACCTCCACTTGGTATGTCCCTGGAACAAATGCTTGAAAAGAAAATCTCGCATTACATGAATAAGTATTATAAGGCAAGTCTAGACTATCATCAAATTTGACATAAGGCGCTGGAATTCGGTAATAATAATTAAATCCGTTGCCCAATGACACCAATGGGAAAGGCAACACACCATAAACAAACTCCATCCGATCATCAAATAACGTAGTTGAAATAGAGTAATCTTGCATTGTCTGTAAAAAGCCTCCAGCAGTTCCCGAATTCGGACGTCTCGCTATTTCACCTTTTTTAGGATTAAACGGAAGACCGTTTTTATCAACTATTTTCACAACGACTTTGTTTTCTCCAAGTCCCAAATACGTCACTTTAATATGGCTCGCATTGCTTGGGATAGATTTTGTAGTCGTTTCCGCCCCAACCTTCATAGCAACAGTAGATCTAACTGCCGGGACATCGAAGTAAGGTGCTTCAACCAATGAAAATTCACCAATCGCTGGATATGTTCTGGTTCCAACTGCATTTTTTATTTCGAGATCAAAAACATAGTTACCCTTTGGAAGCTTCAGGGTATTTGGAGTTGCCTCAATTGCTCCTGAAAATTTATTTATACTTAACGCCGTCATTACAGTATCTTTTTGTTTTGCGGCAATCAAGTCCAATGTAGTATCCACTTTGGAATCGTATAGTTTTTTCCAGATTTTAATAGGAAATGTTTGCAAGAAAATGTCTGTCACATCTTTTCCTGTTTCTTTCTGGTATACTTTCAACAATTTCACCTCAATAGGCTTGCTAGAGCCGGCAGGATTTATTGCCGTTGAAACTGTAGATCTTCCCATTTGAATTTCTATGGGGAGCGTTTCGTAGCGTATAATGTCGCTCAAGTTTCCCTCCGGTATTTTTTTACATCCTACTAGTGCAAGTGCCACAAGTCCGATAGTATATATTAATTTACTTTTCATAGTCATTAACGATAATAGAATAAAACATGTGAATTACTTAATACATGTACCACACCCGTAGTCGTCTGCGCATTAGAAGTTTGGACTAATGTACGGCTACCAACAGGTGGAACAATTGATTTCACATCAAAAACATCACCAATAGCCTGATACAGATAGGTAAATAACACTACCCTTGGAATTACAGTAGAGTTTTCATTATAACCTAATGCAGGATCTCGTGTTTCTTCATACGAAATGATAAAATTGCCCCCTTTGTTATTTTTATATTTTTTACCTGCGGCTGTTAGTCTATCATTTGTCAATTGTTCTTTTGTGATATACATATCAATAGAATCCGCAAATCGCCCCAATTCATATTTCATAATTGAGTCTACGGTCCACATTTTTTTTGGATCTACTTTTTGGACCTGTCTCGTCCGAGCTTGCACATAGTTATAAACATCATAGTCTGTCGGCGCAAAAAAAGTAATGCCCTGCGCATTGATCTTATCCTTCACACCCGCCTTATCGATCAGCATTAGTACCGTATCAAAAACACCATATTTATTGCTCTTCATCCAATCATAGGTAGTCATATTAATCTTTGGATTATGAAGGTCACCACCAACAAAATAATCGTTCTTTTTGCATGAACTAATAGCTACTATAATTCCCAATAGGCAAGCTATATTTACAATAATTTTTTTCATAATTTCTCTAATTAATGATTTTTCCACCACGGATTCTGCGTCAACAATTCGTTCTGCGGCAATAGGTTGCGCATATCCAAAGGCCAAAAGTATCCTTTGTTAGCAATTCTATCAGCCGAATAATAAGCCGAATATTCATCAAGTTTCTCAAACATATTCATCCGAATCAAATCAAATTGAATGACCCCTTCTCCGATGAGCTCCCTTCTCCGTTCTCTGAATATTTCTGTAAACAATTCTTCACCGGAAACTTGTATCTCCTTGAGTCCTGCTCGCTTTCTAATTGTATTTAAGTCATTTAATGCAAGTGCTGTCTTACCATTCTTATAATAAGCCTCCGCTCTCAATAAAATAATATCTGCAAGACGAATTAATACCAGATTATTACTAACTGCGTACTTCCCTTCTCTATACTCGACAACATGATCATATTTGCGAATAGTTTTCACCTGCGCATTATCTGGGAACGGCATTGACATCGAATCCAATCTTGCTTCAGGCTCATCAAACTCTGTTTCAAGAAATTCTGATTCAATATTCCACACTGAACCACTGCCTTTACCTGGGATACTGGCACTTGACAAAAATCTACTAAAGAAATCTTCAGTGAATTCATTTCCACTCTCACTATACAGCATATTCAATTCAAAGATTGACTCTTTAGAATTACCCTGCCATATCTTGCGATAATCTTTGACGTCTTCTAAAGCATATCCAAGTTTTAAGGTCTCGTTCGCGTACTTTTCAGCATTAACATAATCGTGTTCCCAAGCACACACTTCAGCCATTAAAGCATTGGCAGCTCCCTTGGATGCAAAACTCTTTGTAGAATTCTGCTGAAGATTAGCTATAGCATACAATAAATCTTCCTTACAAAACGTTAGGGTTTCCTTTTCTGATGTTCTCCCCATGTCCGGGATATTTTGAGGATCTTTAAAAGTCTCTTTGACTAGTAGCACATCCCCCCAGACCCGCTGCATATAAAAATAAGTGTATGCCCGTAAGAAGCGAGCGTTTGAAATATAGCCCTTCTTCTCCTCCTCCCCTCCTCCAAACAATTTGATATCCATCGCTTCGGCTTGCTCAACAATTAAATTGCATTGATTAATCACGCCATAGAAACGTGTCCAGTTCCACAAACTACCTTCCAGGTAAGGAGCATAGCTAAATTTATAGCCTCCTGACCTTGACAAATCACTCATATTCCAATCTTCAGCCCCAGGGTGTACTATTCCGGACGCAATATCGCCGAATATAAAGTAAGACCGATCTGCACGGAGTGAATTGCGCAATAGCGCATACGCACCCAAAGTTGCCCTATTCACATTTTCTCCATCCTTCCAGAATACTTCATCATAAGTGCTATTTTCTGGCTTCAAATCAAGATATTTCGAACAAGAGGAATTAAAAAACATGAGGCCCGACATCCCGATTAACGATAATATATATTTAAATTTCATTTTGATCGCTTTTAAAAGTTAACTTCTAAACCAATTGTATATTTTCTAGGCAAAGGATACGCCCCACCGCTGTACTCACCCTGAGGCGTTACCAATTCAGCATCGGGTACGGAAGCTTTCTGAAACGTGTGAAGATTATCCAGCATACCATAGAATCTAATATTTCGTGCACCTATTTTTAATCTTTCTACGATATGTTTCGGTAGAAGATATCCAACAGAGATTGTTTTGATTTTGAAATAGGTTCCATTTTCATTAAACATGGTACTAAATGGAAGGTATTGATAGAAATAACTTCCGTAGGGAGATATCGATGGAAAGTTCGCTTGATAATTAGGATCTTTGGCCTTTTCTGGAGTCCAGTAATCCAGACCTTCTAAATCAGGCAACCTATTATTTGTGAATTTAGTTACATTTCCACCAATAGCATTGAACTGGTTACTTTTTAAGTTATTAATAATATCACGACCAATCGTAAAGGTATTTAACATACTGATCGAAAAACCTTTGTATATAAACTCATTATACAGACCGCCTGTAATACGTGGATTAGGATTACCTGTCAACATTAAGTCGCCGTCTGCAGCCCCTTTATCCTCATCGCTCCACGTATCCCAATCTTGATTTACATCTGTCCAAATCGGGTAGCCCGGTTTAACAGGGTAATTTCCTTTAAAAACAGTGAGCGGCTTTCCTGTTACCGGATTTACAGGGATCTGATCTTGATGTGAATATACGCCTTGATACAACATTTGAGCCCAGCGATATATCGGGCTACCTACAGTGTACAATAACTGTTGATTATATCCCCTAGAGTCTGCATAGAAACTACGGTCGCCAAAGGGCAATGAACCAATTCTATTTTTATTAAAAGTCATGTTTAGATTTGTATTCCATTGCAATGCACTTGTCTTAGATAGATTTTTAGTCATAATAGTCAGGTCAATACCTTCATTATAAACTGACATTGGAACATTAAACGATAACTTTGTGTAACCGGTGTAATATGGGAATGAAAATCCCATAATTGGATCCTTAAGCACCTTTCTATAGGCGTCGAACGTTACAGTTAGACGATCATTGAAAAGACCCAAGTCGAATCCAATATTTGTTTGCTCTGATTTATTCCAGGTCAAATTCTTTAAAGTCAATGGCTTGGCAAATGATGGCACAGCGAATGTTGTACCATTATAAGTATCGGATGACAATGCCCAAACATTATATGGTGCATAAAAATCCTCTGGTAGCACACCTGACCTTCCCCAGCTTCCTCTTAATTTAAACAGGTTAACCCAGTCAAATTTTTCCATAAAACTCTCATCGGAAATAACCCAAGCTCCAGACAATGCAGGAAAAGACCCCCACTTTGTATTGACACCAAATCTTGAAGATGCGTCTGCACGCCAAGATGCATTGAAAATATAACGTGATTTATAATCATAAGAAAACTGTCCCATATAAGACAGCAGTCCAGACTCAACTTTATTGGTACTCGCGATTAAGTCCTTAGTCGCGACACCTTGGATGACATGAATATCGTCCGTAGGCAGATTAAACCCTTCCGTTTTGTGAGATAGCTGTTTATCATATTGAAAGGACTGTAATGCTGTTAAATTAATTGTATGTTTATCGTTAAATGTCTTGATATAATTCAGAACGTTCGCGATATTATAGGTATATGCATTTCTGCCAGTCGATGCAGCATAATTGATTCCCTGATTAAGTTCTCTAGGTTGAAATTGGTTTCTACTATCGAGATTTGCTTGTACAGACCCCTCCAATGAGTATTGCAAGCCATCAACAATGTCCACATAGGTTTTTGAGAATATATTGATATTATCGGTCTGATTATCATCTTTCAATTTATCATATTGACCCAGATAGAAATCATAATCCGCTTGGCCAAGACCTACAAAAGAAGAGGGCATCTCTCCCTGGTTAACAGGAACAACTTGATCAATACCTCTACCGAGGCCGCGTTTGCGATTAATTCTCGCTGCTGACACCATAAAATCCGATTTTATAATTGGTGAAAGCGTAAACCCAAAATTGCCCCTAATGGAATAGCGTTTAAAACCTGTATTACGGACAACACCATCTTCGTTATAATATCCAGCAGACAATCTATAGTTAACCGACTCACTTCCACCAGAAATACTCGCATCGGCATTATCGATATTGCCTGTGGTATAAAATAGATCTTGCCAATCGGTAGCATTATTATAACTACTGTTTAAACTATCGGTCAAAGGTTGTGTAAATCCACCCATTTGACTCCAAGAAGCATATTGGCTTAGGATATCCATCTTTGTCCGTCTTTCCGCAGCACCTCCCAATGTTCTTTGCAATTGAGGGCGCTCTGTAATTCCCCGGTAATAAGATGCCCGTATAGATGGAATTCCCGCCCGGCCTCGTTTCGTCTTAATTACAATTACACCATTCGCTCCACGAGAACCCCATACAGCTGTTGCTGCAGCATCTTTTTGGACAACAATGCTTTCTATATCATTGATATTTATACCAGCGATATAGTTTGTACCGGTTGCAGAAGAACCACCTAAGTCAGAGACCGATAGTGGCATACCATCAATAATATACAATGGTGAACTCATGGTATTTGCCAGGTCGACTTCAGAATTTAGATCTGGGGATATCGTCGTATTTCCACGAACGGTGAAAGTATTCCTTGCTCCGGGCTCACCTGTAAAGTTTTGAATGTTGACCCCTGCTACGCGTCCTTGTAACAGACTTTCGAAACTTGGTGCAGGCAGATCTTCAATGGTCTTTCCTGAAATCACTTGGACAGCACTGGTTGTCTTTTTGACCGATTGTTTTTGATACCCGACAACAACAACTTCATCCAATGACGAATCGTCACTCGAAAGGACCACCGGTGGAGCTTGTTGTGTTGTAACACGGACTTCTTGTTTTTTAAAGCCGACACCAGAATAAACCAATGTAACTGGAAGGCTTTTTACGGATAAGGTGAACGAACCTTGCTGGTTCGTCGACGCTTGATTTGTTGTACCTCGTTCGGTGACGGTCATGCCCGCCAGCGGTTGCCCTTTGCCATCTCGAACGATCCCCTCCAATGGGATTGTTTGACCGAAAACATGGAAATAAGACAACAACACGAGAAAAATCATAGGTAAGATTCTCTTCATATTAATTTAGTGTTAGTGCTAGTGAAGGTAGATCAAAAACTCTAGTCACACAAAAATTACATGCCTATAAAATAACCTTTACGATATATTTTATCATATAAAACTCCTCAATCGATTGCGTAACATTCACGCAATCGATTGAGGAAAATACAGTACAAAAGTGCCATTTAATGAGATACAGCTAAAAATAACCCATATCACTAAGAACAATTACCACAAAAAGCTATCTCCGCAAAAAAAGAAAGAAACAAATAAAAATAAACACTATACTTAACTATTAGGATAATAAAAACACTCTCAACTAGCTCGTAATTTTTAAATTAAAATAGAAATCTCTAGAAATACACCTTATTTCAGATCAATTAAATACGGAAAAATCGCAATTCAACGAAATTTAAAGAGCGAGTCATATCTTGGTAAGAATCATACCATAATTACCAAGATTGTTCCTAAAAACACAGCATGATTAGACCACTTACTTTTGACAGGAACACAAGGTACTACTGGCTTCACACAAATTGCATCACTCAATCAAAATGCAGCAGCTCAAGTTCGCTGCTTGAAAAAATAAACAAATAGAAAAAGCAATACAAATAGAAAGGGGATGGTCTTGCGGTCTTCCCCTTTCTATTTCATTTTTGTCAATCTAATGAATACCTTTAAAAATGCGGTTCCAACGTATTTTAGAAAGCCCTTTTCCATTTGTATTCCAGCTCATCCAGGTAAATAAGGCTTTACCCACAATATGATCCTCGGGCACAAAGCCCCAATCCCTTGCGTCCAACGAATTATGCCTGTTGTCTCCCATCATCCAATAGTAATCCATTTTAAATGTGTATGAGTCCGTCTTGCTACCATTCAAGTATAGGCCATCAGCTTTTTTCTCTAATCGGTTATGCTCATAGACCTGAATGGCGCGTTGGTAAAGAGGTAAGGTCTGCGCATTCAAAATAACTTTCATACCCTTTTTCGGAATCACAAAAGGTCCAAAATTATCATAATTCCATCTGTACTGCGGATCATTTGGAAACGTGTTGATCTGAGCTTCCCCCGGTTTCCCAAGATTCATCTGCATCGATTTGACATTGGACCATGATTTCACCATTTGAGCCTGCTCTTGGGTTAGAAAAACAATATAAGCTCCGGGCTGAAGCAACCTTATCTCGATGCCCATGTCTTTCATTCGTTGTTCATCCAAACCTGTTTCATCGGTCATCACGATATAATCCATCTGACTTTCTGGTGCGATAAAACCAGGTTGGTCATTTACGTATAATACAGCCTCTTTCATACTGATCTTGTCCCCGGGCATTCCAACACAGCGTTTGATCAAATGCTCTCTTTTATCCACGGGACGTGTTTTAATGGTAAATTGCTGGTGTACGGCTTCATAACCCATTGAGCGCACCAAATCATAATAAGGTTGGTCTTGATTCTCTATCGCGACAGTATCCCCTGCTGGTGCATTAAATACGATAACATCATTCCGCTTGATCTGCTGGAAACCTGGAAGCCGTTTGTATGGAAGCTCAATCAATTCAGAGAAAGCCTTTCCACCAATAACGGGCATTGTATGATGTGCAAAAGGAAATGCAATAGGTGTATTGGGAATACGTGGTCCATAATTCAATTTACTCACAAATAAATAGTCACCGATCAAAAGCGACTGCTGCATAGACCCCGAAGGGATCATAAAGGCTTCCAGTAAGAAACCTCGGATCAATGTTGCTGCAACAGTTGCAAAAACGATCGCATCCGCCCATTCACGGACCATGGATTTCTTATAGGGATACTTGACTTTGAATTCATTGTAGGATTCGTGCAGCAACCCCAGTTGGATTTCCTTTGTCATTACCTTTCCTTCGCTGTTTGCCGTTTTGAGCTTTTTGGCATAAATTCCATTGAGAAATTGGACATTTTTATCTCGCCCCCAAAGTGGTAATACGATAAAAGGTAACAATACCGCAGCGCAGTTTTCCCAAAATCTTCTCTTGCCAAAACAATGGATAAAATCCAGGTATAAATTATAAAAGACAAAGACATTCACAATGGGAACGATCAACAACACAATATACCAAACCGGTCTATTGGTGATCTGCCCCTGAATCCATTGACTATAAACCGGAACAATACCCTCCCAACCACGACGCCCCGCCTTTTCAAATAAAAGCCAAAAACCATAAGCTGCGATAATGGTCAGTACAATAAAAATAATAAGCCCCATATTTCTTTTCTATAGAAATGTAACTAGATAAACGTTAATAAATAAACAACCTGGATGAATCCAACGGAGACTCTTTCGCGCGCTGTAACTCATTGTATCTCATAATATATTTGATAAATACATCATAATTATATTTCTGTTCTTTTTCAAATTCGGCAAATAATTCGGGTTCATCATTTATCAGACGCGCCAATGTCAGTGTACGTTTCTTTTTGTTCCCACTAAATAACCCACTCGAATTGCTGTTTATTTCAATAACCTCACCAGTTGCTTTCTTGAGCGCATAAGCATATTTTGACTTCGTAAATCCGACACCAATCATTGGCGCAGCTCCACCGCTACCAATCATCATTCCGCCACTGCCTCCAAAATGTAATTCGGAAACAAAGTAGGCCATAATTTCACCATCGACAAGAACTTCTGCAAAAGTCGGTTCCAGGTCTTGCGCCTTTCGGACCTGATAGGTCTGCAGAGAAGTCCCTGGCACTGGATCCAGCCCATTTTCTACATAGGATGGTGCATATACCTTCTTTTTGGATTGCCAATAAGCACGAAACACCTGATCTGGGGTAAAAGTCAGCTTTTCTTTTTGTAAGTTCTCAAATTTTAGTTTACGATCCTTGACCGAAGAGATCTTTCCGTACAGCGTGTCCGCATTCATCAATACGAGATAATCGGCATTTATCTGAGTTACCTGTGCATGAATTACAGTTGAACTACTTAAAAAAAGCAAGAAAAAAACAACCCAAAAATTTGATACCAGTCTCATAAACCACTATTTATACATGTAAAGCTACATAAAAATACATGATTCAGCTATAAATCTTCGAGCTTTAACCTTTCTTAAGTAAATCCATTTCTTGCAGTGATCGCACGTTTTGTCTTATCAGGATTATTCCACTATAAAAGAGAAACTTAGTGCGAGCTTTTACAACCAGTCAATATGTTGATTTTTAAAGATAAAGAGCTGTCCAACGTATTTTTGAATGCCTCATCTTAACTGTAAATGACTAGACCTTATCCAATCGCTACATTTCACCCGTTCTTTCACCGAAATCTAACTAGCTTATTCAAAGAAAATTGAGCGCAAATAATTTTATTATTGCCGAATTCAGGAATTTATTATCGTAACCTTATTACGCAACACTGTTGCTTTTGAATTCTTTTTACCTATATTTGTTGCAACTTAATTGCAATATAGAACTTATAACAAGCCCGGCTCAATTGATGAACAGACGTACGATTTTCTCGCTTTTATTTACCTATAGTATCTTATACCCCGCTTATGCACAAGAAAAAGCAACAAAGACAATTGGGCTAAAGGAGGTATACATTGAAGGGGGACGTTACAAAAAATCAGCAGAAGGGGCAATGTCCATCGATGTCCTAACCAGTGACTCATTACAGAAATATCAGGCTGGCAGTTTGATGCAAACTTTAAGCCGACTTCCAGGTGTCAATGCCATAGGTATTGGTGCAAGTCAATCCAAACCACAAATTCGAGGTCTCGGCTTTAATCGGGTGGCCACTGTCGAAAATGGAATTAAGCATGAAGGACAACAATGGGGGCTGGATCATGGGCTGGAAATTGATCAATACAGCATTGGCACTGCTGAAATTATTAAAGGAGCCAGTTCGTTTATGTATGGATCGGATGCTATTGGTGGCGTCATCCGCCTTTCCTCTCCAACAGAACTCCAAGAGAATGGATTGAAAGGTCATGTCAATCTATTGACCAGATCCAATAATGCCACCTATGGAGGTTCGCTACAACTACAGGGCAGGAATGGCAACTGGGTTTTTGGTGGCGGGGCAACACATTTAGGCTACGCCGACTATCGTGTACCGACCGACACGGTATATGTTTACAACTATGCTGTCCGGTTAAAAGATAGACAGGTTCGCAACACCGCAGGACAAGAGACCAGTTTTCAACTTCGAGGCGGCTATGTCTCCGATCGGTTTTCGTCTATCTTTTATCTGAGCAACTACCATACTAAAATCGGATTTTTCGCCAATGCGCATGGCTTAGAGCCACGTGGTGTAGATACAGTACTGTATGACCGTTCTAATCGGGACATCCTTTATCCAAGTCAGCATGTTAATCATTTTAAACTCATTAGCCGAAATTACATCGCAAATGAGGCACATAAGATCTGGGTGGATCTTGGTTACCAAAGAAATTATCGCCAAGAATTCAACAACTACACCGCACATGGATATATGCCCCCAGTTTACCCGCAGGACATGACCATTCCAATGAATCTCGAACGACTGTATGATAAAGAGATCTATCATATGACGGTAAAAGATGAATTTATCTTGGCTACACATCGACTCACTATAGGTGGCAATGCTGAGTATCAACTTAACAATATAGATGGATGGAGCTTCCTTATTCCTGCTTATAGACAAAAAGCACTAGGTCTATTTATCCACGATCAGTATCCCATAAACGAACAAACCATACTCTATGGTGCGTTACGTTATGATTACAGCAATATCCACAGTTCGTCTTATCAGGACTGGTTTGAATCCAAACTGGAAAACAATCAATCTGCCAATATCATTAGGGCGAATGAACTTCGTCGTAGTTTCAATAGCCTCGTTTGGTCTCTTGGTGCTACCCGGCAAATGGGTTTATGGGAAGCAAAATTGAACGTTGGTAAAAGTTTTCGGGTACCTATTGCACAGGAACTGGCCGCCAATGGTGTGAACTATCATTATTTCAGTTATGAAAAGGGGGATGCGTCTCTTTCTCCCGAGCAATCCTACCAGATGGACTTATCTGTAGCTCGGCGCAATGGAAATACGTACATCGCTTTCACCCCTTTTTTCAACTATTTTTCCAATTACATCTATCTCAACCCTACATCGGGTTATGACCAGTATTATGGTGCCGGCAACCAAATATTTGAATATTCCCAAAGCAAAGTACGGCGTTATGGTGCTGAACTAAAAGTGGAATATCGTCCTTTAACCCATTGGAAAGTAGAATTATTGGGCGAATATGTTCGATCCGAACAACTTTCGGGCAGCAAGAAAGGTTATACATTACCCTTCTCTCCGGCCCCTTCACTTGTGTTGGATCTCAGTTGGTCGCCCAAAAGTAGCACCTATTTTAAGGAGTCTTATCTCTCTTTGGATTCCAAATGGACCGCTAGCCAAAAGCATATTGTCCCACCAGAAGAAAAAACAAAAGGTTATCAAATCCTCAATTTCAGAGCGGGAACACAGCTGGTTCTGGGCAAATCAGCTCTTCAATTGCGCTTACAAGTTCAGAACATTTTTGACACAAGATATATGGATCACACTAGTTTCTACCGACTGATCTCACTCCCTGAACAGGGACGAAATATCATCTTATCTGTCGGGATCCCTTTCGGAAAGCAAAACCGAAGCTAACAAACTCATTGATATAATAATACAACAAGTGCTAACTCATCATGATAAAAATAAATATACATATGCAAACACTCAAAAAATATGGACTCATAGCCTTCATGGCGGCCTCTACCATCGCTTGTAAGAAGGATAAGGAAAGTATTGATACCGAAAAACCAACAATTGATATCAGTGCAGCGACCGCCTTTCCGAAACAATGCAGCCAAATCAAACGTGGATCCAGTTTTACGTTCCGCGCAAAACTTTCCGACAATGTCGCTTTGGGCAGCTACAGCATTGACGTTCATCATAATTTTGACCATCATTCTCACAGTACCGAAGTCGAAGAATGTACTTTAGAACCGATCAAGAAACCCGTCAAGCCTTTTGTTCTGGTCAAATCTGTCAATATACCTGGACAACCGCAACAGTATGATGCCCAATTTCAGATTGATGTCCCTGCAGATGTCGATCCCGGAAACTATCACTTTATGATCCAAGTGACGGATCAATCCGGCTGGAGCATCCAACGTGGAATCAGCGTACGTATCACTGAATAACAGCGCCCTAACGCACAAAATACTTCAATTATTTTCTATCATAAAATTTAAACCCAATGAACATGAAAACTAGAAACATCAACTTTTTATTACTGTTTACAGCGCTTTTCTTTGGCTTCCTGTCTTCTTGTAAGAAAGACAATACCGATATTCCTGCCACAACAAAACCTGAGATCGGGACCTTAGAAATCGGATCTGACAATAATAAAACGGTCAAGGCCGGAACAGACCTCCATCTTGAAGGTGAGATTGTGGCTGAAGCACTTATCGAAAAAATTGAGATCGAAATCCATCAGGAGGGTGGATCCTTCAAATTTGCCAAAATTTATACCGATGAGAAATATGTTGGCAGAAAAAATGTGACTTTCCATGAGCACATCGACATACCATCTGAAGTTCCGGCGGGCCAATATCATTTTCACTTTACAGTGACAGATAAGGCCGGAAATGCGGCAACTGTAGAATCTCCTTTGACCATTCAAGCATCAGATGTGAAAGCAAGCTATAAGCTTACTTTTACAGAAGTTAAAGGTACAGTACATGGCAACCATTTTCATGATCTTGCCGATAAAGATAATGTAGAACCCTCTTCTATCATCTTTGACAATACCGGCAAAGCACTAGCTGGACACGCTCATCTTAAACCAGACGGAATTTATAAAATTGACTTCAAACAATTTGATGCCACTGGTCAGGAAATTCAGGGACAATATATTAAAGATAAAGCAACAGCCAATTTATACAAAGCCTTTTTGACCGGCGGTGCCTTTATTTTAAATTCTGGCAATAGCTTAACAGGCGCTATTTTCCAACCAAAAGAAACGACTTATGGTGATGGTTCGGCAGTAACAGGTGCCATTGAGACCACCGGTATTACGACTTATTTTACTGCTGGGAAAGACAATGCTGGTGAAAAAGAGGTTGCCTTCGTTCTACGTAAATTCAAGGATTCCGCGACCAAAGCTACTGTTACTCGCGCAGATTGGAATCGTACTGATTATGTTGCCAAGTATCCCGGGGATGACATTCTCCGTCTAACTTTCGAATTACATGCCGAAGAGGGTGAAGATTAATTTAGAGAGAAGGTTAGTTTAAATAAAAAACACCTGGTTAGGAATGCTAACCAGGTGTTTTTTACTTAACCAAACTCGTTATTCAGATTAATCTCTTATTTTACCCAATATATTCCCCTGTGTATCGACGACAAGTTTCCATTCGTCTGTCCGGCTTTTTACTTCGAATGCGTACGTAATCTTTTGTTCTTCAGTGATCTTTTTTACATCTTCTATGCGATAGCCCGGAAAATCCTTTTTCACCTTTGCAATAACAGCTTTTGGTAAATCATTTTTGGCAAGTTCCTCTTTGTGACGCACAATCTTACCATTACTTTGAATCCATACTTCATGATCTGTACCAAACAAACCTGTTTCGAACTCGGCTTCATATAGTCCTGCTTTCAGTTCCCAGTCTACCCCTTTGGCTTTTGGAAATTTTTGTTGAAAACTATTCACCACCACAGCGGGTACCTGGCTTTGGAGAATATCCTGAGCAGAAGCTCCAATTGTTGAGAGTGCAAGAATACATGCACTTAATATCATTTTACCGTTCATGACTTTACTATTTTTAATGTATTACAAAGTAAAACCATGATTCTGTAAAGATTTGGGAATGTTATTTATGCTGGGCGAAAATCTAGCTTAAATATATGTTGACTCTTGTCATAATGATAGGAAATAGAAAAACCGTATAAATTACATATTGCCTGAACGATCGCCAGTCCCAGTCCGGTACCTTTGGACGAGGCATCCGATTTATAGAACCTTGAAAACACATGTTCATTATCCAAAGCAGTCTGTCGGCTCGTATTCGCAACTACAAGCGTATTTTCAGTAATCGCTATATTTACCTCACCTCCATTCATATTGTGAAACAATGCATTACGGATCAAATTTGATACAATGATATTGGCCAGAGCGCTATCTAATCGCACATTCAGTTCATCTTGTTGTCCGACATTAATCCTAATATTTTTAAAAGCAGCAATATCTTCTAGTTCATCCGTAATATGTGTGACAAGCTGATTGATTGAAAGATCCTCATTATGCAGGAATTGTTTGTTCTCGATCTTACTGAGCAGCAATAATGATTTATTCAATCGAACCAATCTTTCAGCAGTATTCAATACTTCGGCGATAGTATTCGACTGTTCAGGTTGTAGCCCACCAGTTTCGGCCATCATTTCCAACTTATTGATCATAATGGCCAGAGGCGTCTGCAACTCATGTGATGCATTGCCAATAAACTGTTTCTGCTGTTCATACGTTTCCTCATTATGATGTATTAAGGTCGTTACAGCAAGCTGTAAATCTTTAAACTCCTGGATATTGGTATCCATAGCAGGCTTATCGCCAGATTTTCCCAGCCGGAATTTAGTCAATTGATCTAAAAACCGATATAGCGGGCTCCATAATCGTTGTATAACGACTTTATTGATTGAGACAATGCTGACGACCAATAGGACAAATAAAATCAGGACGGAATAAAACAGGTTTTTGATTAAATCGCTTTCCTCGATCATCGAATTGATAATTGATAATTCGTAGTAGTGTCCCTTGTGCTCAAAAGCTGTCGTCAACATACGTACGGGCTCCAATTCAGGTTCTGGATCATCATCGTCCTGCATATAGAGCATAGTATCTTTATATACATTCTGCATTTTGACCGCCTGTTGCTCAGAAATTTCACGTACCTTATAATTGTTAATTCCAAATTCCAGATCCGGAGATACAATTGCCTCAGAAGCCAGTTCCTGAATAATTAAGCGTTTTTGATTCTCCAATTCCTCATCTATATTATCATGGATCACTTCCAGCATAAATAAATAAAAGATGGTAGACCATACTGCAATGACGACCAGTACCGAAATAGAGAGATATTTGAGCGTTTGATTGGCTAATTTCATTTTTCAACAAGTTTATATCCTATTCCGTAGACCGCTTCAAAATCAACTTCGGCTTTTTTCGTCAAAAACTTCTTTCGCAGGTTCTTTATCTGTGAATAGATAAAATCGAGGTTATCTGCCTGATCCGTATTATCTCCCCAAACATGCTCTGCCAATGCATTCTTGCTCACAAGACGGTTTTTATTTAGTAAAAAGTAATTGAGGATATCAAATTCCTTTCTATTCAGAGGGACAGATTCGCCGTTAATCGAAAGACTGCGCTCGTTCAGATCAAGCACAAGATTGCCCATCTCCAATGTGTTTTTGCCATCCCGTCGTTTTCTGCGCAACACGGCCTTAATCCGCGCATTTAATTCGGCAATATGAAAGGGTTTCGTCAGATAGTCATCCGCTCCGAGTTCCAGTCCTTTTAGCTTGTCATCCAACGAATCTTTTGCGGAGATAATAATAACATTATCCGACTTACCCTCCTTTTTCAGCAGATCCAATACCTGAAGCCCACTCCCACCCGGAAGCATGATATCCAATAAAATACAATCATAGTCATAGACCGAAACTTTATCCAGCGCAGATCTAAAATCGCTAGCAGTCTCTACCATATAATCCTCTTTGATGAGAGAGTCTTTTAGTGTTTCTCTCAATTCCGTTTCGTCTTCAATTACAAGTACTTTCATTGGACTATTGTTTTTTTATTACCGAATTCCCATACTGCTTAACTCCAGTATATTGCTCTCATCGCTACAAATGTATTCCGAATTTAGGAAAGAATTAGGAAAATGACTACTGTTAGTTCCCAGCAGCAGCACAGCGCAGATCGAATAGCCTGTTTATTTTTATGTATTAGAAAAAAAACAAAGCGCATTTCGTATTTTAGGTCTAATACGATCTACTATGGACAAACGAAATGCTAACATCTGGGCACCTGTCATTGGACTGGACGGTTTTCGCAAAGAACAGACCGCCGGCCGTGAAGAACTTCTTTTCAATGAATTACATGGAGAAAGGCTAATAGACAAGCCCCATAAGCATGATTTTTTCATTATCAATTTATTTGATAAAGCTTCTGGTGTTCATACCATTGATTCCATAAATTATCCCATTAAAGACCATCAGGTGCATGTACTTTTTCCGGGTCAGATGCACAAATGGCATGTATATGCTGGAACTATTGGCTACCAATTAATGATCGAACGATCGTTTTTCGAGCATTTTGCACCCTTCTTTCGCTTTTCCTTTATCAATTATCAGAATCATCCGGTAATCGACCTGACCAAGGAGGCCTTCGTTCAGCTACATTATGAATTTGAATCTGTCAAAAAAGAATTGGAACGGGAGCATTCACTGATTCCCTTGATTACGGCCCGTGCCGGTGTTATCGCGGCCATTGTCAGTAGAGAAGCGGAGCATGTCTTCACCGAATTTAAAGTCTATCAATCCGTCCCTCGTCTTGCCAAATTTAACATGCTCATAGATGAGTTTTTCAGAGTACAAAAAATGGTCGCTTTCTATGCAGACAAGCTGCATATTTCTCCAAACTATCTTAATATTCTATGTAAGAAACATCTGAAAATCTCCGCTACCCAGCTTATCCACCAACGAATCTGTGTTGAAGCAAAACGCCTTCTCCAAAGTACGGAATCCTCCATTAAGGAAATTACGTTTGAATTGGGTTTTGCAGATCAAGCTTATTTTTCTAATTTCTTTAAACAGCAGACTGGTGTAAGTCCCAGTGATTTTAGAGAAAAAAGATAAATCGCACAAGAAATGGCAGAAATTGCCCAGTAGTACTAAAGCTCACCCTATATATCTTTGTAAAAGGCGGATCAATAAAATTGATCCGCCACACAGATTGTAACGTAAATAGGAAATAAAAATGAAACCAATAGCTCTTACACGCAAGGAATTTATACTGAACTCTGCCCTGGCACTTGCTGGAGCAACATTGATCCCTGGTATGCTATTAGCAGAAGAAGGTGGCCAACTCGCTCATCAGCACGTTCTGGACGGACATCAAGGCAAAAAAAGTTATACTCTAAAGAATGTTCTGTTGGAAACAGGTTTTGAGTATGATGGCAATGGCAATGTCATCGCTACAAAAACCGGTCTTTTCTCCGTACATATCGAAGCCGGAAAAATCAAAAAAATAAGCGCCAATAGTACTGATGCGAATGCCATTGATGCAAAGGGGCGATTGATGCTTCCTTCTTTTAGAGACATGCACATTCATCTGGACAAGACATTCTACGGTGATAAATGGCAAGCTGTACGACGTGGTGCAGGTGGTGTAAAAGGAATGATTGCACTCGAACAACAGATCCTTCCTGAGCTGCTGAAAAATTCAACCTATAAAGCGGAAAAACTAATTGAATTACTGCAATCCAAGGGTACAGCCTTCGCGCGCAGCCATGTAAACATAGAGCCTACCTCTAAGTTAGATTCCCTACGTCATCTACAGCTTGCGCTGGAAAACAAAAAAAATAGTTTCGGAGCAGAGCTGGTTGCCTTTCCGCAACATGGCGTATATTACACGGATTCCGTACCTTACTTGAAGGAGGCCGCAAAGACCAATATTGACTTTATCGGCGGAGTAGATCCATTTACTATAGACGGTGCTATTGAGAAAACAATGGATTTCACTGTTCAGCTAGCGCTGGATCATAACAAAGGGATTGATATCCATTTACATGAGTCCGGAGAATCAGGACTAAAAACGGTCGAATATCTGATCAAAAAAGTAAATGAAAACTCCGCATTGAAAGGCAAGACCTACCTCAGCCACTGTTTTGTATTGGGAAGACTGGAAAAAGCCAAACAACAGGAAATAGCTGAAAAGCTTGGTGCAGCACAGATTGGTATTGTTTCTACCATTCCTTTTGCTGGCCTAATTATGCCTATCCCTACACTGATGGAAAATAACGTCACCGTGATGACGGGAAATGACAGTATTGTCGATCATTGGAATACCTTTGGAACAGGAAGTGTCCTTCAAAAAGCTAATATGGCAGCACAGGTATATGGTCAGGTCACAGAGTATGGCTTGTCACGTATGCTAAAACTGGCCACAGCAGGCCCGATTCCTTTGGATGACAAAGGAAAACAGCAATGGCCGAAACCCGGCGATGATGCAAACATCGTACTCATCGATGCGAGCTGTTCGGCTGAGGCTATTTCACGAATTTCGCCTGTAGGATCCCTTATCTATCAGGGCAATATTGTCTATTAGGCTTCTGACAAACAAAGTACTACACAACAGATCTTTTTACCACAATGGCGGTCAATTGCTTTCTATAAGCTTTTGATTGCTCCATTGTGACATACAATTGCTATTAAAACAGTATTAAACATCATGTCAACTCCATACACAGCCCCATTAAAGGGGAATTATACACTAAAAAATGTCCTTTTGGAAACTGGCTTTGTTTCAGATGAACGGGGGATAAAAGCAACTAAAACCGAACTCTTCTGCATAGAAGTTAATGCTGGAAAAATTACAAAGATATTTCCAAATGATCCAAAGCTCGCTACAGCACTTGATGCGAAGGGATACTTGATGCTACCCGCTTTCAGCGATATGCATGTCCATCTGGACAAGACACTTTATGGACTTCCATGGCAAGCACAATCTCCAAAGAAGAGAACGGTGCTTGAGATGATAGCTTATGAACAGGAAATTATCCCTGAAATACTTCAGACATCGACCACACGGGCAGAGCAACTTATTGACCTGCTGCAAAGCTATGGGACCACCTTTGCCCGGACACATTTTAACGTCGACACCACTTCTGGACTTCGTTCTTTGGAAAACCTCCAAAAAGCACTAGACAGCCGCAGGGAGAGTTTCAAGGCAGAATTGGTCGCTTTTCCGCAACATGGATTTTTTTATACCGACTCCGCTCCCTTGATGAAAGATGTGGCACAGATGGATCAAGTCGCTTATATCGGTGGTGTAGATCCCTATGGGATAGATAAAAACATTGAAAAAGTACTCGATTATACTGTAAAACTAGCCCTTGACAATAACAAAGGGATTGACATCCACTTGCATGACGGTGGAAAAGAAGGTATTCACACGATTGATTACCTTGCCGAACAAGCGCTTCAGAATCCGAAGCTACAGGGACGCACCTTTGTGAGTCATGCCTTTGTGTTGGCTCAGTTACCACTAGCTGAGGTAGAACGCATTGCCGAAAAATTGGCTGCTGCCAAAGTCGGTATTGTCTCTTCCATTCCATTCGGTGACTTAGTCATGCCCATCCCAACATTATTGAAACAGGGTGTTGAAGTGTTGGTGGGAAATGACAACGTACAGGACTATTGGAGCACTTTTGGCCCCGGAAACATGTTAGAAAAAGCCAATTTAATGGCCGAAATATACGGTTGGAGATCTGAGTTTGACTTATCAAGGACACTTCGCTTTGCAACACACAATAGCTTGCCATTGGATGACAAAGGCAATATGCAATGGCCCAAAGCGAATGACAGCGCTGAGTTTGTGCTGATCGACGCAAGCTGTTCAGCAGAAGCTGTTTCGCGTGTATCTCCCACCATGGCCCTTGCACATGAAGGTGCACTTCAATGGAAAAAATAACCCCCTACATCATACCATGAAAAACAGAAAGGCTCGGTGTTATCTAACACCGAGCCTTTTCACAAAGTATACCTAGTCGCTTTAGACCCTGGCACAGCAGGTTAAAATACCTAAAACTGCGACAGATTACCAGCCTGGATTTTGTTTCAAGTTAGTATTCAAAGTCAATTGATTGGTCGGTATCGGCATTAAATAATCCCGGTCTACTTTAAATTTAAAACCCTGTGTCCCGCCATTCAATGTTTTCTTAAATATTCGGATATAACCCTTTGCATCTGTTTCCAAAGAGGCAACCCTTTCATCAAATTTAGCCTGTCTCGACAGATCAGGAGTAGCTTCGGGTAAATAATCAGCAAATTTGAACCCAACCCAATATGCTTTTTTTGCCCCCACTGGTTCTTTTCCGACAATAAGCTCCCCAGCGGCAGCCCAACGGAAGATATCATCTACCCGGAATCCTTCGCAGGCCAGTTCCACTTTCCGTTCGCGACGTACAGCCTGTATAATCGCTGTCAACGTTGAGAATTCGAAATTAGGATCTTTGGCTACACCAGTTGTCAAACCAGGCATTCCCACACGCCCACGCAATTTATTGATACTCTTATCCAAATCGCTTTGATTTATTGTTCCAAGTTCAGCTTTCGCTTCTGCATAATTCAGCAGCACCTCACCATAACGGAAATAAATCAACGCTTGTAAACCTTGTCCAGCTGCCCTTGCATCCGCATAACGGAAGTTATGCCCTTTATAGATCTGATACCCAGTTGGACAAGATTCTTCCGAATCCCAACCATCAAAAGCAGGTGCTGTGAAATATATAATCGGGCTTGCTTTATCCCATCTATAATGTTTTTTGTCATTAATCTGAATCGTCTGTCCCAGACGTGGGTCCCGGTTTTCTACGATTTTCAGTAAAGAACTATCGTCATACCCCGCAGCAACAGGCGTCCCATCCGCTTTAAGGTAGGAGTCAACCAAATTCTTAGTTGCTCCCCTTCCTGCACCATTTGCCGAGTAGCGATCCCAGATACTATTTACCGCCCCGGCCTCATATTTACGCCAAAACATCACCTCTTTACTTGTGCTATAGTTCTCCTGGTTAAATAGATCTCTATATCCATTCTCAACCCCGACATTGTCCAAAGCGGGATATCCTGTAGATTCTGAAAGGGCAATCAACTGACCAGACACTGCAGCTGCTTTTTCCAAAAATTGCTGACTTTTATTTGTTGCAGGCCTAAAATTGTCTCCTGCGTGGTATTTCTCCCAGGTACCTTCGTATAAAGCGATACGTGACTGCAATGCCATCGCGGTTTCTTTGGTCAGACGCCCGGTCCATCCGCCTTTACCACTAGGTAGATAATCCACCGCTTTATCTAAATCGGCCAAGATATTTTCCACAATCTGGTTACGCGGAGTACGAGCGGCTTTAAGAACTTCTGAATCCAATCCCACGGTAGTCTCCGCCCAAGGCAAATCGCCATAGTTCTTTAGTTTGGTAAAATAAAATCCTGCGCGGAAAAAGAGTGCCTCACCAACATATTGTTTTACCGCATCAAAAGAGGTCACAGCCTCTACTGTCTTATAATGATCTAAAAAGTAATTAATACTACGCAACGCTGCCCAATCATTGGTTCCCCAGCCATCATTATCATCGGCAATTGTTTTCTCCGCATTCATCCGTGTATTATAGATATACCGCACCTCAGTATCACTGCCGTTATCCGCATCCCAGCCATATGGACCAATTGACCCCCAGCCATCTTCTCTAGCCAACAGATCATTTCGATCATATAAACTATTGACATATAGTTTGAGGTCATTGGTTGTTTTCCAATAATTCGCATCGCTTATTTTATCCAGCGGTTGCCGCTCCAAAAAGTCATCATTACAGGATATATTTAATGACATCAAAGCGAGCACTAAACCAAAATATTTTATCGTTTTCATCTTTCCTAAATTTTAAAATGTAACATTCAAACCAAAAGCCCAATTTCTTGGCACCGGATATACCTTACCAATATCATTGACAAGTTCGGGGTCTACAATCTTCATCAAGCTTGTAACTGTCGCTAGATTTTCCACGTTAAAAAATAAGCGTGCCCGCTTGAATTTAATCTTGTCCAGCAATTCTTTAGGCAGCGTATAACCTAGTTGTACGTTTTTCACGCGTAGGTAAGCTGCATTTTGTAGGTACCCACTTTGTGCCTTTCGATTTCTGTCACTGTTGAAATAAGCTCTTGGCAAGTACCCATTTGGATTGTCAGCTGTCCAGCGATCTGTATGGGCCGTAAAATAGGATGATTGCCACTCGCTTCCTGTAAAGCCCCAGAAATAGTTTGAGCTAGGGTCAAACATTATATCACGTTTTCCTACCCCCTGCAGAAATACCGTCAGGTCAAATCCCTTATACTCAGCATTCATATTCAAGCCAAAAGAGTAACGCGGAGTGGTATTACCAATGATCTTACGGTCACCAGGATTGGATAGTGTATTATCGCCATTGTCAATCTTGCCGTCGCCATTGAGATCTTTGTAATGAACGTCGCCAATGTTCCAAGTACCACCGTGGATAAAGGATTGATTAGTCGCATCGATTTCTGCTTGGTCTTTAAACAAGCCAACAGTTTCATAACCCCATATTTCGCCCATCGTCATACCCGAATACCATTGGCGCTGTATTAGCCCCTGCGGGTTGGTGATTTTGGTTACCTTTCCTACATAATCACTGAAGACCAAATTTGCTCCATAGGAAAGTTCATTGATTTTATCTTTCCAACCTACAGTCAACTCAATACCCTTTGTTTCTGTTTCACCGTCATTGACAAGAGGTGGACGCACCCCCAACAACGCTGGTAGCCCCTGTGATTCCATGGCATAATTTTTACCATTTCGTTTGTACCAGTCAAAGCTGACATTTAACTTATTTTTCAGGAATGCGGCATCCACTCCAAAGCCGAGTGTATTTGTCGTTACCCATGAGAGTCCATAGTTGACCAATCCAGGGCTTCCAACTGCTGATCCCCGACCTCCATTAAAGATCCAGCGGGTATCGGTTGGCAATGTCGTTGCCAAATTCGGATAGAATGGGTAGTAATTATCCGTAAAGGCCTGATCGCCTAAGCTGGCATAAGATCCGCGAATCTTAAATTGTTCAATCGTATTGGATAACGGTTGCCAAAAATCTTCTTTCGAGAGCACCCATCCGGCCGATATCCCCGGATAAAATTTAAAACGTTTATCCTTTAGAAAACGCGATGTTCCATCGTATCGCCCGTTTAGTTCAAGCAGATATTTCTCTTTATAATTGTAGTTGATCCGTCCAAATGCCCCTCGTATCGCCAACTGTGATGCTTCATCGTTTGCATTACGGTTGACACCATAGGTCAATCCCAATGAAGGTACTTCATCGGAGTAAAGATTGTCGTTTGATCCTTGCAATCGAAGATTATCATACAGTTCCTGTGTAAAACCGGCCAAGGCTTTAAAATAGTGTCCACCAAATGTCTTTTCATAGGATGTAAACGCATTGACCGTGTAATGCTGGTTTTTATACGTATTGCGCTCGAAATAATTCGGCGAAGTACCTCCGCGTGGATCTTTTGCACCACTTGGCTTGACAACATAAAATGTTTTGCGGTGATTGCTGTTATCGATATAAGTACCATCAAACGTGTAGTTGGCCGTAAAATCCCAACCTGGGGTCAGATGTACTAAAAACTCACCCGTTAAGATCGCATTGTCCGTTGTTGCTTTTGCTCGCCCGCCATCCGTAAATATACCAATACCGCTGCCCTCCGACCAATTGCCATCTGGATTCTTCATCGGTACAGTTGGGAAAGTCCGGCCGATCTGGTGAAAATAATCGTACGAATAGCTATTACCACCACTAATTCCGCCGTAGACTGCAGGATTGTCTGTTTGCGCACGGGACAATGCAGTTCTGAAATTAAAGGTAAGCCAGGAGGTAATATTGGTAGACACATTGGCTCGTACATTATAACGTTTGTATTGATCTTTGGCATAGTTAAACAAACCATCCTGTTGATTATAGCCCAAACCTACATAGTAGTTCGAATTTTCAGATCCCCCTGACACGCCAACATTATGCTGTTGACTGAAACTTGCCTTCTTGAAATAAATATCAAACCAGTCATTATTTGCGTTCGCCGCGTTCCAGCCAAGCCAGCTGTCAGAACTTGGATTCTTCATGGTCTCGTCTTTTAAGATCCCCGCCTGATAATCTTTAATCCGCTTGATGACATCATCATCAAATAACTTAGCTGTATAATTGGAATTTGCTCCAACTTCATTAAATGCGTTGGCGAAGTCCAGTGAGTTGGTGAATTTAGGTAGATTAATGGGTTGCGCAAAACCAAAATTGTTATTATAGGTAATAACAGGCTTGCCTGCTTTACCCTTTTTTGTGGTAATGATAATCACACCATATGGGGCACTTGATCCATAGATTGCAGCAGCAGCAGCATCCTTGACGACTGATACACTCGCCACATCGTTCATATTAATACTGCTCAGATCACCGCCCTGTACTCCATCAATTACGACCAGTGGCCCGGCCGACCGATTGACTTTGTTGCCATTTGCATCTATTGCAATACCAGTATACCCGCGCACATTAATTTGCTGTTTTGTACCGGGAGCACCGTTTGGTGTAGAAATATTTAGGTTGGCTACCGTTCCCTGTAACGCTTGTGTAATGGTAGGTACAGAACGGTTTTCAAGGCGCTCCCCTCCAATTGAAGCAACAGCTCCAGTTAGGTTTGTTTTCTTTTGTGTACCATAACCGACAACGATCACTTCTTCCAGATCATTCACAGAACTCTCCAGACGGACTTGTAGTTCGCCGCTACCCGGTACCGAAAGTTCTTGAGCTTTATAGCCCACAGCGCTGATATTCAGTATGGCATTTGTTCCGGCTGTAATACGGAATCGTCCATCTTTATCCGTGGAAGTGGTAACAGAACTTCCTTTGACTTTGACAGTTACACCAGAGACGGGCTGTCCCTGTTGATCGACAATACGACCAGAAAGTTCACGTTGTAGTTTTGTTAGGTTTGTTTCTTCAATAAGTGCTCCATTAGGTGCAGGAATCTCAGGAATTCCAGTACGTAAAGCAGATGCTTGCACACCGTTGGCAAGCAAAAATAATACGACCCCCAAGGAGAATCTTTTTTTCTGGTACAGATACTGACGTCCATACGCAGAAGTGTTAAAAATTGGTTTCATAGTAAAACTTGGTTTTTGACAAGTGGTTATTAATTTCAGCTGTTTAATTTGTCAAAATAGGTCCAAGAATACGTTACTTTTTATCGTCATGCAGCTAGGTGATTGTAGCACAATACCCGATATATTTACCTCCTTCTTTTTATGTTTTTCAGTTTTGTTAAATCAGTTATATAGATCGAAATTAAACTCATTCCGCTTTTATAGTCAGCGCCTTTCACTACCTTACACCACAGTTTAATAGCTCTTGCTAAATCGTATGGGAAGCTCTACTTTGGCGTATAATTGTTTGTTTGAGACCAAACTACTAAAATTAAACACTAAATCCCTTATCAATCAAAAAAACAAAAGAAAAAAAATCATAAACTACAGATTTACAGCTAAATAATTTAATTAAAACTCTTAACTTTTGTAAAAAATTTCTATTTCTTTTCCAATAAAGCTTGAGCGATTTGAAATAAGGCAATGAATAAAAAAGCAAATTCCATACAAGGATTTGATTGGCAAAGACTGGAAACACAAATCCGGATTACTATAAAGGAAAAGTTGTGATCCTAGTCAATGAAATTACACAAAGTAGTGCCGAATTCCATACAATGGCCTATTCTACCCATCCCAATGCCCAAGTTATCGGTTCGACGACCGCGGCAGCGGATGGTAACGTATCTCCATTTTTTCTTGCCTGGAGGAATACGGACCATGTTTAGTGGTATCTGGATATAGATATATTACCCAATGGGATGATACACAACGTGTGGGCATCAAACTGGACCCCAAAGGAAGCCCAGCAATAGAAGGAATCAGGGGAGGTAAAGATGAATTCCTGGGAAAAACTATTGCACTTATCCGACAACCATAACAGGATATCAAGTCGATGTTACGATCGCTTAAAGAGCCTCATGATACGAGGCTCTACCCAATCGCTCAGGATATATGCAACCGCCAACATCAGGAGTGTAACAGTAGAAACAAGTGCATATTTATTTATGTAACTATGAAGCTGATTGAAAATAATAAAACCAATATGCTGATGAATAAGATATAAGGGATAAGTCAGCATCCCAATTTTGACAAATTTAGGTGAATTGAAGCGTTGTAGCTTTTTACAGGAAACAAGTAACATAACCATATAAAATACAACGATGGTCGCAGCAATAATATAGGGGGAAAAATCACTGTGAAAAGTCCTTGCTAGCCAATGGATTCGACCAATAGCGCCATCGATGGATAAGTACAGGCACCAGGGCAATACGATAAAATGCTTCAACACGGGACCTTGTAGAAAAATTTGGCAAAATACGATTCCTGCAATAAAATAAGCGCTCCAGTCTAGAATGAAAAGATGGTGGATGGCATCGTAAATTTCAGATGGCCCAACAAACAAGCGCAAGCTTGACAACAACAGCCAAAAGTAGACAAGATAGTCTAGACTGATCTGCTTAAATCGGTTTACGATAAGAAATACAGCAATGATGAGATAAAATTTCAATTCAACATACAGGGACCAATAAGCACCATCGATATTTCCCTGGCCGAACAATTCCTGCAGCATCGTAAAATTGGCCAAGAGCTGTTTGAATGTGACAAGGTAGCGTGGCGCCCCAAAGACATAAACGATCACAAATGTTATGATCAAACAGATCCAGTACATTGGATACAAACGTTTGAATCGCGAATAGCAAAATTTGGGTAGTGAACGATGTTTTATGGAAAAGGCGATCACAAAACCGCTGATGATAAAAAAAAGGTCTACACCGAGATACCCATACTTGAAATATTCACCGATCTCGTCGAAGCGCAACAACGACATGTTACCGCTTTTATATCCCCGATATAAATAGTGGTACAATACCACCGCGGATGCGGCGATAAAGCGAAAGAGATCAATTTGATAGATTCTTTTGGATTCAGCCATTTGAGCGCAAATATAGGCTGTTTGATTTATAGTTTCGGGTAATGGTTCCAAAAAAGAGTACACTAAACCTCATTATTTACAACTGTCAATTCGACTTTCAATCGCGCGTGCATTATCGAATTTATAACATCATTATGTGACTATGGCACATTGTATTTCCATTGCATCCTAGTTAACTTTACTCACATTAAATATCCGTAAAACGAGGAAATTATGAAAAAGAACCTATTAATAGTCTTTATTGCCGTCGCCGCCATATGCTTCGGTTTTCAAGCAAAAGCGCAAAATCCAAGTGCAACATCGGGACCAGTTACTGTCAATATTAATCTTACCGATGCAATCTCTATTACTTTGGGCGCAGCCCCTACCGTCAATTTTAATTACACTACCGCTGCGGATTATGCCGGGGCAAAAACGGTAGAGAAAGCGAGTCACTTTACTGTGGTCAGCAATAAGCCTTATGATCTTACGGTAACCGCTGGAGGAGCATTTACTCCTGCTGGCGGACCTGCACTAGATATTGTTACAGTTACTGTACCGGCTGCAACGGCCAATGGTGGAACTCCAGTTGCCAATGTACCACTTAGCACTTCTCCTGCAGCTTTGGTTAATAACTCTACAGCATCTACAGGCGCTGTTTATACAGTTGATTACACGATCTCAAATCCGGCATCGTTATTAAATCTTGCTGGATCGACCTATAGTACGACAGTAACTTATACCGCAACACAACGATAAAAATCTGACTAAACATTTTATTCGTGAGATATTATTTAGCAGTATTTATTATCCTGATATGCAATACCCTGATCCACGGACAGGGTATTTCAATTTCACCTTCCCGGATATTCTTCACTGGTGAAGCTGGACAGACCGTCAGTCAAGCCATTACGTTCAACAACACCTCTACTAGTTCACTTTCCTTTGTCGCGAATCTGAAAGATTGGGACCGTGACTCGTTGGGCAGTAAACGGTATTATGCCACAGGTGATAATATTGGATCAAACGCTTCCTGGCTTACCTTATCTGAAAATACGGTACAGCTAGCGCCTGGGGAAACAAAAGTGGTCAATCTTTCCATGAAAATCCCTGATCATCCGACAACAAAGCAGCAACGCCATAGCATGCTTTTCTTTACACAGGTTAAAGAACAAAAAGCTGCACAGGCAAATGGACTCCATATGAACGTCCTGATTGAGGTTGGTATCCAAGTATACCATACGCCAATAGGGTTAAAAGTTGGTGATCTGGAATTTCTTGCTTTTGAAGATAAAGGTGCTGCTACTGTTCAGGAAGGTAAAACCATCCATCGGATGGAAGTCAAAGTTAAAAATACAGGCCAGATCAATAAGGATGCTTATGTACGATTTGAGCTGACCAATATAGAAACTGGGGAAGAGACACCTGTGGACGCTGTGGCCATAGCAATGCTTCCCGATTCAGAACAATGGGTCCGTGTAGACCTACCTGGTAAACTTGCGCCCGGTCGATATCTCGCTGTAGCGATACTCGATGCTGGTAGCCAATATGATTTAAAAATTGCGGAGAAGGAAATTACATATTAGTCTCGCTGCATTCCTGATTGGTATAAGCCACTGCATACCTCATGCGATGGCTCAAGTCACGATCAGTTTGCCGCAAGCAAATATTCAAGGACGTACGGATTATATCCAAAGTTTTACAGGCGGCCAATATTCTTTTACTTTAATCGCCCTACTCCCAACAATCAGCACCAGGGCAATTAACAGTACGAGTTTTGTCAGTACAACAGGCGGGGGAACAGTCCCTTTAAATGTAGCACACCTTAAACTAGAAAAAATTAACAATCTTTCGTTACTCGGTTCAAGTAATGATGTTATCTTATCAACTACCAATCAAATTCTAATCAGTTCGCTAGCAACTGTAAGTCTTTCTGCAGGTCCGGTTATTATCAACTCACGTTTTGTGACTGCAAATCAAACCTGGGTTGCAGGCATTTATAAAACTACACTATCGCTTACCGCCTCAGGTATTTTAGGCGGCACCATTACTCCCGCGAGCCAAGATTTCTCCATCGATGTGCCCGGATTTATAAGCCCTCCGGCGAGTATCGGTACAACCAGCATTTTGGTCAATGACTTGAGTTATTATCGTGCTGCTAATGGCATCAACGTTAATAGCGTCATACCACTATCGACCACCGTCCCCTATATACCAAGTATCAAGAGCGGAAACACACAATTTAGCTTTAGCAGCAACTCGGCCTTTAACACCACACCTGTTACTCCTGTCTCAACCGTCAATACGACTTTAACAGGTATTGCGAATGCGACAAGCGCAGCTTTATCCACCACGGATCAATCTTTAACCAATACAGCCGGTATTGCTGTTCCAACCAACAATAATCAGACGTTGACGTATACCTATAACATTGGATTAAACCAGCTGAAAACAAATTTTATTCAGGCAGGCACTTATTCCGTCCCATTGACCTACAGCTGGAACAAATTATCATCAGCCTATCCCAGCGGCAGCCTACAGGCACAAGCAAATGGAAACCTGTCTGTTGTCGTAAGCGACCTAGGCGAAATAGTTGCCAATCAACAAACCGTCAATCTTGCTTTTGCGACAGCCAATGACTATAAGAATGGTGTCAATTTAAATATGCCAGCTCATCTTAAGGTGAGTAAAACTACGCCGTACAACCTTTACGTGCGCGCGACATCGACAAGTTTCACCGCTGGAGCCAACAGTATTCCTTTAAATGTATTGCGCATCGGTCCGATGGCCGGTCAGAGCGGCATGAATACCATTACCCTGTCCACTACGGCCCAACAGCTAATCCAGAATGCCGATCCCGTGATAGACCGTAATCTCAATATTCTTTACAGTATCCCCGCTAGTGCAACAGGTATGCTCCTCAATAAACCTGCCGGCGCGTATTCGGCCAATATTATTTTTAGCTTCGTCGCTCCTTAAAAGCGTTTAACACCAACTTTTCTGCGTTCGTCCCGATAGTTAAAATCGGGAATCACACAGTCCTTATCCACTTTAACTTCGACTGCACAATTTTGGTTCTCGATCGAGAAGGGCATTCCTTCGGTAACAACAGCTATACTGTAATTTCCCAATGGAAGGTACAGCACATAATCGCCGCTTTCAGAACTTAGTGTACTGTAGGTTTTCCCTTGGCGATCTACGGCGGTTATTTTTATTCCCCCTAGCTGCGGCCTCGTTTTTAGATACTTATTTTCAACGACCTTAATACGACCTTTTAATGGCCTTGTTTTTATCAGTGGAATTTCCAGCCGTTGGTTTTTAGTCATCAATACATTGATCGGCCCCTGCGAAACCCAGCCTTTGCTATTCTCCACCTGTACGATATATGGACCAGCACCCATATCAACAAATTTCACCTGCCCTTTTTCGTCTGTTAGCGCCACTTCCTTTCCAATTCGCACCAAAACGGCCCTGGCTTTGGCTTCTCCGACGTCATTGCTACCGTTATTGTTTTCGTCTTCGAAAAAAGTCAGTTCCAGCTTATGACCTTTCTGACCAGCACGTCGGCCAAAATTCTTTTCTATTCCCAGGCGAATCTGCCTATTATCAAAAGAATAACGATTCAGTGGGTTAGGATCAGGTGGTAAATTCGGATCTACAAGAAACAACGATTTTCCGCTTATTGCTGTATAGAATATGTCGGCCGTCAGATTCCAATTATCTTTTATCTGCCAGCGGACATTACCATTTACCGAAAGATTGTTACTTCGGGAGAAGCCATAATAGCTATACATGGTCGAGAGCTGCACATGTAGCTGATTATTAAAGGCGTAAAATTGCGTATTTGGACCCAATGAATAAATGCTGTAATTCGAATTTGCATTGGTAGCCAAAAGATCGCTTAAATAGTACGGGTTAATCTGAATAAATGTATTAAATCCAAAAAACGTATTCGTATAATTACCATTGATGCGGACCGAATGAAACGGCGCAATAGGTCTATTGGATGTATTCCTGTAGGTATATCCATAATCCGTTTGCAGCGAGAACCGGTGGCTTGAGGTAAAAAAATTAAGGTCAGCTACTGTGCGAAGGGAGTTCGACTTCCAATTCACCGGATTAGTTGCAATTCCCCACCAATTCTGATAGGCACCATGTTGTGCCATAAAATAAGGCCTGAGCTCAAGTTGTAGTTTTCCAAGGCCGGTATGATACCCCAACTCATAAATCTGTATCCGAGAGGCATTATTAAAAAAATAGTTTCTATCTCCCGCAAGGTATTTTGGATTATTATCCATATAGCTGATCCGGGCAGAAAGGTTTCGATCGTTGGCCATTGACATCGTTATACGTGAATCTGTTTGGGTAAGACCTCTACGCAGCCCCACATAGTACGGTGAACTATAATAATTGACACTTGTAATCTGATAGTTGCCAAAAGAGTTATTATAATTTATCCCCCCTGCCACCGCGAGCCTATTATTTCCGCTTTCAACCTGTTCGATACTCGTCCCTCCTTCCAAGAAAAGGCTATTATTATTGCCCAAATCAATAAAACGTTTACCACTGAACAGACCGCTGCGTACACCACGATAATCATTATTGCTATGTAAGTAGGTGATGCTGTTTTCCTGATTTTTTTCAGTTTGAATGGCATATTTAACGCCAAATATCTCTCCACCAGGAATTGGATTATCTATCTCCGTGAACAACATGTAATTGTTCTGGATTGCATACAAACTGAGGGAACGCCGTTTATCGAATTTGTAGGTACCTTTTATACCGCGTCCATTGATGAACTGATCGAGATTCTCATAAATATTACCCAGTTTCACGCCCCACTTTTCGGTATCATAATCCAGATAGGTATCGTATAGATTAAAGGTGCGTTGATCTTGATAATAATCGAAATTCATTCGATAGCTCAATTTATCTTTATTGTTTAGATCAATTTTGCCATCTCCCTGTAACTGGTAAACCGAAATATCTTTACCCATGTTGATATAACGTAAAGCAGCTCGATTGTCAAAGGGTTGATTTTGCAAATTCATATTGGAAAAAAAACGCTTTACACTTCCCACTGTCATCATACGGATACGATTGGAGGCCAACACGCTACCTCCGCCCTCGACGGCCTGAATATCAACATCAAAATCCATATTTATATTTTTCTTACGCAAACGGGCAGTAAAAGTCAGCAAAGACTGTCCTCCCGCAATCAATGTGAATGGCTGGGTCTCACCAATGATCTCCAGGTCAGGAGAAAGGTTAGGAAAACGCAACTGAACAGTCAGTGGTACAAGTCCCCGATTGACAGCCCGTACTAAAAATTGTGTCTGCCCTGTCGCCTGATCCAGGTAATATTCCGATTGTTCAGTCTGTATGAGAAAAGACTGTTCCATAGCCAACTGCGTGTAAAAGGATTGAGGTTCCTGTATTTTTACGATGGGATCATTCGATTCAAATCCGATCGTAAAGGCCTGTGTTCTCTCAGCAATTGTCCTGCGATCAGCCATATATTTCAGCGGGAAATTTTTCGCTTCTTTGGGCTTTAAAATAATCGATCCAGGTAATTTTATCAAGCCCCTGAGCGCAGCAGTATTAGCTGCTACAGGTTTTAATTCAATTGCTCTATCAGTGTGATTAATGATATTTAATTTATTGGAGAATGTTTGTGAAGATATAATCTGGATTGTATCGCGTTCAAAATAATACGCAATATCGTATTGTTGCTGACCTTTCACTTGGGAGGATAAAAGAACAGAATAGCAGAAAAGAATCAGGAAAATCCAGCGGCTTCTTATTGGCATAGTATACGATTCAAATATCCATAAAAGTCAGGCTAAATTCCATGAGATTAAAATAAACGACGTCACATATTCATGTAACGAAATGCTAAGCCGTCAGCTGGGCGATCAACTCGCCTTTGCTATTGATCTGAAGCTTGCGGTAGATACGTTTGATGTAAATGCGGACGGTATCCAATGAAATGGTATACTTTTGAGCAATCATTTTATAACTCAATCCCTCGATAATCCCATTGGCAATCTGGAGTTCCCGTGCAGTGAGCAGGTCCTCATATTTCTTTGATTTAAAGCTCTGTTCGATCAGGGCCCTATTGATGCTGGGACTTACAAATGATCCATCATTCATAGTAATGTTGATTGCAGACGCCAAAGATTGCAGACAAGTTTTCTTTAATAGATAGCTGACAGCACCATATCGAAAGCAGTTACGCACTGTCCGTACATCAGCTACCTCTGTTAATATGATAATTTCAGTTTTTGGGAAGGCATTTTTTGCATGTTCAACAATTAATTGTTCCTGATTTTCAATGTCAACAATTAATACATCAGGAGCCAGCATGGTCCGATCTACTCGTCCACTGCCTATATCAAAAAGAACTTTGATCCTATTTGCTCCCACTTCATTTTCTTCATTAAGTATACGCTGGGTTTCTTGTCTTGCGCGTTCGTCTCTATCGATAATGCCTACAGTAATCATGTGCTTGTTATTATTCCATATAATAATTAGTCCTATACGCCTTAACACCTCTTTTCAGTCATTTAGTACTAATTCGAATGATTCACGCGGAATCTAAATTGATCTATATCTTATTACCGCCTCTTTAAAAACAACTATTAAAAAAGAATTGTTTTATAAAAGAAAAATACATAAATATAATGAAATTTTTTTCAATATAGGTCAGCCTCTTTTCTGAGCTCCCGGAATTGGAATAAGAGTAATTATTTTATGTCGTAAAAATAAGTAGAAGACTTCCCGCACATAAGGAGAATAGAAACTTTTCATAATGGATATTGTGTATAATAAGATGACTATACACAATATATAAAAAATACACCTCAACAACAAAAAATTCGCTTTTTATGAAGCCTCTTTATTCACTCTTCATAAAAGAGGTTATTCTAAAGGTAGACTAGCATTACACAGCAATTCGATTATCTAATGATATGTTTCAGGTATTCCCCATATCCTGATTTACACAAAGGTTCAGCAACAGAAAGCAGTTGTTGTCGGTCAATGTATCCCATACGATACGCGACTTCCTCAATTGCTCCAATTTTCATGCCTTGTCGTTCCTCAATGACTTGCACAAATTGCCCAGCCTGCATCAGTGATTGTATAGTACCCGTATCCAGCCAGGCTGTTCCTCGGTCAAATATACCCACCAATAATTTTCCCTGCTTTAAATATTCTTTATTGATATCTGTAATCTCCAATTCCCCACGCGCTGAAGGTTTGATACTTTTTGCGATCGCGACAACATCGTTATCGTAAAAATAAATTCCAGGAACAGCATAGTTCGATTTCGGCTGCGCTGGTTTTTCCTCAATAGAAATGACCTTTTTCATCGCATCAAATTCTACTACACCATAACGTTCCGGGTCGTGTACAGGATACGCAAATACAACACCACCATCAGGATCGGCGCAAGACTGCAATAGCTTTGACAAGCCCGAGCCATAGAAAATATTATCCCCTAGAATTAGCGCGACCTTATCATCACCTATAAATTCCTCGCCCAACAAAAATGCCTGCGCCAGGCCATCAGGACTTGGCTGCTCCTTATATTCAAACCTACAGCCCAGTTGCGAACCATCGCCCAATAGCTTTTGAAAGTTTGGTAAATCCTGAGGAGTTGAGATAATCAATATTTCGCGAATGCCAGACAACATTAATGTAGACAATGGATAGTATATCATTGGCTTATCATATACCGGCATTAATTGCTTACTTACGGCAAGTGTCAATGGGTGCAAACGAGTTCCAGATCCACCGGCTAATATAATTCCTTTCATTTTATAGTATTGAGTAATGAGTATTGAGTAATGAGTATTGAGATCTTAGTATTTAGACTCCAGTTGTATAAGCCTTCAGCGTAACAATCTCTTTATTATTTTTTAATTTCCTCGGCTAGCATTTTAGCTAAGCTCTCCTTCCATTCTGGCACAACCACATCATAAGCCTCTTTAATTTTCGATTTGTCCAGCAGTGAGTACTTTGGTCGTTGCGCTGGCGTCGGATAGGCACTCGTCGGAATTGGTTTTACTTGACAATCAAACGAACGGAAATCACGTATTGCTACTGCAAAATCATACCAGGAGATTTGGCCTTCATTACTGTAATTATAGATACCCCCTTCCCAATTTGCTGCATCAGCGATTTTCAAAATTGCTCTAGCTAAATCTTTTGCATAGGTTGGGCTACCAATTTGATCATTAATTACATTTACTTCATCCCGTTCAGCCATTAGGCGGCACATTGTCTTCACAAAATTCTTTCCATAGGAAGAATATACCCAGGAGGTCCGGATAATGATTGCTTCAGGGCACCATTTTCGAATAGCGTTCTCGCCAGCAAGTTTGGTCTTCCCATAGACATTGATCGGTGCCGTTGGTGCCTCTTCGGTTAAGGGAACAGCAGAACCACCATCAAATACATAATCCGTCGAAATCGCAATCAATTTAGTACCATGTAGATGACAGTATTGCGCAATTTCCTCACAAGCCCGATGATTGATCAAATCTGCCAGCTCAGGTTCTTCCTCGGCCTTATCAACTGCGGTATAAGCGCCCGCATGAATAATTAAATCTGGCTGATACATCGCCAAAATATCCTGAATTAAGGACACTTGATCCAGTGGCAACTGCTTTCTATCCAAAAAGTAGCATTCTTTTTCGGTATCATTTGCCAATAATTCATTTAATTCGGAACCTAACTGTCCAGAAGCGCCTGTAATGACAATTCTCATCAAAATCTTTTTTTATGGTATAAACATTCTAAACCGGCTATTTCTCCCAAACAGAAGCTTGAAAATACATAGACCCTCTATTTTGTTATTTCAATTTATTGTATAATGCTGTAAAATTTTGTGCCTCTTTGTCCTTTTGCGACAAGATCATCTGATCGACCGGAATCCACCAATCAATGGCCAATTGCGGATCTAACGGATGTACGCCATCCTCAGCTTCTTTGTGATAGGTATTGTCACATTTATAGAAGAATACCGCTTGCTCAGACAACACGGAGAAGCCGTGTAGAAAGCCCTTCGGAATAAACATTTGCTTTTTATTTTCGGCTGAGAGTTCTACAGCAACATACTGTCCATAGGTGGGCGAATTGGGCCTAACATCAACTGCCACATCCAATACGCTGCCTTCTAACACACGGACCAGTTTTGCCTGTGCATGCTCCCCTGCTTGCATGTGCAACCCCCTGACCACACCAAATTGAGATTTCGATTGGTTATCCTGTACAAAATGGGGATTATGTCCCAATATTTCGGCCAATTTATTTTCATTATAC
Source organism: Sphingobacterium sp. BIGb0165 (assembly GCF_024810095.1). Lineage (NCBI taxonomy): Bacteria > Pseudomonadati > Bacteroidota > Sphingobacteriia > Sphingobacteriales > Sphingobacteriaceae > Sphingobacterium > Sphingobacterium sp. BIGb0165. The sequence continues at coordinate 348,486 of NZ_JANUEB010000008.1, read as the reverse complement.
GATTCAAAGAAATAACCTCTCTCATCTTCGAAAACGGCCGGCTCCAAAATAAAGCAACCCGATAGTTTAGTTTCTGTATATTTCATGTTTAAGCGCCGTGATACTGGTTGTTGTAATACTTCTGATAGTCCCCCGAAGTCACATGATCCAGCCATTCCTGATTGGACAAAAACCAATCTATTGTCAGTGATAAGCCTTGTTCAAATGTCACCGATGGACTCCAACCCAATTCCGTATTTATTTTATTTGCATCAATCGCGTAGCGCAGATCATGACCAGGTCGATCTTTCACAAAAGTAATCAGAGAAGCGGCTGTCTCCTCTTCACGGCCTAACTTGGCATCCATTTGTCGGCATAGTTCTTTGATCAGATCTATATTCTGCCACTCATTAAAACCACCAATATTGTAAGAATCGCCATTTTTACCTTGATGGAAAACCAAGTCTATCGCTTTCGCATGGTCAATTACAAAAAGCCAGTCCCGAGTATACTTTCCATCCCCATATACTGGCAGTGGTTTATTATTTAAAATATTATGAATACAAAGAGGGATTAGCTTTTCAGGAAAATGATTGGGACCATAATTATTTGAACAATTGGTTAAGACAATCGGTAATCCATAGGTATCATGATAGGCTCGCACAAAATGATCCGAACTTGCTTTGGAAGCAGAGTAAGGTGAATGTGGATCATATTTGGTGTCCTCTGTAAAAAAACCTGTTTCACCCAAAGCACCAAACACCTCATCTGTTGAGACATGATGAAAACGTTTCCCCTCAAAATTATCCTTCCAGATTGCTCGAGCAGCGTTCAACAAATTTACTGTACCAATCACATTAGTCATTACAAATGCTGTAGGATCTACAATTGAACGGTCTACATGTGATTCTGCAGCCAAATGAATGACACCATCCGGCTGATATTGTTCAAAAACTGAATTTATGATCGTCTGATCAGTAATATCGGCTTTCACAAAAGTGTAGTTCGGACGATCCTCTATATCTTTCAGATTTTCTAGGTTACCGGCATAAGTTAGCGCATCCAGATTAATAATTTGATAGTCCGGATACTTTGTAACAAACTCACGGACGACATGGGACCCAATAAATCCTGCACCTCCGGTGATTATAATTTTTTTATTCATATACGTTGCTTATCGACGGAATACCTCTCAAGCTAATCTGTCCAAAATTATTACTCTAATTAAATTTTCATTAAAATTAGGTTGATTTTTGCGAATTGGCAAGTTTTAATCGATTGAGAACGCATAATATATACAAAAGTCCCAGCAATGGGACATTTGTATATAGATAGGTCTATATTCTTTTGTGTTACTTTTAAATCTTTTTTATAAGCGAATATACCGGGACCTCGTCCACCAGCTCATTGTTATCCAACGCCTCGTATTCGGAATTCTGAGATTTAAACTCAGGAACGATTCGTTTCATCGCTGCGACCAAGCCCATAAAGTCAGGCAAATGCTGATCCGCATCCACAATCTGCTGGCAAACAGCATTGATCCGTTCCGCTTTCAAGATCAATTCATCATGTTTTACTTTTGCAATCATAATCTTCGGATGATGGGTTTTTACCGTATTTTCATTATTAGCCAACAATTCCTCAAAGATCTTCTCACCTGGACGCAGACCGACTATCTTAATATCAATATCTTCTGGATAGCGATAGCCCTTCAGCTTGATCATCCGTTTGGCCAGATCCATTATTTTAACAGATTTGCCCATATCGAAGACAAATATCTCCCCTCCTTTTCCCATCACACCGGCTTCTTGTACCAACTGACAGGCTTCAGGAATAGTCATAAAGAAACGCGTAATTTCAGGATGTGTCAGCGTCAATGGCCCCCCGCTTGCCATTTGTTTCTCAAACAGTGGGATTACTGAACCGTTGGAACCGAGCACATTGCCAAATCGGGTGATGATAAAACTAGTTTCGGATCTGCCACTACAGCTGCTCACATAGATTTCAGCCATTCGTTTGGTTGCACCCATGACATTCGTCGGATTGACCGCCTTGTCTGTGGACACCATCACCATTTTCTGTGCCCCATACTGCATACAGAGGTCAGCAACATTCTTGCTTCCGATTACATTTGTCTGAATGGATTCATAAGGGTTGGCCTCCATCAGTGGTACATGTTTATATGCCGCTGCATGAAATACAAGATCCGGTTTGTACTGCGCAAATATATTTTGCATAAAGGCGAAGTTCCGCACATCGCCAACAATACAATGCAGATGTTCGGGTTGTGTTGCTTTTATCGACTGCTGGATATCATACAATGCGGACTCAGCCTGATCCAATAGAATCAATTTGCTATAGTGTCGTCTTGCAATCTGACGAGCCAATTCTGAGCCTATCGAACCTGCAGCGCCAGTGACCAAAATCACCTTTCCCTTCATCTCCTCTTCAATCTCCGGATGATCCAATTTAATAGGCTTACGACCAAGCAAATCTTCGATTTTTAAGGGACGGATTTCCCGTTTTGCCCCAGAATTGAGCAGGATGCGGGCCGATGGCATAATTTTGAGCTCAAGCCCAATATTTTGGAACCAATCTGATACATATTCCAATCGCTCAGGGTCATTGTTCTCCACCGCGATAATCACCTGCGTGATTTCATGTTTGCTAATATATTCCTTGGTAATTTCAGTAATATCTTTGATTTTCAACCCTGCAAGACGTTTACCAATACGTGAGACTTTATCTTCTACAAAGGCGACAACTTGGTACTTGATTCGTGGATCCTCCTTCAACAGCGAGAAAGATACTAGTCCTGGACGTGAAGCGCCAAAAATCAACACATTTTCACCTTTACGGGCTGGCAAAAATAGATACTCGTAAATGGTACGGTATACGACGCGCGCACCCACCATAGTTACAATCAAAATACAAGCCTGCATAGTCAATACTCCATACGATAAGCGGAGAAAATCACCTATCGCTGTTCCTTTTTCCACAGTCATCTTGATACCAAAGGTTAATATCATAAGCACGAGGTAGGCTGAAGCAACCGTTTTAAAAATCTTAATGGTATCCCGTATTCCTGTCTGCCGGACAATCCCTTTAAACGTATTGTAAAATAGAAACATTAACAAGTATACTGGCAAGACCAATACCAGCTTTTTTAGCATCAAAGCGACATCAAAGACGCCCTTGAAATTGTTGACTACGTAATTTGAAAACACATAACTTGCAAATACAAACCACATATCGATAAGCAAAATGACCCATCGAGGATTATCCTTCCGCAACCGTTTTCTTAAATCCCATAGAGATCCCATCATAGCTTTCTTCCCGTTTTAGTTTATTTTTTTACCGTCGTATTCTTTAATGAAGTTGGTACAACGCATATGGCTTATTTCAATTTTGTAAAGGACGACCAAGATACTTAAAATTTAACAATCATTTGGTCTTTTTACTGAAAAATCGATAATGGTAGGCGCCATATACCCATCTTCATATCATCGTGGACTAAGCAACTATTATACCGAAAATATTACAAACAATGATAAAAGTTAAAAAATCACTAACAAAAGGTCGTTAAAATTTATTATTATTCAACAAAACTTTTTCTTTCTTATATTTTATATCTCTTTGATAAACGTTAAAACTGGCATATTGTTTGTAAAACATCCTGTAAGACAGACAAAACCATATAGCTGAATTATATATTATGAATTTTTTAACCAATTTATTTAAAAATAAAAAGCCATCATCCGTAAGACCCTTGGCGCAACTGGAGTTTTTGGAAGTGGATATGCACAACCATCTGCTACCCGGAATAGATGACGGCAGTACCTCGGTAAAAAATTCTATCGCTTATATTCAAGAGCTACAGCGCTTGGGCTTAAAGAAATTTATCTGTACCCCTCATATTATGGCTGGCGTACATCCAAATAACAAGTCAACCATCGAGGAAGCACAGACGGCCCTTGTTCAAGGATTGAAAGAGAATGGCAACGGAGCTGATATTTTTGCTGCTGCCGAACACATGATCGATGATGGCTTGACATCGCTTATTCAACAAGATGAACTCTGTGTGATGCCTGGTGGTTATGTTCTGATCGAGATGTCTTACCTATCCGAATCCAAAGCACTTTTTCACATTATTTTAGACATCCAGAAACTTGGTTATAAACCTATTCTTGCGCATCCTGAGCGATACAACTATTATCATGGAAATTTTAATATTTACAAACAGATTAAGGATGCGGGCTGTCTATTGCAATTGAACTTATTATCGCTCAGTCGCTATTATGGTGTAGATAGTAAAGCGATTGCCATGACATTGCTCAAATCGGGCATGTATGATTTTGTCGGTACAGATTTACACCATGAGCGACATCTTGAGGCACTCAAGAATATAGCTGAAAAATATCCCGTTCGCGACATGCTAAAAACCTCTCCAATTTTAAATCAAACGTTATTGGATCACCTGGACAGTAACAAATCCCAGGGAATAGCAGGCTAAATAATCGGACTGTCCTATTTTCTATTCAAGACAGGTCAAATGATATGGCAAACAAAAATAATACGAAATAAAGAAAATCGTATAAAAAAACGCATTCCCAAAATCGGGGAATGCGCCTCCATTAAACTTATTATCCAAATAAATTATCTTTACGATGTTTAGGTGAAGAACTATTTTCTTACACAACGCACTTGGTATGCATAATTTGCCTCCGCAGGGCCTACATTAATAGACCAGCCACTGTCTCCCTTTGTACCAGTCATTTGCAGACGCTGATTACCGGCTAATAAATATAAACCTTGTGTCCCCATTCCATCACCAGAGTTATTATCATTATAAGATCCACCGTAAGGTAAGTAAAGGAATTTATAGCGATCAGCCCCAGGATTACCCTGTTTACCAAAGAACATCCCCAAATTGGTAGCAGCAGTGCCATCGTACGTATCTACATAACGAGCTGGCGCCCAAGCGTTGACATCCTGTGGATTATCCTTACCGCCACTATTTGTGTTGTTGATCAATTGGTTAATTTCCGCAGCTGTTGGAAGTCTCCAGGTATTCGCTGGCAACACCAATGCACAAGGATCACCATCAACGCCATTGACATCTCTGTTTGGACGTTGATTATTGACGTTGAAAACCTTTGGTTTTACGTAGCTATTGAACCAATAGTTGCCGTAAGTATCATTTGTTTTGGCAAAACCGTATACTGGATTTCCATTACCATCCGTAGTATAGGTCAAGTTTCCTAAAGCCCAGACCTCATCACCAATATTCACTTCAATCGGTTTCTTCAAGGTAATATCCAGTTGATATTTTATGCCCGGTTTAAGATTCCAGCCTGCTTTTGTCAAGTTCTTTGCAGCACTTCCAGCGATCGAAACACCAGACAGTACAATTGTACCGTTTGCTGTAGCAGCGGTTGTGATAAAAGTAGAATCCGAATTGATTACTTTTCCGGCTGTATTTTTAAGATTGAAGGCTACGGGATTTGCAGCCCCAGTAAAGGTCAATGCACCGTTTGTAAGCGCAACATCAACAGCCGTATTGGAAGGAGAAATTGTTGCGCCCGCAATACTGCTTACTGAGCCCAACTGGGAAGCATCAAATTTCAGTGTTACTTGTGTAAACAAATGCGCCAGATCAGCATTCAATAGATTCTGTCCATCTTTTACCTCAAAATCAACCTGATCCAACATAAAGTCCTTATCAGCAGTTAGACCTGCGAAATTCACGGTACTCAACTTTGCTCCAGTGGCAATTGAAGGCAAGGTCTTATTGGTACCGGACGCATAAATTACGAAAGTATATTTTCCTTTGTCAATCGCAAAATCCTGTGCGCTGTTTCCCTGCGTAAAAGTTTTTGTTTCCTTATAGTCACCTGCTGCATCAAAAATTGCAACATAATAGACAGTTCCTTGTTTCAATGCTTTCTGATCAGTACCAGTTGAAACGGTAGCTGCCCGGTTAGATGCTTTTAAGCCTGGTGCGGTTGTGGTTTCAGCTGTCAAGGTCGCCACCAAAGTATATTGATTGTCAAACGGAATTTCTACTGTTTGTGTTGCCGAAGCATAGTTACGGCCAACTGATGCTGCTTTTACCGGATCTGCCACTGCAAAAGCTTGACCTATATTTAAACGTATGGTTGGCCCATCTGGAATGATCACGTTATTATTATCTTTACTACATGAAGAGATAAATAATGCACATGCCAAGATCGAAGCAAAACCAAATTTTATTGTAAACTTATTCATAAAAATGATTGTTTATATCACTAATTAATTAACTCACCTTATTTATTACCAATCGATTTGTTGAGTCTGGGTCTCAGTCTGCCAAGATTCGGTTACCGAACTGTTTACAGAACCAGCAGCAATGCTATATTCCAGTGCGACATTTTGTACATTCATGCAAGGAGCTTCATAAGGATGACGGCCATCTAGGTTAGCCAAGTTTTCATTGTTCGTTTTCATTTCTTATATTTTTAAAATGTTCTAAAGCAATTTACGTTTGTGTAACTAGTACACACTATGAAAAAAGGCAGTATATACTTAATACTAAGACTTTTAACACATAATAATATGACACTCCTCCATTGAGAAGTTGGGCGAAAGTAGATAATATTTTGAAGGAGCCGAAGGAATTCGGGCGATGTTTGTTTTCCTGTAGCTAAAGCACTACAAACCAGCCTAAAACAGAACTTTTACATGACATTCGGATGAGAATTCAGGCAGAATTTGGAACAATCTCACTATCAAAAAAGAGTCTGAGGTGATTTTTTAGAAATGACTAAAAGAATGAGTTTTACTCGGAAACTGAAATCTAGGGTCAAAAAAGTTGATTGCTTAAACACTTTAATTATTATGAAATCAAAACACAGAAACAACATTAAAAAACAATAAGCCTAAATAGATATATATTTTTCCAAAACAATAAATATAAATCACTATAACTGTTTTTCAATAAAAATAAAAAGAACATCATGGCAAATATTTTATTTCAAAAAGAAGTGAGTATTATTAGGAAATTGATTATCGATATTGAAAACATGAAAATATTCCAGAAATAAAGCAAGCGCCGACATATACGTATAAATACGGACTATTAAGAAAATAACTGTTCAAACACATTAATTATAAAACAAAAATTTACCAAAAAAATTTTATTCAATTTTAAAACAAAAGGCAAACAACTTTGTTCAAGCAGAGTATTACAGTCATATAATACAATAAAAAAGTATTAAAAAACACTTCTATTCTACATTAAATGACAGTTATGCAAAAAAACAGACAAACAATAAAACGATGAAAAGGAAACATATTCAAAAATCAAATGAATTTTATTAGAGAAAATAATTTACAATATTTTTTTGCACAAGTTGATATTTAGTCGTAATATTACAATTCGAAAATGAATAGTGTGCTAGCCAAACTATAAAAGAAGAGTAGACATATATAAATTTATAATAGAATTATAACATTAAAATTGACGCAGCGATAACAACAATACTTGTCTGTACGCAGAGACAAGCAGCTTATCAAAACGTTAGTTTTCCAAATTTTTAACAATGAGGTATTAAATTGTCCATTAAATTTTAAACCCCATGCTAGCAATAGCATGGATTATCCAAATAATATTATCATGAATAAGAACGCAAAAAAAATGTACATTGCTCCGTCCATTAAGGAGCAAGTTGTAGAACTTGAGCAAGGCATTGCTGCAGGTTCAGGTGTAACCCCAGGTGGCTCCCCAGGAGTCAATGATCCAACAGATGGACCAGGTGGGGTTGGTAATGGAGAAGGATAACCATTAGCTAATAAAACAAGAGGATTTAAATTAACAATTTTAAGAAATTTATGAACTTTTTAACAATTAAGAAGGCTAATTGGATTGTCGCTACCGTTATATTAGCCACTTCTGGAATGCTCGCGACGAGCTGTTCCAAAGACAAAGATAAAACTGCTGTCGAGCAGACCGATCAGCATGAGGGAACAAATCTTGTTCTATCAATTAACGGAATAAACGAGGGCTCAAATGGCTCCGTCAAACAAGGTTTATCAACTACGGGAAAGACGAAACTAAACGTAAAGTCTTATGATGATGTTGACGTCGTAACTGCAGTGGACAATAATATACCTTTCACAGCCGCATCAGGCGTTACGGTAAAAAATATCGGTTCAGGTCAAGCTGCTGCAGCCAACAACAGTTTACGTGCAGCAGCTCTTCCAAGCGGTGTTACCTACCGCCTGTACCTACTTTCGGCGGATGGCACTCAGGTACTTTCATCACAACAATTTACAGTCGGTGGTACCGCTGTTACAGTTCCTGTTAGCGCTGGACAAACCTACAAATGGGTTGCATTGTCTTACAATAATCAGGACGCTATCCCAACAATCACGACAGGCAATACGTCTTTACTAATGCCGGAGAATAAAGATGTATTGTACGCATCTGGCAATGTTACTATTCCAAGTACACCTGGATCTGATGTCTCCTTGCCAATCACGTTTAACCATGTATTCTCTCGCTTAGCGATTGAATTAAACTCTATGGGTATCTTTGGACCAATGAACTCAGGCACTGTATCTGTATCAGGCTTGACATTGAGAACGGGAACACTTAATCTTGCTACGGGCACAGTTACACCTGAGGCCACGACATTTACACCAACCATTAACTGGTCAAGCTTTACAAATATAGATCCAGCTTTTTCTGATGCTAAAATTGCTTACGCCTATACCGCAGGAACAGCTCCTTTGAGTAATATTGTCGTATCGGTATCAAACCTAGCAATTACACACGCAGACGGTGTGGCTCGTACTTATGGGTCAGTTAATCCGATAAACATTGGTTTCAACCTAACTCCAGTACTAGGCAATAACCATCGTTTATTGGCGAATATTGTCGAATCTCCATTAGTATCCGCTAACAATGCAACCAAATGGGCGAGATCCAATCTGTATTACCAAGCAGGTCATAACCCTTACAGATTCTACGCAGACAACGCGCAAACTGCTGCAACTGATGGAAGTGGTTTCTTTGCCTTTGGCAGCGTAATTCCTCGTCAATTAGCAACAGCATCTACCAACCAAGATCCATGTAAACTGGTTTATCCAGCAGGACTATGGAGACAACCGACACATACGGACTTCCAACCTTATACAACTGGAGATGGATTGTTATCAAACATCCTAGGTAATATTTTGTCATTATTAGTTCCAGCTCCTGCACCTGGAGCAACAGGCGACAATAATACAGGTACATTTATTGAGTATCCACTTGCAGCTACAAATAGTGGTGGCGGTAATCCAGCTTTCGGTGCTACATCCAATGCCCTTAGATTCTATTACAATGGTGAGATTACAGCCGTGAATCTTGTTAATTTCGACGCAACCAGTGGATTGATCAACTTAAATTTTGGAACCAGCCGTGGCCGTGAAACAGCATTCTGGACCAATGAATCAGGAACGAATTTATTAGGTCCAATTACGTTACCGGGACTTGGCGCTTGGGCTTTCCATGCTGCAAAAAAACAAACTTTAACTGGCACAAGATTTTTAGGTGCTCAAGGTACAGCTGAACCTTTGGCTAACATCAACCTATTAGGTTTAAGTGTAGTACAATCAACATTCAAAAACGTTCGTTGTGTACGTAACTAAAAACAATTAGATACATAGTATCAATTTATAAAGCGGCTAGATAAAATCTAGCCGCTTTTTTATTGTAGCCTACTCCCCACAAAATATTCTTTTTACATTTTTTAACACGATTAACTTCAATTTTCACGCAAAAAGTTCCAATTATATTTTCTACTTTTGAGCCGTCAAGTCATTTTTTTTGCGTTCGACTTGATAATATTAATGGATAGAATGGGACGAAGGCGTTCGTCCCATTTATTTACAGCAAGCTAATAGTCAACCTTTTAAATCCACATCAAATCATTTATCGCTCTACAAAAAGCGTATTTAATCCGATCTAACATAAGCGACATTCTTTCAGAAATTAGCTCATTTTTTAAAGTTGATAAATCAACCTAAAAAATGAGCTAATTGCATTTTCCTTTCCTCCTATCGGCAATCCGACCGCCATACCGAGAGCCATTTTATCATTCAGCCCCAATTTAACCTGTGGCCGAAGTGTCGTTTCCAAGCGACCTGAGGCGACTTCTTGGTTGACCTCCATTCCAATAAAATGGTCTGTATGGGGTAGCGTGTAATGCAAGGAAGTATTGATCTGCCAGTTCATTTCAGTTGTATGTGATTTATAATGATAAGCAATTTCTGGTCCCGTATAGATCAATGTATGCCAATTGCTATACCAGCTCTTAGCAGCTACGAAAAAAGGATTAAATGCGGTTCCCCCGTCTACAAAATTAAAAATCTGGGTATAACCTACGGCCAATGTTGTTGCTTGCTTCTTAGCAACATAGAAGGAATATTGCGATGACAATCTTAATCTTTCAAGTTTATTGCTTGAGGATACATTGGTCATTTTGCTTTTTGTATAGGCAAAGTCTGTCTCTACTTCCAGTCCCAATCGATCTATGGGTGCAAATTCATATTCGGCCAAATAGCCATACTCATCTGCTTTACCCATTTTTTTAATATCTGCACCGATATTAAACTCTTTCTCACCCTTCCTTGCGCCCAAATCACGTACAAGATCATTATATAGCGGTTCGGCATGATGCACTTTATCGGGTATAGATCGACCTTGTTGGGCTTGCGCATTCGTTACCCCCAATAGCATCCAGGCCATCAGGAAAGCTCCAGAAAATTGTATGATTGTGTTGTTGTTTTTCATACAGCAAACCTCCCATTGAATTATGGAAACAATTGGGAATTACAACAACATCTGCAGCTTTTTTTGCAATACTTATAGTTCTGTTAAACTAATTTTAGATAACAATGCAGGATTGAGCGCATTTTTATGCAACATCAGGGTAATCGTTTTATATTTTACAAATTCTTTGCTGACATACATATACCCTTTAAAATCATTGGCCTTACCCCAAGAGTTTTTAGCAAGATAGTACTCTTTACCATTTTGATCTTTGGCTAGTCCAACAATATGCATCGCATGATCGTCCGTGGTATCCCAATTGTCGAAAGCTTGTTGCCGCTCATCAGTCGTGATTTTTTTCTCAGCCATTGGTTTTACGAACATTTTCTCTTTTTCTTCATTAGACATACTGTCAAATGGTTTCTCAGGCACATAAGCAATTCCATACTGCCATGAGAAGCCCTTCTCTGACACATCTGTTGTCCAGGCAACTGTATAGCCTTGCTGCAACGCCCCGTCAATAATGCCCGTCAGATCTTGCATCGGTACATTATAAAAACGATCAAAGGACCAGTTATCGGGTACCAGGAGCACAAAAGGGTTATAATTCGGGTGATCTGTCACAGAAGCGAACCCCATGTAATCGTCCGGATTAATTCCGATCACCTGATCTGCAAATGTGCGTGCGGTATAAGTCTTCCCTTTATAGTCAAATTTTTCGGGGACTTCCCCAAGATGCGCATCTAATGCGGCACTATAGGCTCTCTCCCAATTCGGTGTCAAGGGCTTACTCTTGACCAATACTTTGAGCATTGAATTTAATAACGGGGTCATCTCCCTGAAATCATTATAGGTATGATTACCACGCAGTCCAGCATAAGCCGATCGAGGCATCGCGCCATATTTGCGGAATACATTCAATACATCATGTAATTGACCTCCTTCACCCATTGTCAGGCCACCATGGAGGCGTACAAAATTATGCGCCTTATCCAAATAGGCCTGTCTAGCGGTAAAAACCTGAGAAATTTCAACAGGCTCTTTCCCCATCCGAATCATCTCCGACTCCAAAAACGAATTGCCAGTGTAAGACCAGCAGGTATTCGATGCTCCTTGTTGTTTGACCGAAGTGCATCCTAGATTGATGACATCCGTAAATACATACTCGGTTTTGATTCTTTTGTATTTATTTTTGTTGAGCATCTTTCGTCCATACTTGACGGACAATGCACCTACAAAGAGCACCAGTACTACAACAATTATCCATTTATACCTCTTCATATTGATCGTATTAACGTCCACCACTGATTATCGCCGTGAATCGGGGCAACCGTTGCCTAAGCAGGCTGTAGATAAGCAGCCCCAGCAGGATGACGATAGCCGGACAAGCTAAGTACAACAATAACAACGCTCCATCCGACCGCGGATTGAGCCACTTAAATAAAATTTTGATCACAAATACCAATGGCAAACGATGGTAGGCATAAATAAAAAAGCTGCCATTGGTTAAAAAAGGGTTCAAATGCCATTTTCCGCTTTCGATAAAATAGGCGGATACCGTTATTGCGAGGAGAAGCCCCACAACAACCCCTGCACAATAGAGATAGGACCACCATCCAGCACCCGCGAAATAGAGCGCCATAACCACTATCAAAATATACAAGGGGGCGAGCGCGCGCAACATTGGTTTTAGGACTTCCACAAAATTCATTTTATGAATGCTGAAATAAGCTCCCGCTGTAAAGAAAAAGAAAGAAACTATGCTCAGTCCCGGCAAATAAAAGAAAGGATTAAAAATCCAGAGCAATCCCAATATAATCACAGCATAAGCCTTCAACTTTTTAATGAGTATATAAACTATCGGAGAAAAAACTATCACGACCATCAAATCACGAATAAACCAAAATGGCGAGTTGATCGGCAAGGTTTTCTTCATATGTGGATTTACTTGAGAAGTATCCCAAAAGGACCAGAGCCAATCCAATAAACTATAATCTGTTATTAATTTGTTCCTACCAGAAACCAAACTGCCTGATAAAAACGTTTGTGCAAGCATAAGGAATAGGATGATCAACAGGTTCCAGAAAATATAAGGAACCAAAAGTGAACGAATACGGTTTTTTAATTTTTTAAGGTAAATCTCCCTGGAAAACCCCTCCGTTTTATAGAAAAACAAAAAACCCGAAATAAAAAAGAAAAGCGGCACACAGGCCTCGAAAATAACCTTGGAGAATAAGAAAAATACCCGTGAGAAAATAGGATAATTAACAAAACTAATCTGCTTTACACCCGCCATCACGATATCTGAAAAATCGGTATGGATAAATACCACCCCCACGATCAGAGGGAAACGCAAAAAATCTATGGTCTTTGACTGCAGTTCCTCGGTAGACATTTTATAATGATAATCTTTACCCATTAGTTAGATTTACAACATTGTTTAGCAGTTGTTAAATTACACATTTCTAAATAAATATCCATCATACTGTTTTTTACCCCTGTAAATCAATATGCTGATATCAAGTAAATCTGCCGCTTAATTAACAGGTTTAGAACAATATTCAATGTACCAAAAGCGTTACATAATAGCTAAACCGAACAAAAATAGGAGACATTATGCCGTGAGATTCGCTTAAACTATCAAAACAAATATTAATAAAGGGTTAATACATCATTTCATTTTTTATTGTATACAAATCAATTCAGATAAGAGCCAAAAATGCGTCCAATAATTCAGTATTTTCTTCCCATTTCTCTTGTACTTTCCCCTTTTATTGTCTCAGCACAAGAAGCTGTACTAAGTGGTATCATTCGAGATGCAAGCACCGGAAAGCCGCTTAACGGAGCAATTATTAATAGTGTAAATGACAGCATAGGCGCCACTTCAGACCTACTGGGGCATTACAGTATCACACTACCTCAGCGAATACATCGATTTACGATCAGTTACATCGGCTATCAGCAACAGGTCGTTACGATTGAACTATTCCAATCCTGTGAAAGAAATTTTGATCTAAAGCCCATTGCCAATCGAATAGCCGAAGTTGTTGTATCGGCAAAAGAAAAGGGTGAGGCGCTCGATGATCCGCAAATGAGTACCATTCATCTTGATATGAGGGACATTCAGCGTCTGCCTGTATTATTTGGTGAAAAGGATCTATTAAAGACAATACAACTTTTACCCGGTGTACAAGGTGGTGGAGAAGGTTCGACCAGTTTCAATGTACGTGGCGGGGATGGTGGACAAAACCTAATCCTGCTCGACCAAGCTACCGTCTATAATGCTTCGCATCTGCTGGGATTCTTTTCTACCTTTAATTCGGACGCGATCAAGGATGTTCAACTCTACAAGGGGGGTATACCAGCCCAATTTGGCGGACGGATTTCCTCAGTCTTAGACATTTCTATGTTGGATGGTAACAAACAGCAATTTTCCAGCGAAGGTGGTCTAGGGATTATCGCTTCCCGGTTAAAATTTGAAGGACCAATTGTCCGAGACAAGAGTTCTTTTCTATTCAGTGGCCGCCGCTCCTATGCAGACTCCTTTTTAAAACTGGCCAAAAGTAAAGATATGGATAATAATAACCTGTATTTTTATGATTTAAATGCCAAGCTCAGTTTTAATCTTGGGAAGAAGACCAGCCTATACTTATCGGGCTATCATGGCAAAGACAAATTAAAATACAGCGACCTCTTTAATATTGCTTGGGGGAACAGCACTGCAACAGCACGATTGAACCACCGATTCAGTGATAAAATATCCAGCAGCACTTCCCTTATTTACAGTGGATTCGATTATCAGGCAGGTGTTTCCAGTGAGCAGATTGATTTTCAGGTCGCCTCCAAAATTCGGAATATCAATGCCAAGCAGGATTTTTCCTATTATGCGAATACCAATAATACCATTCGGCTTGGGGTAGCTGCATTGGCCCAATCCATCCGGCCAGCCAATCTCGCTACCGGTAAGAGTCAATCTGTCAACCCGACCGCTATCGAAAGCCAGCGCGGGATCGATCTAGGGGGCTATATCTCCCATGAATGGAAACCTACAACGAATCTATCTATACACTATGGCATCCATCTCCATGATTTTATGGTTTTAGGCAAACGGACTTTCTATCAATTTGACGAAAACGGAAAGCCTATTTCTGAAAAGCGGGATAACAGCCAGATTGCTAAACACTATATCAATCTGGAACCACGCCTGTCTGCCAGCCTGCTGCTCGATGAACACAGCAGCTTAAAAGCCTCCTATAACCGCATCGTGCAAAACCTTCATCAACTGACCAATACCACGGCAAGTCTTCCTACTGACCAATATGCCCTCAGCAGTCTAAATATCAAACCACAACGTGTGGACCAGGCCGTTTTGGGATATTTTCGTACTATTGCGAACAAGCAATATGATTTTTCGGTAGAGGCCTATTATAAGCGTCTGGGCAATCAGATTGATATACGCAATGGTGCAACATTACAGGCCAATGCTTATTTTGAAGGGGAGCTACTCTTTGGTGTAGGCCGGGCCTATGGATTGGAAGGCTACCTCCGTAAGAACAGCGGCCGGCTAAAGGGCTGGATTAGTTATACCCTTTCCAAGAGCCGTCGTAAATTTAACGGGATCAATGGCGGAAATTGGTTCAATGCGCGTCAGGATCGTACACATGATCTCTCGGTCGTGGCGAATTATGCGCTTTCAAACAACTGGACACTTAGCGGAACATTTGTCTTCAATACCGGAAATGCCGTTACCTTTCCCAGTGGAAAGTACCTTGTCAACGGCAAGTCCTTATTCTACTATACAGAACGGAATGGCTACCGTATGCCGGACTACCATCGCCTAGACTTATCGGCAACTTACGATCCACATCATACGAATAAACGTTTTCATTCCAGCTGGACAATTGGCATATATAACGCCTACAACCGCAAAAACGCTTATACTATTGACTTTCGGAAGAACAAAACCAACCCCAACCTGACAGAAGCTTATAAAATAATTTTATTTGGCATCGTCCCCTCAGTTACCTGGAATTTTAAATTTTAAACGCCATGAATGTTAGACAATCTTCTATCCTATCCTGTCTATTACTACTCATTTCGTCCTGTGAGGAAAAAATGGATCTCGATCTCCATAAAGCTGCGGCCCGCGTTGTTATTGACGCCCAGCTGTCTGACGCGAGTTTAGTACAGCGGATACGCGTCTCGAGATCCGTTGGATTTACCGATCTCGTCAATACTTCCGGAATCAAAGATGCCACAGTATCTGTAAAAGACAATGAAAATAGGATCTATTCCTTTCAATATGAAAAAGATGGTTATTATATCCATCGCAGCTTTAAACCCGTTGCCGGCAGGAGCTATGCGCTGAATGTTACCGTACAAAAACAACAATACAGCTCGAGCTGTCAGATGCCAAGCTATGTCGCCGTGGACTCCACTGGCATCTCAGAAAAAAGTCTCACTGGAAAAACCTATTTTTTTGCTACACTGACTTTTAAAGATCCCGCCAAGATTTCCAATTATTATATCTATACATTATCTATCAATAGTGGCCCCTTTCGCTTTGCCGATGCACAATCAGACCAGTTCAATGATGGGTTAAAAGTGACACATTACATCTCTGACCTAGAGACAGACTTATCCCCAAGCGACGAGGTCATCGTTCGCCGTTACTGTGTGGATGAAAAAGCGTATCGATACTGGAGCGAATACCAAAATAATAATGTGAGTAATGCAGCCCCAGGTAACCCCAGATCCAATATATCCAACAATGCGCTGGGTTATTTCTCGGTCGCTTCTTTAAAGGAATATAAGCTAAAGATAGGACGATAGTTTATGCCCTACTTTCGATTATCACTTTCCTCCTCACGGCCTTCGATGATAAGCTCGTTTACTTCGGACATTTCCCCCTGCTCAAGGTGTTCGATATCTTCAGCCTGTTCATCCGAATAACGGTCGATAAAAAAGGTACAGCCCATAGGGAAATGATCTGAACCGACCGAAGGATAAATAAACAACTTATCTATAAATACATTTGGACTGTGGAACAGCAAATCCAAGGGTACCCGGAAAAACCAATAATTGGCGTGGAATGTAGATAAGATTCCACGTCCTATCCGCGCATCGATCAACTTGCTGGTTTTCTTAAACAGGACGGAGGATCTAGCCCAAGCCACATTGTTAAAGTCACCCGTAACCACTACGGGCATTTTATAATCGCGTACCTTTTTTGCCACACTGAGCAGATCACCATCCCGCTCTTTGGAATTTTCTTCCTCTGTCGGACTCGGTGGGGGAGGGTGTACCGCAAAAAAGACAAAACGATGGCCATCTTCCGTTTCCAATTCGACTTCAATACTTGGAATATCATCTGCAACAAAATAGTGAATCTGACTTTTATTGACTTTCAGCTTGGTATAAAAATGCATCCCATAGGTATTGTCCAAAGTTACCTTGACAACATTTGGATAGTCCGATTCCAGTACCCTTAAAGCCTTTTCCCATACTGCATCACTTTCCATGGTCAGGAAGATCTTGGGTTGTTCTTTGCGGATCAAATCGATAAAACGCCCATGTTCTTTATTGAACTGCAGCACATTGCAAGATATAATTTTAATGCTATCCGAGGCATCTTTTCCTTTTTCGTATTTATCCTTACGCCAGAATTTAGTGTAACGCACCAGGATAAATACATGATAAGCAATCAGCAAGGCCTGAACAATCTGTATTACCCAAATCCATGGTGATTCAGCAAGCAGATAAAATCCCCAGGCCAACACCGGCACCTGAAAGACCAGCAGCTGCAATTTCACAAACTCGGCCACACGAAAGATCCAGTGCTGGCAGCGGATAAAAGGCAGCAAACTAAGGAGGATCAAGAGTCCCGATAAAACAAGAAATAAAATCTGCATATTAATTTCAAAATTACTTTACAAAGATATTGCTTGAGCGAGACATTTTCATATCAGCCACGGGCTTTCTATCTTTTTACGATCAATATAACTATTGAGACCAATGAACGTTTATTTTATTTAAAAAAAGTCTATTTCAAATTTCAAATGGATTGAATAAGGGTGCAAAATTTAGATCAATGGGGATCTTTGGTATATTTTTTGAATTAGGGAGGGTCTATTGCACAATCAACGAAAATTGGGATGATATCCCGATAATGTATACTATTA
This sequence comes from Sphingobacterium sp. BIGb0165, assembly GCF_024810095.1. Lineage (NCBI taxonomy): Bacteria > Pseudomonadati > Bacteroidota > Sphingobacteriia > Sphingobacteriales > Sphingobacteriaceae > Sphingobacterium > Sphingobacterium sp. BIGb0165. The sequence continues at coordinate 330,531 of NZ_JANUEB010000008.1, read as the reverse complement.
AATAGACAAATCCGTTTTATACAGATAAAGTCAAACGAAAATAGAAGCATCAAAAAAATTAAACCAAAAACATAAATAATCACAATGAGCAAGAAAAAAGACAATTCAAGATGGCTGAATGTGGCCATATCCTGGGGAGCAAGTATCGTCATTATTGGGGTACTCTTCAAGATTCTCCATATCGGCGGTAGCACAGCCAATTATATGATCGGTATCGGACTGGGTGTAGAGGCGCTACTTTTCTTTCTGATGGGATTCAATCCCCCAGCGCCAGAACCAGACTGGAGCCGTGTCTATCCTGAATTGGACGATAATTTCAATGGCGAACTTCCTGTTCGTGGCAAAGCAGTGGTTGCACAGCCTGCGGGCCCATCGGCGACAGCCGCTTTGGACAAAATGTTTGCAGACGCCAATATTGAGCCAGCAAGTATCGAAAACTTGGGCCGTGGGTTACGTGACTTCAGCGAGAAGGTATCAGCTATTAACAAACTGTCTGACGTTTCATTGGCAACCGAGGAATTTACGCAGAAACTCCGAACAGCAACCTCCAAATTTGACAACCTGAGCCTCGCTTTTGAAAAAGCTTCGGAAAACCTCGTGGCGATGTCCAATACCTCTGGCGATACAGCAAACTACCACGATCAGGTGAAAAACCTGACGACCAATCTAGGGCAGCTGAATACCATGTACGAACGTGAACTACGCGACTCTGCATCTCACCTACAATCCATGAATAAGTTTTACGAGAACCTGAGCTATACCATGCAGAACTTCAACGAGTCCTTAGACGACTCCAAGGCGTTCAAGGAAGAAGTCGGCAAGCTGGCTAAAAACCTCAATGCATTGAATGCTATCTACGGCAATATGCTCAGTGCTATGAACCAGCCACGTATATAATTTCCACCTTGTATTACTTAAATTAGAAAAAATGGCATTAGGAAGAGAAACGCCAAGACAGCGGATGATCGGCATCCTCTATCTGGTACTATTGGCCTTATTAGCGCTCAATGTACCGGATTCCATCTTGGATGCATTCAAAAATATCAATAATAGTCTCGAAACATCCAAGTCAAATGTCAATACAGCTGTACAACAGCTGTTTGCTGCATTTGAAAATACCAAGTTAAAAGAAGAACCGGCACGTGCAAAGCCTATTTACGATAAAGCTAAAAAGGCGCAGGCCATTATTGGCGAATTGGATAAATATATTCTGTCCCTGAAAGAAGAATTTGTGAAACAGGGCGGTGGTTACGATGAAGAAAAAGGAGATCTTGTCAAACGGGAAAATGAAGATATCTCGCCCAATCTGATGATCAACGAGAAAAAAGGTACTATCCTCAAGGATAAGATCAATGACACGCGTGCCAAGTTATTGGCATTGCTTACCCCGGAGGAGCAGAAAATGGTCTCCTTCTCTCTGGAAGCCAAGAATCCTGAAAAGTCTGTTAATGGCAAGAAATCCTGGGAAGAAATTAATTTTGGCAGTGGCACACCATTGACTGCAGCAATGACCATTCTGACGAAGATCCAGACCGATGCACAAAATGCAGAGTCAGATGTTGTTAAGATTATCTTAGGTAAAATGGACCAGGCAGTAGTCAATCTGGATAAGTTTGCCGCAGTAGCCGTGGCACCTACCTCGTACCTCGTACAGGGACAACCGTACAAAGCTGAGGTCTTCTTGACTGCCTCAGATTCCAAATCCGAACCAGCAATTTCGGTCAATGGCTCATCTCTACAGATTGTAGATGGTAAAGGTGTCTACTCGGTACCGACTAATCGAGAGGGTATCTTCTCATGGACTGGGGTTATCAAAGTTAAACAGACAGATGGATCCTTTAAGGAATATCGTACACCGCAGCAGACCTATCAGGTGGCCCGTCCTTCGGCGGTTGTATCACCGGATAAAATGAATGTACTGTATATCGGGGTCAATAATCCCATATCGGTTTCCGCTCCGGGAACACCTACGGATAAAGTTCATGTGAATATGAGCGGAGGTGGCAGTATATCCAGCGCAGGAGGTGGTAAATATAATGTACGGGTAAGTTCACCTGGCACAACTCGTATCTCCGTCTCGGCCGAAGTCGCTCCTGGTAAAACACAGACGCTGAGCTCAACCGAGTTTCGTGTCAAAAGAATCCCGGATCCTATTGCAAAATTTGCCGGTAAAACAGGCGGATCAATGGCGACCGTCGCACTGAAAGCGCAGAATGCCTTATTTGCCAAACTGGACAACTTTGACTTTGATGCTTCTTTTAAGGTCACCAAGTTCACGATGATCCTGGCTAAGCCGCGGGCTGATGCTATTGTCCTATCCACTTCGGGTGGTCAATTGAGCTCCAGCATGTCCTCGGCATTAAATGGTATTGTACCGGGTACTCGTGTTATCTTTGATAATATCGTAGCCGTGGGTCCCGATGGAACTTCCAGACAGCTCAATGCCGTGGCATTGACAGCAAATTAGAAAAATCACCCCTACATTTATACATCGGACCTTCTCCTTTAATGGAGGAGGTCTTTTTTACGAAAAAAGTCTACCCCTATCTTAATAGACGTAGACCAATTATTTACCACTGGGAAATTCTCGTTATTTAAGTTTCTGGATCTCTTGTTGGGTCAATCCTGTAATTTGAGCAATCTGCTGTATGGATAAGTCTGCCTTCTTCATTTCTATTACCATTGCTTCAATTCTAGCCTGTTCTTCACGCTTACTTTTTGCAATTCCCTGTTCAATTCCCTGTTCAATTCCTTGTTCGATTCCTTGTTCAATTCCTTTTTTTATTGCCTTTTCGAGCTCTTGCTCCTGATATTGGCGCACAGCTTCTGCGTCCCACTTCCGTTTTAGACTTACATTATACATATCGCGTTCCTCCTTTGTCATGTGACTATATTCCGCAATTTTAAATAACTTCTTAAAGATCGGCTGTCGTTGATACGATGGTAATTTATCCATGTTTGACATGTGACATAATACATGGAGCCAACGTTCCAAATCCGTTGTTAGTTCCTCTTCAGCTTTTACAAAATTAAGCAATTGAATGTAAATAAACCCTAGATCTTCGTAAAAAATCTCACCTGTCTCCCTGTAACACAAACAAATATCATGCAACACCTGATCTCTACTGTTTGTATCCTGAAAAACAAAGCCATCCATTAACACAATAACGTAAACTTCGCTAATAGCATAATTCCACTCTCTGCGATTCCCCTTGGGCGCCTGATCGGCAATAATTTTGCTGCCATAATACAACATTCGTTTTTTAAGATTGACCTGGGAACTTCGCTGTACTTCGATAATGAACTGCTCTCCGCTTATTGAAGTGCAGGTAAGATCAAAAATTACCGAACCAATATCTCCGGCGTCGCCGACATATTCATTTTTATTGTAAACTAAGTCTACAATCTCCTTGCGCCCATTAAACAAGCCATTAAGAAAAGATATGAGCAAATCTTTGTTGGGCTCTGACCCAAAAATACGTTTGAAACCAAAATCCGTAGTAGGATCTATAAATTTGGTTGTTAAATTACTTTTCATATTTTTTTGAATTGGTTATTGTACAAATTTAAACAAAATACTAATATTATTAGCATTTGCCGTCAATTTTTTCGGTATTTGCATATTGAAATACCTCGATATTGAAGTTGGACGTAGGATTTCCCTCTATTATGAGATAAGCAATATAATATCCGTATTAAATCATTTGTAAGACAAATATCTTGTATCAAGAGGAAATATTATTATATTTAGTTATTTCATATGCAGCTTTTCAGATCGATAAACTGCAGAATATTTTTCTATATAGAAAAAATAACAAGTTTATAGGGGATTTTGAAACAAACACAAGAAGTTATTATTGCCGACGCGTTTTCCAAAGTGAACGAATTTTACAGCAAGCATGGCAGAACACCGGTCCGGCGAGAGATGGAAAATATCAATACCATCGCACGTCGCTATTTTGGTACATGGAACAATTTTATTTGTGCGGCAGGATTTAAGCCCAACGTCAATAAAACAAAAATTGAAGTTGAAGCCGAACTTTTTGCCCTTTTAAAAGATTTTTATAGCCAAAAAGGACGCATCCCTATGCGCAGGGAATTTTCAGCAAAATCATCGAGTATAACTAAGTATTTCGGATCGTGGAATAAGTTTATCGTCGCAGCAGGCTTTGAGGCAAATGAACGTCGGATACCATCTATTGGAAAACTAAAAAATTCACTTGTCAAATTTTATATCAAACAAGGGCGATCGCCCAATATATCAGATTGCACTAGGAAGAACGGGCTCTACAACCCATTATCCTATTACAGGCATTTTAAGGTCAACTGCTGGGCTGATGTATTAGAGCATGTCAAATTACCTAGCTACTTTCGGATTACAACGATGACAGTAGCCGAAGCCAAAGAGAAAGTGATTAAGTTAATCAAAAAACATCGTATCAAATATTACAAAGACTACAATCGGCTAAAGCCAGAAAATTATCCTTCGGTGTGGTACCTGAAAGAAAAATTTGGTTGGAACAACTTATGTTATCTCGCAGGTACCAAAACCCCTGTAACAAAATTTAGCATCAAAGATTATTACTTGAGTTTAGCCAAGGAGCTTGGTAGAACACCAACGACAAAAGAGCTAGAAGCCAAAATGGGCGTTACTTCCGGTGCGATGGTCTGGAAAACCGGCCAACGCTTAAACCACTTTATCCAGTCCTTCGGCCAGCAACCAGCGCATAAGGCCCCGGAGCGTTGCAAGCTCAGCAAAAAGCAGCTTGCGGAACTCTATAAATCCAAAAGCATCGAACATGGTTATCCGCAAGGCATGCCACGCAGCAAACTGGAAGCGCTTACCGGTTACTCTAGGGATATATATGAATATCGTTTTTTTTCAATGAACGGGTTGCGACTTTTTTGCGGATTCGAACTTTTACAAAGTGGCAATAAACGTTACACGGAGGAGGAACTGCGCGATATCTTGAAGAAGCCTCTTTATGCCAAAAGAAACTAACTGAAGGGATATGCACATAGAAAGAGCCATTCCCAAAATGGCAATGGCTCAAAAAAGAATTCAATCTATTCCTGTTATTTACGCTGGCAATCGGCTGTCCAGACCTTGTCATCTTTGGTATAACCGATCGTTAATTTGCCGGCATCAATACGAATTACTCCAGTACCCGCCGAGCCAATATTAATCAACACATTGTCCTTTTCTTCGAAGTCAACACCATTTAGATTAGGAATACTATTGCCAAAAGCAAAGTTATAGGTATTACCGGTTTTTGTTACTGTAATGGTACCATCTGCAGAAGCGACATCCTTACTATTATCCTTCAGGTCGTCAAATGCGATCTTCCCTTCATATTTACCGATAAAAAGATTGTTGTCTGCAGGATCATCATCTTTGCTGCATGATGTGAAGCTGATTATCGCTGTCAAAATAAGCATACCTAATCCCAAAGTTTGAATAAATTTTCTCATCGTTCGTGTGTATATGTAAATCAAAATTTTATTAAAAATCGATAGGTTAAATCCAAACTTTATGCCATCGCAGCCTTCACAAGACAAGACCCGTATCAATCGAAATATAAAAAGTACTAATACAGATCAAGCGTATAAATACTTTTACCGTCGAAATCGGGGCATCTACTCGCGCAGATGCCCCGCTCCTATTTTCGTCGGAATATCCGATTTAACAGCCTGCTCAGCAGAAAGCCTACCAACTCAGATAATGAGTGGGGAGAAGATGCAATATTTTTTATAACCAATCGTTTAAATAACTTACAACTCTTTAACTAATTAAAGGTATGCTAAGTTAATTTTTTTATATTTGATATTAATCTTTAAATCTTTCGATTTCAAGCAGTATTATGGCCAATAAACAACAGTCGAGAAAAAAATATCAAGGAGAAAAAAATAATAAAGAACGAACCATGGGGAAGTTAATTGCTTCCGTTGGCAAAGTACTTGAAGAAAAAGGTTATCCCGGTCTTACCATTGCCAATATTTCAAAAGAGGCAGGCGTAGACCGAAAGCTCATTGGTCTATACTTCGGCACACTGGACAAGCTAGTTGAAACTTACATCAGGGGTAAAGACTATTGGCTTACTGCGACAATGAGCGCTGTGGGATATTTTGGGAATGCGCCCGAGATAGGGTCAAGAGGTTTTTTGGAATCTTTATTATTAAATCAGTTTGAAGATTTTCTTACTAATACAGAAATGCAAAAGATTTTGGCCTGGCAGATCTGCGAGGAATCTACACTAATGTCTGAAATTTCGCAGGAACGAGAAAAGATGAGTGCACTATTCTTTGCCTTTGCAGATAAAGAACTTGAAGGCAAAGACCTCGATCTCAGGGCAGTTGTCACTATTCTGGTTGCAGGAATCTATTATATTGTTCTTCATGCAGCGCATACAAAAAGTACCGTCTGTGAAATAGACATCTCCACCCCAGAGGGATTGAACAGGATCAAAGCTTCGATCAAGAACATTTTAGGGTGGGCATATGACTCGGTCGAAGAGTCTGCCGGATAGCAAAGCGTATATTCTCAGAATAATTCCAAAAATTCATAAGAGGACATCTAATAGCAATGCCCTCCTTACTTTCCGTTTAGCAGAAAATGGCATGGTATGCTCTATTCTTTTTCAGGGCTATATTCGCTAATGAATTCGCCTGCTGGACGATCCTCCAAACGGGCGACGACCTTGAATGCGCTATAGATCTGATCAACAGAATATTGATGCTCACCTAAAATTTCAAAAAATACTTCATTCAGCGTCTTTACCATTCTTTCTATCTGATCGAAGGATTGCAGTGTTGTAATTGTAAATCTTATACCGGAATGGTTTTTGGACACAGCAGGAAATACCCCAATATTCAACAAAAATCCGCGCTTGATCATTTTTTCCATAATAATGTATGCCAGCTCGGCCCTCGATGTACCAACGAAGAATATCCCCGAATCAAAATTCGAAATTAATGGCAATGAAGTTGCTTTAAATAATGAGTTTGCGTATTTTATCCTCTTTGCCAGTTCAGTTTGTAGCACATATATTTCATCCGTTAAATGGATTTTTGCAGAGGCAACTGCAGCACCTAAGGTCGCTGGCTGCAAGGGACCGGAGGAATTGAATGGAGCCCCACAGGCACGCACCCTTCTGGCGATTTCCTTATTCGGGAAAACCAAAATACCTCCGCCTGTAGCAAAGGCTTTGGCCATCGATGAGGCGACAATCATTCGCTCGTGTATGGTATGGTTACTAAGTATGTATCCTCTCCCGTTTTTGCCCATTATACTCATACTGTGCGCATCGTCGATATACGTATGGAATGTGGGAAAGGAATCCAACAAATCAAAGATTTCATCAACAGGACAGCGATCACCAAACATAGAATACACCCCATCAGCAAAATACCAAACCCTTTTATACGTTTTTTGGAGTGTTTCGATGCGTTCCTTCAGTACATCTAAGCGGTTATGCCGGAGGACTTCAAAGTGAATTGGCCAATTTGCCCTAAATACATTTATACCGCTTAATACCGAATTATGAAGTTGCTGATCGGCGATGATAGCATCTCCAACGTCCAGAATAACAGGTATGGCAGACAAATGTGCGAGTGTTGTCGTCGGGGCAACAATGGTAGGTGCTTCAAAAATCTCGCTCATTAAATCTTCCAGTTCCCTATATAAATCAATGGAAACGTATGCTCTCGATTCGGAAAATTGCACACCATATTTTTCTATAGCAGCTATTGCAGCACGTTTTAAACGTTCATCATGCTCCAGTCCAAGATAGCTGCAAGAGGTAAAGTTCACTAACTCGGAGTCATTGATGCGAATAAGGTTGTCGGTTGTCAGATTACCTTCCTGAGTTAAATGAAGTATACCTCTTTTAACGCCTTCAGAAATGCTCTGATCAATAGCGCTCATAAAATTATGATGATTCATGCTTTGTTGGATTTAATATTTAAGTTCTCTATTAAAGTTATCGAATTTGGCCTAAATAGCAGAGATATTTCTAGTTATTTGATAAAGATATTGCGTAAACATCAACATGCTATTGCCCGCAGTACAGAATTACTGAAATAGCAACATCAAAACATTTTACCTATCTAGGCTTATTTCAAAAAAAAACGGATAACATTACTGCTATCCGCTTTTCCTATTATCACAAAAAACACTTATTTCTACAATCCGTTCAGCCAACTATTCACCTCATCCTGTGTTTTTCCAGTCTTCTTCTGAAGTTTACCAACCAATTCATCCTCTTTGCCTTCTGCATACAATAAATCATCATCCGTAAGATCTGCATACTGCTGTTTTACTTTGCCTTTAATTTCATTTCAACGGCCTTTCCAAGTTAATTCGCTCATGCTATTTCCTTTCGTTGTTTATAAATAGAACAGCCTGCAGCAGGAATCGTTTAAAAGAAATTGTTATAAAATGTTAAATTATATAAGCAGCGCATTTGCATTCATTTTATTGTTTACGCTTAAATATCCGATTTAAAAGACGGCTTAATAAGAAGCTCACAAGCGTTCCGACCAATGCTGTCAATGCGCCGTTAAGCAGGTCACCTACTGAAAAAGACGCCCAGATACCGCAGAGTGTGCCACCAATTGCCGACAACCGCATATCACTAAGTTTCATCAATCACTCCTTTCTCTGCGGGGTTTACCCTTTGCATATCTTGGGCCTGTTCCTCGAGCCGTCCCTCTTTATCTTCAGGTCCTATTTCATCCTTCTCCCCTTCACTTATCATCTGATCGTCTTCGTTTATGACCGATTCGATGATCCCAAGTCCCAGCACAAAATACTGGACGATATTTAATGCCTTTGCAGGCAGCTTTATCGGTGCCGCAAGTACTAGTCCCAATACCTTTCCTATTTTATTAATTACCTTTTTCATCCGTATAAATTTTTTATTTTGTGTCAGCCTCATCTTTTTCCTTTAAGGCATTATTTATAAGTATTTATTTTCAATTGTATTCATGAGCTCTTCTCACTCGGTTTATGCCGTCTTTGGTGATTTACACACCCCGGCTCAAACTGGCATAGTTGCCTCCCATCAGCCTATTTTCGATGGATAGGATGACCTTGCCGCTTTTTATATGATCGATCACCACTTGATATAAATTCTGGTAAGCCTGCTGTGACTGATAGACTTCATAGTCTTCGCGGAGCTTGTCTCTATGAAAGTAAGTCCCCACCAACAGGCAGCCGGCCGTATCCGCATGCGTATTGCCGATATGGATATAGACGCTACTGAAAGCTGGTACATGCTGTATCTCGATCATCCCCTGATGCATATCCGGAAAACGCTTCTTATAAGCGGTATTCATTCCGCCCCAATAGTTAACCCTCAGACTATACCTCCCGGCCGGAATGCAAGTCTGTTCTTTGATTTTATGGTCACGTATACTGTCTTCAAGGACATAACATTGAAACAGTCCGTCTACATATAATTCAGACAGGGTACTATTTTTCCCCTGTCTGACTCTTTTGAGCAGCATGTGCATTAGCGTACCAGGATATTGGCCGAATCACTCCAGTCGCCAACCCCTTGGGTATTGATTGCGCGCACCTGCACTTCGTAGAACTGCCCCACTTCCAGGGGCGCGATAATGTTGCTCCTTGACGAAGTGGTCGTAAAGCGGTCGCCCCATTCGATCGGATTATCCCTTCGGATGCGATACCGGTATTCGTAGATAGTTGCTATCTTTTGGGGCGCAAAGTCCAGCTTCACCTGCCCGGACTGCCGTCCGTCCGAGAGCCGCACATTATCCACTTTGAGTGGCACCTGATTGGCAAAGGAGGTGCTATTGGTTGGGAATCCCGAACTTAATAACGTGGAGAGATGGCCCTGAGCCACCGAATTGACGTAGTATCCGAGCTGCTGCATCACCACAATAAGCGGGCTACGGCTCTCATCTTTGAGAGCGGTATCTTCGGGCGAACCACGTTTACGGGCAATGGCCAGCTTGGCCGTGAAATCATCCAACAAGGTCTGTATATCCGTCAATGCGGGCGTCGGTGCCGGGTACTTGGCATTGCCGGTCATTGCACCGATAATTGTATTGCAGCTGATGACTAGTTCATCATCTTTCATTTTTCCAAAGCCAATCAGGGCTTTCATTTTTGTTGCCATATTCTTTGTATTATGACCTCCCATTTCTACTATGCATGTGGGCAGGTCTGTTTAATAATCTGTTTGTTAACGCTTAAATATTCCTCGCGAGATTATCTAATGACACAAACATATCATGGGAACTGACCGAAAATGAAGTTTTGACCCAGATTGAACGTAATTGAACCTATTTGAGCCAACCTGATCGGCAAAGTGCCAGAAAGGGATGATTTTGCGGTGTGACTGCTCAGCTTCGCACAATAAAATAGCGATTCCGTCCCCTGGAATATTCGCGCAATCCAAGGACTGACACAAACAGACCAATGAAAAGTTCATTTCCCCGGGCGGGGAAATGAAACAGACGGGTGACTGTTTCATATTTCCGTGTGACTGAACAGTAAATTCCCCCGACTGCACCAACCAGTCAAGGGAATTTCTCAATCGGCCGAATGACTCTCCGTTTCTACTATGGAGAAAAAACAAACAGTCAAGCGTTTGTTTCATACTTTTGGTTGGCAAGACTGCAAAAGTATGGCGCGGAAATACTATTCCCTGGGGGTATTCCACCTCAAAAAAGTCCGGAACTTATATTTTTCCTTTGAGCCTGCTCCGTTCGAGTGCCTCGATCAGATCTTCTTCAAAGTAGCGGTCATCGCCGGTGAGTGTCATCGGATTGAGCAGCCCCTCCCGCACACGGCGTTTATAAGTCGAAATGCTGATACCGAGATAATCGGTCACTTCGGTATGTGTCCAGAGTTTACGCTCGCGTAAAGGTTTTTGTTCCACTTTCTTTACTTTAAGGATGAGGATCAACGTGATCAGCAGGTGGTATATCGCCACTAAAATTTTGGTCAATTTTTCAATACGATCTATTAATGTATGTAAGAATACACTTAGGTTCATGGTCTATGGGTTTAAGACCATCGACGCACAGGTAGGGTTATTTCTAGGGATAAAGAAATATCAGCTCTATTTCAAGGTCTGCCAAGCCCTGCGAAATAAAAGAAATACCCACGGATGGTAAAGGTTTATAATTGCTTTAAATTACGCATTTTTCTGCTCTATTTCAGCATTGGCTATGCTATGCTGATAAAAAGAGACCGACACCATAAATACAGATTCATTATTAGACACCGTCAGAACGCCATGCTGCGGATCCAGTAACCGCAGCTGGCGCTCTATTCTTTGTAGCGTTGTATTGTGACTTATCTTACCTGTCACCGCTTTGGCGGCGATCCTGTTAGATACCTGCAGCTGCATCCTATTATCCTCTGCCATGGTAATCATTATCCGTATAGGGTACGTCTTCACGGATGTCTCTCCGTATTGCAATGCATTTTCGACCAGATTGAACAGGAGCATTTTGGGAACTATATAAGCTCCGTCCGATATATTCTCCACTTTTAGCGAAATTGAATGTCCCTTTATAAATTCATACATCCCTACTAATTTATCGACCATTTCCATCTCCCTCCTTAAGTAAAACCATGTATCATGATTACTCATATATACCTTGGCTATATTACCCAATATACCTACAGCGAGCAATGCATTTGCCGGTGATTTGCGAATCAATGCCCGGATGGTAGCCATACTATTTGTTATAAAATGAGGATCGAGGTCTTTTGTCAGGGCAATTAATTCCCAATTTATGGATATATGTTCGATTTCGTTAAGCCGCTGCTGCACTTCCCGATAGGCTAACCACTTATCGACACCAAATTGCCAGCTATACATAAAGAAAGCTACCAGTACGGGCGGAATGATTAAAAATATCACGGGCCAGAAATTTTCAATATCCCATTTTCCCGGTGTCCATTTCAATGCACCCGTATACAGGCTAATCAAGATTGGAATAGAACAAAAAAACAGAAAAATTAGCATGACGAAAGTAATCAACAGCCAGGCATTATACCTGGACCATATAAAAAGTCTAGGGAGTATCAGATGTATAACCACCATGTATATAATACCCGTCAGGCTCAAGGCAGTCAATTGATCCCGCCAATCCTGAAATGCCGAAGGTATGATAAGGAAAATATAAGCCAGCGCAAAGACAATCGCGGCGCTCAGTACAATATTTTTGAGCCAGGTAAGCATAAATTGTTTTCTCGCTGGCATGACCTTACAATTTGTGGCTAATATCCATCATTTTCAATCTTCTATTGAGTTCATCAGCACGCGATCTTGAAACAGATAGAAATTTTGGTCCGACATTGACTCCTTCCAGACTCACTTTTTTAACATAATTTAAATTAATGAATACAGACTGATCGACTCGGACAAATCTCGGATCATGCTGGAGTAGATCTTCCATGTCTATCATCCTTTTATTGAGCACCCCCAGCAAGACAAACTCATCATTTGACCTAAGCGCGTAAAAATGAATGTAATTTCCTTTTTTTTCCAAATAAGCAATTTCCGCAAGTGCGATCGGGACTTTTGCATATACCCTTTTATTTTCTGGATGTTTTCGCATTGGAGGACCATTCTTTCGTGCAAGATGGAGTTCGCTATTTGGATCAACGAAATCCAGAAAAATGGTCGGTTCGGTCTTGGGGGACTGATCAGCACTATTGGCGGAGGCTTTACTTTGTAAATGCTTTAACAAGTCCAGCAGTTCATCCACCTCTACGGGCTTGGACAGGAGGCCATCAACATGCACTTTATGCCCCTTTAAAGCATATTCATTAGCAAAACCTGTAACAAACACAAAGTGAGAACAATAATCACGGAGCCTCTTGATCGCATCCAAGCCCGAATAATCGGGCATCTCAATATCGCAGAAAATAATATAAGCCTTCTCGTCCGCCTTTAAAAAATACAGTTCAGCATCTCTTACTGACATAAATTTACCTTCTATCTGAAATAAGCCAAGCTCTTCCAATACGGCGGCTGTATCCTCCAGTGCACCATACAGATCATCGATTATAACCACAGGAAATTTGCTCATAATAGGTTTATGTTGATTGGTTACAAAAATAGTTATAGCCGTAAAGTAAATAATTACAGCCGACATAAACAAATAGTTAACCCAAAGTTATCCCTTGATTTTAACAATTTAAAGAAATAAACAAAAAAATACTTATATCATGAAACAATCCAAGTTATTCAACTATCTCATTTGCGCAGGCCTCTTTTTTGCGCTAAACGTCGATCCTACTCCCGTCGTGCCCGGGCAGAACATAAACAACAAAAATTACATACATCTGCAGGCGGTGGACAATCCCATTCAAGATGGACTATCCACCCGTTTATTCTTTCCTTCTTCGCCCAAAGAACAGTTTACAAAACAATTAAAATAGCAGTTACACTCCACTTAAACCTATGTTAAGACTGATTTTTACGCTGGGCTGTGCCATACATTTCTGTATGGCATCAGTCTACAACCTACGGATCATTTTTAAACTTCCGGATCATTTGCCAGATATATTCGAGTATGCTTACCTCTATCAGGACCTCGCAGGACTGAGTGGAGGCTATACTTTCTATGGCCCCAGCGTAGGCATGCAGGTACAGCTTGAATATATCCAATATCAAGAGGGTAACGAAACTCTGCTGAGCGAACCACGCATACAAAGTACCACCGGAATGCTCCGGCTCAACAGTTACCTGCAATTGGGTTCATCATTCGTTGACAGCAGTCAGTCCTACCTACAGGATCAGGTGCGTGCTTCAATCAGCAACCTAACAGGGAGTCTGCCTGATATTGAGGCCGCCGACAGCATTTCATGTCGTTTAATAACGAAATATATACCAGCATTAGGTCAAAAAGGTGAGCAACTCCTTTCATCCCCATACATTATTCTTTTTGAGTATATCAAAAATTAAGATTATGAACAAGGAAGAACAACTAAGCACCGATACGATCCTACCTATTATGTTTAGGGGACTAGGTCTGCTATTGGCCATAGACATGTGGCGGCTATGGCCAGACCTCAGTATGCTATTTGGCCAGGGCACTTTTCTGAACGAGCACAGCATTTCATGGCAGCAAAGACCAGATACACTATCTATCCACACCCTAATTGCCAATTTATCGGAGTACACAATAGCCAGCCTAGAGTGGATCCATTTCTTTGGCTTGCTATACATCATCTGTGGGTTAGCCTTGTTTTTTGACCACTATCGCAGAGCCGCAATGCTGGGGCTCATTATATTGCATTATCTTTTTTTTATCGCCAACTATACCTGGAGCTACGGAGCAGATTATCTCGCACAGGCAGGTTTGTTTACCGGCCTCATATTCTGTTGTTTAGAAAGTCGTGGCCTACCTCACCAAAGATGGGCCCGACTTGGGTCCACAGTTTTTAGGTTACAGCTTACTGTCGTGTATTTTTTTGCAGGCTTGGGTAAAGCCATGGGCCCCACCTGGTGGAATGGCGAAGCGATATGGAAAGCCATTCAGCAACCCTTGAGCCCCTCATTGTTCAGTATTCCCCAATCTGCTCATCAGCTTACAAATATTTGGGCCGGACTAGGAATCGCCACATTGCTTTTAGAATTGGGATCCCCATTGCTCTGGATCAATGGCCGAATCCGTATCTACGTCAGTACCGGCATCATTTTGATGCACGTCGGCATAGCCTTGACGATGGGCTTGATCCATTTTTCCTGTGTGATGATCTGGTACAACCTCTGTGCCTGGAATCATCCACTCTTACATCGCATTGCCAAGCCAATTATAAAACCTCTTGAGACCACCGAGCCAACGTTACAGGTGCGAACAGCGACAGCGGATCTCGATACAAGGGAAGGAGGTAATAACAAACACATTAAATAACCAAAAACCATAATTTATGAAAAAAACATTCCATTTTAAGCTACCCGAGGTAGATCAATTTAATCATCAAGTGAGCGCATTTTTGCCCAAGCTGGCCGATTCAGCGCTACAGCGGTATGAGGATTCAGGCATTCAGCTTGTCGAAGAATACATCGACTATCATAGCGTCATTTTTTACCGGTTGCAGGCCCATGTGCAAGTACCCAACAGGCTATCCATCGAAACGTGTAAAGCAGATTACCACCTACTGTACAATCTCCATTCACCTACCGAAATCATACTTGAGCAAGCATCAGGTAACAGCCGGGCAGCGCTTCCCTCCGCATGCGCCAGCTATATCTATATTCCCAATGGGGCCCTCCATACAGACCTAGCCCCCAGCGAGTATCTGGTATATGGCGTTTTGGTCGACATAGGCTATATAAGACCCGCCATATACCAGAAGCACCATTTTCTATCAGAATTCAGATCCGCCCATTTACGGGATAAAGATCGGTTTTATCAGAGTGCCATCTGGCCTATCAAAGAGCGGACCTGCTATCAGCTGTCCCAGATTGAAACACGTTTTTTCAAGTATCATAAGGACAACGAAGCCCTGGCGGTCAAGCTCGTCTATGACCTGTACGATATTGCTATTTACAAAAATTTTGAGGGGCATGAAAAGATCAATCCGGATGAGCTGCTGGCCGAACGCGCCTTACAGATGATCAGCGATCAGGTACTGCAGACCTTTAGCTACTGTTCGATCCGGGCCATTGCCGATGCACTGGAGACGGACATCAGTAAACTGGGCAAAGTCTACAAGTCGACGTACGGTGAAACGCCAAAGCAGACCTGGAATAAGCTCTTAATCCAAAAGGCCAAAGATTTGTTGCTCATAGGGTATTCTGTCAAAGAGGTTTCCAATTATTGTGGCTATGGACATCAGCAAAATTTCTCGACTTTTTTCCAGAAGCAGACAGGAGTCGCTCCGGGGGACTACGGTACCGATAGAAATGAGGGCGAACGATAGCTATTGATCGAAAAATCATACAATGGCCTACCGAAAAGTCATACATCCATGGAAGATTGCGGTCCTAACTTTGGTATAAGATAACAGATCGGCTGAGCTCAGGTAGTATAAGTTGGTCACTAGGGAACCACTCCACGGCTGATCCAGGAGGATAATAAGGATAGGTAACTTTTTTAAAATTATAAACATAGAAACATGAACAAAGTAGTAAAAAAAGTGATTGGCACACTGGGGACAGGAGCCTTGATCGCAGGTATTATCATCGGTGCGAATGCGAATGATAAAAAGGAAGCAGTGAAAGTAAATAAAGTGGATCCTGAACTTAAGGAATGGCATTTTGATGGAGCGACGAATCCTTCAAACAATGATCCTACAAATGCTGAACAATATTCGGAAGGTAAAAGTTCAACATGTCCCGGTTTGGCCCAAACGGCCTGTAATTTAAACGCGCCGGAAACAAGTCCGAACTCGGGTGTTATAGATCTGAATTACATGGTACCAGGAACGGGTCAAAGCGTACAACAACGCATTCAATCAGCTATTGCATCAAGTACTCCAAACGAAACAGTCGAGTCCTTTCGTGCAAACTAAGTGAAACACTTAGACGAGAGGTATTTAAACAGGTGCTATCTAAATAAGTAGGATAGCACCTGTTTTTGTTAAAGTGGATTCTGTTGCATACCCGACAGCTGGATCACATCATCAGGAATCTGAAAAGCATACCTCTTATCATTGGCGGGTAACTCATAAGCCTTCCACTCCCCATCCAACAAAAGATTTCGTCTTAAATCTTTTTTAAACCGCTTATCATAATTCAACCTCCTGATATCCGTCCATCTCAACCCTCTAAATAAAAGCTCCTTGCGTCGTTCGTTGAGAATATAGCGCAAGACCTCATCTTGTAGCTGTATCCCCCCAGGAAAGATAAATCCATTTCGATATCGCTTATCCAGCAAGGATTTTAAGGCAGCTTTAGCCATGTCAAGCCGGCCTTGTCGTGCAAGGCATTCAGCCTTGATGAGATAAAGCTCATCCGTTGCAATACCATTAAAAAATACAGAATTATAAAATCCGATATAGCTACCTTTAAAAGCCACCGTCCCGTCTGACTTTAGGTTAAAAAACAATGCTTTTCTGAGGTCGTCATCCTCATAACTGCGGTATAGTATTGTGTCGACATTAGCTATGCTAGGGTCTATTGCAAACACCGTCGCATTATAACTTAAAAATATCGTCTCCGGATTCAAGATCTCAAATGGTGTCGCACTTTGAAAATTTCTATCCTTATAATCCATGAGAATATCATTTATATTCAATGCACGATCAGTATAAAGAAGAGCTTGATCATAAGCGCCCATTGTAAGACAAAGGCGGGCTAACATAGCCAAGCTAGCCAACTTTGAAGGACGCATTGCAGTTTCCGATCTGTCCGGCAGTAGTTGGACAGCTTCCATTAAATCTTTCTCTATCTGGACATAGGTATCTTCTAGAGAAGACCTGACCGATCTTTCCTCAAAGTCTGGCGTTAACCTTATTGGCACTCCGAGATTCAACTTGTTATATTCAGCATCGCCACTTTTATAAGCTTCACAATATACTTGAGCCAATTGATAAAATGCATATGCCCGGAAAAAAAGTGCCGACCCTTTAATGGAATTATAAATCTCGCTACTGCCACCATCTATTTTCTTTAATTGCTCCAGTACCGTATTTGCATTAAAGACTACACGGTATATATTTGAGTAATTCATATTTCTTTCCGCAACTGTGAAGTATGCATATGGCCGCCAAGTATAGGCTTGCTTTTCTAGTTCGGAGAGCGCATTATACGAAGCCCCAGATATATAAAAATCATCTGCTCCAACCTCTATCAACCCAGATCCCATATAGATATTCATTATATTATTGTTATCCAGCAAAGCCTGTAGCGCTGGCAATGAATTAGGGATCACCAGCGCGCTCTCTGCCTTTTTATCCAAAAATTTATTGCAGGAATGCAGAAAAAACAGTGTTGCACAGCAGCATACAGTGCATGCAATTCTTGACCAATAAGATATCATTTTCATTTTTGTAAGTTTAAATTAACACCTATTGCATAAATACGACTGGGTGGAGTAGCAAAATAATCCGGATCTAATCCATTTTTATTGGCCCGCCATAATATCCCCACATTATTGACCGACGCAGTAAACCGCAGCGGTACCTTGGTAAGGCCGTAGCTCAACTGGATATCCTGTAGCCTGATTACATCTCCCTTTAAGACATTAGCTTCGGAATATCGATAAAATCTGTCCCTATTCGCATCTCCGGGATAGATCATGGAGGGCACGGTCGCCCTCTTTTCGTCACCAGGCTGCCGCCATCGGTCGTAATAATCACTATGTCCGCCCATCACGATAGACGTACCGGCATAGCTCACTGTGTTTTTCTTAAAGTAGTGTCCAAATTTGTAATTGACAGAGAATGTAACCACCAGTGATTTCCAAGCAATCATGCCCCTAAAAAAGCCATAATATTTGGGCAGTGCGTTACCATAATATCGCATATACTGCAATGAATCGTTCATCATTTTGGTGTAGGATTTAGATAAGTCATCCTTTAGATAACCCTGCGGGTCGCCGTTTTCGGGGTCTAACCCTGCAAATCGGTAAGCGAAAATCGGATACATCTCTTTTCTAATAATCGGATTGATGATTCCACCGTTATTTTCAACATACACAGAAGAAGAATATAGTGCGCCTTTATATTCTTTGACCACAGTACTCGACTTAGAAAGCCCTATTGTAGTACGCCACTGCAGGCGACTTGTTATAGGAGACGAAATTTCAATTTTGGCATCAAAACCTTTACCCCTGATTTTACCAATATTACGCTGTACCTCTGCAAATCCTGTCGTCGGATCGATCTGATCCGGTGCGATCAGATCGATAGACCATTTGTCATACCATTCAAACGAACCTGAAATTCTATTCTTAAGAATTGCGAAATCCAGTCCATTATTCCACGTCCGTACCTCTTCCCACTTTAAATAAGGGTTTGGGGGAGTAGAGATGATACCAAATGGATAGTTTGTATAATTAGCGGCACTGGAATAGGTCATAATCGGATCACGAGTCGCTCCAACGCTGATATTACCACTAGTACCATAGGTACTCCGAATACGCAGATTATTTAACCAGGTGTAGTTTTTCAGGAATGTTTCCTTTGACAAGTTCCAGGCTGCCCCCACTGACCACAGCGGATTCCAGCGCTCGTTGGTCACTACCCCGAACTTATTGCTTCCGTCCTTGCGCATAGATCCGGTCAATATATATTTCCCCTTATAGGCGTATGCTCCATTTGCATAGAGCGATATAAATCGCTGGACGCTTGCACTGTTGGAGCCACTATACGGGATGTAAGCATTATTATACAAATTATCATAAGTTGGATAAGCATTGACATAATCCACTTTCTTTACGGTCAATACATCCGTATCCAGTCCATAATTACGGTACGAATTTCCCTGCGACTGGCGATCGCTCCATTCGGATCCTATGAGCAGGTTGAGCTTGTGCGTATCGTTCCAATTTTTATCGTAATCTAGCTGCGCTCTTACACGATGTCCGACCATCTCGTTGTACGATCGGTCTTCGATAGCACCTTTTGGCACAATATATTTTACATTTCCGTCCTTATCAACCTGTGTGAATCTATTGATAAGGTCCCTGGAAAAGAAGCTATTCTCTTCGTACAGCGCCCTTCCTTTAGACTTTTGGGTTTCCAACCCATACAATAGTTGCATATTTAACCCTTCCATCAGTTTGTAAGTTGTGGTCAGATTGGCAGCCATATGAGCAATATTACCCCGGGATTGACTCTGTCCCAAATCATCAAAAGGATTTAGTGTCCAATCCATCAGTTTACTTTTGGTCAGGCTCTTTAGGTAATCCGGGTTTAATAAATAAGGCACCATGATACCATTGCTATTATCGTCAAAAAGCCTCGTATACGGATAAGTAACATAGTTACTTATCCCGAGCGAAGATCTCAACATCTTGGTGGCATAGGAAAGATCCGCCTGGATCTGCAGTCGACGACCAATCCGAAATAGATTGTTCTGCCTTAGGCTTATGCGGTCATCGCTATTCATCAATTCATTTGCCAGAGATCTATCCCAACCAACTGACAGACTATGATCAGACCTAGGTGAGCCATTATTTATACGCAGATAATGCTGTTGCAGGCCACCCCAACGATAAAATCTTTCTTTATCTTTGCGCACATCATTACCCCTCAACCCATCGATATACTGCATCGCTGCATCATGGGATATCTCGCCGGTTTTGGCTTTCTGCAGCATACTGACCACTGGCGATGGAACGATCTTTCTTAGCGAAAGTGGATTAGTAAAGAGATTGTTATAATGCCCCTTATCAAACAGCATCATTTCGACATCGATGGCATCAGTAGCTTTTACAATTGGCGTATAATAAAGATCTTCAGGAGCCTGAAGAGTCCAACTGGAAGAAAAAGTGGCCTGAAATCTACTATTTGCTTTTTTCGTGGTAATAACGATTACACCGTTTCCAGCCCTCGCTCCCCAGATTGAGGTGGCGGCTGCATCCTTGAGCAAAGTAACGGATTCGACATCATTAGGGTTAATCTGATCCAGCGAGCCTTCAAAAGGAAAATTGTCAACGACAATCAACAGTGCTATGTTGGCCCCTGAGAACGAGTTTAGACCGCGAATATTTAGCTGCGCGCTTTTATTTCGATTATCAAACTGCAATCCAGTCGCCACCCCATCCAATTGTCCTAATATAGAAGTTGACACCCTTCTTTTCAGCAATTCAGCATTCAGGTGTTCGAAAGAACCAGTAGCTCTTTCTTTTGGCAATTTTTGAAACCCATCACTATACACCACTGCTTCGTCCAGCTGTATATGATTTCGTTTGAGCACAATACTAAGGGGTGCGACGTTTGTCACCAGCAACGTATCGGAAATGTATCCAAACTTATTGCTATTGATCAGGACTGGCAGTTTTAATACATTGAATGAAAAAAAACCAACATTGTCTGTGGTCGCCAATAATTCATTTACGCTATTACGGAGCATAGCCTGTGGTATGGGGTCTCCCGCCTCATTCTGCACCTTACCCGATAGCGATACCTGACCGAATACATCCCTTATAAACAGCAGGATCAATAGTACAAGGATCGGTCTCATTTCTTTCTACCTTTCCTTTTATTGGTCAGTACTTCGATTTGGTTCTCATTGAGAAAGTCCGAGATCGATGTTGCGCCTAAGCGCCCAAAGTCATCCAACCAAATAAATATCGGTACAGACTGATGTGGGAATAGTTGCTTTAAGTAGCTATCAAATAGTATGGAAGGTGTTTTTGTACGGTATTTGGCATATTTTTCACCTACAAAGATATCAACTACTTTTGCCGTATCAAGGTCATAACTATTGACGAGCAGAAAATTAATATCATCTCCATAGCGCTCTTTAAAGCGATCTAGTTTAGGAAAATTAGGCATGCAGGAAGTGCACCAAGTGGCCCAAAAATCTAAGATTAATGGTTTACCGCGATATCTCTCCAGTGTCTGCTTTTTATAAGTACCATTCTCAAAAACTGTAAATTGGATGGACCAAAACTCCTCGGGCACTCTAAACCCGAGCATGACCGGATCTGTATGACTAGGCCCATCGGCCCCGCTGTCCTTGCGGGGCATCTGAGCCGATAAACTAAACATAGAAACTAAGCATAGGATAGATAGTAGGGCACTATTTAAGCATGTTGTCTTCAGATGGGGCAAGACCTCTCCTACCCTAAAAAAATGTCTCATTTTTTAAGTTTTAATGGAGTGGCCTAAGGCAGAGATTATCCTGTCCGATTGGAATCAGCAATTTCATCCCAGGGTCTGCCTGGGACCACTCCGGTAAATAAATAGAACTATTAATAGGTTCTCAGATGCGGTTTAAGACAGTTACATGTGAATAGATATGGACGATACCGCATCCGTTGGAAAAATGAAAAACCGACCCAACTTATAGAAATTCTATATTTATTTTTTAAAACCTTTGCTTGTGAGTTGCGAATTCCGTACTTTTAAGGTGCTAGAATAAAAGAATGGAGGATCGTGTAATTGTCGGGCATCGATCTTGGAAAAATCAGGCCGGCAAAATCAACAACATTATGCCAATAAGTAGGGCTTTTTGGGCCTTTCTTAATGTGCATTTTAATACTGTAAGGTATTGCGCATTGTTGATTTTAAGCGTGTTAGACGCTATTCTGGTGGACAGTGCTTGTTCTTAATGAGTAGGATTACCGCATGTTGGCGACAATAATCCTTGATCTGTCGTTGTGATGATGGATGTGTTCTTGACTCTAGCTGTTTCATAATTTAATAGCTGGGTTATTAAATAAATAGTATGGAGGGAAGTAGAAACTTACAAAAAAGGAAAAGCTCCTACCTTCCACCGCCAACATGGTACCAGCAAGGACCTGACGCGGTTTCCAGTAGGAGCTTTTCCCAAATATTGTACAAATATACAAAATTGGGATAATATGCTCCTAAAGGCCTCGCGTCGATAAAATTGCTGGTTTTAGTTGACGAGACTCAATCAGCGAACTGATTACTATACAAATATAAATAGATATAAATTAATAACCAAAAATTTTTTGTTTTTAGCCAAGATATTTTTGGAAAACCTAGAGATAGTTTTATGAAAATTCATATTGGTGAAATAATAAAAACAGAAGCAAAAAATCAAGGTGTTAGCAACGCTCGCTTAATGGAGGAAATAAATGTAAAAAATTCACAAAACATTGAATACGACTTTAAGCAAGAAACCCTATCAATCCAAAAATTAGCATTGTATACCTCGGCACTAAACCACAATTTCCTAAAATATTATACTGATCTGGAACCTTTCAAATCATTCTACGAACAAGAAAATAACACTTCTGTGAATATGATGGAAGCTTTGAAAGAGCAGTTAGATCAAGTTAACCGTACAATCTCTATTCAGGAGGAAACAATACAAACGCAAAAGGAACTTATTTCTACTCAGAGAGCACTAATTGAATCGCTATCAACCAAAAAATAGCGCTCATTTTAATTAAGCAGCTTTCGTATGAGGCATAACTTAAATGATAGAGAAATAGCTTCTGCCATTAGCTCAAAAGGAAGACGAATAAGCAGAGTAACAAACATGACTGATGACACCTTTTACCTGTACTAAGTAACTGCCTTGTCAAAAATTTCGGAAATCAAAACAGCTAACTCTTCGAATACTTCTACGGCGATGGCGAACGTCCAATGATTGATATTTATCCCGTATAAAAAGAAAGCTCTTAAAAAAACTAAAAAGCCCATTATACGAATACTTCCAACAGAACAAAAGTCCAAATTTGGACTGCAGGAGCTGGGAATAATCAGAAATTTAGATTTGTAAAGCTTTAAGTTCGGCCTCACAATATGTATTTTTCATATACCTTCTATCTGAGCAAGCCGTAAGAGATGTTGAAACTTTTTAATATACTTTTACAATGAGCAAGTACGCTATGTGGCGTCTCAGAGTTTTCCAAGGTAATGTATATTCCCAAAAAAGCCCTTTTCCTTTTCAGGGTAGGGGCTTTATATTCAAAAGCGAATATTTTAATACGTTATTGTAATGGGGATGGACTTGAAGGTACTCATCTTAAACGTTGTGTTCTTATATAGAATGACGAGATTGTACTGACCAGATTGCCATTGTCGGTCGCCAGCGATCTGATTGCCCAAACCGTCGTTTTCCGCGCCGATAATAATATCGTCACCAGTAATGGCACCATTGGCCAACTTATATGTATTTACTTTAGATGCTGGCCCTAGATCTTTATGCTCTACTTTGGAAATAATTATGGCTTTAGTGAGATCCAGCTTATCGATAGTTTCAGGAAAGTGGTTCAGCGTCCGTTTGATCAATGCTGTATATAAGATGCCGTCACCCTGTATTTGTTTAATCTGCGCCCGGGCCGTAAACTTATCTCCTTTTTTGAATACTATCGGGGTCTCAACATAGGTACCCATATAGTAAACCATATCATCGTTTCGGGAAAAGATATCACGGTCCACGACGGGATCGACGGGCATATTAGCAGCATCAAAAATCTGAAAATCTTCTTTTAACTCCAGCTTCGATCCATTTACGTCATTTACAATGAAGAAGAAATCATATCTTCCCTCGGGTGCTTCCTGTGGAATGGTAAAATGTTTATGTACACTGGCATTTTTTAATCCTTTAAACTCATCCCAGGCGATTTCCATTTTCCATAATGAGGTATAGGTCTGCCCAGCCTTTGGCATAATCTTGACCTGAACCGATTCTATTTTATCTCCGGCAAGGAGATCTGCATTAAAATGAAAATCGCGGCCTCTAATCGCCTGTTTATTATTTGCATAACCGATTTCCACATTTTCAGCTGTCGGCCGACTAATGTCGGACTCCTGTTTGTCTTTCTTACAAGACACAAATAGTCCAGAGATAAGCATGATTGCGAGAAGAATTTTTACTGACTTGGTCATATGTTTTGGTTTTATTCGTTTTGCTGTTTTATTCATACTGCCAATGAGAAAGGATTAAAATCTTTTTATTTGGCAAACACGAATGCAACACAGATGCAAATATAATAATCATATACATAAAAGCAACGCAGTTGCATTAATTATTAAATCAGCACATCTAACCAATAAACATAGACACGGGAATCTCGGTACGAAAAAAGCGGGTAACATAATTGTTAACCGCTCTTCCTATTATCACAAAAAAACACTTATTTCTACAAACCGTTTAACCAACTATTTACCTCATCCTGTGTTTTTCCAGTCTTCTTCTGAAGTTTACCGACCAATTCATCTTCTTTGCCTTCTGCATACAATAAATCATCATCCGTAAGATCTGCATATTGCTGCTTTACTTTGCCTTTGATTTCATTCCAACGGCCTTTCCATGTTAATTCACTCATAATATCTTTCTTTTCGTTGTTTATAAATAGAACAGCCTACAGCCGGAATCGTTTAAAGAATAATGTTATAAAATGTTAAAATCAGCACCTTTTTGCATCGACTCCGAATTGCTCTACAATAATTAATTCTGAAAATAAAAAAACATCAAATAATCAGGACGCTTTCGTATATTTAACTAGTAATGTTATTAATAAATCTAAAAACATAGGAACATGTTTAAGACATTATCGATCTTTAGTATGCTGATTTTGGGTATAACTATGAATTCTCAGGCGCAGCAGGATTGCCAAGAGATAAAAGTCGTATTGGAAAAACCAAAGCCGAAAATTAATGCCTAAAAAACTCGTTAAAAAAATCATTCACCAATGGCGCTTCAGATTATCTAACAACCATTCAACTAAATACGGATGTGCCTATAAAATGTACCTATACATTCGAAAACATACTTCCGGCTGTGAAAGTAATCAAATTATTTAAATTCGGTTATTCGCATTTGGCGGAAGAACCTTATTTTGTAGACTTTAAAGATATTACAATTGACTGGAAATAGCCAATCACAAAAAGTGATATGCCGAAGTTTAGACTTTCCATTTATCAATGCAAAATGATGTTTTAGACATCAGATCTAATACTACTCCTTAACAGATAAACAAGCTATTCAGAACAACGAAAGCTGTCCCATAATCCATTTAGCTTTGTCCATATAGGAGCAGTTCGTTCTTGTGGAGAAAACTGATGAAAAATAATTGTGTGATCTGTTCCAGCACATTTTTTTAAATGAACAGTTGCATGTAGAACAATTGGCTTTTTACCCATGTAATCCACCATGTGGATGGTTCCGGTAAAGGTCGATTCGTCCTGCCCTTCCGGTTTGTATAATTTCTTGAAATGTGCCCTGGTTTTCTTGATCAGCTCCTTTGGCAGGGCGCGCTTTTCGATGTTCCGATTTACGAGTCCATCGAAATACATGGCCAGATTATTTTCAATTGTTTTTGCCTCAAGCTTTTGAGTTCCTTCCACATACCACAAAAAAGCATAAGACCAATATTCTTCGCTCTCGGGCTTACTCCATCCGGTCGTAAAACGTACATCTTCTACTCCTTTATAAGGAATTTTAGGTGCAAAGTCCATGGGTATCGGAAATCGTTCTATTCCCCAGTCGTCAAGACTAAGACTGTATGGAGCTTGCCAAGCTACAGGATCAAATTTTTCCTGTGCTAGTAAACAGGAATTGATCGCAAAAGTAAAAAATAGAGAAAAAATAAATAGCTTCATAACAAACTCATCTATTGCCCGTTGTATAAAGATACTTATTTTTCGAATTAAAAAGCTATTTACTATTCGCAGCCTTACAGCAGCTATTTGTCCAATACCGAAAACATCGAATTCTGGGACCTGTATTCGGGTACGATATCCTTAATCAACTGCACTAAATTCATTTTATCATCATTAGGATCGGCAGCCTTCACAAGTGTACATAATTGCTCTACACGTGCCTTCTGCAATTCCAAATCGGGTGTATTAACCTTTGCAATCATAATCTTTTCATGATAGGTTTTCTCCGTATTCTCTCCATTCGCAAGAAGCTCTTCAAAGATTTTTTCTCCAGGACGGAGACCGACAATTTTGATATCAATATCTTCGGGATAATTATATCCTTTGAGCCTAATCATCTGCTTGGCGAGCTCCATAATCTTAACTGGTTCGCCCATATCAAAGACAAATATTTCCCCACCTTTACCCATTACCGCAGCCTCCTGTACCAATTGGCAGGCTTCGGGGATGGTCATAAAATACCGGGTTATATTCTCATCGGTAATTGTTAGTGGCCCGCCCTTGAGCATCTGTTTTTCAAATAGTGGGATGACGGAGCCATTAGAGCCCAATACATTACCAAAGCGAGTCACAATAAAGTTAGTCTTCGAACGTATATTGACCGTTGATATCGCGA
Organism: Sphingobacterium sp. BIGb0165; assembly: GCF_024810095.1. NCBI lineage: Bacteria > Pseudomonadati > Bacteroidota > Sphingobacteriia > Sphingobacteriales > Sphingobacteriaceae > Sphingobacterium > Sphingobacterium sp. BIGb0165. The sequence continues at coordinate 303,667 of NZ_JANUEB010000008.1, read as the reverse complement.
TTTCGGCAACACGTTTTGTAGCCCCCATTACATTCGTCGGATTAACTGCTTTATCTGTGGAGACCATCACAAATTTGGAAACATTGTATTTATCGGCCAGCAGTGCGACATTGTAAGATCCCCATACATTTGTTAAAATAGACTCATAAGGATTGGCTTCCATCAGGGGCACATGCTTATAGGCCGCGGCATGGAAGACATAGGTAGGTCTATAAAACTGGAACAAGGTGTCCATAAAAGATTCATCCCGTACGTTCCCGACAATAAAGGTACAACGTGCAAAATGATTGCTGCTACTCAGTTCCTGTTGTATATCATACAAATCGGATTCAGCCTGATCCACCACGATAAGTTGTTTTAAGTCAGTATGGGCTAGCTGGCGCACCAGTTCACCACCGATTGAACCAGCTCCTCCGGTTACCAGCACGATCTGGTCTTTCATCTCGGAGGCAATGGTAGAATTATGCAGATCAATCGCTTTCCGGCCTAATAAGTCCTCAATACGCAAACTCCGGATTTGTCTTGTCGCTACTTCACCTGCCAATAGACGAGCAGTATCTGGAATAATTTTAACAATTAATGGAATCGGTTCGGCGAGCTTAAACACCCTATTCAATCGCTCCGGTCTCCGGTCATCCACTGCGATAATAATTTCGGAGGCCTTGCCATGCCTTAATACAAAATCTTTAGTTAAATCGTTTATATCATGGATTTTAAAACCTTGAATACGGTTGCCTATACGATGTGGATTATCGTCCATAATCGCCACGATACGGTATTTATTACGCGAAGTGGTATGGATAAAGTGAAAGGTAGTATTCCCCATATTACCCGCCCCAAAAAGGATAACAGGAATACGATTATCTTTACCTCCCCACATCAGCTCATGATAGAGTGCACGATAAAGCACCCTGCTAAAGGTCATTCCGAAACCTGCTATCAACGCGTGAAAAAGAAGTTGTGTATCCGAAAAAGGAAGTATGCCATCATAATTGGGATATAACCACTCTATTCCTTTACAGATGAGTTCAGCAGAAAAATAGGCCAATCCAATCGCCAAGACAATACGTTGCAATTCACGAATACCGGTCTTATGAACAACTCCTTTAAATGTGCCCAAGATACAGAACCAGATCAAATAGACTACTGAAACAAGCAATGCCTGTCTGACCATGTCTTCTATATTTACTTCTCCCCTATGCTTGAATATAAGAACATAACTGACAAAAAAAGCTGTCAAGACAATGATCATGTCTAACAGCAGAATTATCCAACGAGGCTTGTTGATGGACAAACCCTCTTTCCATAAATTACTCATCTAAATTATATAAAGAATATTATATACCTTAATCGTATTTTGCGATTAAAAAGTATCCCTTTCAGTAATTAACTATTTTAAAGTATCCCTAATATCTGATTGCATTTATCGTACCTAAAATAGCAGGATTAATAACTTTTTTTAAAAATTTCTAGTCGTTCGTGTATTTTATTGCGGCAGAGGAAGCAATTGTATGTCTTCAAAATAATTAGCAGTGCAAAACTACTGAATTAAAAGATAAATAAACGATGATGAAGGTAACTAATTGAGCTATTATCTTTATCATTGATGCAAGTAGATTTATGCTATTCACCACAAATTTAGACAATTTAAAGCTGCGGGAGTACCCGTGAAAATCATTATCTTTGGATAAATTGTTTTTGCGAAGAATCTAAATGAACAACCAACTAAAGGATACATTTTTTCAATTGCTACGAATAGGTTTATGGGGAGAAGGAACCCTATTTTTAGATCAACCACTAACTATTGATAATTGGAATGAAATACATCATTATGCCATCGACCATACAATAGAGGGCTTAATTTATGACAGCTTTCCTTTTTTGGAAGAAAATCAGCTTCCACCTCAATCATTACGGTTAAAATGGGCTGTAAGAATAGACCGTGTCGAACGGAATAATATACAAATGAATGAGGTCATCGCAAAGCAGTTTGATTCTTTTAATGCATTAGGGCTCCGTCCAATCTTGCAGAAAGGTCAAGGAGTGGCGAACTGTTACCGCACCCCACTTCATCGTATTAGTGGCGATGTAGATTGGTATTTTGAAGCAGATGGGTATTCTGTAGCCCGCAATCAATTGAAAACAGAAGGTATAGCGTTTAAAGATACCGCAGGATTTAGCTTGGACTATGATTGGCAAGGGGTTCATATTGAACATCATAAAAAACTTTTTGATATCCGTAGCCCATTAAAATACAACTATTTAAGAAAGATTTCTAGAAAATATAGCGATAGTTATGAAAAATTGCTAATTCACAATGTACCAATCAGGTTACTCGCACCCGAAATGCAGCTGCTGCAAGTAAATTCTCATATTTTGAAGCATCTATTGGGGTTTGGAATCGGACTACGACAGTTTTGCGATTCCGCCCGTCTCTATTATACCCTTTCAAATACAATTGATCCAATCGCTTTAAAACAGATCTATAAGAAAGCGGGTATCTTAAAATGGATTCATTTATTACATAAAACTTTGGTTGATTATATTGGACTACCAAAATCCTATGTTCCATTTCCTTATCCCGAAGATCTAGATGTTAAGTCGATGATCAACGAGGTCTGGTATGCCGGAAGTTTCGGTTACAATGATGAAAGATTTAAAGGAGGAAAGACAATATCGACAATATCGGTTCAGCCTAAAGCTTCAAAGCGTCTTTTTCTTAATTTCCTGCGTTATTTTAAATATGCTCCACAGGAAGCTCTTTTCTACTATTGGGTACAGGCATATTCTAAATTTATCGGGAAAGATATGGATTAGATTTTAAAATTTACACGTAAAGGGCAGCCCATTCCTACTTCGCAATGAGCTGCCCTTTCAAAGAATCTTTAAGACATTTTCTGCATAGGTACTAAACTATCTGTGCAAAAGTCTAATATCAATTTATAATTCCTCTTCAGTTTTCTTGCTTTTTTCAGCATCCGTAGATTTACTTTCTTGCTGTTGTTGTATATTTGACTGATTTCCTTCCAATTCCTCAGCTTTGACTCCCTTTGGATTGCTCCATAATTTCTTTTTATAGGCATCCAACTTTTCTTCCACTTTTCTACCATCCAGTAATTGCCCACCATTCTCAGATTCTTTGACATTTTGCAACATACCTGGAGATGATTCGCGTACAATTGTACTTGCAAACTTATTCTGCACAAAGAAATCGTCCATAGTCATATCATAGAGCCCTTTATCCGGATCAGAAATATCAACTTGCACCAAACTGTAGCGCAATTGCGGAAAATAGAGCCAAAAGGCAGGTGTCGCCCCCACAGATTCGGCCAACTCCGCAGACGTGGTGATATTCATTAATGGCGCTACACCTATAATACGAGTCTCTAATCGACTCCGTTGTTTATCGAAGAAGATATCTTCTTTAACACGAAATTTGGTCACGCGGCTTGGATCAAATTCATTGAGCGCCATTTTCGAATCAATCTGATTTCCTTCACCGTCAAAGATGGGCACCAATACGCTATCCGCAAAGCGCGCCATTCCCTCTTGTGCGCTTAATCGCCCTTTGAATGAATCATCATCTGGACTATACAGGGATAATTTCCCTTTTTCAATTGCTTTCATCACGACTTCAATTAACGAATTTCCTGGAATAGCCAAGATGTAGTTTTTTTCATCTTTTAGGTCGATATCACGCCAAACTCGCTTATAAAACCTGATATTCTTTTTATTTACTTCGGGATAAGCAAAGGGCACAGCATCTTCCATATTATTGGCCTGATAAAAACCATCTGTTGTAGGAATCGTGTCAGGATTAATTTCTCCTGGCACAACTGGTATTGCAGACATTACTTTATTTAAAGTATCCTGTCTTCTAGGGACAGTATCTATTGTCGTCACTTGCTGGGCGAGCAACGATCCCATGACCAATGTCATGGAAGCTGTTATTAATATTTTCATGTTCATCATTATTGAATTTATATTTACAGCCAAGATTAATACTTACGCGTTTTACTTTGCACTGTAGGCATCTCGAATGCGGACATCACACAACGGAAACCGATATAAGAATGCGGTTCATAATCCACCGAATAATTACGTGTCTCACTATTTAGTTGTTCACCGTTGTCTTTCCATGAACCACCACGTACGACCTTCCGTTTGAGTGCATCGCCATCCTTTTCGTCAGCGTCATATAATAATGCAGGATTAAGGTCATTTACAAATACGACTGCAGAGGGGCTGTAGGCATCTAACGTCCACTCGGAAACATTACCAGCCATATTGTAAACACCAAAAGCATTTGGCATATATGACTTAACCGGCAATGTGAATGTTGCCCCATCCCGTGAATAAGTACCATCTCCTTGTTTAAAGTTTACAGCTAATTTCTTTTTACCTTCCGTACCATCTATAGTCATTCTTGAACCCGCAATTGTATCTTGTGGGTCTAATTTTCCTGAAGCCGCATATTGCCATTGAGCTTCCGTAGGGAGGCTCAAACTTAACTGATAACCGTTAAGATAAGAATTTTTTAAAACCGTAGCAGCCATTTCATTGGCACGCCAATCGGTAAACGCTCGTGCTTGTCTCCAGGTAACACCCACAACAGGGTAATAGTCAAAAGATGGATGCGTAAAGTAATTCGCGTCTAAGGAAGCTAACTGTGCATTTGGAAAATCTTTCGTCCAAATATCTTCTACGGGCATGACCGCTACAGAATCCGTAACATACGTTTTTTTTACATTACCTTTTGATTGCAAATACGAAAAACGATATTTTATTACTTCGGGGTTGAGTGCTCTTCGATTTCCTTTCATTTCCAACATAGGAGCCAACCGCTCTTGAATATTGGGATCATTGCTTTTCCACAACGGAGACATTTTTTTGACTTTTGTCCAATTAATTCTGCGTTGTCCAACTTGTTCACCAGCTATTTCTAAAAAGTATTGATCGTCTTGAAGATAATCTGTAACAGCAACAGAGTCAGCTACCCAATTGACAAATTCACGGTATTGTTTATTTGTTACTTCAGCTTCATCGATAAAAAATGCGCTCACACTTACATTTTTACCCACATTACCGCTATCAAGTGACCCTTTAAAAAGTATAGTTCCTGAGGGAACATAAATCATACCTGGAGGCGCAGGTAATTTACCCCCCCGGAAAGCATTTACTTTTGGCGCTTTATAGATTGCTGAATTTGATTTACAGGCAGAGAAACTAATTAAGATTGCTAAGGCCAAAAATCCAAATATTGGACTTGTAAATTGTCTGCATATTTTATTTTCCATTTCTTTTATTTTGTCTTTTAAACATTAAGCTATCTATTTCCTGTTGAAAAGCGCATACTTTAGGCCGACGGAAACAAATCCATATTGATCATTATTTCTGTTTATAATCCCGTCTAAGTTATCATTTGTAGTCAAAGTATGCTGGTAATTCACATTGATTGCCCATTGTGGGCCATATAAAGTTCGACCAAAGGGAATATCTACACCAACATTAAGAGGGATTACAAAATGAATTTCACCTAAATCCTCCGCAAGTTCGCCCCCTTGACTTACAATAGCATCTGCATATTTAGCGTCAAAATTTCCTGAAATACGATTTTTCACCAGTCCTGCTCCAGCGCCTACATAGATATTCGAAAGAATCCGTGAAAATATATTTGCTCCCAAAGTGTAATAGCTATAATTGTTGGTGCGATCCAAAAATTGTCCCAAACGAACCTTTCCATTCAGGTTTCCAGCGAAATAACGGTTTTTAAATTCACTCTCATAGCCATTTCCACTTAGGGTACCCTTTTCACCGTGTAGACCTACGGAAATATAGGGTGTAATTAAATAATCCAGCTCTCCATAGAATGCAAATTTCGATTCGACATTACCCAAATCTGTGAGGTTGAATGTAGCACCAGCACCGGCCCCTACACTAACAGGTCGTGAAAACTGCGCGTAAACAGATGCGATTCCAAAGAAAAACAATCCAATAAATGTGCTTAATAGTTTTTTTCTCATAGTGATTGATTAGCAATACCAAAAGTTTATAGTCAAAACGTTTGGTATTAGATATTATTATAAAATTAAAAACCCAAGTCGAAGTAATCGACTTGGGTTCAAACAACAATAAGGCCAAAAAACCTAACTTGTAGTATTATTTTATATTTAAGCGATCTTTAATGCTCTGCCATACCTGAGCTATGGTTGTTTTCTTTTTCTTTCCTTTGTCGCCGTAACCATAGCCATAACCGTAACCATAACCGTAGCCTCTAGCGAAGTCTACATCGTTGACTACAGCGGCAAGATTTTTCAATTTACTATCAAGATACAACTCGCGAGGTACCTGCAATAAACGCTTATCCAAGTAATTAACCCGAGAAACATACAATGTTAAATCTGAATTATGCGCAATCAATAAAGTATCGGTTACCAAACTCACGGGTGCTGTATCCACTAAAATATAATCATAATGTTCGCGAGTATATTTTATTACATCATCAAAATGACCATTCATTAATAACTCCGCTGGATTTGGAGCGATATAACCTGAATAGATTACATCAAAATCATAGTTTCCTGGTTTCTTAATAATGATATTATCAACATTCATCTCCGGATTTATCAAGAACTGCGTAATCCCGACGTTAGTATGCTGCAGATGGGACAAGCCCAGATAGTCCAACACTTTTGGACTTCTAATATCTGCACCAATTAACACAACCCTCTTGCCAGACATAGATAAGATCTGTGCTAGATTCGTCGTAACAAAAGACTTACCTTCACCAGAGATCGTGGATGTCACAAATACAACCTTAGACGCATCCTTCTTTTCCGCCCCAAACATAAAATTCATGTTGGTACGCAGAATACGGAAGGCTTCGGCCAATGAGGAACGATCATTTAAATGTACAATAGTATCTTCGGCAGAAGGTATCTCTCCCAAAACTGGAATCTTTACGATCTCTTCAATATCTTTTCTAGAATGAATTTTATTATCTAATAAAAACTTCAAGTAAAAAATCACAAAAGGAATTAAGAATCCCGCAACTAAAGCGCCAAATAATACAATGGGCTTCTTAGGTGAAACTGGAAATCCATTTCCATAAGCTGCATCAATTATCTTGAGATTATCAGGAGTCGCTGCTGCCTTAACTTCGCTCTCTTCTCGCTTTTGCAATAACAATAGATAGAGAGATTCAACAATCTGTTGTTGTCTTGAAATCTTCTTAAAACCCTGCTCCTGACTTGGGATAGAACTAATCCGTCCTCTAATTTCGTTCGATTTTTGTTGAATACTATTTAATGCTAATTGAGTTACCTTCTGATAATTTCTCAGGGATTGACGAATATTCTTGTCACTCTCTGCAATACTTTCATTCAATGCAACGACAGCGGGATTTTGATCAGATGCAGATTTTAATAAATCGTCGCGTTCCAGCACCAATTTATTGTATGCTTCTATTGATGACCCAATTGAAGCATCCTGTAAACCAATATTAGAAGGCAATAACTTACCAACCTCTTGATTTCTCAGATAATCGTTCATATGATCTACCAACTGTAGCTGTGTGCGATACTCCAATACTTTTTTATCATTATCTGAAGCAGTATTCAGGAATACCCCAGCCTCTGTGGCCATATCAACCATAGCGTTATTGGACTTAAACTCAGCAGCTTCCTCGTCCGCACCCGATAAATCTTTGGAGATTATCATCAAACGTTTATTGATAAAATCTGAGGTCGCACGAGTCATCCGCATTTTATCGTTCGTTAGATCAGCATTATAGACATCGATTAACGAATTTAAAATCAGTTCAGCTTTATTACCCAATACTGATATCATGGAAAAATTCACAATATAAGATTGTGTCTCCTTATTTGGAGAAATACTAATTGCAGCTAAATTAGCATCTACCGCCCAATTTTTGGGCAGTACATTAACGATATACTCTGCGTTAGGGTTAATTTTCTTGCTAATCCCGCGTCGAAAAATAATACTATTTTTTCCGATTTTTAGATTTTTATCAAAATTTGCAACCAATTTTTCCCCGGAAACTAAATCTGTAATATGCAGGGTACTATTTTCCTTTAGCATCACCTGGAGGTTTACTTTGATACTATCCTGATTGCCTTGAGGTTGCACAAAGAAAGGCATTTCTTTCTCTAAGATTTCAGAAGACCTAATATTTCCCTTTAAGATATAGGTTACATTGAGATTATGCATATCCACGACCTTTCGCATTAATCTGCGAGAGGAAAGCACTTCAATTTGGTCCGACACATATGCAGAGCGGGCTCCTCCAAATCCCATACTACTTAACTCCGTGATTCCAGCAAGTTCACCAGCCGATGCACTCTTTTCATCTTTTAGTAAGATCTTTGCAGTGGTGCTATATGTTTTCTGTGCATAACGTAAATAAACAATAGCTATCCCAACGGACAAAATAACCGCTAATACAAACCATTTCCAATAATACGCATATTGTTCAAAAAGCTGCCTTAAATTGATCTCTTCTTCTTTTTCCTTTAACTGTATTGGTTGTTGTTCCATAAGTTTTATTAGCGGGTCAATACTGAAATTACGGTGATTAATAAACCAGCAATGGAGATAATAACGTTTGTGTTACTGCCAAGCTTCGAGTTGTTGATTTGTGATTTATTAGGTTCAACATAGATCACATCATTTTGTGCCAAATAATAGTATGGCGAATTTAATGTATTTTGCTGGGTTAAATCCAAACGATGTGTAGTTTTCTGTCCATCCACTTCACGAATTAGCATAACATTTTCCCTTACGCCTCTAATTGTCAAATCACCAGCCATCCCTAACGCTTCCAATACCGTTACACGTTCTGTTGGCATAATAAATGAACCAGGTCTCGCGACCTCCCCCAGTACAGAAACTCTAAAATTATTAAAATTAATATTTACACCGGGATCCTTAATATATTGTCCCAACTCGTTCCTAATTTTTTCGATGGCTTGCACCCTTGTCAGCCCAGCTACATGCACCTTTCCAAGCATAGGCAATATAACATCTCCATTATCATCAACTGTATAAGTAGGTCGTAAGGCCATATCAGTCTGTTGAGTCAAATTACCATTCGCCATTGAGCTCAGGGGATTAAATGGTGCTGTAACTTTTGGGTCAGCAGCTGAGACGACGATTGTTAAGATATCATTTGTTTGAATCTTCGGAACATATTGCTCGTATAATGTATTAATTTGAGACGAATCAGGCTGTAAGTACGCCATATTCTTCCGCGATCCGCAAGAACTAAACATCATTAAGACCCCTAAAAATAGTCCTAAAGCTAAACCATACTTTGAAATTAATCGCATGTGTTATTTTAAATTATAAATTGATTCACTGATTTTAACGACAAAAATATATTTTTTTCTTCATACTCTCTCTAAAAATACCATTTTATAATGCCTTCTTTTTAGAACAGCATCAGGTTAGCAAGATCTGTGCCTAAAATCTATATAGCTTTACATTCCGCCCAATTCTATATTTATATGCAAGATACCAAGACTACGTGTACTTTTTAAGTATATAAGTTTTTATTACTAAATAAATAAGGCTCAATCCGAATATAATTACCAGAGCAAAAGTCAATTGTGTTATAAAATCTTTCGAAGCAAACTGAATCGCCAGAAGTCCTACTCCAAATTGAATTGCCCCATAGATAAAAGAAACCAGTAATTTATTAACACCAGCCTCATTACCCAAATACTGATATAGATGCGAGCGATGTGCTTCAAAGATATTTTCCTTTCGAGATAGCCGACGAATGATTGTCCAGATAGTATCCACACCGTAAACTGCTAGGAAAAGAATATAAATAAGATTTCCAGTAGCGAGAATCAAGCTACCCAGTGCAAATAACAAAATATAGGCAATCGAAACTGATCCTACATCACCCGCAAAACACTTCGCTTTCGTCCTAAAATTAAAAAAAGCAAAGACAAGCACGGCCAACATAGTATAGGTTAATAAATCTTGGCTCATAAAGTGCAATCGGTAATTAGTCAAAATTAATAGCATCCCAACAGCTAAACTGTAACATGCTGTAATCCCGTTGATGCCATCCATAAAATTATAGGCATTGATCACTCCTACTACAAATACAAACCCTATTATTAAGTAATACCAAGGTTGATCAAACAGATCGAGCTGATAAGACATGAGAAGGACTGAAACAAAATGAATTAATAATCGGAGTTTATTTGATAACGTAAAAACATCATCCAAAAAAGAAATTATCGTCATCATCGTTAATCCCAGGAAAAACCAAGGATATTGGAAGCCCGATAATACAAAATAGATCATTGCACCAAAATAAAAAATTATCCCTCCTCCCCGCAGTGTAATCGAGGAATGAGAAGATCTTTCATTCGGTTTATCAATAATATTAAAATGATTTGCAACTCTAAAATATAAGATCTCTAAAATAAATAAAGCAATTAGTACAATTATGTATATCATTTTTATAAAAATTTATATCTGACCTAATTTTAGGAATTGTTTTGGAAAGATCGAATTGTTAATTTAAGTCCCTTTTTGGTTGTTAACGGAAGCTTTTCAATGCCCAATGCCGATTTAATTTTTGTATTTGAAACCACATAGGACTCCGTAAGCTTTTTCAACCGCTCAGAATTAAGTGGTAATGGCAATACATCTCCAATTCTAGCACCATTTCGGATCAATCCGGCTGGTATATGCCACAATTTTGCCTTTTTTCCAAGCGTTTCCGAAATCAAATAAACCAATTCGTTTGTAGACAATGAATCGTCGTCTGCAAAGTTATAAATTCCAGACTTAAGTTCAGGTCGCGCAAGCATTTGCTCAATTAGAAAGCTCAAATTATCAATGCTTAAAAAAGAACGCTGATTCTGAAATTCTGCTAAGGGCCAAGGAATACCTTTTTTAACAATACTATATAAAAGATTTAAATTTCCCTTATTTCCAGGCCCATGAATCATACATGGACGAATGATAAATAGCCGTTTATTGTCTGGCAACCTTAGTTTAAGAAGAAAATTTTCCGCTTCCAATTTAGATTTTCCATATGCAGTTATTGGCTTTCCTTGTACATTTTCATCTAAAATACCTTCAACCGTATCTGCAACAGCCTTGACAGAAGAAAAATAAAAAAAATCCTGTATATCCGCTCGCAAAAACTCTTCAAATAACGCAATGGTCAAATCACGGTTAATTTTAAAATATTCCTCATCGGCAGAAGTATTGGTTGTATCATGTGCCTTTCCTGCAAGGTGTATTACAGCTTTCGCTTGTTTTGGAAAATTGGTTCTCCAATCTTGATCACGCAAGTTTAATCCTACTGTCTCTATATGATGTTGATTTAGATATTTTTCTAAATTTTGGCCAACAAAACCTGTCATTCCCGTGATAATTATTGACATAATCAGATTAGTTTATTAATTAAACGGATATAATCAACTGTTACAACTTCCTTCGAATATTTCTTCGTAATCTCTTCATAACCGGCATCACCCAAAGCGCGTAAGCTTTCTTTCGAACTTGCTTTTAGAAAAGCAACAATTTCATTTACTTTTTCTGCAAAATCTCTTGTGGTAATTAACTTCGCACAATGCTGTGCTTGCAAAAAGTTAACAATTGGCGTTTTTTCACCAGAACATACAATCAGAGGCTTAGCACACGCCATAATTGTATAGACTTTTGAAGGGAAACCATGTCCTTCCATCTCTTTAGACATGAAAATAAACTGAAGATCCGAAAAGGCCAAGAGATGTGGCATACTTTCCCTTGGCTGATAAGGAAGAATATGCACTTTATTTAGTCCATTGATCTTTGCCTGTTGTATGACATGATCTTTCATCACCCCCTCGCCAATAATATAAAACTCTATTGGTTGATCTTTTAACAAAATCGCTGCACTTAATAAAGGCTCCCAGTCTTGTGCATGACCAATATTACCAGCATACATTACTTTAACAGTATCATTTTTAACGAAAAGATTGTTATCTAAACTAATCTCTTCATTCGTCAAAGGTCTATACAGCGTAGTATCTACAAAATTGGGAATTATATGTAATTTTTGAGGTTCTTTGAAACGCCCAACAATGGTATTATAAAAAACTTGATCAATGGTCGTAACAGCATCAGATTTATTATAAACCAATTTTTCCAGCCATTTAAGCGCTGCAATGATCGGCTTTGATTTTAAGCCCCCCTGTTCAATCAGAAAATCGGGATATATCTCCTGAACATTATAGACAACCTTCGCTCCCTTAACTTTGCCTATTAATAAATTGATAAAACCTATTGTCAAAGGTGGAGATGGGGATAAAATTGCCGATACTCTTTTTTCAGCCAAGCCTAAAATTAACGATAGAATGTGCCAATAGACAAATCCTAAAATACGTAATGCAGTTGAACCGAATTTTTTCTGTGGAATATGCAATACTTTAATTCCGTTAAAAGAACTGGTATAATATAATCCACCCAATTTTTTCGTCATTGGCTGTTTTGCCAATTCTTCGGGGAGCACGTTATAATGAGGGGTTGTTGTCAACACAACCACCTCATATCCCTTTTGCTGAAAGGCTAGGGCAATATCATTGTAAAGATAAGCCGTAGATACACCATCAGGACTAAAAGCAATACTATGAATTAGTATTTTTGGAGAATAGCTCATTTTTTTGTTTAAATCTCTTCTGACCACACTACTTTTCTTACATAATCCGTATAAGAAAGTATGATACGGACCATTTTCTCTGATACATTTGGCATTGAGTAATCTGCCACACGACGAAAATTACGCTTTTCGCCTACTTCTTGTGTCAATACTTGGGTGAGCCCTTGCAATACACGTTCAGGGGACAAGCCAACCATCATAACCGAAGCTTCCTCCATGGCCTCTGGCCTTTCATGCGCCTGACGAATGTTTAAAGCTCTAAAGTTTAAGATCGAAGATTCTTCAGAAATTGTTCCCGAATCCGACAATACGGCATAAGAGCGCATCTGCAAGGCATTATAATCATGAAATCCCAATGGCTTCAGGAACTGAATCTCCGGACGCATTTCTATCTGCATTTTATCGAGCATATTTCGGGTACGTGGATGAGTCGACACGATAACAGGATAACCATATTGTTCAGCGATAGTATTTAAAGATTCCATTAAACCTCTAAAATTTCTCTCGTTATTGATATTTTCTTCACGATGCGATGAAACGACGAAGAATTTACGCTCTTCTAAATTTAATTTAGTCAACACATCCGATGCTTCAATTTCAGGCAAATAGTGATTTAATACTTCAAACATTGGTGAGCCTGTTTTGATAATACGATCAGCAGGTAAACCTTCACGCAGTAAATATTCTCTCGCAATATCAGAATAGGTTAAGTTAACATCTGCTGTATGGTCAACAATCTTACGATTCGTTTCTTCAGGAACACGCTGATCAAAACATCGATTTCCAGCCTCCATATGGAAAATAGGAATATGACGTTTTTTAGCGGGAATTGCACATAGACAAGAATTCGTATCCCCTAACACTAAGAATGCATCAGGCCGCAATTCTTCCAATAGCGGATCAATTTTGATCAAAATATTTCCAACAGTTTCTGTTGCTGTTTTCCCAGCTGCCTCCAAAAAATAATCTGGTTTACGAAGTCCCAAATCTTCAAAAAAGATTTGATTTAATTCGTAATCGTAATTCTGTCCTGTATGCACAATCACATGGTCTACAGCCTCCGAAGCATCTAATGCAGTCAGTACGCGTGACAATCTAATAATTTCTGGTCGTGTGCCAACGACCGTCATTACTTTCAGTTTTTTCATCTTTATAAATTTATATTCTAATGGTGATGAAGCTATCAATTCATTATTTACTTCTTAATGTACTTATGCACTCCGTTCATTTTGTTTGAATAAATCATGATGGCTGCAAGACCTATCTTTTCTTATCCAGTGTCTTATTTATTGTCTATCTACACTTCTAAAAAATAGGTGTCGGGATCAGACGGGTCATAAGGCTCGTTAATCCAAAACATTGTAATCAACTCATTATCACCAACATTTGTAATATTATGGGTGTACCAAATAGGCATATCTACATAAGAAGGAGTCGATCCATCGAGATAAAAATCCATTACCTCGTCACTATCTATTTTGCGTAATTGTATGAGTGCCTTTCCTTGAATTACGGCAAAACGTTCTATTTTACGAGTGTGGAAATGATTCCCGCGAGTGATGTTGGGAACAGTTGTCGAATAGGACGATTGTCCGCCAATACCCATGCGGATAATCTCAACAAATGTACCTCTCGGATCAGCATGAAGTTGAAATTTTCTCGGATAAATAGCTTTGTGATCCATAAAAGACCGATAAGTATTAAATAGATTGAGCTCAAATCGATCATTCAAAACCGGAACCTCTCCTTTTGCTAGATATAAATCTTTATAGTGCTCTAAAAGGCCGAGGACCTCAGATACCTTCTTTATTGCTGTCGGTTCTACAACATACAACGGTCGATGCTCACCTTCACGAATTTGCTCGATAATGTCGTCAACTAATTCTTGCACATAAATTAACTTAACTTCGCCATCATTCGCAATCGTTGGTCTTTCACCATGCGTTAATTGAGAACAAAATGTCGCAACGAACGAATTATAAAAGGGTTTCCCAAAAGGGCCAAACACATTGGGAATAAGTAAACCAGTTAACTTGCCACCATTTTCATTTGCCCATTTATTCAAGGCTTCCCGGCCTTCACGTTTTGAGCGACCATATAAGTTGTCGCGCTCTTCCTGTGTCGACGAGGAAATCAAAACATGTGCCTTGGAACCAGTTCTATCTAACGAAGCTACTAATTTGTTGACCAGTCCTATATTAGTATCATAGATTACTTGCTCACTTTCATGCCTATTCATTGCAGCTAAATGTACGATTACATCACATTGAGCTACAAATTGATCTAGCTTTTCATCGTCATCAAAATATTCTTTCCGGAAATCTATCTGTTCAAACTCCGTAGGATAAAGTCTTATCGAGTTATAAAGATGAGCTCCGACAAATCCGTTCTGTCCCGTTATCCCTATTTTCATATGTATTGCTCTTTTCTATTTTTAAAATAATCTAATGGATAAGTATAATCATCATTTTGGGCATTCTCAATACCAAAATCTGCGAATACCAATAATTCCGAATCAGATTCCAAAGCTTGAAATGCGGTACCATATCCAGCGGAAAGATGAAGTACCTTATTTTCAGTTGAATCTAAAATTATTTTCTCTATAGGGAGATCCGAAGAAGCCTGATCCCAATCATCGATTTTCACCACATCAACTGAAAACTTACCAGAAAGAACATAAAACCAACGTTGCTCTACGCGGTGAGCTCTCCAGCCACGAATTAGATCAAGATCAGTATTTTTAATAATATAAAACCGCTTCACCAAAGACATGTCAAAGTCATTAACAAAACGAATCTGTCCACGATGATCCTTAGCAATTCCTCCTTGAATAAAATCAATCATATAATATCTGGATTAATAAGGATATTGCATAACATCTTCTCCAAAAACTTCCTTCCTGATTAATGGTAATTTGGAAACAAGCTTTTTCAAGCCTTCTACTCCTTGTTGCTCTGTATTATGAGAGTGATAATCTTCAATCTTCGAAACATCTTCTTCTCCTTCAGAAAAATATTTGGCGTAATTTAAATCACGATTATCTGCAGGAACACGATAAAAGTCGCCCATATCCTCCGCTTTCAACATCTCCTCACGAGTACATAGTGTTTCATAAAGTTTTTCACCATGTCTCGTTCCGATAATTTTCACAGGCACTTCTTTTCCAGTAAGATCAATCAATGCTTTTGCTAAATCACCGATGGAACCCGCAGGCGCTTTATTAACAAAGAGATCTCCAGGATTAGCATGTTCAAAGGCAAATAGTACCAAATCTACTGCATCTTCAAGTGACATGAAGAACCTTGACATATTTGGATCCGTAATTGTAATTGGCTCACCTTTTTGAATCTGATTTAAGAATAGAGGGATTACTGAACCCCTAGAGGCCATTACATTACCGTAACGAGTCAAACAGACAACGGTATCTGTTAGATTACGTGCTTCGGCCACAGCCACTTTTTCCATCATCGCTTTAGATATTCCCATCGCATTGATTGGATAAGCCGCTTTATCTGTGCTTAGACAAATGACTTTTTTCACGCCATTTGAAGCAGCCGCACGAATCACATTTTGTGTACCTTCAACATTCGTTTTTACCGCCTGCATTGGAAAAAACTCACAAGAAGGTACTTGCTTTAGCGCTGCAGCGTGAAAAATGTAATCTACCCCACGTGTCGCTGGTTCAACTGACGCATAATCTCTTACGTCACCTATATAATACTTTATTTTGTCATTTCTATATAGATTACGCATATCATCTTGTTTCTTTTCGTCACGAGAAAATATACGAATTTCCTTAAAATGGTCTGTACCCAAGAAGCGATTTAAAACAGCTGTTCCAAAGGAACCTGTACCTCCTGTTATTAAGAGGATTTTATTTTGTATCTTCATATTCTCTATCTTGTTAAGATGATTATTTTATTTTCCATAGATTTTTCAATCTACTGTTTACTATCTTATTGTTATTCGTCTTTAAATTTTTTGTATTGTCAAATTGCAGAAATCCAGAATTTATAATTTGATTATCCTCCAAAGCAATATCCTGAGCATTGGAAAAATAAATACTATTGAATTGGAAACTGGATGTACTAGGATATTTGAAAGTATTACCCCTAACAGTAACATTTTTTACTCTTAAAAGCGAATTATTAACATGGTTTTGCAAATAAAGGATTCCGTTCGATATGTCCGAAACCTGATTGTTAGTAATAGACACATTTGAAAGAGTCAACGGAGTATTATTTTTAGGACCATCTTTACTTACGATGAAAGTTCCCTCAACTCCACTATTAAAATTAGAGGAAGGTTGCAAAGTAAAAGTGTTATTGTCAATATTTAAACCGTTTAAACTACTGTTAAGATTTAGGTAAACAATATTATAGCCTGTGCCTCGATTATTGGTGACATTAATGTTATCGGTATTACTTAAGCAAATAAGAGACGAATTATTTTGACCAGAGTTTAGGTTAGAAGATTCGATATACCCCCTCTTTACGTTATCAAATCGTATTGCCCAAAAATATACTGGATTAGCACCGTATGAGGAAATTGAACATTTGGTTATGCGTACATTTTCACTAAAACGATTATCATAATTCCATCGCCCTATTCCAAATGAACTAGTTTTTATATTACAGTTCCTGAACTCAATATTTTTCGAATCATATGGTCTCTCGTTTTTCTCATTTGAGAACTGGATTCCTTTACCACCTACAATATTTATATTGGAAAAAACTGCGTTGCTATAGGCTCCAGTAATGGCACTTCCTCCATTTCGGTGTGTCTTAATACTTACATTGTCGCAGACAATACCATCACAATACCAAAAATGTAATGGAGTCCATCCAACAGTTGTTTCCACTTTTAAATTCTTTATTACGATGTTATTTGTTTCATACATAACAATGCCTTCGGTTTGGAAATTCTCCAACCTACAATTGATAAACTTAATAGTGTTAGAACGCCTAATCCCCAATATACCAAAATATTGCTCATTTTGTTTTTTCCAACTAGAAGTAAAATTTCGGAAAGTACAGTTTTCGAAGGTTATATTTGTGGATCCTTCTATACTTATTAAATTAAACAGCTCACTAGCATTGCTGGCGTTGCTGAAAAATTGATTCGTAAATCCCCCATCGAAAATTACATTTTTTATTATAATATTCTTTCTATTTATTATCTGTATCAATTTTGGCGAAGAATATCGCTTTTTAACAAGTTTAACCCCTCCTTTAAACACACTATTATTGCCATCGATTGTGGAATTACTAGGTATGTCAATAAAAGATGTAAAGTCGTATTCTGCAGCTCCCAATGAAACAGCTCCCTTGTTAAGCATCTGCTGTTCAATAGATCTCTGGCTTCTCCCTTTTTGAGCAACCTGTCCTATTGAAAAGAATGATTGCGTCAAAAAAAGAAAAAGAAAACTCAGTGTGATTATAAATGGTTTTATCATATCTCTAAATCATTGCAAAATTCTAATCCTTCTCTTGATATATTCTGCGGATCTTTTCGAAGGAATTCTTCATGTTTATTTCGTTCCTCTAACGTCGTAAAGCGATCTTGTATTTTTTTAGCAGGTACGCCTGCATAAATAGAAAAAGGTTCAACATTTTTTGTCACAACAGCCCCAGCAGCGATAACGCTGCCATCTCCGATTTCGACCCCGGTCATAATAATAACATGAGCGCCAATCCAAACATCTCGCCCTATCTTGGTATTTCGAACCACCCTACGTCCAGAAAAAATAGTGGGAATTCCTGCTATTCTAAATTCATGATCATCACCTTGAATTGACACATTATTGGCTAGCATAGAGTACGCACCTATACTGACTTTAGGATATATAGTACAATTAGCGCCAATAAAAACATACTTTTCAGTATGTAAATCCTTACTAATTTTCGATGCTCCACCAAAATATAATGGTTGTTCGATATCTGTTAAACCAAATCGGTGAATAAAATAAAGCGATTTAAGTTTTCTATAGAAACTCACGATTCTTTTTTTTATCATCTCTTTACTAATTTAATGTTTTTCAATGGCATGAATAATAAATAAAAAATAAGCGGATCTAATGGTCCATGAAAAGCGGTGGAATCAACAGACGATCTAAACAATAAAACCATAAGAAGTACCATAAAAACATAATTGCCTATTTTTACATATTTAATGAGAGCGTATATAATACTGCATATTATAATTATAAAACCAAACAGTCCGTAAAAAATATGTAAACGAATAAATGAGTTATGCGGATTATATTCGACTTGCGCCAACGACTCAATATCAAGTAATGGTGTACCAAAAATAATATTCGAAAGAGACGTGAAAGTCGTCTTTAGATACTCTTGATTCATAGTTTCTCGTACGTCCTCAGCGCCCATATTTTCTATTCGATACAGTGCTGTATAAAATATCGAATCTGCAAAATAAGTATATGCATATATAGACAGGATTAAAATCAATGAAATTAATAAAAACTTATAAAGAAACTTATAATTTGACAGAAGAGGTATTAATACTAACAATACAGAAAAAGAAAAAATTCCGCTTCGACCTACCCCCCAAACTGCAACAAACAAGGCTAGGACCAGAATTAAAGGACTTGGTTTTCTATTATTTTGCGTCGCTGAAATAATATGAAAACCTACACTAATTAATAGTACAACAGAAATGAAGTTTCGACTTATCGAAAAAACTTCATCTGGTACTGTTCCTTTTATGATAAAAAAAAAGAAATAGCAAATAGTCAAATATGCCAATAATCTATATATTTTAAAATTTAAGGTGTAAAAAATAGGAATTAGCGCTATTCCAAAATAATTGAATACTAAAAAAAAGTCTACAAGCCGGTAATTTTCACTAAAGGGGACAATAAATAAAACACAAAAGACTAATAGAGAAACAAAGGCAGGAATAATTGCACCCTTAGTAAAACGTCTTAAAAGCAAAAAAAGAGCACTATAACCCATCATAACAAATAAAGACGTAAAAAGAGCATTCGCACCAGGAATACTATCTCCAATTGCAAATTTGCTTATCAAAAAAATAAAATAAGCTGGGATTATAAATTGCACATAAATATGTGGTTCTTTTACTTTATTCATTTGGTATAATATTATTCATTAAATCTTCAAAGCGGCCCAATGGATAAGCATCAAGTAAACTAGTTTCGCAGAGATTTACAATTTTTACACCTTTTTTCTTGGCAAGCTTAGCGATTAAGTAATGAAATTCTGTAGTTATATGATAGTATTTAAGTTGATATCCCAATCTATTTTCAATCTTTCTGTTCAATCCCTCCTCTTCTTTATAAAAATGGACATCACTACGTGATGCAAACGAATTATAATCCGTTCCCAATAGATATATTTCCTTTGCCCCCATATATATCGCTGTCAAAATACATGTGCTCACGACATTCATCGTTATAAAACTATTTGAGGAGATATCACATTCGATATGATCAGTTGGAAATTTTTTGGAATAAAGATATATAGATCTGTTTCTACGATCCAATTTATCCACTAATTCCTTTGCACGATAATCTGCTATTAAGGTGGAGTTTTTGTATTTATCATTAAACTCAGTGTACATACTCTCATAAGCCTTGGTAATAGACAAAGGATCTACCATTGCATAATATGTAGGCTCAAATTCAGGGAATTTATCATTCCTATAAAAGAGATTCACTGCAAAAGATATATGCTTACTTATATAGTCATAATATTGGTGATTAAGTGTATTAAGTGATGGACCATTTCCCAAAATAAAAAATTTTTCCCCTCGATGTTTCCCTTTATATTGAACGTTCTTGGCAACCAATGCCCTTTCGTTTCTCTTTATATAAAAAAGTAGCTCCGATAGAATATTGAATCCTCTGTAGATCAGCCTATCAATTGTGTCTTTTAATTTAAATTTACTCATTTATATTTTGTTTACGGAGTATAGGATATAATTTGTTACTATAGTATATAACACATGAGCATATTATGAAATTAGATAGCAAATTTAAATATGCTAAACCAACAACAGTATATCTTGTTATGCAAATAGATAAAATTACATGAATTATTGAAATAGAAAAAGTGATATACATCAATTCCTTCGTCTTTTTATAATAAAAAATATAGTTGACAAATAAATAATATATACATTGAAAAAAAGCAGCAGCACAAAGGGGAAATATAAAGGGAACAGCATCGATATACTTAGGCATAAACAATGTAATGATTCCATAAATTCCAACCATGGATGTAACTGTAATTAATGCAAAGGTAATCGTCATGATTAAAACTTGCTTCTTTAACTTGACACTTATATTTGGAGAACCACTCGTTAAATTCTTAAAAATAAATACTGAATTAGAAGCATTAAAAGCAGTTCCAACCATAAGGATAAGACCTGAAAAATTGAAAATAAAACTAAAAGACCCTAATATGCTCGCTCCTTGAAAGAAATTTATGATATAACGGTCTAATCCCATCCTTAGCCAAACCGTGCTACTATGGGGAATTAGTGGTAAACCAAAGCGAGTTATTCGTTTTAAATGATTTTTATTTACACTGAATCCTATATAGAAGCCCAATTGACGTAAGTAATAAATTGAAATCCCAAAACATATAATACTTGATATGAACTGGGCAAGGGCTCTTCCCTCCCACCCATAATTTCGCTGTACGCATAAATACCAGGTCAGACCAATATTCAGCCCAACAAAGGTCATTGTTAACAAGCCATATTTGACCGGTTTCTCCTCGAGACGAAAGACTTCCAGAAGCATTAAGTATATGACTTGAAAAAAACAAATAGCAATGGCACAATACACATACTCGAGTGGGATACTCAAATAGTTTGTTATACTAGACGGCAGCAAATAAAAGATAAGGGAAAATAGAAGAAAAACAATTAAAGATAATGAAATGATCGTATTCATAATCCTATTTATATACTTCTTATTTTTTTTATAATAAATAACAGAAATATATCCCTGAGTACCTAAAGGAATTATAGTCGTGAAAACCAATAAGATAGTCGAAAACAGATTTAGTTCACCAAATGCTTGTTTAGATAAATATCCCGAAAGTAAAAAAATCAGGAGAAAATTAAGTCCGTTATTAATCGTTGCAAATAAAGTGAAAATTAAACTATTTTTGACAAAACTGTTATCTACAACTATTGCCAAAATTTTTTCTTTTATAGTTCTCAACATACTTCCATTATTAATCCAATATACCCCACCAGAAAATAAAACATAAACTTTTTGTTCCCAATAATTACATTCCTATCTTACAATAGTTATAGATCGGATGGCGCTTGTCAATTTAGTAATCTAAAGATGAAATAAATATCTATATCGCTGTCCAGCCGCCGTCAACCATTAAATTGTGTCCCGTAATAAAAGAAGCTTCTTCTGATAACAGAAATGCCACAGGAGGAGCCATTTCTTCCGCTCGTCCCATTCTTTTTAGCGGAGATTTCATTTCATAGCGTTCAATAAACGAGGGATGTTGTTTATCTATTATTCCCCCAGGAGAAACACAGTTAACCCTTATTCCATCTTTTCCAAAATAAGATGCCAAATATCTTGTGAGGTTTATTACCCCGCCTTTTATGGCAGCATATGCTGCCGGAGATGTCCCTCCATATCCTTCATATATGGTGAAATCGTTACCAACGACTCCGTAAATAGAACCAATATTTACAATTGAACCTGATTTTTGCTCTTTCATAACGACCAAAACTGTCTGAGAAAGTAAAAATACCGCGTTCAACTGCATATCGATATTAGATTGCCAAGACGCATAGGGAATCTTTTCAAACTGAAGGCCCCAATCCTTCGTTCTCGGATAAGCGTTATTCACTAAACCGTCTATTCTTCCATAAAAATTCTTGACGTCATCGACCAGCTTAACAATCTGGGACTCATCTGTTAAATCGCAAGCATAAATTCCTTTCGAAAGATCAACGTCATTGTTTATATCCACATCAACTACAACAGCACCTTCATTTCGACAATAATTCACTATATGCTTACCTATAAGGCCGGCTCCACCCGTTACTATAATAACTTTGTTTTCTAATCTTCCAGGCATATCTTTAAAATATTATAAGCTTCAACTATATCATTAAAACCTTTTTCTTTTGATCCTTGCATTACATTTTCAATAAAAAACTCCATCTGCGGCAGATAAGTATCTGTTATCGTTTGTTTTGAGGAAAAAATAAGTTCGTCATTCCATCTCACCTCATTCTTTAACAAATCAACAGAACATTCACCCTCTTCACAAATGACCTCTAGACTTCGCTTTGGAGTTTTTCTATAATAATTTAGAACAACACTTGCTGCAAAATCATCGTATAACATTAAATAATTAGCATAATCATATGCAGAAATATTGAGTGATGAAACATTTGAAAATTCTTTCTTCGTCGATTTTGGAAAACCGAATAACCATATGAGATAGTCAATTTCATGTATTAAATCGATATGCACCCCTCCGCCCATTTCCTTGTTCGCACTATATACCTTTCGAAAATCTACATTTGGCCGCCAATTGGGTAAATATGATCCACAATAAACGTTTACCTCATTTATTCGCTTTCCTTTAATAAACTCACGGACAAATACAAGGCTATCCAAAAAACGAAGATTACAAGCAACATAAGTAGAGATTCCTTTGCAGACAATGGATTGAACAAGTTTATCGTGATTTAAATTGTGAAACAAAGGTTTTTCTATAAACAAGGGTACATTTAGACCTAATAAAGTAGAAATAGTAGACCCATGTTCCGACGTAGGGTTTGAAATTATCACAAAATCAACTTCGGAGACTTCTTTCAGATCAAAGACATTCACCACCCCTTCATCCGTTGTTGATAATCTATTTCGTCGCAATGCGTAGATCATAGCATTCGGCTCAATTTGTCGAATCGCCTTAATGTGTTTCCTTGCTATTGCCCCTAAGCCTACAAACAGTATTTTCATATTAACTGGAATGGTAACTTGTTATTAGACAAAAGGTAGTCCATAAATTCAAAATCGATGGGTGTATCCAAATCAAAACATATATGATCCATATTATATATTAATGACTTCTCTGTTATAACCCCTTTCACCTCTGAGTCAAAAAACGCACGTCGATAAATATAAAAGGATGCATTTAATTCATATACGTCAGGAGCAGTTTGCCTGGATAAAGTCGTAATATCTCTTCTTTTTGATGTTTGGTAAAACCCCGATTCATTTCTTTCCACCATATTAAAATATGGGTTTTTATGTGCCTTATTAACGGAGAATAAAGTAAGTGCATCCTTTTCTCGTTCCATAATCGAAAAGGCCTCTACGACATCCGAAATAGTTCTCAAGGGAGAACTAATATCTAAGTCCAAGACATATTCGAATTTATTTTGATATTTTATCTCTGAATAAGATAAAAGATCA
The DNA here is from genome assembly GCF_024810095.1 of Sphingobacterium sp. BIGb0165. Lineage (NCBI taxonomy): Bacteria > Pseudomonadati > Bacteroidota > Sphingobacteriia > Sphingobacteriales > Sphingobacteriaceae > Sphingobacterium > Sphingobacterium sp. BIGb0165. The sequence goes on along the minus strand of NZ_JANUEB010000008.1, from coordinate 279,533 downwards.
CGTATAGCATCGACCTTCCCTGCGCTATCAGAAGCTAAATCCATGGGTCTCCTGTATTCTGTTGGCAGGCCTAGCTGTTCGGCAACATTCTTTATTTCTTCGTCATCCGTGGAAAGCTCTATAGTTACTTCTTTATAGCGTTGTTCTATTTGTTTTGCAAATTGTATACTGTAGTCAATTAATGGACGTCCATTCAATTTTTTTATATTTTTCCGAGGAATCCCCTTAGATCCACCACGAGCACAAAGGCTAACTAAAATTTTCATTGTTTCTTAATATCTTTAAAAATTAGATTCGGAGATTGCCCAAATACAATTGTATCAGATGGAACGTCCTCATCCTTAATATATGCATTTGCAGATATCCAAACATTGTTTCCGATCCTTGATTTTCCGAGTATCTTTGAATTGGAGTACATTTTTACATTATCTCCGATTATAGGGTATACGCCTTTGTTTCCACCTATTGTACATCCCTGCATTGCAAAAAAGTTATTTCCATACTGCGCCCGGCCAAGCACTAATCCCAAGGGGTGTTCAAAAAAGAAGACCGCAGGTAATTCAACCTCCGCATAAATATCAACCGAATGCAATATTTTATTTAAATAATAAAATTTATCTTTCAATTGATGTTTTAACCTGGCAAAAATTTGGCTATAAAAGTATAAATAAATAAGATATTGTCCTGAATGGTACGAGGCAAAAAACACTTTCCCGTCAGCAGAAAAATATTTATTATCAACATTTTGAAAACAATACTCTATTTTTTTTAAAACATCAACATGATATTTTCTAATTAAATCTTCTTCATCTTTAGTTAGAAAAAAAAAGTTTGTTAATCTTTTTAAAAGAATTCCTATCAATTGCTCCTCGTCGACATCACAAAATATATTACAACTTATAAGGTAATTCATAGTTTTATATGTTTAATATCTTCTTGAGCCTTTCTAAAATCTTCATGTTTACCAATATCTAGCCAATAACCATTTATCGGATACGTAATAAGTTTCAGATTCATTTCAATAATACGGTCCATCAAATCAGTGATATCAAAAAATTGATCTTCTGGAATCATTTTTAATATATCCTTTTTTAAGATATATATTCCTGCATTGGAATAGTAGGTGTACCGTGGCTTTTCTTTTAGCGACTTTACTGTATTTGTTTCATTAACTTCTAAAACAGCATAAGGTACATCAACATGATATGAGGTAGCGGCAACCGCCATGTCTGCACCAGAATCTTTATAAGTCCTAAAAAAATCAGCATAATCTATATTTGTCAATAGATCGCTATTCATTACAATAATATCATCATGTTCAAAGTGTTCAACTAAAAGAATTGACCCAATAGTTCCCAGTGGCTTGGCTTCCCTAACATAACGAATGTTCAGGTTCCTTTCAGAACCATCTCCAAAGTAATCTACTAGCTGATCTCCTAGATAATTGATACTTAAATTGACGTTCTTAATTCCTACTTTTTGAAGACGATCAATATTATATTCAATAATTGGCTTTTCGCCTACCTTCAAAAGTGGCTTGGGCGTGGTCTCTGTAAGTGGTCTTAAGCGTTTACCCTCTCCGCCTGCCATTAAAACTGCATCTGCAGGAATTAAAGTAGACCTAGTTCTAAAGTTTAATATATCAACGATTATGTTCTGGTCGTTTAAAATAGGTACAACTTTGAAATGGCTGGCCCTAAATGATTCCAACTTATCTAAACTATACTCCTTTTCCAGTATAAATTTAGGTGAGGGCTGAATAAAGTCTATCAATTTATGATCGAAATCAAGACCTTTAATAAATCCCCGTCGCAAGTCACCATCCGTCATGGACCCCAATAATCTATTTTGGTTATCAACCACAAATAAAATCGCATCAGAAGCCAGTTGATCTAACTTAATTAGTGCATCCCGAACAGTTTCTGTTTGCAGAATAGTATGCTTTTTAACAATATTCATTAGTTATGGTTTATATTGTAAAATTCTTTAACATGTAATTTTTTGAAATCAACAGCGTATAAAATTTTCATAATTTTATCTGATGTTCCTCCATTTCCATATGGATTGACGATATTAGCCCTTAGATTCTGATCCTTCGCAGTTTTGATCTGCTGAAAACAATGTAGAATATCCTCTTCCTCAATAACACAATTTAAGACAGTATCTGCCTGTGTACGCCCCCTCTGTCTATCCCCTATATTTATTGTTGCCGTACCGAGAGAAGGGGCCTCAATGATTCCACTAGAACTGTTTCCAACAATAGCATCACAAATATTAACAACAGATAAAAAGCGTAAGCTGCCAAGAGAAATATAAGCAGAAGCCTTATCCGAATTTTTATAAACAAACTCATCTATCATTTGATTGATGATACGTCCATCCGTATCTGCATTTGCTTTTGTAAAAATAAAATAACTATCCTGTTGCTTCTCAATAGCATTTAACAGTATTTGAAATTGATCTTTCGACGAAAAATGGGACAATGTTTCGGGATGAAATGTTACCTGATAATTGTATTTTTTTAAAGAAATACCAAGATTCTCTTCGAGTTGCTCTCTGGTTAGCAATTGCAAGTCGACAATATTATCCAAACCAATAGCACCTACATTATGCACTTTTTCGGGCTGTTCCCCCATTTGAATTACGCGTTGTCTATATTCTTCAGTCGAGGTGAAATGTAATGCACTTAATTTAGTAATGGCATGTCTTATCGCATCATCATAGGCTCCTTCGGTTATTTCTCCTCCATGCAAATGAATGACCGGAATATTAAAAATTGCAGCAGTTGATGCAACAGATAGCATTTCATATCGATCGCCCAATATTATAATGGCTTCTGGAGTCAATCGGGCAAAAGCTTCGGAATATCCTATCATACCCAACCCCATTGATTTAACAATACCGACCGCAGTATCTGACGACAAAAGCATTTCTACCTTCTCATCAATGTGAAATCCATCCTCCTCAAGAAATCTATAGGTTAAGCCGAATTCTGGAGACAGATGAGCCCCTGTTGCCAAAATTTGTAGTTGAAACTCCCCGCTTTCACGAAGCTTTATCATTAATGGTCTTAATAAACCATATTCCGCTCGAGTCGCCGTTATTACACAAATTTTCTTCATCACAGACAAATTAAATCATCCTCTTCAAAATTTTGTCCAGCAATCTTTCCAATGACCTCATCCCAACACATTGGAGAAATACCAGAGCCAGGGCGTTTTACAGCAAGGTTCTCTTCAGAAAAAATTTCACCTTTCTTTATCGATACTTTTGCAACGATACTTTTTCGTGCGATTGCAATATTTTTCTTCTCTGACTCACTAGGCTCTTTCAATCCAGATCCGGCAATAGCTTGTTCTATATTTCTTATTGCTAAAACCATAGCTTTCAATTCACTCGGTTCCAACGAAGCAGCATGGTCGGGACCTTCCATATGCTTGTCTAAAGTAAAATGCTTTTCTATAACACAAGCACCTAAAGCAACAGCTGCGATCGGCACCTCAATTCCGAGTGTATGATCGGAATAACCTATTTCGGTATGGAATGTGCTCCCAATATGCAACATCGCCTTCATGTTAACGTCTTGCATTGGTGTTGGATATTCCGTATTACAATGCAATATTGTTATATCCTCCTTATTAATGCCTTCTTTTGTAAAGACATCAATAGCTAAACGAATATCCTCCAATGTACTCATTCCAGTGGATAAAATTACTTTATCAAACAACTTTGCTACCAGACGAAGATAAGGCAAGTTCGTAATTTCCCCTGATGGAACTTTTACTAAAGTTAAACCAATGTCTTTCAAATATTGTAAAGAGTCTAGATCAAATGCCGTAGAAAAGAAATTAATATTCTTTTGATTGCAATACTGAATTAGCTTTTCATGATCATCATGTGAAAGTTCTAGCTTTTTTAACATATCTAACTGCGAATCTTTTTCATCCTTTGTATTCTGGATTTGATAATCCGCTTTTTTCGCAGACTTCGCTACTAACTTATCCGCTTTAAAGGTTTGAAATTTCACATAGTCAACACCTGCATCGACAGCCGCATCAACTAACCTGAAAGCATTTTCTAAACTTCCATTGTGATTAACCCCCGCTTCCGCAATAATTATAACTTTATTCTTCATTATCTAATTTTTTTTGCAGGATTCCCAACCCAAACTTCTCCAGTTGATACGTCATTCAAAACGACACTTCCTGCACCAATTATTACATTGTCACCGATGGTTACCCCTTGTTTAACAACAGCGTTAGCTCCAACAAATGTCTTCCGTCCTATAATAACTTGTCCTGCCAGCACGGAACCAGGCGCTAAATGAACGTAGTCTGCTATCTGGCACTCATGTTCAATTATCGCACCCGAATTCACAATACAACAATCACCCATTTGCACACATGTGTTTATAATGGACTGAGGTCCAATATAATTTCCGTTGCCTAATTTCACAAGGTTTGCAATAGTGGAAGTAGGATGAATAACATTCAGGATCTTTTTTCCATTAGCTATAATCCTAGATGAAATGATTTCTCGAATATTATTATCTCCAATCCCTAAAATATAACTATCTGCGATACTCCAATCGAAATTCTCACTTGATTCATCCCCCAAATATTGTAGATCAAAAGGATTCTCTTCCTTTTCGGATAAATCACTATAGAATTGAACATATAAGTCGTTTTTCAAACAAGCATCCAATACGACATAAGAATGTCCAGAATACCCTATAATAGCAATTTTATCCATTTTTATCTAACACTACTAGGGACATTAACTATCCGTTCTTCTAAAAACTCAGCATTTTTTTGCTCATCACGCTGGAAATTGGAATACATGGGCAAACGATGCATTAAATTCCATATTGGACGTGTCATAATTCCAGCATCATTTGTGTACTTAAGAAAATTTTCTCTTTCTACTTTATCTTCCAACTCGACACACATCAACCAATAATTAGCTTTAGCTTCCGGCAATTCTACCCTGAACTTTATCCCTAAATCATGAAATAAATTGGCGTACCCTGCTGCCAACTCTCTTTTATCTGCCAAAAAACCATCCAATTCTTCTAATTGAGCACAGGCTAATGCTGCATTTAGGTTTGGCATTCTAAAATTATATCCTAATTCATCATGAAAGAATTCGTATGGATGAGGTCTTTTCGCGGTAGTCGTTAAGTATTTTGCCTTTTTTCCCAATTCAAAGTCATTCGTTACGATCACTCCTCCTCCTCCAGAAGTAACAGTCTTATTTCCATTAAACGAAAAACCACTTATAAGCCCCATAGACCCCGTATGTTTTCCCTTATAATAACTGCCTAGAGATTCTGCGGCATCTTCAACTACAGGAATCTGCCATTTCTCGCAAACAGCGAGCAATTCATCTAGATGGACAGGAAAACCAAATGTATGCATAGGCATGCATGCTGCAATTCTCCTTCCTGTAGATTTATTAAAACAGCCATCCTCACGAATTTCTCCAAATTGTTCCAAGAATGCCTCTATTGCTTTAGGTGACAATCCCATAGTATCTAAATCGACATCAACAAAAACTGGAATTGCCTGATTATACATAATTGCATTCGCCGTGGCAATAAAAGTTAATGCCTGGGTAATAACTTCGTCCCCAGCTTTAACTCCAGCTAACCTCAAAGCAACTTGCAAAGAAGAAGTTCCATTAACAACCGCAACGGCCTTATTTGTTTGAGTAAATGTTTGCATCATCTCTTCAAACTGATCTACGTAAGCCCCTACTGAAGATACAAATGTGGAGTCAATGGTATCTAAAACATACTTTTTTTCATTTCCTCGAAATCTAGGTTCGTGCAACGGAATGAATTTATCTGTTTTGTATTGCTCCCTTACAAATGAAATAAGTTGATTTATTTTTTCCATTTTTTACATTTTTGCATCTAAATACTTACCTGTTTCTTTATGGCCAAAATCAGGAATCATCTGATTAAAGAGCTCTACTATTTCCTCTTTCCCCCATGTCCCAGAATTTTTCATGGCATTAATCGTGTCCTCAAATAAATTGATCTTATCGATATCCTCATCCAGTGCATTTTTTATGACTCCGAGGTTTTCGAAACGCTCCATATCCAAAGTTTCGGCCGATGTAAAGAATTCCTCAAAATCCTTCTCCCCCGTGGTATCACTTTTTGTAAAGAGACATGGCCATTTCCCTGCTAGGGGCATACTATCGACCAATGTCCTTGCTTCGTCCTCATTATCACACAAATATGGCTCGTAACCGATTTCTTTCAGGTATTGAACAGCAATCTCAGCGAAAGTAATGAGGTGAAGGTTTTCACTCAATTTTGGGAAAAAGATATCACGGTTTTGACCAAATATACATGACATAAGACATAACTCCCCGGACTCTTTCGGTATTACAAAATACCTTTTAATATCATTGGGTGCAACTATAGGTTGGCGTTTCTCAATACGCTTATTAAAACCGTGTAACAGGGAACCGTCGGAAAAAGCAACATTCGCAAAGCGAGCAGTCGAGATATCGATTTGCTTACTTCTACGCATCAGAAACATTTCCATAATTCGCTTAGAAGCTCCCATCATATTAACTGGGTTTGCGGCTTTATCAGTTGAAACACAAAAATATTTTTTAACGCCCTTATCAATGGATTGTTGAATTGTCTTATCTGTATTAAAGATATTAACATCAATCATTCGCATCAGGGTATAAGGGTCTTTTTCACTCCGTACATGCTTCAATGCGGACAAATTCAACACATAATCATAGTCTCCATCAGCATTCCAAAAAGCATCGTATTCTATCGACCCAATATCTAGTGCAAAAGTCTGAAAATCTCCGTCTATATACCCAAAACTACTTCGAATATCGCGAACCAGTTCCACCATATTATTTTCGCTAATATCGACAACATGCAATTTTTTTGGGTTTCTCTTGAAAATTTCTTTTGTCGTCGCCGATCCTATGGATCCCGCACCCCCAATCACCAAAAATTTAGACGAACTAACAATTTCCGTTAGTTCTTTTTCATGCTGTTCAATATCATTATTGAAGAGCTCTTGATTTCTTCCAATTAATTTTAAAATATCCATACGTATAATCTACGATCAATAATTGTCAATTCAAAAAATGCCTGCATCCAAAACACAGCACATCGCTACTTACTCTTTATTTTATAATGGTTCCCAAACACCCTAATTTTCATTCGTAAGAGACATCTAATTTTATGTTCTGGGATAAATCTTACTATTGTTGTCGAATAAAACAATACGATGCCCATCATAGTCCTCGAAATTAACAACGATTTCTTTTTTTAATTTCTTTCCAACTTTATCCGCTAACTGCAATAAATATGCCTGATTTAAATCATTGCCCCAAATTAATATTTCTATATTCCCAGAGTCTATGCCCTCGGCATAGTTTCCAACCAAGCTAACTTCCTGAATATCTCCAGCTTTTTGTAGAATAAATTCAACAACATCATCTATTCCCAAATAGGTATGAATTAATTTTTGTAAAGGCTTAAATAAGGAATGTTTGGTATTGGCTCGGTATACTATCTTATTCTTATCTGTACTTTTTTCTAAATACCCGGCCTCAGACAATTGATTCAGTTCCTTTCGAATTGCATTGGTTGATTCCTGAAATTCATCTGCCAATCCGCGCAAATGTCCTTGATTACTTGCTGACACAAAAAACTTGATCAATAATTTGAGACGAGTCTTGGATGTAATCAATGATTCTAACATTGGCCCTGTTTTAATGAGTAACAAAAGTACTCAATACCACTTACTTCTGCAAATGAAGAAATTGTTAATTAACATAAGCTGCACTCACATTGAAACCTTAATCGGCTCAAACACTTAATTAACAGCTTCTAAAGCTGTTAATTCACGTGGAACATCAACCCGAATTAAATAAAATGGGCACCTAAAGAATAAGGTACCCATAAAAATAAAACAAAAGTTCTGCTGGCACAATCAAGCTTCAGTCTTTTGATAAAGATCCGAAATGGATAACGTCGCTGTAAATAATTCAGGTCTCCTTTCTTCAAAATTCAGAACTCCAGAAATATTTACACGCCCCCCCTTTAGGTCCTCAATCTTTTCAGCTCGCCTGTTAATCTTAAAACGGACAGAAACATCAGATTTCCTATTATCCTTCTGCTCAAATGGAATAACCAAAATCTGCTCTAAATTAACATCCAACGCGGTGTGCAACGGCTTTACTTTTCGGATAACAATATTCTTTAACCGATCATCATTCCGTTCCGCTTTAAAGACAAATACCCCACTTTTGGCATTCCTATCTCCACTATATTGCCCCGGGCGCTCCTGGAACATATAGCTAACAGTCATTCCAACGCTTCGATTAAATCGTTGCTCTTGCTGTTTCTTCCGCCAGAAAAAACATCCTCCTAAAAATAAAAAAATAAATATGGCTATGGTCATCATATCAATATGCTGGTTAAAATTAAATGACTAAAGTGCTGCACATACAGGCGCTCTTAAACAAAACCAAATATCTGATATTACTATTAATTCAACATTAAATCTGCAGGGACAAATAAGGGACATTTGGGAATTTACTAAGAAACAGCGTCCTAATCAGATTACTATTCCTTAACCTAGACCATTTCACAGAAAACAGATTTAATAACATGGACAATGCTGCATAAAACAAAGGAGCCTGATCATACGATAATCAAGCTCCTTTATTAAACTAGTCAATCAGTTTGGATTGATGTCGTTCTAACGTATTGTATATTTTTTTTACGTCCTGTGATTTTTCCTTCTGAAGAACGAGGATAGCATCTTTTGTATGAACAAGGATACTATCTTTTAAACCGACAAAGGCCGTGTAAATATCAGTACCAATAACCATATTGCCATTCTCATCGACAGGATGTCCAGTTAACTTTAAATAATCGTACATTGATTCAAAAGATCCTAAATCAGACCATTGGAAACTGGTGGCGACAACACGAATTTTCTTTGACCGTTCCATAACCGCATAATCGATCGAAATAGAAGGGATCTCTTTAGAGAGCTGTAGATCGAGCTCGTCGTGCTGACGATGTTGCCATGCCGCCAATGCTGTAGCATATACCTTAGGCTCGAAAGTTTGTAATTCCGATAAAAACGTATCTGCCCTGAAACAAAACATTCCTGAGTTCCAAAGAAAATTACCTCGCTCGATAAAGTCTTCGGCAGTATCCTGATTAGGCTTTTCCCGGAAGGACAACACTTTATCATCTTTATATTCTATATAGCCATACCCCGTTTCAGGACGACTTGGTTGAATACCAAATGTGACAATATATCCCTTATTCGCTTTTTCAATACCAGCTTTAATGGCCTCCGCATAAGGTTGATCCCCCACAATCACATGATCAGAGGGAGTTACAATCAAGATATCGTCTGGTTGTGCTGCAAAGGCCGCAAAAGCTATTGCAGCAGCAGTATTACGCGGAGTAGCTTCAACAATATCAATATATTCGATAGCATTGTTTTCCATCACCTCTCGGCTCAGATTGTGATTATCCCGATTCCCAACGACGATAACCTGACCACACAGAGACTGGTTTCGTTTTATGGTCATCTCAAATAATGAGCCTTCTTTGAATAAAGAAAGATATTGCTTTGGATAGCTCTTCCGCGAAAGCGGCCAGAGACGGCTGCCGACCCCACCAGTCAATACAACATGGATAATAGCACTCATAGTATTTTAGTTATTTCCCGCTTCTTTATCGGCTACAACTTTCCGTAGGCCCGCACTAGAAAAACGATGTGTACGCTTATTATAATAAATTTCGATATTCTCTTCTACACAATACGATCTGCCGGTAAAATCAGTATCACGATATTCCTCACCAATAATACGAACCTGAATCGGTAAGGCCTTAATCATATCGATAAGATCTTGTTCTGTTTCATATGGAATGATTTCATCCACATAACGACATCCTTCTAATTGAATATAACGCTCAACGATGGTTTGTGTTGGCTTTGCCTTTTCTGGGAACACCTCAGATGGATCCGTATTGAGCCCGACAATCAAATAATCACAATGTCTCTTTGCTTCCTCAAGCATCATAATATGACCTGCATGTAAAAGATCAAATACACCAAATGTTATTCCGATTTTCATTTTATTCACTTATTAGCATTAAAAAGGGGTTCCTCTCCAGCATTTGCTTTAGCGACAATCTTGCGCAGTCCAGAACTTGAAAAACGATGATCACGGCTATTAAAATATAGCTCTATACCCATTTCTTCGCAATATACTCTCCCTGTAAAACTTTTCTCACGATATTCATCGCCCACGATACGGACATCAATTTTAAATGATCGGAGTATATCCTCCAAATCTTGCTCTGTCGCATAGGGTACAATCTGGTCTACATATTTACAACCTTTGAGCTGAATATAACGCTCCACAACAGTTTGTGCAGGCTTATTCTTTTCTGGTCGATCCAGCGTAGGGTCAGTCTGTAGCCCACAGATTAAAAAATCACACTGCCTCTTGGCATCTTCGAGCATTTTGATATGACCGGCATGCAGCAGGTCAAATGCACTGAATGTAATACCAATTCGCATACTTTTTGCAGGTATGGCTATCATAATATCATTAAAATTTAAATAATAAAGGAAATCCCTCAATTAATATATCAAATATAAAACTTAAAATGAGAACAACCGAAAGCTTCCTTTCGTTCTATATCGAATAAAGGTAAATATCATGCCAAAGAAGGAATATCGGCATGCCTTAAATACAAATTAGCACAAGCACGGGCATCTGAGAGCGCCTCGTGATGATTAAGTTCAATTCCCAAAACTTCACAACAGGCATTTAGCCGTGCGGGCTTAAAACCCTTTCCCTGATAAATACGAAATGTACATTCCCACTTTTCGCTCAAGCCCAAACTTTCATAAGAAAGATTATAATAATTCATTGTTTTACGAAGCACACCACGATCAAATAATTCATTATGAGCAACCATTAACCGGTTATTAATCAGTGGAAAGATCTGGGGGAATAATTCTTTGAAGGTAGGGGCCAGAGCTGTGTCCTTAGGTTTAATTCCATGAACCCGCGTAGTCTGCCACATATATTGATTATTCGGCGGCTGAATCAGTGAATAAAATTCATCAACGATAATACCTTTTTCTACAACAACTAACCCTATTGCACAAGCCGAATTCTGATTGGCTGTAGCTGTTTCGAAATCTATTGCTGTAAAACTTAATCCTGATTGCATCTATAATCCCTCTTAAAATTGGGATAAAAATAAGCCTTTTTTTTGTTTTGCTCAAATAAACAACATTTAGACCTAAAAGATATGAGTATGTGGTTTATTAAACAGATCTACCACAGGCCTTAACGCTGATATAGTCTATCTTTATCTTCCTTTGTTGGATAATTAATCAAAACTGCCTTGTAAACTCCCTTAAATACAAACAAGCTTCCTGCAGCTACACCGATAATTTTGTGCCGATCGATAATATCTCGAATATCTTCCAAAGAACCCGCTCCTCCTAAAACTGTCATTGGGAGCGTTGTTTTCTCACGGGCCTTATCAATCAGCGTTTTATCATAGCCCTTCATCATTCCATCTTGGTCAATTGAGTTAATGATAATTTCCCCAGCCCCCGATCGCTGTGCCTGTTCGATAAATTGGAAAGGGTTGATCCCTGTAGATTTCTTGCCATTATGAGTATAAACTTCATAGCCACCAAAAAGCTTCTTCTTAACATCTAAAACAACAATAACAGATTGCGCTCCAACCCGATCCGCTATTTCGGTTATCAATCTCGGATTTTGTAATGCAGCAGAAGACAACGCTATTTTCTCAATTCCGAGCCCAAATATTCGTTGAGCTTGATCAACGGTTTTCACCCCCCCACCATAACACAACGGCATGCGCGACTGGTTAGCGATACGCTCTATCAAACTGTAATTTGGCTCTAAACCTTTTACCGTTGCATCGATATCGAAAATTGCCAGCTCATCAACAGCCTTTTCATTGAAGATCTTTACAGCGTTAATGGGATCACCAACATATTTTGGGTTTTTAAAATTAACAGTCTTTACTAATCCGTTATCCTGTATAAGCAGGCTGGGAATAATTCTTGGTCGTAACATTTTCTTCTACATTTAACTTTGCAAAATTGCCCAATAGAACTTCACCGTAGTGATGGCTTTTTTCGGGATGAAATTGAATTCCAAATCGATTTTTATAATGAGCGGCTGAAGTATATTCTCCTCCATAGTTTGTGACAGCCAAGATATCTTCCGAACAGTTACACTCAAAGTAATAACTATGCAAAAAATAGAAAATAGCATCTTTTTCAAGCCCATTAAATAATGCCAAATCTTTTATTGGTTTTACATCGTTCCAGCCCATATGTGGCAACTGCGTTACATAGTCTATCTTTTTTCTATCAAATATCTTCACTTGAGCATCTATCCAGCCCAATCCTTCCATCTCACCCTCATCGCTGCTCTTCGCCATCATTTGCATTCCGACACATATACCAATCACCGGAATATCCCCTCCAAGCACCAAGTCATCCAAAGTCTCACGCATACCGGATTGATTCAACTGTGTCATGGCATGATCAAAATGTCCAACACCAGGCAAGATTAACTTCTCGGCTCCAATCAAGTCCGTCCTTGTTTTCGCAATTTTAACAGGTACATCAAGACGTTTGTAAACATTAACAAAGGCATTGATATTTCCGACACCATAATCTACTAAAGTTATCATCTAAATAAACGCTTTTCTATTTTCATTTTTTGCATCATCTTAGCTCCCAACTTGATGATCTCTATCTTACTTTTATAGTTTTTATAGGTCTTATTTTTACCTTCAAAGATCGCCTGCAATTCATCCGGAGTTAAGTCCAGTTTGTTAGCGATATATTCAAATTCTCTTTGCAAGAATTCATCGGAAAGTTCCGGCCGAGATATTCTCTCTAAAGCTTCCTCTCGCGTCATCTGCCCAGTCAGGATCAGCGATGAAAAGTGTGCACGTCGCTTTTCATAACCAAATTTTCGTGGCAGCCAATAGTCCTCGTAAAAACGAGTAAAACGTGACTCATGATGCTTATGTTGAAAAGATTCCCAACCATACCTTTCAAACAACAAATTTTCGGCATCTTTCTTAACAAATGGAATGAGATTGAGGGGTTTGAAAACTTCCATTCCATAGATATAACGATAGTAAATTTTATATTTTAAAATATCGACCAATGGAAATGTTTTTAATGGACGTTTACCAAATTGCCCATGAATGTCTTTTACTAATCGTACATCGATACCCGGGAATCCCCCCCACTCTTCTGGTTCCCGACAGCATTCGGTAGAAAAATTCCCCCCTGTCAGGACATAATTTATTTTGTGTTTCTTAGCGAATTTATATAATGCGGAAAAGAATGCATAATCTTGAGGCAAATCCTGATCCGCAATTTGAGATTTTAAAAAAGCAATTTGGAGATCCTTCATTTCCTCCCAGTTAATTACTTCAGTATAAAGATCTAAGTTAAGTCCATTAATAAGCTTTTCAATATTACCTACCGCTTTATCTGTATTCCAACCTGCGTCCACGTGAAATATTAAAGGTCTTAGACCCATAATTTCTTTTGCGACATAGGCCGCATAAGAACTGTCCAATCCCCCGCTGAGTCCAATAATGCAGTCAAAGTCTTTATTTTTACTGGTCTTTTTTATACGATCAGCGATTTTCATTAACTCCTCAAGTCCACGTTCGTCAGTATGCCAGTTTGGTAAAATATTTTCAATATAGTTTGTATAATAATCACTCTCCCCCTTCTCATTAAAAATGATATTTGGATCCGATGTATCCATTATTGTCTTGGTACATATTTGATATGGCCTTTCTCTTTTCATCTACTACTCTTATTTAATATATCATAATATAGCTCTATATAGTCTTGAAAGCGGTCTTCCTTTTTAAAGTTGTTTCGAGCACGTTCTTTGCAATTACTTGAATAATATGCTTTACCGTTACGTTCAATTTCAAATATCGCTTCGCTTAACGAGGCTGAATCCTTCTGACGGACAACTATCCCAGTACCTGCGTCAACGGCCTCTGAACTTCCCCCTGAGTCAAAGGTAACTACGGGTGTTCCACAAGCCAGCGCCTCCAAATTAGTTGTTGGAAAGGTATCCTCCAACGTTGGATTCACAAAAACATCCGCAGAAGAATAGAAATCAACAAGCTCATCGATATTATTTGTCCTTTTTAAAGCGATAATATTTGGCGGAAGCTCAGCAATTTGACGTTTAGACAGCCCTATTAAGACTATCTGAAACCGATCGGTCAAACTACTTGCCATCTCAATGAAAAATCTCAATCCTTTTCTTGTGTCCCAAGGGTTGGCCACGCCCAAAATTACAAATTTATCTTCAATATTAAACTGTGTCTTAATATTATTACCCGAATATCTAAATTTATCAACATCGATCCCGTTTTGAATCGTTTTAATCCGATGAGAACTAAGAAACGATTTTCGGACTTCCTTCTCTAGCCATTTCGATACAGGCACAATTGTTAAATTCTTTACCGAATTAAATAAACGTTTCTTATCCAAAAAATTCCTGCGAGAATTATCTTTAAAAAATGCTTTGGGATATTCCCCTAATTGAGGACAATGACCACACTCTGTCTGCCATTTGGAACACCCCACCAAATCATAATAAGCACAGTGTCCTGTATAGGACCAGCAATCATGAAAAGTCCAAATGATCGGTTTCCCAAACGTAGCAAGGAAATTAAAAAGCAATTCAATATTTATATAATAACCGTGCAGATGTTGCATATGAATAACATCTGGGTTAATACGTTCTATTTCTCTAATTAACTTTTTAGTAGCTCCAATAGAAAAAAAACCGTGTCTATCAGTGAAGCGTGTCCCTAAGGCATGAATATAAAAATCCACCTTATCACCAATTTTATAAGACGACGATTTGGAAGCCGCTCCCTCCCTGCCATAAGCAATGATACTTTTCCCTCCTTTGGCAAGTACCGCCTCCCCAATTTGCTCAGCAATCCGACCAACAGAGCCTATATTTAACTCACTACTTATTTGAAATACTGTCATAACTTTATATCACAAAATATCCCCACATTAATTATAGACGATCAATGGGAACTATAGTCCCATTAAAACATGAAAATTTCTTGTGGAAAATTATTTTATTAATCACAAAATCAACGCATATCAGGTGAATGAATATTCGCGCTAAATCACTTATTACAAGAATCAAACGCATACCACTTTATCATTTATAGTTCGGTCCGAATCAACATTGTTACCTAAATTAAAAATGAGGAACATTAAGTAATAAATTATTACATCCATAAAGTCAATAAAAAAAACTTGATCGGTAGAACCTCGAATTAAAAGGATTACAAATAATCCCTTATAAAAAATATTCCCTTTTACGAAGAAACATTTCAATATAATAGCAAAGAATATTAGACTAAAAATACCCCAAAAATAATGGGCTGAAAAGAATGAATTATGTAAATTGAAATCAAATCTTTCGAATATAGGATCATTCAATGAAACACCAAAAATAAGTGCCATCGGATCACCGATCATCTTACTCAAATACAGCTGATTAATATCCTCCCTTCCTGTCATATCTACCCCCAATTCAATAAATCGACCGAAAGAAGATTCATATAACTGCATAAGCAATTGATAATTCGTATAAACAAATACTCCTGATACAGCAGTAATAATTAAAATTCGTTTTACTTTAGAAAACGTCGAAATAAAACTAAATTGATAAAAGAAAACGAATAGCAACAACAACAGAGAAACAATAATTCCAGAGCGCCCAACCAACAAAAGAGCTAAGACAGAACAATTCAATGCGGGTAAAATATTGACCTTTTTATTCCAGCGAAAATCTTCTATATAATAATAAATAGTATATAACAGCGCATAAAAGCTTACCATATTTCTACTTCGTTGATATAGAATATAATCAGGATCCACACCACGAAAAATATTAAAATAAATAAACGAACAGTAAATAATCAAAATAAACGCATATATCTCGGGGCCAATCCTACGTTCTAAGTAGAACTGCAAAATTATTCCAAAGAACAGTTGATAAACGATCAAACTACTGTTGACGTAGAAACCCTTAAAAAGAAAACAGATACCGCCAAAAAAAGATAAGACTCCGAAAACACTTGTATAGAAGACATTCCTCGACACTGATCTAAACTCAATACAAAAAACACCCACCAAATAAACGAGCATGACCTGCATAGGAATCAAGCTGGACATGGAAAAACCCAAAAACAGCAAGTGGTATAGTAGAACATATACACTGTACCTATTTAAAGCCGGTAGTTTAAATTGCATCTATAATCGTATTGTTTATATCAGTCAGATAAAGTAATGCACTCGATCCATCATGGTACACAAAAAGCTCCTTTGCAAACCTATGAAACGTTAACAAAATCAATTCCACCATAACATTATTAGATAAAACGAGATCAAACTCAAATTCGCTACTGAATTGTTTAATCCTGGGATGCGGTTTTAATATCAGTAAGGTATCTCCAGTTTCCGAATTTTTTCTATCTTGGAAAAGATGTTCGATGTTTTTGTTATAATCCCAATTTGTGAGATAAAGATAAACTGATTTCCCTTCAACCATCTCTTGATATTCCCTTCTTTCTTCGATTGTAAGGATTTCATCACAAATCTCATTCAAATTGTCGACAAATGGCTTACGAAAACTAAATCGCTGATTTTTAAAATCCGAAACGTGCCGCTTATGTTTGGGGAGATCATATAGATAGATACCTTTCACAAATTTGCTATCACCAAAATGTTCTTTATTGCCTAAAAATTTTAAAAATCGATATAAAATCTTACTCTTACATCTTGCGCTCAACAAGTCATTTCTGTAGCTCCCATATCCCTCTTCATATACAAAAATCTCCTTCGTTTTTATCTTAGATAACATCCAGTTAGTCTGAAGTCCATAATCTGAATCAATAAACAGTTTATCGTTCGCATTGATCACCTTTTTTAAGAACGAAAGCAATTGACGGTAGGAGTCAAAATAAAATTTTCCCTCCCAATATATGCTATTTTTAATCTTTGTATAAAACTCAGCTCCTCCATGGAAATCACCCAGAAATACAAGTGTTTTTCCTCCTTCAACATCAATGTTATGCGCATTACAATACTGTAAAGGGGTGCTTACTAAAAAATAGTTCATTTTTATATTTTAAGAAAGTCAGGATCTTTGATAATACGCATTATTAACGTTATAATGCTATTAATCGAACGCCAATTCAAACTAAGAAAAACTACACTTGAAGCTGCAATGCAATAGGGTATATAATTTTCATTAATAAAAAGAACTGGACACACAACGAGCAACGGAATATACAAACGATAACTACAGCCGAAATCAATGATCTTTAGAAGGGATGCCGATTTTCCCGATAACAAAAGGTAAACTTTATTTGCCAGAATAATATTAAATATAAAATAGGAGAAGGCCGTACCCAAAATTGCGTACGCTAATTCAATCTTAAATATGGAGATCAAAACAAGCGATAAGACAAAGCACATAATCAGTAGGACAAAAGAAACTATCGCAAGATAACGTTCCCCCCTTTTCGCGATAATTAAACTTTGAAAACCGAAACTATTCGCTAATAATACAACTGATATCACAGCCGTTAAAAACGATTTATAGGTACCTTCATAACCTGGCATAAATCTAATAAGGATTGGATAACAGATCAATGAACAATAAAATCCCAAATGAGAGAATGTCAAAAAAGCTTGTCTAACCCGTACAAGTAATTTCATGGATTCCTCTTTCGACAAAACATTAAATCTATTCAATAATTTTGGCCAAATTAAAAATGATAGGGAATCCGTGATCAAGACAATAATATTTGCTATTGAAAATGTAAACGTAAAGAAACCGAACTCCTCTATAGTATAGTACTTACTAACAAGCGAACGCACCGAAATAAAAATAAAATAGAAGCTCGCATTATAGAAAAATAAGGGTAGTGCCAAGACCAAAACCCGCTTCAGAAGTCTAATATCTAAATTAAATTTCACTGCAAATGGCATCCTGAAAATCAAAATAAACAATGCAAGAATGTTAGATAAAGCATAAAACCATAAAATGGATTGAAGGAGATGTTCTCCATTAAAAAAAAGCAATGATGCCAAAGTTCCTAATGGCAAAAAGGACTGCACCAATGAAATAGGGATTAATTGATTATAAACTCTTAAAACATTGGAAAATAGCGCTATAAAATAACCTGATGAAAAAATAACAAGTGTAAATAGGAAAAAACGTTCAAGTTCATATTTCGCCCCAATATGTGACACAAATACCAAAAAAAGATAGCAGCTAAGAGCAAAAATGTTTAAAATAGCAATTAGGAAAACAGAATTTCCAACAATATAAGATATAAATTGTGTTCTGTTTTTGTTAAATGAACAGAACACATTCACGGCATTTGCAATGCCTAAATTAAAATAATCAAAGTATTGAAGCACCAATGATATAAATGCCCATATCCCAAAATAATGCGGTCCCAGTTTTACAGCTAGCAAAAAAGCATTCAGGAATTGTATTCCGAATACAAAGTATTTAGAAAACAAAAATACTAAGGAAGAATTAACCTTTTTAACAGCCGTCATAATTACTGTCTATTTAATTTGACTTTATGCCGAATCAATTCTTTAATCAAATCTTCGCCGATGATATACTCGACGAATTCTCGAAATACTCCCTCTCCACCCTTCTTTTCGCAAATGTGGGAACAAATCTCCTTAATATAACTCGGAGCGCTGGATGGGCATGCTGAGAATCCGACATTTTCCAAAACTTCGATATCATTTAAATCATCTCCAATATAGGCCACGTCCTCTAAAGCGATATTTAATTCTGAACAAACTTCTTTCAGTAACGTTAATTTATCTTTTACACCAAGATAATACCGTTCAATATTTAACTTTATCGCCCGACGTCTGACAATCTCAGTTTGTTCCCCAGTAATGATCACTACCGGAATATCTAAAGCTTTGGCAAAGAGGACTCCCGCACTATCAAGAGTATTAAATTTTTTTAATTCATTGAAATCAATATCATAATACATACCACCATCGGTCCATACTCCATCAATATCTGTTGCTATTAGCTTTGGTAATTTCATTATGATATGAATATTTAAAAATTAATAAAGGCGCTATAGATAATTTCATCTTTTGCGATATCCTTGTTAATAGTTTTACCTATGATGGTATCTCTTTCTGACCACTTCAACCCGTCACCAGGGGAGAGCAAATGAAGGTCATCAGCTGTAATAATATCACCCGCTTTAAGATCTTTTAATGTTGCTATCGAACGTTCCAATTTAACTTTTGCAGCCTTTACATCATCTTCAATAAAAATATCTTCTACACCTAAGGATCCCTCAAACAGTCTGATATCACGAACCATCCTGTTCACACCATCTGGTCCTAACGATCCCGCTTGGTCAGTCCCTTTCATTCTTCTATCTATTGTGATATGTTTTTCTATAATCTCAGCCCCCATAGCAACCGCTGCGAGTGGAGTAGCGATGCCTATTGTATGATCCGAATATCCAATCTTATAGTCAGGATAATTTTTCTGCAAAAAAGGAATCGTGTTTAAGTTTGTATTTTTAGGATGAGTTGGATATTGTGATACACAATGTAAAATACTCAAATTATTATGATATTTAGTGATTACACCAATAGCATCATCTAATTCCTTTTTACCCGCCATACCCGTAGAAACAATAATCGGAATTTGGGTTTCTGCCAATGCTTCCAATAAAGGGAGGTTGGTCAAATCCCGGCTCGCAACCTTCAGATAATCTGGTGTAAAAAGCTTTAACAGGGAAAGACATCCAATTGCACATAATGTTTCAACAAAATCAACACCTTTCTCTTTGGCATATTTATAAATTTCAAAGTGTTGCTCATCATTCAACTCCAATACCTCACGATGTGCTCCGTAAGTGCTTGCAAATGCATGTGGTGAATTGTAAGCAGCATCCATTTGCGATTTCGACAACTCTTGTTTCAAATCTCTTTTTGTCAATTTTACAGCATTCATTGGCTGCAATTTTAAACCAAATAGATCTTCTTCAATTGGCCGACAAGCTAAATCTATGATTAGTTTCGCCAAATCAACGGAACCGTTATGATTTTGTCCTATTTCACCAATAATATATACATTTTTACTTTCCATATCTTTTATTTTTTATTGCTCATAATAATTGTTTCCATTTTTTTTAATAATTTCTCATCGCGACTTATCCGCTCTGCAAGCTTTTCAAAAGGTTCATTAAGAAAACTTCTATATTTTTCACCTATTGACAAAAGATTGTCATAGTCCTCCGGAGTATCAATCGTTAGCCGAATGCGCTCAAAGTCTTGTTTAAATATTGTAAGCTCGACCAACTTGACATTATAATCTTTAGCATTTGTATAGATGCCGTAAGTCACGTGCTCCTTAATCTTAAGATCGTCAACAGATTTATCCAACAATTTAAGCGCCTCCAAACGCACAATCTCACCAAATACGCCAAAATGCGTGAGTACCGTAGGCACATTTTTATAAGAAAATGAGAAATAATCACAATCTTCTGCCCTATACTGCTCAACTAAACTCTCCAGTTTGTGAAGATCAATCAATGGACTATCGGAGCATATTCTGATTACTGTATCAAAGTTATAATAAGATGCGGCACCAATGTAACGCGCAAGAACATTATTTTCATCTCCTCTATAATAGGCTATTTGGTGAGTTGACAAATAGTCACACAACTCATCGTCATTTCCATTCGTAGTCGTTGCAACGACAATCGGCAAATTCAATTGTCGCAATCTCTCGATCAAAAAAAGAAGTATAGTCTTACCTTCAAAAGGTTTTAATATCTTCTTAGGCAGTCTAGTCGAGCCTAATCTCGCCTGTATTATAATACCAATCATAAAGCTTATTTAACTCAATCTTTCATGGACATGCGAATTGTATTCATGACAGTTAATACAATAACAGTCATAAAACAAAGAAGAAAAGCCCCAATAACCGCTCCTTTTATCAGCCCGATTTTGCTCTCCCTAACAGGATAAACAGGGTTATCTATAATCTGAATTAACGGTGCCTCCTTCATTAATGCAAGCTTTGATAGTTCCAAATTTTGTAAAAGCTGAGCTAGAATTGTTTTATTGGTCTCCGCAGAAAACTGTGATCGCTGCGCAGGAACGACCCTAAGGACTTGCTTTGTCGGATTTAAATTTGGTGTATTATCGATTGCAACAGCAGCAGAAGAGATTGCTCCATTCATTGCTGCTCTCACAGAATCTGTCTTATGTTGTAAGATGGAAATATTATCCAATGATTTTTTTGTCTTTGTCTTTATATAGAACTCGTTCACTTCTGTAACAAGTGCTTCGTTAAATTCCTTGGCAAAAATTTCATTTGTTCCTGAAACATCGATTTTTATAATAGACAATTTTTTATCAGGTTTTCCAACAGCCAATTTTTTAGCATTGATATCGTCGACAACTTTACTAATAACACTGTCCCTATGTCGTTGGATAGTAGCACTATTTTGGTGCTTCAGAGCAAAATCAACAGTTAACAATTCTGGTCGCTTCTTCTTCCATTCCTCCTTTAGCTGCTCCATATCAAAATAATAGTCCAATAGCACTTTGGATGAATCACTTTGTGATGGCTTTAGAAGCGCTGCTTCAATCATTGTCCTTGATTTATATAGCTCGATTAAATTATCGCCTTGAAAAATTCCTCCATTTCCACCCCCAAGATCCACCCCCATCATGGAAGCTATTCCCGCATATTGTCCTAATCCATTACCAGGCTCAGCACCTTCCAATACAAAACTGGTTGTAGCTGTATAAACCGGCTTTTTTATTTTAGCATAAAGTATACCTGCCACTGAACCTAAGATAATGGCAAGAATCACAATATACCATTTGGAGATTAGGTAACGAATCCAATTCTTAATACTGAGAATGAGTTCTTTTAACGTAATATCGGGTTTATTCTTTGTCTCGGTCATATCTATTTAAACAAACTCACAATAATTGCCAATGTTGATGCGATCCCTGTTCCAATACCAATCCAAGCCTGTGAACTTAGCTTCTCTCTCGGAGCACGTTTAGGAACGACAATCTCAGCCCCGGGCTTCACCATAGGATAACCTCCATCTTTCCCTTTTACTGCACCATTGGCATACTGGACAAAGACACGCTTTTTCAAAGCATTATCTGTAAAACCACCAGCTTGATTGATATAATACTTCAGGTTCTTGCCTTTGACATATACCACATTATTTGGGTTCAAGACTTCACCGACGACCTTCACTGTCTCCAGTTCTTTGGGTACAGTAATTATATCTCCGTCTAAAACCAATAAATCACCACGTTGATAGGGATTTTCCAGGATCTTGTTTAATTCAATACCAACAAGATCGCTGGGTTCAACATCCGCTGCAGACATTCCTTGTTGTGACACCTTGGCCAATGCTGTACTTTTAGCTTTTGAGTTATCTGCATTTTCCTCTTCAGACTCTCTATCTTGTCTATTTTTCTTATTGTTATTTCCCACTTCGTCCAGGCTATCTTGCTCAAGCTCTTTTTTCAGACGCTCTTTCTCTTTTTTCTCCTCTGCTTTCAATTTGGACATCCCCGTACGTTTTAAAGATGCTCCTTCAATATAAGCGTACGTTGTTAAGCCACCCGCCCGCTTGATGATATCGGAAATACGTTCATCTTCACGTGAAATGGTATAAATACCCGGATAGAGCACCTCGCCCTCGATCGTGACTTGCCGCTGTGTACGGAACCCAGCGTCTCCTAAGACGGAAACAACATCATAAGGTTGTAAAGCGATAGTCGGATCTGTAAGGAAACCATCTTTAATATCGACTAAAATAGTCTGCGAAGAACTATGATCGTCAGCATTGCGCTGTTGAAGTCTTCGGGCAATCTCCACACGTGCATTTTTTGCAGCCTCAGTAAATCCGCCAGCTTTTTGAATAACGTCACCTAGCGTTGCATTGCTAGCGAAAGGTAAATCACCAGGAAAACGTACTTCGCCTTGAACGGTAAATTTATATTCGTCACGTAAATCAAAAATAGAAGCGATTTCGATCTTGTCCTCACGCTTTAATGGTATATCAGCAACTGTACCAGCCAATACTTCGCGTACATTAAAATTAATTAACTCGGAGGTATTATCTGCTTTCAGACGATTGATGATTCCTCGTTCCAAAAAGGCATCCTCACGTACACCATCAGCCATTTCAAGCACTTGCTTGAGTGTCAGACCTGACTCCAAACCAAATATACCTGGACGGAATACCGCACCAAGAACAGATACCCGATTGGCATAACGTTCTAATATCGGCTCTACAATATATTGATCTCCACCCTTAGGCGTATAATTTGCGAACTGGTCAGCATAGACATCTTGCACACTGCGCTCACGTCCTGTCGTTTGCAAGACTTTGATCTTCGCAGTATAGGCATTCTCTGTAAAATCGCCTGCGTAACGCAAGATATCGGACAATGATTCTCCAGCGACAGTCTCGAAAATAGCAGGTCGTTTTACTTCACCCTCAAACTGCACACGCGCTCCATATACAGGAATATGGATAATATCTTGATCCTGTAAACGTATATTACCTTGTTGTATACCATTGGCCAAAAAATCATATACATCAATTGTGCTGACGACACGATTACCACGGATCACCTGGATCTGACGGTAAGTACCATTTTTATTGGGGCCTCCAGAAGCATAAAGTGCATTGAAGACTGTCGCTAAAGAAGGTAAACTATAGGTACCCGGTTTGGTAACAGCTCCGGTCAAAGTAACACGGATCGTGCGGATATTACCAATTGTTACACTTACATTGGTCCTTCCTGAACGGATTGCAGGATAGGTTCCACTCAAACGTTGTTCAATCTTACTCTTCGCCGCAGCGATCGATAAGCCCGCAACATTAATCTGACCAACATATTCCACCTTGATCATTCCATCTGGGCTGACAGGTAAATTATAAGAGGCTTCATTATCACCTGTGATATCCAATAAGATCTCATCATCAGGACCAATTATATAAGAACTTGGTGTCGCCATCCGAAGATTGGGCTCAAAAGTGATGCTATTATTTTTAAACAGGTCCGCCCCAAAAATCTTCAATTTACCATCATCATGCTGAACGGAATCGGGATTATTATTGCGTTTATTTTGCAAGGAATCTGTCGCATTTACACCTCCCACTTGACGACCAGCTACTCGCCCTGTAGTAGCGGTCGTATTAGTTCGCTGCGATTGGTCTGGTTGTTGTTTCTTGCGCTTAATTTTCGCCAAACGTTCTTTTAATTTTTGTACTTCAACAGCAGATACCCCTTGCGCACGGGCAAAACCATCCAGTTGGCTCTCATCATAGCCCATTAAAGCAGCTTGTTTTACGTATTGCTCTATCTGTGCATCTGTCAGATTATCTACTTTGATATTGGCAGGATTGGTCTGTGCGTATACTGAGCCCACAAATCCGATCATGCAAAACCATAATACTATTTTTTTCATTCGATATATTGGCGTTTGCCGCAAAATTAGTAAAACTATTTAATTAAATCGTTTAAAATATTTACACCAGAGGTTCTAAACAGGCAGGAAAGAGCTCTCTACCTCATCGCTTAAATCTTTCGCTATTCAGGCATCTAACGTAAAAAGGCATTCTTTTGCTACGACTTGCCCCAAAGAAATCAGGAATTTCAATTTAGATAGCGGCCAGGCACATGGACAGCTCTAGCCTCAATTAATGCTGTTGATTCTATCAATGGAATCTTGAAAGTTTTATTAACTTAGCGAAGTTAAGCATTAAATTAGAATGAAAAGTTCAACTCTTGGTCTTTGGTTGCCGATAGGCATGATTGTAGGTCTTTTGTGGGCCTGTGATGGAAATAATAAATCAAAAAAAGAAAGTAACGAAACAATACCGCAAAAAGCGAGTGCCATGAGTACCGCAGATAGTAGCTTGTTACATTTCTGGGATAAGTTCGACATGAAAGACACTGCTCAGGTTAAAAATCCAGACAAAGGAGAGCAGCAACTCGCTGATTTTATCGGATTATTATCAAAAACACCTGATTCCGCTATGCGGGACAAAGCGGTAGACCTGATGTTAGACAAAGCCAAATCCAATAGGACCAGTTTCGACTACTTCATCAAACTATACGAACGTTATCTCTATGATGGTAATTCACCGATGCGAAATGACATCATCTACGAGTCTGTTCTACGTTATATGATCAAAACAGATCTATTATCGGATCTGGAAAAAGAGGCCTATAGACCTGTCTACAAGTTAGTGTTACGTAATAAGGTAGGTCAACTTGCTGAAGATTTTAGCTATGGACTGGCCAATGGCACAAAACAGAAACTCTCACAAACTAAAGGAAAATTCACCTTTTTGATCTTTTATGATCCCGATTGTACCCATTGTAAGGAGACGATCCACCAACTCCGCGATACCCCACAATTAGTTGAGTTATTCTCGCAATTACAGGTGCAAGTATTAGCCATCGACCCTTGGGGAGATCCCAGTAAATGGAAAAATTATATGCCAGAAATGTCCGAAAAATGGATCAATGGTTTTGATACCGATAGCAAGATACTCTCGTTCAACTTGTATGACCTCAAGGCATCTCCAACAATATATCTCTTGGATGAAAACAAGAAAGTCCTATTGAAAGACACGTATCTACAACCGGTGATCCAATATTTTGTTCAACCCAATCAATAATATATGGCTGAACATTCGGAAGACAATAAGACACGTGTTATCTCCAATGAGCTCTATTTTGCCGAAGTACAAGGTATGCTAAATGAGGGCAAGGAAGTTCGTATCCGTATCAAAGGCGGGAGCATGCGTCCTTTTATTGATGACGGAGACAGCGTTTTATTACAGGCTTATCGCGGTGAACCTTTGCAACTAGGCAGTAATATATTGGCCAAACATGAGGGGAAATATGTTTTTCACCGTTATGTAGGAGAAAAGAATGCGCAGATCGTATTGGCAGGCGATGGCAATCTTGTATTGCGGGAGTATATAAGTAGCACGGATATTATTGCGGTCGCTTCTATTCATTTCCCACAAAACTCAGCATTGGAAAATAATTTAAATCATAGCTGGGCAAGATTACGCGGCTTAGGATGGTATCATATTCGTCTGCTACGCCGGGTTATTGCAAAACTGAAACGCTTAATAGCCCGATAGAGCAGATCCTGCTGAAGAAACTGAAATCTATAACGACAAATAAAAAGGTTGAAAAAATAATTATTAACTTTGATTTTACTTATTGTATTTAACCCTAATACGTGACATACCCAAATACCATAAACAAGTAAGAAAAATTTGGGTATTCAATAGGATATTAAAACCGCCGAAGGCAGCATGAGTATATTAAAAAAGGAAAATTAGCTCATGAATAAACAGATAATTTATATATGAAATTAAGATCGGATTTAGTATTGAGAACAATTGGTTCAGATCATTTAATTGTTGACCCGAGTCAGGATATGGTTGATTTATCAACGGTATACACACTAAATAGCACTGCAGCATGGCTTTGGGAGCAATTAAAAGAAAAAGAGTTTGACACGACTACCATCGTTAAACTACTCTGTGAAAACTATGAGGTGGAAGAGGAACAAGCACAATCCGATGCTAAAGTTTTACTTGCGGATTTTGAGAAACAAGGACTATTGGAAAAATAACCTTTCCATTGATCTATCCAAATGAACAACAACAGCCTGAAACAACATGCGCGCTGGGCATGGTCAGTCAGCGATGGTTACCGCGGTAGATTGCTCCTATACTTTGTATTGGAACTGATCTGTATCGGTCTTTCTCTGATCTTTGTATACCTGTCCAAAAAAGCAGTGGATGTAGCGACTTCCCCAGGAGAATTACCCCTTAAATGGCTGTTGATGGGCATTATTGGAAGCATCACGCTAAATGTGGCAATAAAAGGCTATTCAGGCCGTCTGTTGGAGCGTGTCAAGCTCATGCTTACACTCCAACTGCAACGAACCATGCTCGATGCACAGATGTTATCCGTATGGAAACTGATCAAAAACTGGCATACAGGTGATATCCAGATCCGGATTCAGACCGACTGTGAAGAAGTTGCCAATACCATTGCCAATATGGTGCTTTCCTTTGTATTGACTATTATCCAATTGTTGGCGTCGGTCGGTTTCTTATGGTATATGGATCCGATGCTTGCGCTTATGATCCTGGCCATATCACCTCTATTTGTATTTTCAAAGATTTACTTCCGCAGAATGCGCAAGTTGAGCAAGGAGGTAAAAGAGGAGGAAAGTAATTTCTCAAAAGTTCTTCAAGAAAATTTACGTTTCCGTTTGCTTATTCGAGCCATGGGCATTTTCCCAAAAAGGAGGGCAAAATTGACAGCAAGTCAGCAGCAACTTTTCTTACTGAAAATGCGTCAGATCAATTTTTCAACCTATACCCAGGGCGCTATGAAAGTCGCCATGAATGCAGGATATTTGGTCGCCTTCATCTGGGGAGTCTATCGGCTACAATCCGGACAGATTACTTTTGGAACAATGACGGCCTTTTTACAATTGGTCGCTCGAATTCAAACACCAATTCTTGCATTGATTGCTTATATTCCAGGTTTTGTTCGCTTTCGGGTATCTGCAGATCGGCTACTGGAATTACAAGAAGGTGAGATTGAACCTCAAGTAAAACAGGAGCGCCTGAACAAAACGGAAGAACTGCGCATCACCGACCTATCCTTTCGTTACGAGGACAAATGGGTCCTGCAGCAGTTAAACCTTTCCCTCAAAGTGGGTGAACCAACAGCAATTATTGGTCCCAGTGGAAAAGGAAAGACCACCTTAATCCGCCTATTGTTATCACTGCTCAAAGCTGAAAAAGGCGATATCACATTAGTAGATATAGATGGAGAACGATCGTTGGAGGCAAAACATCGCGTCAATTTTGCCTATATCCCACAGGGCAATTCACTCTTTAGCGGAACAATACGGGAAAATCTTCTCCTCCATGTGAAAGAAGACGGAGCGCTGGATATAGAACAGGCACTATGGTTGGCCTGTGCAGAATTTGTATTTGACTTTCCAGATGGGGTAGATACCCTCGTAGGGGAATCTGGCATGGGTTTATCAGAGGGACAAGCGCAACGTATCGCTATTGCTAGGGCGCTGATGCACGATGGTGATATCTGGCTCTTTGATGAGGTGACCTCAGCTCTGGACAGGACGACTTCGGATATGTTAACACAACGCCTGCTCGAATATGGAAAACATAAAATATGTTTATTTGTAACACACGACTTACATCTCGCAGATAAATGCCAACACCGCATCTACCTCGATTAATGTACGAGCAGTGATTAGCAAATACAAATAGTTATGAAAAAAATCTGGGCATACCAATAAATATATAAAAGACGAACCGAGCCTTCAAGCTCATGAAGTAATTATTCACATAGGAACTGAATTATGAATATAACGAATTCACCTGAGTTATCTCAAACCCGCTACCGCATCGCTGACTTAATCTTGGAGTTTAACCATCCGACTCATATTGCTTTGAATCATATCCTGGGTTCCTTTCGGGATTTTCAGATCGGTATTGCTGAGGATAAAGCTGATATTACAATTAATATCAGTCTAGAAAAAGCACCAGTAACAGCGGATATGGGGTTATTGCGGACAGATGAGTCTATTGCTTGGGGAGATCGCTTTCGTTTTTATGAGAAGGAGGACACATTTATTACGACGATAGTAAATGATAACGGAAATGGAACTTGGTATCAGTATAGCAACCGCAACTTTGAGCGATCTACGATTTATGTTCCTGAGAGCTCAGCAGGTGAACAGAGTGCTGTAATTACCTGGATGTCCATGATGATATTTGGTCAGGCCAGCCTCCTGCATGATACCATAATGATCCATGCCTCCGTGGTCAATCATGAGGGTAACGGAATCGCATTTTTAGGGAAAAGTGGAACTGGAAAAAGTACGCATAGTAGGCTTTGGCTTACCCATATTCCCAATACTGTATTGCTCAATGATGATAACCCGGCTATCCGAATAACAGCGGCGGGCATTTTTATCTATGGAACACCATGGAGCGGCAAGACCCCTTGTTATAAAAATGAACGATTACCGCTAAAAGCCTTCGTCCGGTTACAGCAGGCTCCGACCAATACCTTTACCTGGCAACCAGGACTTAAAGGCTTTATTGCTGTGTTACCAAGTTGCACAGCAATCCGATGGAATAAAGATCTCTTTGCGAGTATGAATACAATTTTGGAAAAAATTGTAGGTGAAATACCGGTAGGTTATCTACAATGCTTGCCCGACGCGGCCGCTGCCCAGCTGTGTTATTCATCAATATTTAGTAGTGAGTAATAAGTATTAAGATTTTATTAAAGTAAGAGGTCACAGGATGACTTGATTATCCTGTGACCTCCATATCTCTCATAGCTATTCTCATACTTGCTCTCTTCTCAAGTAGCAACACTAACTTATTTACTCCTTGTCTTGATCATGCCACGTTCTGGCCTTGTATGCATTTTGCCCTGATTCACCGTTTGGATCGTACGTGCAGAAATACTGCGTATAGCTGCCCGTGATTTACTTGTGGGGGCTGCATCAGCCAAAGCAGTTGCCAGCATTTTCTCCTTAGGATCTCCAGCGTCGGCTGAAACATCGTCACCGACACCACTCTTATCAGGAACTAGACCGTCCCAATAATCACGCAAACCAGATTCAGTTCCCTTGTTATATTTCTCACCGAGATTTCCGCGTGAATTCTTCAGAATAAATGAAGCCGGCCAATAAGATACTTTGTCTCGGACTTTCTGCTCGAAAAACCCAACCGGCTTACCGTAGGTTCTTGATTCGGTGGCTATAATTTCGACCGGAAGATGCGGAGTAAGCACGTTGATTAGCATCTCAGCCGCTGAAGCAGTCTCTTCGCTCACCAAGAAATAAACTTTATTAAGATTTAACGTACTTAATCCGTCAAAGTAGGTATCATGCATATTCAGTTGATCTCTTAAGTTCTTTGCTGCATCCGACTGCATATACTTATTCATTTCATAGGTCAGCATCAGTTTACCTTTGGTCTTGGCGCCGCCGATCTTATCCGCAACATAGATAGCCGCATCTACATAGCCCCCGCCATTGTAACGCAGATCAACAATCAGGCTTTTGATCTGTTTGGCTTCATATTGGGCAAAGGCCGCATCAATATTCTTCTGATTTTGATTGTTACTGCCAATCTCCTCAAAAGAAGATAAGGCCAGATAACCGACATTATTATTACTGTTGAGATAGATCGTATCCTTGTAGATCGGATTGATCACATACGAATTGTTATAGCTCATCGCTTTTTCGAACAGCTTATTATCCGCACGCTTCACCTGAAGAGTAAGAGCTGCTGCATCCAATGCCGAATTGATTCTATTTCTCAATCGACTATAGGCTGCAGGATCTTTTACTTCGCAGGCTCTGCCCCCATCCGGACAGCTGACTTCGATCGAATAATTTTCCTTGTCATTATTGACAGATGTAATGATATCGGCGCGTTTAAACCCCGCCAATTGCGCTGGAGAGCCCCCTTCAACAAAGGAAATATAAGGTCGTGCAGTAGCTGCATCCAAAGAAAACCATTGCACGGAAATGCCATAGCCTTCATTGTTATCCATCTTTGTACTGGCCTGCTCAGCGATATTGTAACCGTTGATACCTTCCATAAAGGAAAAGCGGTCAAAAACCCCTGCGTAACCAGCCGCCACATGGACAGGTGTCAACCTTTTGAGTGCATCAAGCACGTTACTGGCCGAACCATATTGATCGGTATACTGAGCCGGATTTTTTAAATAATCCGGAATAGATCCATCCGCCCAAACGGAATAGAGCTTATAATATTTATAAATATCGTCTTTAATAAGCTGACCTTCGGTACGGTCAGTTGGTTCCGGCTCCGGTTCGGGCTTTGGATTATCCTTTTTACAGGAAAGAACAGTAAGTCCGATCAGCGCTATCGCTGCCCAACGCCCTACTTGCTTTAGAGGCACTATGTTCATATGTTGAAGCAATTTGTAAAACAAATATAGATATTAGTATTGAGTAGTTAGTATTGAGTATTGAGATTTTGTAGTGGCATTTTTACTTTCTCAATATCTATATTTCTCTTTCCATTTGTCCCGAAGGCTCTGGCGGATCTTCTCCTCCTGAGGATTTTGCCCCGGTTCGTATAATTTTACACCACTAACCTCTTTGGGCAGAAATTCCTGTAGCACAAAATTTCCAGGATAAGCATGTGCATATTTATATTCGGCTCCATAGTTGAGCTCCTTCATCAGTTTGGTCGGTGCATTACGGATATGTAAGGGAACTGACAGGTCACCGGTTTGTTTCACGAGCGCCTGTGCCTTATTGATGGCTTCGTAGGATGCATTGCTCTTGACCGAAGTTGCCAGATAAATGACGGTTTGCGAAAGAATAATGCGTGATTCGGGCCATCCGATGACGTTCACTGCCTGGAAACAGTTATTCGCCAATAAGAGCGCATTGGGATTGGCATTTCCAATATCTTCTGAAGCTAAAATCAATAACCTGCGGGCGATAAATGAAGGATCTTCTCCCCCTTCGATCATTCGGGCAAGCCAGTATACAGCCGCGTTCGGATCAGATCCCCGTATAGATTTAATAAAAGCCGAAATAATATCATAATGTTGTTCCCCAGCTTTGTCATAGATCGCCATATTCTGTTGCACCTGCTTCAACACAAAAGCATTGCTAATGGGTTCCTTGTGAAGTACTGCGGCATTGATAACAAGTTCAAGTACATTTAGTAACTTACGTGCATCACCACCAGACAAGCGTAACAGCGCCTCATACTCTTCAACAGCAATTGCTTGCTTTTGGAGATATTCATCCTCATGCAGTGCCTTTTGAACCAGACCGATAAGATCTGCCTCTGAGAGGTGCTCCAGCACATAGACCTGACAACGGGATAACAAGGCTGATATAACCTCGAATGAAGGGTTTTCAGTTGTCGCGCCAATCAGTGTAACCAAACCGCGCTCAACAGCCCCCAGTAGCGAATCCTGTTGGGATTTGGAAAAACGATGTATTTCATCAATAAACAGAATTGGCTGATCCTGATTGAAATTCATCAGTCGCTCGGCTTTATCAATGACCTCCCGGATATCTTTTACGCCAGCCTGAATTGCACTCAGGGCAAAGAAAGGTCTATCCAGCTCCTTGGCAATCAACAGCGCTAAACTTGTCTTTCCAACACCTGGAGGCCCCCATAATATCATTGAGGGGATATTCTTTTGTTGGATCGCATGATAAAGTACTGCATCGGGACCAACAATATGCTGCTGCCCCACATAATCTTTCAATTGATGTGGTCGTAATCGTTCTGCAAGAGGGATACGTGTTGCCATAGTACAAATTTAAAAATTAAACCCTACAATAACTAAATATTTTAGTGTAGCCTAATGAAGGACACCCAGGCAGTGGATCCGTAGCTAAAAAAGAAAATAACCGGTAAGCTACAGGCTTGTACCGCCAAGGTCTCAATACGAACTACTTAATACTCAAAAAACACTTTAACATTTTTTCACACAATTTTTCTCCATATTTGCTCTATTATTAAAGTTCTTTATGGCGGAGCAGAGATCGATAAATTGATTTCACTATACAATTTATCTGAGTTTGCTCTATTATTAAAGTTCTTTATGGAAGAGCAGAGATCGATAAATTGCTTTTGGTATACAATTTATCTAAGTTTGTATGAGACGTAATTGACGCGTAATAATGAATGAGTATGACGAAATACTGGACCTTACTTTTGACTGCCCTAACCACGACCCTTGGAATGAGCGGAAAGGTTATGGCACAGAATACCCCAAAAGACTATACTGGGGCGATAAAAAAATATGATGCTTCCTTTAGCGGCGTAGGTCCGGAGGTGTATTTCCTACCTCCCCCAAAGACTGAAAACGAAATTATTGAAGACAATTATACTGGCAAAAAAAGCTTTAGCAAGGAAATCGCTAGGCAACTGCTATTCCAACGTTTATTACTGCAGTTGAAAAGCACCACTAATATGGGGCATTTTCAATATCTGATGAATCCCGTTCCGGCTAATACCACAGCATGGAATAATACCATCGAAAATCAGAAAAAAGCGGAAAACTGGATTGCGGGCTATGCCTTAGCCAATGAGGCTGCCTTATTTGCAATTAAGAATAATGATAGTAGTGCTGCTTCAAAATTTCTATATGATGCATTATCATTAGCAAATCGTACCGACAACAAAGATGATATTGCAACAATTAACTTGAATTTGAGCAATTTTCAATTGTATCATGGCGATTTCGACAAAGCCGAAGAAAGCGCCCAAAAATATCATACCTATGCCACGGTAAGCAAAAGCTATCTCGAGCAGGCCAATGCCTGGTTATTAATTGCTATGGCCCGTGCAGGACAAAAAAACTTTAAGGCCGCCGAAAATAACATTATCCGAAGTGCTATCCCCTTATTTAATAAAGCAAAGGCTTATGAAGGTAAAATATTCGCATGGGAGATGCTGGCGGAGATCTATTTTAAACAAAACAAATACACCGAAGCACAATGGTTTTTATTGCAGGCACGTGATCTGGCCAATGCAAAAAACCTGAGTGGCGAGCTCGCAGAGATCGAATATCTGCTTGCCGCTTCCAAGCAAAAGGATGGGAATTACAAGGTGTCTATCAAAGAATTTATTCAAGCGGCTGAATTGGCCTCCAACGAGAATAACAAACAGTTGTCGTTGGCGATATTAGACAAATTGGGCGAAGTATACCTTGTATTGAAGGACTATCCTTCGGCCGACCAGACCTACAAGGCTTATACACAACTGAAAAACGAATTGTACAATTAATTGATCTTCGTAAGATAATAGCAACCGAAGAATCGAAAGTAAGAAATAAATCGTATTTTAAGCTTTTTGTAAATATTAAAGGATAAATCAAATAAATTTTTAGAATCTATGATAATGTGCTATGAATTTCACTAAATTTAGCACGCTTATCAACAAGAGCTGAATATTTTTATTTATAAAATGATTATTAAAACTGTCGAAAATATGTTTAGGAAACTCATATTTGCACTTTTTGTGGTATCTATTGTCTCTTGTGGTTCAAAACCACGAGTAGCACTTCCAGATGATGGTGGGCTCAAACCGAGCACACAACATCAGATCATCGCGAAAGAAGTGATTGGATTATTGGAAAATGCAAGCTACAAGAAGGTCAAAATGAATGATTCGATATCTGGAATTATCTATGATAATCTGATCAAAGGTTTAGACCAGAGCAAGAATTATCTTCTTCAATCGGATATTGATGCATTTCAGGCTTACAAGAATAACCTTGCCCAGGATATAAAAGGAGGAGATCTTTCTTCTGCCTTTCAGATCTTCAATGTCTATAAAAAGAGATATTTGGAAAGAATGCAATATGCACTTTCTGAAATCGACAAAAAGCAAGATTTTACCAAAGATGAATATTATCAGCCTAACCGTGAAAAATTAGGTTGGTTCAAAACAGATGCCGAAGCCAACGATCAATGGCGTAAACGTGTGAAGTACGATTTGTTGAACCTGGAAACTGCTAGTGGAAAATCTACCGACAGTGCAAAAACCAAGCAGGTGGAAACATTGAAAAAACGTTATGTGAATTTAATCTCACAAACAAAGAAATATAATTCAAATGACGCCTTTCAGATCATCATGCAGGCGCTTACAGATGCTGTAGATCCACATACTTCTTATTTTAATCCTTCTTATGCGCAAGCCTTTAATGAAGGAATGGCGAATACATTTGAAGGTATTGGAGCAAGACTGACCATAGACAATGAGGCCGTAAGCATCAATGAGATCATTCCCGGTGGACCTATCTTTAAAGACAAGACCATCCAAGTGAATGACAAGATTATAGCTGTGGCCCAAGGTAAAGATGGTGAATTTGAAGATATCATCGGCTGGAGATTAGACGCCGCTGTAGCCAAAATAAAAGGTCCTAAGGGAACGATCGTACGACTTAAGATTATCCCGGCAGGACAACCGATGAACTCACATCCGCGCATTGTTTCCTTAGTACGCGAAAAAATCGTAGTCGAGGAAGAATCTGCCAAGAAAGAGATCATGAACATCAAAGGCGCTGATGGAAAAATGTATAAAGTCGGGGTAATCAATATTCCTAAATTTTATATGGATTTTGAGGCCTACAGAAGACGCGATCCAAACTATAAAAGTACAACAAGAGATGTAAGAATGATCTTAGATACGCTAAAACAAGCCAAAGTGGATGCTGTAATTATCGACCTACGTTTCAATGGCGGCGGCTCACTTCCTGAAGCGATTGATCTTACGGGATTGTTTATTGATAAGGGACCTGTTGTACAAGTGAGAGATACTAAAAATAATATTGATGTCGAAGAAGATAAGAATGCAGGTGTAGCATGGGATGGCCCATTAGGTGTAATGATCAATCGTTTCTCTGCCTCGGCATCAGAAATTTTCGCCGGTGCAATTCAAGATTATGGTAGAGGAGTAATCCTTGGCTCACAAAGTTACGGTAAAGGAACTGTTCAATCGGCTATTGATATGTCGCGTGTGATCAGCCCTACAAGTCGCCTATTATTGAAAGCATCAGGAGAGAAAGATCCGGACACACCGGAAGGAGCACCACAATATGGACAGATCAACATCACGCTGGGTAAATTTTACCGTGTCAATGGCAGCAGTACGCAACACAAAGGAGTAACTCCTGACATTACATTCCCATCCCAATTCTCCGCAGAGAAATTTGGTGAAAGCTCAGAAAAATCTGCTCTTCCTTGGGATCAAATTCAATCCAGTAACTTCAAAAAAGTAGCGGATATGAGTGGAGTGGATAAAAAGTTGGAGACACTACATGAGACCCGGATTAAAAATTCACTGGAATACAAATATTTGAAAGAAGATATTGAAGAGGCTCAAAAAGATGAAGATGTCAAAATTTCATTGGAATTAAATAAATTCAAAAAAGAAAAAGACGACAATCTCAAGAAAAATAAGGACCGCATCAATGCTTTATTGAAATTACAGGGTAAACCGGCATGGGAAGAAGGCAAACCCCAACCTAAGATGGACCTTGATTTTGTAAAAGATGAGAGTGCGAAAGTAATGACTGATTATATCATTAATTTTGCGAACAAAAAATAAAGACGGGTAAAATTCCGCGAAAAAAGGCAATCGTAACAACGGTTGCCTTTTTTATGATGCTCATCACAATCTCAAAGCTTTAACATCAAATTCATCTTTTCTTTGTAACTTATCGTAAGATTAATTGTTCTACATATAAAGGCTTTAAAAATAGGACTGACAATAGCTTAACAACGTCAGAATCTATAAGATAAGAGCCTGGATAATGATGGATTTTACCCTTAAAACGATATCACAATGAAACGTATCCTGCTTCTAACCGACTTTTCAGAAAATGCACTTTTAGCCGCAAAACAAGTAGCCTTATGTGTGGAGGCTTGGAAAACTGAAAAAGTTATTGTTTACCATACTTATAATAGTGTAACAATTGTAAACAATGAACCTATTGTTGTGGTTAACGACGAAGTAAAAGAGGCCAAAGAGAAAGAATTAAATGCCTGGTTGGAGCTAATCGGGCCACTTTTTCCACCACAAGTGACACTGTCCCACAAGATGGAAGATGTCGATCTTCCGATAGGTGTAAATGACCTATGTAAATCCGGAGATATTGATCTTGTTGCGCTAGGGATCACAGGACAGACCGGTTTCGCAAAGATCTTGGTAGGAAGCAATGCTATTACCTTAATGGACATCTGCAATAAACCGATGTTGATTGTCTCCCATAAGGTAAATCCGGCTGTTCCAAAAAATGTACTGGCAACCACTGACCTGAAAGAAGTTGACAGAAAACTGAGCCTATTTAACCTAGATCAAGTCCTCGACACTTTTTCAGCGCAGTTATATGTTTTGAACGTTGCGAAGAAAGAAGGCTCTGCCGCGGATTTGGCACAAGAATTAAAACATTTGCATGAACGGCTGGATAAGTATAAACCCATCTATGATTACATCAGTCATGATGATATTACATTGGGAATAGCAGAATATGCGAAAGAGAAACATATAGACCTCATCCTATCATTTCACAAGAAACAAGGTTTATTGGCGAGCTTATTTAAAACTAGTATATCCAAAAAAATTGCCTGGAACGGCGCTGCAAACTTATTAGTTATTCCAATGGATAAATCATAAATAGCATAAAGGGGTGTCTAAAAGATCCAGACACCCTTCTTTTCTTATTCATCGCCCTTTAAAGTCTCTTTCCAAATATTCAATGTTCAGAATACACTTTTTTAGGGGTGCTGCCATTCTACATAGATTTCTATGTATACAATCTATTTCTTGTCTACAGAATGTTTCCCTGGACCGATAAAGACGAGTCCCAGAAATACAAAGAACAATTCAATGGCATGAGATGCGCCAGAGACACCATCACCTTTTGAAAGATGCATCAATCCAGCAACCAGCATGGTAAAAGCAAGTAACAAGGCTGAAGGTCTAAAAAAAAGGCCCAATAGTAAGAAAAGACCACCAATAGTTTCCGTAGCCGCAGCCATAAAGCCCCAAAATGTCGGAATAAAATTGATGCCCATATTGCCCATGGCCTTTCCAACCCCCGCCCAGAGCTCAGGACCTCCTTGCAGCTTCGGCAAACCATGCATAATCATCATGACACCTAATCCGATACGAAGGATCAATAAACCTGTATCCCTATATTTTCCCAATGAATTCCAAATTGCCATAAATAGAAAATTATAATGTATTAAAATGTTAATTACTGTTTGATATTTCTAAAATAATCAATTTTTATTGATTTGTGTCTATTTCCAGCGGTATCAATAAACTCATTTCATTCGCTAATTAGTACCAATTTATCCTACAGAGGTATCGGTGAACTTTCCCCCTTCATGCGACGTACTTTATCCACCTTTAATGAGAACAAAATTAGGGCAAAATGTGTTAGCTCTTCTTGATATAAATTAAGAAATATAACAAAACATGCCTATTTGAGTGAAAGAAACAAGGACGAAATGAGGGAATACACTTAAAGAAAAATAGGGAAGCTGACAGAAAAATATTGTATTTATGATACTAAATACGTAATTTAAGTCCCATAGACCCGATTATAAAATTATTATGAAGAATCTTCTCTTGTTAACAGATTTCTCGGACAATGCCTATGCTGCAGCTCAATATGCCGCAAAATTAGCTCCACTTTGGGGCATAGAAAGGGTTGTGTTGTACCATACTTATGAGGTTATACCAACAGTTGGAACAGAGCCTGTTGTCATCAGCAATTTGGATATATTAGAAGAAAAACAAAAAGATCTCAACGTGTGGCAAGAAGATCTCATGCAACTCTTTCCACAGGGAATAGCATGGAAAGTGATACTGGAGGAGTATGAATTGAGCTATGGTGTCAACCGCACTTGTGCTGAGGAAGATATCGATATTGTTGTCGTCGGAACTGCTGGAAAAAGTGGTTTTAAAAAGCTTCTCTTGGGTAGCAACACACTAAAATTAATTGAGAATTGCCACACGCCGTTATTGGTTGTACCTGCCAAAGCCGAATTCAGAATCCCTAAAAAGATGCTGATCGCAACCAATCTCAAAGAAGTGAAGCTTAAGTTAGACCGGCTGTTGATCAATGCAGCTGAAGTACTCCGAAAGAGTGAAGTCTATGTTGTGCACGTCACCAAGGAAGATCCCGCCAGTAAAGTTGTCAGCACAGAGATTAACATTATGAACGATCTGCTGGCCCCCTACCATCCCATATACAGCTATATCTTACACTCGGATATTGCCGTTGGCATCAATCAATATATTAATGAAAACCACATTGATATGATGGTTACATTCCATCGCGACAAAGGGTTGCTTAGCCGGATTTTCAACACCAGTATTGCACAAAAAATGGCTTGGAAAAGTCAGGCAGCCATGATGGTTATTCCTGTACATTCAGGATAATATAAAAATATCGATAATTAAACAGTATTGTCCCGGACAAAGCTATTTAATTATCGATATGGTTAACCGCTATAAATAGATGAGCTCCGTCTTATCGGCACTCGTTACTAATTTCACTTTGCGGCCTAATACCAGTGCATGGTTATCATCTATATGTCCTGCTGGATAACCAAAGGCGACAGGAAAATCATATTCGTTGACTTTATCCCAGATAATCTCCTCTACAGTCTGTCCAAATGTAGGATCGTTATCTTTCATGGATGAAAAACTGCCCACAATAAGACCTTTCAATTTTTTGAATTTGCCAGCACGTTTCAGCGCCCACAGCATACGATCCACGGAATAATAAGCCTCACCCACATCTTCGATAAAAAGAATTTTATTTGCATACTTGACATCTGAGTCTGACGCCAAAACAGACAATAAAATAGCCAAATTTCC
This sequence comes from Sphingobacterium sp. BIGb0165, assembly GCF_024810095.1. Lineage (NCBI taxonomy): Bacteria > Pseudomonadati > Bacteroidota > Sphingobacteriia > Sphingobacteriales > Sphingobacteriaceae > Sphingobacterium > Sphingobacterium sp. BIGb0165. Next base: position 239,833 of record NZ_JANUEB010000008.1, on the reverse strand, counting down.
ACCAATTAGCTTGCCTTCAGCCTCACCAGAGCGGTTTGGGAACACAGATTGTTCATAGCTAAAGTCTGTGGAAGCACCAAACAACGCATTTTTTAATGTCTCCAAGGAGGCTTTGGTTCCTGATTCAAAAGATTTGGGCATCTGCCCATGTATCGTCGCAATTTTATAGTTACGTTGGATATGGCTATGCAATACTGTAATATCGCTAAAGCCGACCAGCCACTTGGGATGCTGCTCAAACTTAGAAAAATCGATTTCGTCGACAATCCGAACACACCCATAGCCCCCTCGGGCAGCAAATACGGCTTTAATGGATGGATCATCCAGAGCCCATTGGAGGTCTGCAGCACGTAAGTGGTCATCGCCGGCAAATTGATGATAAGATGTCCCTACTGTCTCCCCCACCAGGACTTCAAGCCCCCAGCTCTTCAATGTTTCAATCCCCATATCAATATTCCCGCGGATAAAGCTTGCAGGACAAACGATGGCGACTTTGTCGCCTTCTTTAAGAAAATCAGGTATTTTAGACATATTTATTATGTTTCATATATAATTTGATTCTTAATGACCATGAAGCGATCATTAGCCAACTCATTTTATTTTAGCCCAAAGTAATTTGTTCCAACTCATGATGGTTTCCTCCAATAAAAATTTTCAATGGATGAGGAGACAACAAATTTATCTTAGTATTATACCGCAAATTGAATTATCTTTGTGAAAGAAACAAGTAAAAACTTTAATATACTTTCAAGCATTGAGTATTCTAGATAAAAAACGTTATACAATTACTTCGGCATTACCCTATGCCAACGGTCCTTTACATATCGGACACCTTGCCGGAGCTTATATTCCAGGTGATATTTTTGTTCGCTATTTGCGTTTAAATCAAAAAGATGTGGTCTATGTCTGTGGTTCGGATGAACATGGTGCAGCCATTACCATCCGCGCAAAAAAAGAGGGTATTACGCCACAGCAGATCATTGATAAATACAACAAACAAATCAAAGAAAGCTTTGAAGAGTTTGGCATTTCTTTCGATATCTACCACCGTACCTCCGAACCGATTCACCACCAACTGTCACAAGATTTTTTCCTGAACTTATACAATAAAGGTGAATTTGTCGAGAAATTTTCGGAGCAATACTACGATGAGGAGTACCATCAGTTTTTGGCTGACCGTTATATTACCGGGACCTGTCCAAACTGTAAATCCGAAGGTGCCTATGGTGACCAATGCGAAAAATGTGGTACCTCACTAAGTCCGACAGACCTGATCAACCCAATTTCAACATTAAGTGGGAAGACTCCCGTATTAAAAGAAACGAAGCATTGGTATTTACCATTGGATAAATATCAACCTTGGTTGGAAAAATGGTTAATCGAGGGTAAGAAAAACATTCTTAAATCCAACGTTTTTGGCCAATGTCAGTCTTGGCTCAAGTCAGGTTTGCAGCCACGTTCCATGACCCGAGATTTGGATTGGGGGGTAGATGTTCCCCTGAAAGAAGCAGAAGGAAAGAAACTTTATGTATGGCTGGATGCACCAATAGGTTATATTTCTGCAACGAAGCAGTGGGCAATCGACCACGGAAAAAATTGGGAAGACTATTGGAAAACCCATGATAATCCAGCGGACGATTCAACATTAATCCATTTTATCGGAAAAGATAATATTGTATTCCATTGCATCATATTCCCGGCGATCCTTCATGCTCATGGAGACTATATCCTGCCAGAAAATATACCTGCAAATGAATTCCTTAATTTGGAAGGCGATAAGTTATCGACATCCAGAAACCATGCTGTTTGGTTACATGAGTATCTACAGGAATTCCCAGACAAACAGGATGAATTACGTTATGTATTAACCTCTATTTTACCTGAGACCTCGGATGCTGAATTTACCTGGAAGGATTTCCAAGCGCGGATTAACAACGAGCTAGTAGCGATCTTTGGTAACTTTGTCAACCGCGTGATGGTACTTTCCCATAAATATTTCGATGGCAAAGTATTAAATGGATCTCCATTAACAGCAGTGGATCAAACGGTATTGGATGAGTTAAAATCCTATCCGGCGTCTATTAAATCATCACTGGAGCAATTCCGTTTCCGTGAAGCGCTGGCGGAGTTTATGAATGTGGCACGCCTTGGAAACAAGTATTTGGCTGATGAAGAACCTTGGAAAGTAATAAAAACGGACGAGGAACGCGTAAAAACGATCCTAAATGTAGCGTCTCAGATTGTTGCTAACCTTGCCCTGTTGGCACAACCATTTTTACCAAAAACAGCAATCAAATTATTTGAAATGCTCAATTTCCCACAAGGAAATTGGAACGATGCAGGCAACGAAGGCCTAATTCAGGATGGCCATCAGTTGGGTGAAGTCCAATTGTTGTTTGATAAGATAACAGACGAGCAAGTGGAGTTTCAATTAAACAAACTTGCGGAAGCGAAACTAAAAAATCTCGCGGACAACGCGAAGGTCGCCCCTGCCAAAGAAAATATAAGTTTTGACGATTTTGTCAAAATGGATATCCGCGTAGGGACAATTTTAGAAGCTGAAAAAGTTGCGAAAACAAAGAAATTACTAAAATTAACAATAGACACAGGTATTGACAAACGCACCGTTGTATCTGGTATCGCGGAGTTCTTTAGTCCAGAAGAGATTGTCGGACGCCAGGTCTCAATTTTGGTAAATCTAGAACCTCGTGAAATCAAAGGCATTACCTCACAGGGTATGATCCTGATGGCCGAAGATGCTGATGGTAGATTGGATTTCGTCAAACCGGATACATCGATCAAAGTCGGTAGTACAGTACGTTAGTTAAACGTTAGATATAGCATAAACAAAGGATGCCTGTCGCAAAAGACAGGCATCCTTTGTTTTCAAAAGCCTCCGGTATCTCTATTCCCTTTTTATGATTTGCTTTAGCTACAGATACCAAGCCAAGAGCGGTTAGAATAAGACATTCTGTAATCTCTTTTTAAAATCTTTCTCATCCATCCAATCATAGACAGTATCTTTTAACTTTTTTATAACCTCCGTTTTCGACTCGGCAACAACTTTCTTCTTTTTGGTAAGCACATTGGACACTGGAGTATTGGTGATCTCGACCTTCGTTGCAAACATATTGATATTCATACTAGGGATAGATATCCCCAAGATCAAGCCCGGAAGCCCATGGATTAATTCTGGCCCCCCTGATATCGGAATCTGTCCCGCAAAAAATGCGACAACATAGATCGAATCTTGTATGATTCCATTTGCTCGCCGACAATCATAGCCGGCGATATTCCGATACTCATCAGTGTACTTCCATTTCACTGTTGGCAGAGAATCCTTCATCAACAGTTGCTCATCGCCAAAAGGCAATAATTTGATGAATTCTTGGTTCTTGAAATTCAAATAAGTTTTTGAATCAGTCAATGCCGGATTATACCAGGAGACATTTCGATAGTTAGCGGGGTAATCTTCCTGCACGGTTTCAAACAAAGTCTCGGTATCATAAAACTTCAACGTATGATGTGTGATCACTTCAACAGGTCCATTTTTGACCGCATTCTCCACCCCCAGTTTATCCCAGGTATCCAGATCGGGCTTACTTAAATAAGTTCGTTTCAAGTAGTTCTGCACATGAAATTTCCTTTCGAAAGTTACAGTACCACTGCTCGGAAAGAATGCATGCTGTGCCTGTATAGCAGTAATGGACAAGCACAAAAGCACCATCATTAATATTATTTGCTTCCTCATTTGGCATCTCCTTTCATTGTTGTAAAATTGTAGATCACTTTTAACATCCCATAACGACGTAATACATTGTTGCTTGTCTGGATAAATGCCGTACCATCTTGATAGCGACGCACTCCAATATTTTTATTTAATATATCGTTGACAAATAATTGCGCTTCCAAAGATTTGTCCTTTAAGAACTTTTTAGAGATATAGCCATTCATGTTCATCATGTTAATGGATTGCAAAGTCTTTGTTGCAGCCTGATAATTCTGTTGCATGGATACCGAAATTTTAAAGTCTTTGGGTAAGTAATAGGTGACTTGCGAATAAGAATTGAATTTAAATGTTGTCTGATTCAATTCGGGTTGTAAATAGGAATCCATTTTTTCCACGCCTGGACTCAAGTTAATATAAAAGTCCATTTTATTTGCTTTATAACGGTTAAAACCTATATTAGGTCCTACGCTCCAAGTTTTGTTACGGTTTAGCTGTGGTTCTTGATTCAATAAAGAAAGATAGCTATACTGACTATTATAGTTAAGGTCCATACCAAGATTCATCTTTAATCCCCATTTCTTTTGTATCGGAAAACTATAGCTTCCACCTCCATACACAGACCAATTATCCTTATCAATATTGACATAGGAGATTTGTCGGGTACCCTCTTCCAAGTTATAGCGCACACTACTATTAATATTGCGTTTCCCCTGATAAGCGCCAACATAGAAATACATATTTTGATCTTTTAGCTGTTTATAAGAGTTATAATTGACAGAATAGGAATTGTTGAAACCAGCTTTCAGATCTGGATTGTCCAAGTATTCTACGAGCGGCTGGGCATTTTGTTTGAGTGGTTCGATCTGTGTCAATGAAGGCTGCGCAGTCTGTCCACTGTAACGGAAACCGATGTTTTTACTTTTAGAAATTTTGTAATTTACCGAAAGTGAAGGCCTTAAAGAAGTCTGATCACGTTGCAATACGGTGTTTAAATTATTATAAGTCCTTTTCACAGCCTCAAATTCTGTTTGGTTACTCAGATTGACTGTCAAGTCATTTGTTTTATAGTTCAACGAAGTATTGATACTATTTTTTAAACTGGAAAAATTAAAATCATTCAATACACTTTCATCCAGCACGGTATATTTTTGTGTGATAGGATCTCTATTGAAGGATTGATTGAGTGTCTCTGATTTATTGCTGGAAAAAGAGTACCCTATTGATCCTGTAATCTTTTTCGAAAGGGGTTCTGTATAGGTTATCGAAGCGCCATACGTATTATTTCTGAATTCATCTTTTTTAAATTGATCGATTGTGTCGGTACGCCGGCTATTTTCAAAATAGTTTTCCGAAAAATACTGTGTCTTCGAAAGATTCCGATCCGTATTTGCATTGACATTAAATGTGATGGAGCGACGTTCTTTTTTAAACCGTCGGGTCAAGATAGCATTCACATTGAATTTATCCTGATCACTATTCAGATCCGTACGCGATATGGTATTTGTAATCGGCTGTCCACTCAATGTTTTCTGATAAGCTTCCGCCTCAGAGATATTATCCCTATTGGATTTATTAAAGCCCATATTCACGGTCAAATCAGCTAACGAGTCCAACTTATAGTCGTACCTCAAATTAGCAACATTTGCTCTGTTTTCATTTTCCGTTCTGGTTGTATTACTGTCTATTTGTGCCCGTTCTGGCAAGTTATTCTGCGCATTATAGGTACTTGTATTATCAACATTGATCTGACTACGTTTGTAATTGACATTAATTTTGTGCTTATCATTTTTAGATTTATCGGAATAACTTACCCCCATATTCAACGCTTTAGGCACACCTCCGCCCCTGTATTGGCCATCCCATCCACCATCAGTTTCGTCTCCATTGGAAGAAATCATGATACCTCCACCATCCATCATCTGCACATTGCCACTTCCACCTACACCATATTTTTGACTATCCTCAAAGCCCAAACCTATCATGCCATCATTGGCCAAAATACCATAAGCGGCAATCTTCTGCGCTCCCTTAAACTTATTGAGCATGACTTTCCCGCCATAATACTTATCTGTTCCTGCACCAGCGATTGCCTGACCAAACATGCCCTTCTTTTTATCCTCCTTGAGTTTTATATCAATAGTTTGTGTACGCTCTCCGTCATCCATACCCGTACGAACAGCTAAATCTGACTTCTTTTCGTATACCTGTACCTTGCTCACCATATCCGACCGAATATTTTTGGTGATCAGGGTTGGATCATCCCCAAAAAACTCCTCGCCATCAAGCAGCACCTTTTTTACCTCTTTTCCCTGCGCTGTAATCTTCCCTGTCCCATCGATCGTAATACCGGGAAGCACTTTGAGCAAGTCTTCAACCTTAGCATCTTTCTCAACCTTAAAACTACCGGCATCATACTCTATCGTATCTCCTTTAATAACGACTGGAATTCGTCCATTGACCTGTACCTCCTCCAAAAGTAATGCTGCCTTTGACAGCGATATCATGCCAAGATCAAGACCTTGAGCTGTAATATGGATATCTCTCACGAGCTCAGCATACTGCGGATAGGATACGACCATTTTATAAATACCTGTATCCAGGTTGGCAATTTGGAAAGTCCCATTTTCTTTTGTTCGATCAAACTTAATTAAAATAGAATCTTTTGGGTTAAGTAAAGCAACTGACGCTTGATGGAGTTTGGCTTTGTCTTTGGCATCAACAACTACACCTGTAAGCCTCTGTTGGGCATAGGAAATAGAGCTTATGGCTGAAAGTACAAGAAACAAAACTAAGGTATAGGTTAGTCTCATAAATTTCCGTTTATATATTGTCGCAATAAAGATATCAATGTTGCTACGGAAAATTCGTAAAATTATGTTAAATAATTAAGAAATTAAAAAAACACAAAAACTTACAACAACAAACTGTAAAACAGGAAATTAAATAGAAATGTCTAACAAATTTGGATAGAGCAGGATGTTACACCAGCTTTCTTTTCCCAATAAGACACAACTGATAATATCAGAAGAAATATAGTTTCCATTCCTTTAATTAACCAGGACAAAAAAGCGCCAGCATTTTCAGATGCTGACGCTTATGCTTAAAATTGGCTAACGGAGCGGCTAGTAACCGAATAGCTTAACCAAATAAGCCTTTAATTCCTCTCCCCTTAGGTTTTTAGCAAGAATCTTTCCATTCGGATCTACCAAGAAAGTTGTGGGTAAGGCTGTCACAGCAAACCGACTCACTGCAATACTGTTGTCCGCCGGATTATCGTGCAGTTGTATCCAGGGTAATTGTTGGGTTTTAAGCATATTCTTCCATGCATTTTCACTCTTATCAGTAGAAATACTTAAAATCTCAAACGCTGATTTACCCTTATATTTTCCGTAAATCTCCTTGAGTGTTTTAAACTCTTCGATACAGGGACCACACCAAGAAGCCCAAAAGTCCAATAGCACATAGGAACCTTTCATAGAAGCGAAGTCAATTTTTTGACCGTTTTCATTTGGCAACGAAAAATTCGCCACCAAAGCTCCTTCTTTTGACAACAAAGCTCCACGAATTTGATTGCCGGCAGATTTACCATAATAGGATTGCTTGATAGCAGGCGTCAGTCCCTCATAAACCTTTAAGGCTTCCTCCGGTTTCATGGCCTTTCCATAGCGGTCCAATAAAAAAGCTGCTCCAAAAGAATTGTTATTTTGAGCAACGACCTGCGTAATCACTGCAGCTTCATCCGCCCCCTTAGTCTGCATGAGTGTGAAATACTGATTCAGTACATCATGGGCTTTGGATCCCGAAACCTTGGAGGTATAGAAAGACTCCAGATCACCCGCAATGTGAATTGTTGCAGGAGCATCAACCAGAATACCAAAGGGCGCGTAACCGCCATGTTTTTTAGACTCCGCCTCAGCGGCCAACATGTGCCGGGTGGCTACCGTAAATGGCCGTTCTATTTGCCAGATCCCTTTTGTAACAGTAGCTGTATCATTATCGCCCGTAATATTGTTATAAAGATAGATCTTGGTACCATCAAATTTCGGGTCAACTTTTCCTACAAAAACAACCTTAGAAGTTGTCTGAGCACGAAGAGCAAAAACACAAAACAAGGATAAAATAGTTCCTATTCCCAGTGCAATAAACTTTAATCTCGTCATCATGTTATTTCAATAGTTCTGCTAATTTCTCATGTAGCTGTTCTCCACGTAGGTCTTTAGCAACAATCTTCCCGTCGGGACCGATCAGGAAGTTCTGTGGGATACCGCGTACACCGTAGAGCTTAGCCGCCTCGTTATTCCAAAACTTCAGATCACTTACATTTGTCCAGCTCAATTTGTCCGCTTCAATAGCTTTCAACCAGTTGTCTTTCTTGCCCGGTTGATCCAACGAAACACCCAGTACTGTAAAATTTTTATCCTTAAACTTACCATAAGCTGCTACAACATTGGGATTCTCGGCCCGACAAGGACCACACCAAGAAGCCCAGAAATCCAACAACACATATTTACCCCTAAAATCAGATAACTTAACAGGTTTGTCATTGACATCATGCTGTGTAAAGTCTGGTGCAAGTACCCCAACCGCAGTTGATTTAGCTGCCGTGATCTGCTTCGCGAAAGCTTCTCCGCTTTCCGAACTACGTACAGATGCCGAAAGTTTATTAAATTCAGGTTCCAAAGTTAAAATTTCGGCCCCAGCATAAAGTTGATCCTGAATCGCCAATAAACTGAAATAAGAGTTTGGATTCTTCGCGATATAGTCTTGTTGCAACTGTTTCTTCTGTTCCGCAAATTTCATATACTGCTCCCGAAGCGGTCCAGCAAAAGCATCGTCTTTGCGTTGCTCTGCAGTAGCGCTGCTGTATTTCAGATTGATCGCGTTAATTCCATCCTCGGATTCTTTGATAAGATTCTTATATGCTGCATGTGCATCTTGAAGTGGTGAGCCCTTAACAACAGCTGTTTTTACTGAGTCTTTAGCTGTTATAGTTGTCTTTCCTTTATCGACATAAATACCTAGCATATCTCCTTTGTACCCGATCTTGTCCCAACCTTTGTTTTCTTGGTCGTAGACAATGTAGACCATGGTAGGTCCATTGGCTTGGCCTTTAAAAGCGAAGGTACCCTTATTTACTTTTACCGAATCCAATACCTGACTATTCGGAGTACGGATCGACATAAATACTTGTCCTTCTTTTTTGGGTTGTTGTATTTTTCCCTCAATACTGAAATCCGACTGTTGTGCCATCACCGCACTAGGGAGGGCCAACAAGGCGATCATTTTTAAAATTTTCATGTGTACAAATTTGATTTTAGATGCTTGTATTTAATAATTGTTTACTTCGTTAATCATCATAGACGAGTGTCTTTAACCCGCCTATGATGAATTGGCTTTTTTATTATATTTCTATAAGGTTTGGCGTGACATTAATTAAAACTATTTAATTTTTGGCGATACTTGTTACCAGCCGCTTGGATGTCCCAATGGTATTCCTTCTTGAGAAAATCTGTCAATATCTTATATTTAGCCGTTCTTTTTTCACTGGTATCTAAGTATACTTTTTTAATGTTTTGATAGGATTCAGTTGTCAACAGACTAAACCACTGCCCCAAGTCAACTTCGTAACCCCTCGAGCCAGAGCCAGAGATATAACCACGTTCTGCGGCTAATTTGGAAACCTCACGATTACGAGCTTCAATATCTTCATCACTATTGCCCGGAAAATTTTTGTTAATTTCATCGAGTGCCTTTCCATTGTCATAAGGCATTCCGGCAGCCTCAAATCCAGGAACATTTCCTTCCATTCGCTGCGCGAGCATCCCGGACAAATTGCCCCAAACCATACGCGTAAGTACAGAATCCCGGTAATAATGTGTTTCAGGCACCGTAATAGGTTGGGTATTTAATCGTTCATTGGGCCAACAGACAATTAAACGCGAACGTCCCAAGACATAAATATCCTGTTTCCACCAAGAACCATTATAGGTCTTTACGAAAAAGAACTCCCGTGGAAATACCCGCCGCACAAAATCGGTAGAAACATTATGCAGCAGGGTATCTACAAACATAATGGCACTTGGTTTGGCCTTGTCCTCGATTGGTGTTGCTCCATAGCGATTATTGACATCTTGCACCAAAATACTATTTGTCACCTCCTTCGGATCCTTAAAATTAAGACGCAGCCATAAATCATAGGTCTTGAACATCTCCTTAACAGCGGGTAACTCCTCTTCTTTTGGGCCAAAACGCTCTTGAAATCCGAAAGATTCCGAGGAATTGATTGATTCATTTTTTGTACATGAACTGGCCAGTAACAACATGCTTACTAGGCCGATTGAAAATATCTTCTTCATTGATGAATTGATTATCGTGGATTAATAGGCATATTTGGTGAATTATTCTGTTCTGATTGAGGAATCTGCAAGACATATTTTGGATCATCTTTGCGCATTACAAACTCCTGTCCATTTTTATAGGTATGCTTGATTTCGGGCTTTCCAATTCTACGTAAGTCAAAAAATCGCAGTCCGCCATCGAATGCAGTTTCCAGACGGCGCTCTTCGAGTATTCTTTTCAAAATACCTGCTTTATCAATATAGTCACTTTCCTTTAACCCGATAAACGTTCCTTTTTTGTAACGCGTCACCAACAGATCGTTGAGGTCTTTCAAAGCATTACTATATTGCTGTTTTCTAGCGTAGGCCTCAGCACGTATCACATAGGCCTCACTGGCTTTAAAGCCAATATAAAACCAATATTTTTCCTGTGTGGCAAACATATGGTACACCGTCTTTCCAACCATGACACCATCAGGCTGTGAAAAGTCTTCAAATGAATCAAACAAGTATTGCCTGTAATCAACCAGGTTGCCATTTCTTTTAGTCAGGTCCAAGATCTCTTCGGTAGGTTTAAATGCTGCCTGAGAATAGTAAAAGATATTATTATTGGCTCTTCCTGCTGTAAAGAATAGTATTTCTCTATTATAATCTGTATCAATAAAGCCTACATTGCCCGAAAAAGCATACTTATTGGACTTACTGTCAATATAAGATTGCATGGTATTGAGATCAGCGAGCTTTGCACTTGACATCACTTCTCCGGCAAAGGCTATTGCCTGATCATATTGTCCCATAAATAATGACACACGGGCACGTAATAATTGTACAGTCGTAATATTGAGCCGAAAACGATCATTCGTAGGCTTTCCGCGCAATAGATCTGCGGCCTGACCCAAATCTGCTTCGATCTGCCCCCATACTTTTCCTAAAGGTTGGCGTACATTATTCTTGCTGAATTCGTTAACATCGACGGCATCAAGAGGCATTGGTACACCTGGGAGTTCCAGGTTATTTGCTGTATATACATCAGCATACATATTAACTAGGTAAAAATAGGCATAAGCCCGCAATGCGAGCGCTTCACCTTTTATCCTATCGTAGTTTGACTGTTCTTCACTGGTAGGGATCACTTCTTTGAACTTATCCAAGACTGTATTGGCATAAAAAATAGTCTTATAAAGCTGCCCCCAATAGGGATCATTAGGACTATTGTCCAATAAATGCGATGAGGCAAACAAGAACCAGGGTTCATCAGCAGCACTGGGTTTATACGTTGTATTGAGATTGACCATTGCGTTATCGGTCATTAATTCGGTTTTATAGAAATAATCGCTGCGTGGATACCCGCCTAATAAAATCGATTCATAATCATTGATTGTTTCGGGTGTCATACTATTGACGGGTTTTATATCCAATAAGCCCGTACAAGATGACAAGCCTACTGCTGAACAAAACATACCCAGCAACAAATATTTAGATGTAGTCTTCATAATAGCTTTTAGGTTTAAAATTGAACTTGTAAAGATGCTGTGTATGATCGTGGCACGGGGAGGAATGTATTTCCAAACGATACCTGAACGGATCTCGAGTCTGCGTAAGACATTTTGCTTCCTTGCGCCTCCGGATCCTGACCTTTCAGTTTAGCATCTTTCCATACATAGAGATTATTACCCTGTAACATAAGGCGAATATTCTGGATTCCCAATGCCCGCAATCTAGGCGTAAAATAATCATAAGAAATGGAGAGGTTCTGCAAGCGCACAAAATCACCTTTTACTGTTCTCAAATCAGAGTTATCGTACATTCTGCCATTGTATGGTGAAGTACCTGTCACAGCGGCCTCGAACGCAGAATCTTCAAGTTTAGGGATATTCGTATTGAGTTCATCCCCTGGTTTACGCCATCTGTTTACCCATTCTCTCGACAGGTTCTGTGTGGGCTCTGGAAAAGTCAGGGCATAGTTTTGTGAGAGGTTGCGCAGTCGCATCACATTACCAAAACTACCAATAAACAAGGCTGACAAAGACAAACGCTTATAGGCGAACGTATTGGTAAAACCCAATTGCGTCGTTGGTAGATTGGGTCCCTCGTACTTCAGGCCATCCAAGTTCGTCATACCATAGAGTACCTTTTCCCCTTCTTTATTGGTATAAAATGTAGCTCTACCATCTGTATTGAGTCCTGCATAACGATAAGACCATACCCCATCTAGTGGCTTGCCAATTACTGCAGATGATGCATAGTTAGTCCGATTTGCTTCTGTCAGACTGCCCACCGTTGGCTTGGCATTAACGTCCAATACCTCATTTTTGTTCAAGCCATAATTAATATTTGATGACCATCTAAAATTCTTAGAATCAATATTGATTGAGCTGACAGAAAACTCCCAACCTCGATTGCGCATTGTCGCCCAGTTCACCTGAAGCGATTCGAATCCGGTCACTTGTGACACTTGTTTCGATCCCAACAGGTCTGTGCCTTTTTTATTATAAAATTCGACAGAGCCCATTAAACGGCGTTTCCATAAGCCAAATTCAAGCCCCAAATTGGTTGTATAGGTCTTTTCCCATTTGAGATAAGGATTTTTCGGTGCGTTGATAATTAAATAATTGACCGGATTATCTACATTCACCGCGCCGATCGTCGCAACCAAGTCGGAGTAGGCTTGAGAAGCAACATTACCCTGGCTGCCATAGGATCCTCTTAGTGTCAAATAGGATAACCAATCAATCTGATTTAGAAAACGCTCCTGCTTCATCTGATAGTTCGCTCCAAATGCCCAAAGTGGCTGAAATAACTGATTAGTTTTCAGACCAAATCTATTGGAACCATCTGTACGGGCGTTAAAGCTTACGGTATATCTATTGTCAAAGGTATAATTGAATGCACCGAAATAAGATACTGCAGCAGCTTCATCCAGACGTTCTGTCCAATAGGGAACACCCATCTTTTTCATCAGCTCAAACTGTGGCACTTGTTGATGGCCTCGATCATGTGCATATCCATAAACCTGCGTTACTTCCTCCTCAGTCTTAGATTTACGGATCTCTTGCCCTAGCATCACGTTTAGATAATGCTTGTCTTTAAAGAGGGGATTATAGATTATTTGATTCCGAAAGGTAATCGAACCGTTGACGGATGCCTTTCCTCTTCTATAACCTCCATCCTTCCAGATCTGCACTGCTGTATAGTCGATGATATCGTAATAGTCTTTTTTCCGGCTCCGCACAAAATAACTATCCTCCAAAGCAACATCGACATCTCGTGTATTTTGTTTCGTATAACTAAACAAAGAAGTAAATGTCAGATCTTTCATGAATTTCCATTCAAAATCCACTGAAGACCGTAGTCCGAAGTTATTTGCATTTCTCCAGCCCTGCTCCCTATTTTCCATAAAATTATATTTCAAGGTATTATGGTAGAAATAACTATAATTTCCATCACCGTCAAAAGCGGGTTGCGCACGTGTGGTATAGATCGCCCATTCATAGGGGTTTTCGCGCGAATCGACAGCAAAAAAACTCTTATTGTCGCGTGCATTGATATCCATCATGACTCCCAATCGCATCTTGGGTGTTAAGAAAGTATAGGCTTTCAATGATCCAGTATAGGTTTTCTGTCCCACGCCTTTCGCGGTCGCCTGATCATTATTGTAGCTTCCTGAGGCATAAAAAGTCGTCTTTTCATTTCCACCGGAAAAACTTACGTTATACCGTTGAGATAGCGAATTTCTGAATAGATGTTTAAACCAATCGGTATTGACCGTTTCCAGGTACTTTATCTTGTCTTCAAATTGACCCCAGCTAATCCGCTTATCATTTGCATCAATAAAATAACGTTCAAAATCAGTAACAGTACCATATTCGCCGGGTTTAGGGCTGTTTGCATTAAACAAATTCCGCTGTAACATTTCTAAATTGACGTCCACCCGTTCCTTGGAGTTCATCATATAGGCGTCCGCTATCTGTGGTCGCTCTCCCATCGTTAAGGTGCTTGAAAAATTCACTCGGGTTTTACCAGCCCGCCCCTTTTTGGAAGTAATTACAATGACACCATTAGCGGCTTTAGTTCCATAGATAGCCGTTGCCGCTGCATCTTTTAAGACATTGATGCTTTCGATATCTTCCACATTGACACCACCAATACCAGAAGCGATCAGGTTTCTATTAGTCATAATATCATCAACAGAAACATTCACCGCGTCATCCAGAATAATACCATCGACAACCCATAAAGGCTGCACATTCCCGCTTAACGCAGCAGTACCACGAATGCGAATTTGCGGCATAGCGCCCGGAGCACCCGAAGTACTCATGACCATAAGCCCAGGTACCTGTCCTTGTAGGAGTTTATCAATATTCGGCTGAAATATCGTTTCTAACTGCTCCATATTAACCGTAGCGACCGAACCGGTCAATGATTTGCGTTGTAGGTTTTGGTAGCCTGTGACGACCACATCGTCCAACTGATTTTCGACAGGAGTCAAGCGCACCTCTATCCAAGTCTTACCCTGCATGGATATCTGCAAAGTCTGGAAACCCATACTTTTGAAAATCAATGTTGTATTTGCATTTGTTACCGATAGGATAAACGTCCCATCAGTATCCGTTCCAACAGCATTCTTTGGATTATCTTTTTCGGCCACCGTAATGCCGACCAGAGGTTTTCCCTTATAATCCATTACACGACCACGTAGCTGTACTTTCTGCTGTTTGGCTGAACGAGGCTTAGGGGTAATTACAATTGTCTTATTATCGATGCTATATTGCAGCGACTGATCTTTAAAACAGTGATCCAATACTTCTTGCACAGTAGCATTCTGCATGTCGATATCCACCGCCGTATTGGATTTGACAAGAGACTCATTGTAGAAGAAATCACAATTGCATTGTCTCTTGATTTCACTAAATACTTGAGAAAGTGGAACTCCCTTCCTCTTTATAGTGACCCGTTGTGCAAAAGCCGCCAGGCTAAACTGCGCACAGGTCAGTGCAACAAATAAAATTGCAGTGCGTTTGCCCAAAGCCCTCCTTTTCAATAGGTCTCTGGAATTGAATAAATTCATTTGGTCGTAATTTATTGGTCAAATAATTAAGGTATACTGCTGTCCCCCGCTCAGCAGTGGTTAGTTAGATTGCATAGGTAAAACTACATCATCAGAATCACCCTCCTTTCTTTTGCTCCCCAAGGAGTGATTTGATATTTTATCTGTCCTGTTCTCCGCAAGATGGACAATACTTCTTCTAATGTCTTTTCTTTGGAAATGACTCCAGTAAAGCCCAATTCGTCAGCTTGGCCGAGCACCCTAACATCTATGCCATACCAGTGCGACAACTCCACTCCGATCTCTTCCAAACCTGCATTAAAAAATGAAAATTCATTATTTCGCCAAGCATTAACATTGGACAATAAGGCCGGAGAAACATCGATATTATTCTTCCCTGGGTCGACAACGCTGCATTCTCCCGGGG
This sequence comes from Sphingobacterium sp. BIGb0165, assembly GCF_024810095.1. Taxonomy (NCBI): domain Bacteria; kingdom Pseudomonadati; phylum Bacteroidota; class Sphingobacteriia; order Sphingobacteriales; family Sphingobacteriaceae; genus Sphingobacterium; species Sphingobacterium sp. BIGb0165. Next base: position 224,291 of record NZ_JANUEB010000008.1, on the reverse strand, counting down.
TCAAAATACGGACCTTCGATGCAGTAGAAACGGCAACACTACCTTCCATCAATGTTGTTGTGGTCCGATTACTTGCATAAGCCTTAGCATTAAAATGCGTCCCCAGTACCTTGATTTTTTGATCATTTGAAACCACCACAAAAGGCTTCTGCTTATTGTGCGAAACCTCAAAATAAGCTTCTCCCTCCAGATAAACGACACGTTCGGATCCAACGAAATTGGCATCGTAACGTAATTTAGTACCCGTATTGAGCCAAACTTTGGTTCCATCAGTCAACACGATTGCTCCAGTTTTACCCGTTGGAACGTTAATTTCCTGTACCATAGGTTCGGAGGCATTCTCAAATTTTTTGATCTCAAAAAAAGAATCTTCATTTGTTGTTTTTGCAGCAGCGTATTGCGTTTTGCTACTATCCGTCAACTCAATTTTCTCGCCATTCGGCAGCGTCAATGTCATCAGTGATTCCACTTTGGCGCTTTCCATATGTCTATTCGTGACAGTAACAGCGGTAGTGCTTGGAGCCTCCTCATATGCTTTATATTGATACCCTCCTACATAGAGAATCAGTATTGCTGCCGCAGCGGCCGCCCATGGCCATAAGCGGATCAAAATGGATGGTTTCGTTTTAATCTCTTCTCCAGTGAGCAGCGATTCTAAGATTGGGTATTGGTTTTTCGATTGGGTATACAATTCCTCAATAATGTCCTCTTCCTCCAGCTGATCATCCATTGCCGCATCCATATACATTTCCAGTTCCTCACGAAAAGATTCGTCAGCGAATAATGCTACCAACCAAGCGGCCTGCTCCGGCGTGCAGGTGCCGGCTAAGTATTTCTCGAAAATCTCCTTTTTATCGTACATAATAATCGCTCAAATCACAGCCTTAATAACCTTAATACGGAGAAGACATAGAAAGTCTATGCTTAGAAAATCATTTTTTTTAAAAAAATTAAAAATTAGGTTTAAGGAGGATAAAAAAGACTATTGAGACTAGCCTTATGTGAGGCAAATCCCTAGTTAAGAAGCCCCAAAAGTGTTATCAACAGCATAAAAAGTTTGGCTCCGAGTTCCTGTTTTAAAAAACGCATAGCTTTGGCCATGTGATCTTTTACAGTACCAACTGAAACTTCATGGATCTTTGCGGCTTCTTCATAACTCTTTCCCTGGAATTTGCACAACAGGAAGATTTCTCTGCGCTTGGGGGGTAATTTTTCTATCGCTTTTGATAGCTCATCAGATAGCTGTTCCAACGTATCATTGGCTTCGTCCAGTTCATAATATAAGGTTGCCTGTGTCAGAAGTGCTTTACGCACAGCTTCATCTGTAGCTGATTGGCGAAAATAATCAATGGTCAGGTTACGGGCTATTGTATGTAGCAATGACCAAACACCTTTCTCGGGAATAATTTTGGCGCGCATATCCCATAATCGTACGAAGGCAATTTGATGTATTTCCAACACATGCTCCTCGTCTGGTAGCAATCTGTTCAGCTTGTGCAACAAGGTGGGAGAATAGTGTTCATAAAGCTTAGAGAAAGCCAATTTGTCTCCCTTAATTAAAAGAGAAACCAGCTTAACCTCATCATTTTCATCGTTTTTCAAGTGATCTGTCCGTATATTATGAATGCCCTAAAATTATAAAATTTATCTTATTCTAAAGCAAAACTCAAATTATTGTCTATACCAATAAATCATGCTAAGGGGGCTTATTCTGCCAAGATATGTTTTTGGAAATACCTTCAGTATAAAAAAACAGCAGTAAGCTTGCGCCACTGCTGTCTATACTATTCATTGCAAACAAGCTATTTTGCCTAGCCTGCATACGGCATCGAACAAGTCGATTATTCGACGTTTAGATTCAACTCTTTTTCTTTATTGATTAGATGTGCAATGCTGGTGTCATTCAAAATTTGCAACATCGCATTCCGCACTTCCACAAATGTATCACGGATGCCACAGGCATGCTCTTCGGTACACTCTTCACAGGAACGATAGAAATTTAGACTGACACAAGGGAGCAAAGCAATCGGTCCATCGATCAGACGCATTACCTGAGATAAAAATACATCTTCTGGAGCTTTATTTAGACTATAGCCACCCCCTGCACCTTTTTTACTATAGAGAATCCCTGCGTTGCGCATTTCAAGGAGAATCTGTTCCAAGAATTTTTTTGGAATATTTTCTTCCTGTGCAATCTTAACGATCTGCATAGGTTCATTTCCGTAGTTACGACCGAGCACCATAAGTGCCTTAATTGCATATTTTGTCTTTTTGGAAAGCATAATTTGTTAACCCCCTGTTGAATTGCAAATTTACGTTTTTTATTCAATAGAATAAAACCTATAAAACTAGCCTGTAAAAGAAAAGCCCTTAGCACAATTTACCCATTGGATATCCTTATGCTAAGGGCGAATATTATTTGATCATCTAATTGCTATTGGCCCAATACCGCTGTAATGGGTTTACCGATACTTCCATTGGGTTCGGTAATATGCAATAGTGATGAAATTGTAGGCGCAATATCGACAATATGGACCTCGGTATTGGACACACCAGGCTTAATGCCCCAGCCCATAAATACCAATGGAATATGGGAATCATATCCCGACCAAGTACCATGTGTCGTACCCGTAGATCGTGGCGTACCATCATACCATTGTGGTTCACAAACGATTTGGATAACACCACTTCGTTTGTAATTATACCCATTGATCATTTTTTCACGCACAGGCTCCGGAATCATTAGGCCTTCGCTCTTTTCCATATCTGCAACATATGCAACACCTTCGGTGTGGCGCAATTCGCGAATAATTGTCTCTTTAATTTTATCCCGATCCAATTGAAGCGAATCAATGATTTGATTATTCAAATGAACCTGATAATTCATCATACTCTTGACGATTTTTTCCTGTCCAAATTTCTCTTTCAACTTTTTGTTTAGATCCGAAATAATCTGACGGGAATAGAAATAACCGCCGTTTCCTTTCATATCCATATAGAATCTAGAGTTGTAAGAAGCACCATGGTCAGCTGTCAGGAAAAAGGTGTAATTGCCTTTACCAACAGTATTATCCAGATAAGCAAAGAAATCGGCCAGTTGTTTGTCCAATTGCAGATAAATATCTTCAATTTCCACAGCTGTCAATGAGTAACGGTGTCCAACATAATCTGTCGCCGAAAGACTGACACAAAGGAAATCGGTATTTTTAGTTGGGTTATTTCCCATCTGCTCATTTTTGATGGCTTCCATTGCCAGATCTAAGGTAAACTGATTACCCATTGGTGTTGTTTTGATCAACTCAAGACCTTCGTCTTTCATCAACTTAGATGTCGCACGCGGCAAGGTTGGTTTCTCTTCACCTGGATATTTCCCCTCATAGATATTATCATCAGCAATACTGTTCGCAGCATAAGTACTCACATTGTACATCGGCTTCCAGTCTGCCTTAAGGTATTTTTCCGCTAACTTTTTCTTATTGAAGTCAACGACCCACTTCGGTAATTGATCCATATAAAAATTGGAGGTAATCCAATTGCCTGACTTCGCCTCAAACCAATAAGCAGCATCCGCAAAGTGCCCGGCAGGTAATATACCGCCTCTGTCTTTAATTGCGATACCAATGACTTTAGATTTAAAATTTGACGCCAGTTTCAACTGATCCGTTACCGTAGACGCCAGTAAATTACGTGGGGATTGTTTTCCTTCTTTCTCTGTAGTACCTATACCAACGACATTGTCATCTTGGGTACAATACATATTCTTGCCTGTAAGCTCCTCGATCCAATCATTACCCGCAATACCGTGGATTGAAGGAACAGAACCCGTGTATACCGAACTGTGTCCTATAGCTGTATAGGTCGGAATATAATTGATCAGGGTATTCTCACAGGAGAAGCCTTCTTTCAAAAGTCGCTTGAAACCATCATTTCCATATCTGTCCGCAAAACGATATAGATAATCCCAGCGCATCTGATCCACCATCAGACCGACGACCAATTTGGGTCTCTCCGGTTGTTGTGCCATGGAGGAGAGTGCGGCTATTCCAAATACGACACTTAAAAAAAATCTTTTAATCATAATAGTATTGAGTATTGAGTATTGAGTAAAGCGCCCGCTGCGCAGGCCCCGCCGTTTAATAACGAATGCTAATGTAGGGTTTAATCTTTTAAATGTGTTTTTAAAAATGGTCCTGTATAAGAATCTTTACAATGCGCGAGATCTTCTGGAAGTCCCGTAAAAACCACCTTTCCACCTTTATTACCCCCTTCAGGTCCAATATCAATTACCCAATCCGCCGACTTGATCATATCCATATTATGCTCAATGACCAAAATACTGTTGCCGAGAGCAATCAAAGCATCAAACGATTTTAACAGTTTTTTAATATCCTGAAAATGTAAACCAGTAGTTGGTTCGTCAAAGATAAACAGGGTCTTCTTGCTGTTATTGCCTTTGATCAGAAAGGAAGCAAGTTTAATCCGTTGGGCCTCACCTCCTGAGAGCGTACTGGAAGACTGCCCGAGCTTTACATACCCCAGACCAACATCTTGTAATGGCTGTAACTTCGCCAATATCTTAGGCTGATCGCCAAAGAAGACAATGGCTTCATCAACGCTCAGTTCAAGTATATCTGCTACGGATTTACCTTTATATTGCACATCTAGCACAAACTGCTTGAAACGTTTTCCACCACAGGCCTCACACGGAAGTACAATATCCGCCATAAATTGCATCTCGATCTTCACTTCCCCCTCACCTTGACAGACATCACAGCGGCCGCCCTCGACATTAAAAGAAAACGCAGCAGGTTTCAATCCCGCAGCTTTGGATGCCGCTTGATTGGCATACAATGCCCTGATCTCATCCCAAGCCTTAACATAAGTCACTGGATTGGACCGTGAAGAACGACCGATTGGATTCTGGTCAACCATTTCGATCTGTTCCACTTGTGCAATATCACCTTCTATGGAATCATATACACCAGTTTGTTCACCAGAATAATTACCGATTGATTTCTGCAACGCCGGATAAAGAATACGTTTCACCAAGGAGGTCTTTCCGGATCCCGATACCCCTGATACAACGGTAAATGTATTTAATGGAAACTGCACATCGATCCCCTGAAGGTTATTTTCATGCGCTCCCTTTACAGTAATGCTATTGGACCATTTTCGCCGTTTTTTTGGAACTTCGATCTTGCTCTTGCCACTCAGGTATTGACCGGTTAAACTCCTATCATCTTTTAGGATCTCACTATATGTTCCAGCAAATACCATCTCACCACCATTGATCCCTGCTTCAGGGCCAATATCGATCAGGTAATCGGCAGCCTCCATCATCTCCTGTTCATGTTCAACCACAACAACCGTATTACCTACATCACGCAGGGATTTCAGTACCGAAATCAGACGCTGTGTATCGCGCGGGTGCAACCCAATACTCGGCTCATCCAACACATAGATTGAGCCGACGAGCGAACTTCCGAGCGAAGTTGCCAAATTGATCCGTTGCGATTCTCCCCCAGATAATGTATTGGACAGACGGTTTAAGGTAAGGTAGCTTAACCCTACATCACATAGAAATTGTAGCCGGTTATTAATTTCGGCCAACAAGCGTTTGGCGATCACCTTTTCATTTCCTTCCAGAGACAAATCTGTAAAAAATGCCAAAGCTTCTTCAAGAGGCATCAATACGATATCGGTAATTGACCTACCACCCACTTTTACATAGGTCGCATCTTTGCGCAACCTTGTTCCTCTACAATCCGGACAGTCGGTCTTACCACGGTAACGGGATAACATCACACGGTATTGAATTTTATAGGTCTGTTCTTCAAGCTCTTCAAAGAACTGGTTAAGCCCAGTAAAATAACTATTTCCCGTCCAGAGTAATTCTTTTTGCGCTGCGGTCAGATCAGAATAGGCGCGGTGTATCGGAAAATCAAACTTTAGAGAATTTTTTACCAGCACCTGTAACCATTCGCCCATTTTCTCTCCTCGCCAGGGAGCAATAGCGCCATCATAGACAGAGCGACTCTTATCTGGTATAACAAGATCTGGGTCTATACCAATGATCTTCCCATAGCCTTCACATCGACGACAGGCACCATAGGGATTATTGAAACTAAAGAAGTTGGGACTAGGCTCCTCAAAAGTAATTCCATCGAGTTCGAACTTATGTGAGAAATGATGTCTTTTACCCTTTTCTTCGATATACAATTCACCTTTACCCTCAAAAAATCCGGTTTGAATAGAATCTGATAATCGATTAATGGTATCATCGTCCTGCTCGATACGTACCCGATCCACTACGATCAATACCTCGCCGTCCTGAATCGTTTCATTTGCCATGCTCTTATCGTCAATAATACTTTCGATTTTTTGCATTTTATCTTGATAAACGACACGGACAAATCCTTTCTGCAGTAAGAGAGACAACTCTTCCTTAAGCTTTCGCCCATGGGAAGGCACCAATGGAGCCAAGAGCGTGACAGATTCTCCCTCGTCAAACTTTAGCGCAAAATCTACCACCGAACTCACGCTATCTTTAGTCACCTCCCTGCCTGATACAGGAGAAATCGTCTTACCGATCCTTGCATATAGTAATTTCAGATAGTCATATATTTCGGTAGAAGTTCCGACAGTAGAGCGGGGATTACTGGTAATAACACGTTGTTCAATCGCAATCGCTGGGGCGATCCCCTTGATGTAATCGACTTCAGGTTTATTCATCCGTCCCATAAACTGTCGTGCATAGGAAGAAAGACTTTCAACATACCGTCGCTGCCCCTCAGCATATAGGGTATCAAAAGCGAGGGAAGATTTTCCCGAACCCGACATTCCTGTAATGACAACTAATTTATTTTTGGGAATATCAACATCAATATTTTTCAGATTATTGACTCTAGCCCCCTTTATTTGAATATATTCTTTTGGAGTATGCTCCACTTTTTTACTCATAATAATCCTTATCTCACACAAAGTTACGCAATCTTGGCTGATTATAGTCGCTATGAATTAAAAGCTCTCACGAAAAAATACAGCCGCTGTCATGATGCAGTTCTATGAATTTAGAGGTCGCCTTTTTTCATTTCAGCGACAGCATAATCTACGGCTCTAGCTGTTAATGCCATATAGGTCAGCGACGGATTTTGCGTTCCTGTTGAGGTCACGCAAGCACCATGATTTATTACAAAACAAACGATGAACAAATGCATTACCCAGAGCTTATCAAAGGGAGCTCTTTTACACCTTTAACAGGATTAACAAACAATTATTCTAAATATTTATTCATTACCAATTAATCCTTCTGTATTTTAAGTCGTCTTAGAAATATAGTTTTACAAAACAAAGTAGCAATAGCGATAGAAATTGCGTTTTAAAGAATAAAATAAAAAAAAGGTTATGAGAAAAAATGTATTTAAAGTTATGGTCATGATGCTATTCGTTTTCGTCGCATCCACAACAGTAAGTAAAGCACAAATGGTGATTGATAAAATAGACTTAAATATTTTTCCTGCAGCGGAAAAAGGATACAAAAAAATGATTATAGAAGTTCCGTATTCGGAGAATGATAAGAATAAGAAGATCGAATTCTCTGTAGGTAAATGGATGGAGGTAGATGGTTGTAACAATTTTAATCTAGCTGGTTCCTTTGAGAAAAAAGATCTTCAAGGATGGGGTTATGATTACTACGTATTTAAAACTAATGGAAATGTAGCAAGCACAATGATGGCATGCCCAGATAAAGCAAAGCGCAATCTTTTTGTAAGCGCTCAACCTGAGACCGTACGTTACAATGGTCGCATGCCTATCGTTATTTATGTCCCTGAAGGCTATGAAGCGCAATTCAAAATCTACACAACGGATGGGGATACCTACCGAGCTGCTGAAGTCAGAGAAAAGAAGTAAATATAACGTTTAGTTATTTAGAATAATAGCAGAAAGGGGCTGTATCAAATTTCAAGATACAGCCCCTTTTGTTTTACAATCTTTAGTTACCTACTATTGAAATTTTTTCGCGTTTACTTTACGCTCATTTTCTGTCAAGTAGATTTTACGCAAACGGGTAGATAGTGGTGTAACCTCGATGTATTCGTCCGCTTGGATATATTCCATAGATTCTTCTAGAGAGAATTTAATTGCTGGTGCAATACGCGTGTTATCATCTGTACCAGATGCACGCATATTTGTCAATTGTTTACCTTTAACAATATTGATCGTTAAGTCATTGTCACGGATGTGCTCTCCTAAGATTTGTCCTTCATAAATATCCACACCTGGATCAACGAAGAACTTACCTCTATCTTGTAACTTATCAATAGAATAAGCAGTGGTTGTACCTTTATCCAAAGAGATCAATACACCATGCAAACGTCCAGGGATTGTTCCTCTCCAAGGCTCGTATCCTTTCAAACGGTGTGCCATAACAGCCTCTCCAGCTGTAGCAGTCAATACGTTGTTACGTAGACCAATGATACCACGAGAAGGAATTTCGAACTCAAGATGTTGCATTTCACCTTTCGTTTCCATCACTAAAAGCTCACCTTTACGTTGTGTTACCAACTCGATCACTTTACCAGAAACTTCTGCAGGAACGTCAACAACCAACACCTCGATAGGCTCACATTTCTTTCCGTCGATCTCTTTCAAGATTACTTGCGGCTGACCTACTTGCAATTCGTAACCTTCGCGACGCATTGTTTCGATCAATACAGATAAGTGAAGGATACCACGTCCATATACCAACCAAGCGTCTGGAGATTCAGTAGGAACGACGCGTAATGCCAAGTTCTTTTCTAATTCTTTTTGTAGACGATCGTGAATATGTCTAGAAGTAACCAATTTACCTTCTTTACCAAAGAATGGTGAGTTATTGATCGTGAACAACATATTCATTGTTGGCTCATCAATGCTAATAACTTCCAATTGCTCTGGGTTGTCAAAATCAGCGATTGTATCACCGATATCGAAACCTTCGATACCAACAACAGCACAAATATCACCACATTTAACTTCTTGTACACGACGACGGCCTAAACCTTCAAATGTATGCAATTCTTTTACACGTGATTTCACGATCTTACCGTCACGTTTTACCAACGAGATTGGTTGACCTTCTTTAATTATACCACGAGCTACACGACCAATAGCAATACGTCCTACGAACGTAGAGTAATCCAACGACGTGATCTGCATTTGCAATGTACCTTCAACAAATGGTGAAGGTGGGAAGTGATTGATGATCGCATCTAATAGTTCAGATACATCTTCTTTCTTTTCTTTCCAATCTGTTGACATCCAACCATGTTTGGAAGAACCATATAATACTGGAAATGCCAATTGCTCCTCTGTAGCATCTAGGCTAAAGAATAAATCAAATACATTTTCGTATACTTCTTCTGGGCGACAGTTTTCTTTGTCCACTTTATTGACAACAACCAAAGGTTTCAAACCTAATGATAATGCTTTTTGTGTAACGAAACGTGTTTGCGGCATTGGACCTTCGAAAGCATCCACTAGCAATACAACACCATCAGCCATTTTCAATACACGCTCAACCTCACCACCGAAATCGGCGTGACCAGGTGTATCAATAACGTTAATTTTTACTCCTTTATATTCAACAGAAACGTTTTTAGCGACAATAGTAATACCGCGTTCACGTTCTAAATCGTTATTATCCAGAATTAAATCACCTGTACCATCATTGTCTCTAAAAAGATTTGTGAAGTGTAAGATTTTGTCTACCAACGTAGTTTTACCGTGATCGACGTGAGCGATAATCGCTATGTTTCTAATATTTTGCATCTAGCAAGTAAATTTGTTTTTAAATTCAGGGTGCAAAGATAAACATTTTGCACCATAAAATTTATAACTATGTGTATTTTATTTAATTACACCTAATTCTTTACCTACTTTAGTAAAGGCGGCGATAGCTTTATCCAAGTGAGCAAGCTCATGTCCTGCTGAAATTTGAACACGAATACGAGCTTTTCCCTGAGGTACAACAGGATAGTAGAAACCGATCACATAAATACCTTCGTCCAACATCTTAGCAGCAAAAGCTTGTGCAAGTTTCGCGTCGTAAAGCATCACAGGGACGATTGGGTGGAAACCTGGTTTGATATCAAATCCTGCTTCCGTCATTTTTTCACGGAAATATTTGGTGTTGGATTCAAGTTTATCACGCAAAGCGGTTGTCTCACTCAGCATATCCAAAACCGCAACAGAAGCGCCTGCAATTGCTGGTGCCAATGTATTTGAAAATAAATAAGGGCGTGAACGCTGACGTAACAAATCGATAATCTCTTTTTTACCTGATGTGAAGCCACCAGAAGCACCACCAAGGGCTTTACCAAGTGTTCCGGTAATGATATCTACACGATCAATCACGTTGAAAAGTTCATGCGTACCGCGGCCTGTGGCACCAATGAAACCTGTACAATGCGATTCATCGATCATCACCAAAGCTTGATATTTGTCTGCAAGATCACAGATCTTGTCCAATGGCGCTACTGATCCGTCCATAGAGAATGCACCATCAGTAACGATGATTTTGTGTCTTGCTCCTGAGGCTTCCTGCAACTGTGCTTCTAAATCTGCCATATCTGCATTCTTATAACGGAAACGTTGCGCTTTACACAAACGTACACCATCAATGATCGAAGCGTGGTTCAATTCATCGGAAATAATTGCGTCCTCAGCACCAAACAATGGTTCGAAAACACCGCCATTCGCATCGAATGCCGCAGCATATAAAATCGTATCTTCTGTTCCTAAGAACTGGGAAATCTTTGCTTCTAATTCTTTATGTACATCTTGTGTACCACAGATAAAACGTACTGAAGACATGCCATAACCATGTGTATCAATGGCCTGCTTTGCCGCTTCGATAACCTTCGGGTGAGAAGATAGTCCCAAGTAGTTGTTTGCACAAAAATTGATGACTTCCTGTCCTGTGCTCACTTTAATATCTGCTCCTTGAGGGGTAACAATCACCCGCTCTTGCTTATACAATCCCGCTTCTTTGATTGCTTCCAATTCCTTTTGTAAAACTGGTTGTAATGTATTGTACATAATTCGAATTTATTTTTTTATACAATATTACAGTTTTTCTTTGGTGGAAACAGCCTGTTTATTGAGAATTCACCTCAAATCAATGTTTTGATAACATTAAACCGTTTGCACAAATTTATACCGCCCTTTCATTTCCTTCCTTTTGCAACGAATAATGGTATCATCATGGAATAGATCCCTGGCTGGCGATTTCGGATTACTGGCAAGCCTCCTCGGATCACGGGCAGCATGACAGCGCAGTGTTAAAAATGTAACAACTGATAGGGATCAACAATGTATTAATTTAATACAGATTTGGTTTATTCGTAACGCAGCGCATCCACGGGATCTAATTTTGAAGCTTTTGATGCCGGATAATAACCAGATAGCATCCCGACAAGACCACACACGGCAAATCCAAGAATAATAGCTGCCCAAGGAATAATAAAGGATGTCCCCAGTTGAAGGGCTAATAAATTACCGATCAGGATGCCGATAAATATACCCGCGACGCCGCCCATCATACAGATGACAATGGCCTCCATCAAAAATTGCTTGCGTATCACACTGGGTGTAGCCCCTATTGCCTTCCGTATACCTATCTCCCGTGTCCGTTCGGTAACAGACACCAACATGATATTCATTAATCCGATAGATGCACCAACAAGGGTAATAAAAGCAATCACGACAGCTCCCAGGGTCACCATCGCCATATTCTGCATAAGCATTTGTGCTACAGCATCGGATTTGGTAATCTCAAAATCATTGGTTTGTCTCGCAGATAGCCCGCGAATATTCCGAAATACAATGGAAGCTTCTCCAATTGCAGCTTCTAATCGCATTGGATCATTAGAAGAAACGGTGATTACATAGGATGGTTCCACGACCTGCATGACAGATCTTGCTTTCACCAAAGGGATAAAACAGGCTCTATCACCCCCCATACCTGCAGAGGACCCCTTGCTTTTCAATACGCCTATCACCTGATAACGAATGTTATTGACTGTGATATATTGTCCTATTGGATCTATGATTTCACTAAAAAGCATTTTACTGACCTCACTACCAATAATAATCACAGCTCCACCGGTTTCCACATCCCGAACAGAGAAATTACGTCCTTCATTGACTACATATCCTGAGGTTTGAAGATAATTTTCATCTGTCCCTATGAGTCCAATATTGGGATTGGTTTTTTTGGATTGAAATTTTACGGTCGAATTCCAGGTTACATTGGCACTGATGGAGGTTATCGCGTTAAAATGAAAATTCTGTCTGAAACGGGATGCCTGGGCATAGGTTATATTTGCGAAGACCTTGGATCGAGTTCCACCGGTACCAATCTGAACATTTATACCCCGATTTCGAATATTGAATGAGTTGGAGCCCATGGAGGAAAAAGAATCCGTGAGGGAATTTTTCATGGCGTCAATAGATGTCAACACGCCAATCAGGGCCATCATCCCAATAGCTATAATCAACGCTGTTAAAAATGTCCGAAGTTTATTGCCTACAATAGATTGCAGCGCAAGTTTTACGTTCTCAACATAAGACATTTTTACGGACATACAGCGATTATTATAATTTGCAGATGAAAATACTGTTATTCCTCCACAAAACCAAAAGGCAATTTATTCTAATGAAATAAATTGCCTTTTTTATACCAAACCATTGCCATCAAGAAGGTCGGTTTTGGGTTGCTCGCTTTGCTCCTATCAGTTTATCCTCTTCCAGGTTTCAGTCCTACCCAATAAGCTGACCCCCACATAGCCACGTATGTCAAGTTTATCACCTTTTAAAGTCATTTTACAGCTATAGGTCTTTCCTGTTTTTGGATCATAGATTTTTCCATCCTCATAGGTATTGCCGTCTTTTGTAAAATTGGTCAGGATCTCCAATCCCTGAACCGCTCTACTCTGAAGCGCTTTGTCAGGATTTTTCACATCTTTCTTGGGCTGTCCGGACTCATTGTTCGGAAATTTAAGCCAATACAGTTTACCGAAAAATTTGTCCCCTTTTTTATAAATCTCCACACGCCCCTCACCACTTGGGTTTTCCCATTTTCCGATGATCGGATCTGTTTGTGCAAACAATGTTACTGTAGCAAGTAACATGATGAATGACATCATAATTTTCTTCATTGGTCTACTATTTATGAGTTATAACTAAAAAACGATCGCTAGTATCTTATTTATTAATATAAATAAATATACAAAATATTTACTATGCTTGCATACATTTATATTCCGTGATTTCAATTTATTTAAATAGACACAAAGATTCGCTTTTGGTTTAACTCTACACTCCTCATTATCAAGTCTTATTTGGGGCTTATTCGACCTCGCATGACTCTTAGTACGCCCCTTCTTTGTAAATCTTATCCCCTTTTTCTGTCGTTTCGCTATAGATCACTTACTGAATCGATAAGGAAATGGTAGCGAATTAATCGTTGACTTCTGAACAAGGTTTAAGCAGATCCGGACAAAGGGTGAGAAAAGAGGAAACGAAACAGCAGTTTGTCGGTATATACACATTAAATTTTGGCATCGCGTTTGCACGATAGTTTTTATATTATTACTTTATTCACTGTTTATAAATTAGCGCATATTATGAAATTTATTATTAGTCTTTTACTCACCGGAGTTGTTGTCGCAATCGCTTGCTGGATTATACCGGGTGCAAAAGTTGCTGGTTTTGGCTGGGCTATTGTCACAGGATTGGTTATCGGGTTTGTCAATGCTACTGTAGGTTCTATTTTGAGGCTGTTCACCTTTCCTTTGAACTGGCTAACACTGGGTTTGGTTTCCTTTATTATCACTGTTTTAATGGTCTTGCTTTCAGACTCACTCCTTGGAGACAAATTTAATGTGGATGGATTTTGGACTGCGGCCTTATTTGCCATTGTTGTCGCAATACTAGAAATGATCATCGGAAGTACTTCAAAAGACTAAAATTATATTTATTGAATATAAAAAGGCTGTTTTTCTATTTGAAGAACAGCCTTTTCTGTTTCAGCATGGCGAACGACTTACTGATGGAACGTCTATTTTGGAAACCCGCTTATCGGCCATTTTTATTAAGCTTCCACTCGCTTTTTAAGCTTAAAATAGCTAAATTTATATTATTTAATAGACCCCCTCGATATATGTGCGAACACAATCACGAGCATAGCCATACAGAAAAAGATACACCTTGGTGGATTTCACAACGCAAACTCCTTATAGCTCTCATCATATTGATCACGCTGCTGATACTCAAGTACGCATTTAAGATCACACTTCCGTTTTACGCGTCTCTCCTTCTAAATGGCATTGCTTACCTATTGGCAGGTATTCCGGTTATCCAAATGGCTTTTCGAAAAGCAAAGCGTGGCGATTTCTTCAACGAGTTTTTTCTAATGAGCGTGGCAACCTTGGGCGCATTCGCAATACGGGAATTTGAGGAAGGCGTAGCTGTCATGGTATTTTATCAGATTGGCGAATGGTTTCAGGATACCGCAGTGGACAACGCAAAAAAATCCATTAAATCACTATTGGATATCCGTCCGGACAAAGTCACGGTCTTGCGAGATGGAAAACAAGTGGATGCCAACCCTAAGACGGTTGAAATCGGTGAAATTATCCTCGTCAAAGCGGGCGAAAAAGTCGCTCTGGATGGCAGACTGATCAATGAACGGGCGGCGTTCAATACCGCAGCGCTAACCGGAGAAAGCAAACCGGACACCAAATATAAGGGTGACACTGTTTTTGCAGGTATGATAAATCTAGAAACAGTTGCTGAAATCACTGTAGTCAGCTCGTTTCAGGACAGCAAATTGAGCAAGATATTGGAGATGGTGCAGGATGCGACAGCGCGCAAATCTAAAACACAGCTCTTTATCTCAAGGTTTGCAAAAATCTACGTCCCTATCATCTTTGCCCTGGCACTTCTGGTACTTATCGTCCCTATATTCCTTGTCAGTGACTATAGCTTTAGAGACTGGTTTTACCGCAGTTTGGTCTTTTTGGTGATCAGTTGTCCTTGTGCACTCGTGGTCTCGATCCCCTTGGGTTACTTCGGCGGAATAGGATTGGCCTCCAGAAATGGAATATTATTCAAAGGCGGCAATTTCCTGGATGCCATCACCACAGTTGATACTATTGTTATGGATAAAACAGGTACCCTCACCGAAGGTGTTTTTGAAGTAAAGGAGGTGCACGCTGTCAATGGACAAGCGACAACATTACTGGATTATGCCAAGGCCATTGAATCAAATTCTACCCATCCTATCGCGAAGGCAATAGCTAGCTACCATCCGGGAGACAACTCATTCATTACTGAAGGGATTGAGGAAATCGCAGGCCATGGACTCAAAGCAACGATCAACAATAAGCTTGTCCTCGCTGGCAATAGTAAATTGCTGGACAAGTTCAACATTCGTTATCCGGAAGAAATAAAGCAAATTGTCTATTCCATTGTATTGATTGCCATAGCGGATCAATATGCGGGCTACATTACCGTTGCAGATCGAAATAAGCCTGATGCAAAAGAGGTTATTTCGGCTATGCGGGCCCAAGGCTTATACACGGTCATGTTGTCCGGTGACAAAACAGCAGTAGTAGATGAGGTCGCGAGGGAACTTGGTGTTGACAAAGCTTACGGTGACCTTCTACCCGAAGATAAAGTAAGTCATGTTCAGAGACTGATTGACGAAGGACGCAATGTCGCTTTTGCCGGAGATGGCGTCAATGATGCCCCCGTGGTAGCTTTAGCTCAGGTAGGTATAGCAATGGGTGGATTAGGAGCTGATGCGACCATTGAAACGGCAGATGTCGTGATCCAAAATGATGAACCTCATAAAATTTTATCCGCAATAAAAATTGGTAAAATTACCCGCAATATTGTTTGGCAGAACGTCATCCTAGCGATGGGTATAAAGATTATTGTCTTGATCTTGGGGGCCGGAGGAGTTGCAACGCTCTGGGAAGCTGTTATCGCCGATGTTGGGGTAGCACTCTTGGCGATTCTAAATGCCATCCGTATACAAAATAAAACTGTATAAGCTAATTCGCTAGCAGAAGAAAACTGTGCAAAATCGTTATAACATAAGCAGCTGACTTTGGGAAAAGTCAGCCGCTTATGTTATATAGTGGTATCAGTATTCCTGAATGCCATGTACTTTCCGGTCATCTTAATCACGCCAGGATTTATAAGTATTAATCAATCCATTGGTGGAAGAATCATGACTATTGATGGGATTATTATCACCTAATTCTGGTAGAATCTTATTGGCCAACTGTTTACCCAGTTCAACGCCCCATTGGTCAAAACTGTAGATATTCCAGATCACACCTTGCACAAAAATCTTGTGTTCATACAAGGCAATGAGCCTACCCAGTGTACGTGGCGTCATTTTTTTCAATAAAATAGAGTTTGTTGGTCGATTACCCTCAAATACTTTATACGTTTTCAATTCCGCCACCTCTTCATTGGATTTACCCACTTTTTGTAATTCAGCAACAACCTCTTCCTCCGTTTTACCATTCATTAGTGCCTCTGTCTGTGCAAAGAAATTAGACAATAAAAGCTGATGATGGTTGCCTATTGGATTAAGGCTATTTGCTGGAGCGATAAAATCACATGGTATCAATTTTGTACCCTGGTGGATCAATTGATAAAAAGCATGTTGTCCGTTTGTTCCAGGTTCACCCCAAATGATAGGTCCTGTTTGGTAGTCTACACGCTCGCCATTCCGGTCTATATATTTTCCGTTGCTCTCCATATCCCCTTGTTGGAAATAGGCTGCGAAACGGTGTAAGTATTGATCATAAGGGAGAATGGCGTGGCTTTCGGCTTCAAAGAAATTATTATACCATATACCAAGCAAAGCCAATATCACCGGAATATTTTCCTCCAAGGCGCTGGTTCTGAAATGCTCATCAGCATCGTATGCACCTTTTAGGAGTTCCTCAAAATTATCAAAACCAATAGCTAGGCTAATGGACAGTCCGATTGCAGACCATAGGGAATAACGTCCGCCAACCCAATCCCAAAATTCAAACATATTTTGTGGGTCTATTCCGAAAGCCCTTACTGCCTCCGTATTGGTGCTCAACGCCGCAAAGTGTTTAGCAACATCCTGCTCACTTGCTCCCTTACTTAGAAACCAATCCTTAGCGGTATGCGCATTGGCCATCGTCTCCTGTGTTGTGAAGGTTTTGGACGCAATCAGGAACAATGTTGTTTCGGGGTTTACTCCCTTTAGTGTTTCAGCGATATGTGTACCATCTACATTAGAGACAAAGTGTACATTCAGCCTGGTCTTGTAAGCTTTTAAGGCTTCGGTAACCATTACTGGTCCCAAATCAGAGCCACCAATACCGATATTAACAACATCCGTGATCTCCTTGCCTGTATAGCCTTTCCATTCACCGGAGAGAATCTGCTCTGTGAACGTTTTCACATGTGCCAACACGCTTTTAACAGCAGGCATCACATCCTTTCCATCGACAAAAACAGGTTGATCGGATTGATTTCTCAATGCGGTGTGCAAAACGGGTCTGTTTTCGGTCACATTGATCCGCTCACCCGCAAACATAGCCACGATTGCTTCGGAGAGCTGACATTCCTTTGCTAACTGGATCAGCAGCGCCATTGTCTCTTCATTTACGCGATTTTTAGAATAATCTAAAAGAATATCCTCGAAAAGGATCGAAAACTTCTCAAATCGCTGTGGGTCTGCCACGAAAAGCTCACGGAGGTCCTGCTGATTGATATCAATATAATGATCTACCAAATATTGGTAGGCTTTGGTTGTTGTAAAATTAATTTTTGGAAACATACTGTTTTTGTTGAAATTATTTGTTTTAAACCGCTAATAAGAACCTTCCGTATTTTTTCATTACACCTTGCACAGATCGCAAAATGAAGGTTTATGCTGTTGATGATATCAAAACTAAAAAAAAAAGGTCAAATATTAGTATTGAGTGGAGAGTATTGCAGAATTAGAGGCCAGCAGTACAAGTCTATGGCTTATAATATTATTCTTAATATAACAGGCTACAGTCTTAATAACATATTGAATTTAAGAACGGATTTATTGATTAAAAATATCTACATTAGCAGATATGACAAAAGAACAAATTCAAGACTTGAGGGATCGTGTTACTTCCCTGAGGAGGCATCTTTGACATCGATGTCCGTAAAGAAGAAATAGAAAGAGATCAAGCCATTACAATGGAAGCAACCTTTTGGGATGACTCCAAAGCTGCAGAGAAAATACTGTTGGCGATCAAAAACCAGAAAGTATGGACAGATCATTTTGATGAAGTTGCTTCAGCGGTTGAAGACACCTATGTAATGTACGAGTTTTTTCAGTCTGGAGACGCTACTGACAAAGAACTGGACGACCAGTATAAACTTGCATTGGAACAGGTCGAAGAACTGGAGTTCAAAAATATGCTCAGTGCAGAGGAGGATCAGCTGGATGCGATCTTACAGATCACCGCGGGAGCTGGTGGTACTGAGAGCTGTGACTGGGCGGCCATGTTGATGCGGATGTATATCATGTGGGGGGAGAAAAATGGGTATAAAGTCACCGAACAGGATTCTCAGGAAGGGGATGTTGCCGGAATTAAAAGTGTCACTCTTCAACTATCTGGAGACTTTGCATATGGCTACCTTAAAGGTGAAAACGGAGTACATCGACTGGTTCGTATATCGCCGTTTGACTCCAATGCAAAACGACATACCTCCTTTGCCTCGGTTTATGTATACCCCCTGATTGATGATAATATCGAAATAGACGTCAAAGATTCAGAAATCGAATGGGATACCTTCCGTTCTGGAGGTGCTGGTGGTCAAAATGTAAACAAAGTAGAAACAGCTGTACGACTCCACCATAAACCTACAGGCATTATTATCAAAAATCAGGAAACGAGATCGCAATTGCAAAATAAGGAAAATGCGTTACGCCTATTGAAATCACAATTGTATGAGATTGAAATGCGCAAACGACAAGAAGCCTCCGCTGCGATCGAAGGAAATAAAAAGAAAATCGAATGGGGATCCCAAATTCGTAACTATGTACTACATCCTTATAAATTGATCAAGGATTTACGCACAAATTACGAGACATCAAATACACAAGCGGTATTGGATGGAGACTTAAATGATTTCTTAAAAAATTATTTGATGGAATTTGGCGGTTAATCTATCGCGAAAAATCTGCAAAATCAAAAGGGGTATCAGCGAGGCTTGATATCCCTTTTTTCATACAAAGTCACTGCCTTCTTTCGGACACAGTTTGTCACTTAAACTGTCAAGTTCTCTTAAAAAAATTCCCAAAAACGTTAAAAAACCTTAAATGTCTAATGCTCATATAGGCTTGTTATTTTTTGATTACATAAGCGCCAATACAGTAATAAATCACTGTAATTCAACATCTTAAAATCAATAAAAATGTATCAAGAACGTTACAAAAGGGTCGTTCGCTCAATTTTTGGCACAAAATAAAGGCATGTATTTTGCGTTTATGGATTCGTAATATTTTCATTACAAAAGACTCCTCGTTTGAGTCAGCAAAGAAAGTAAAGAAGAATGTATATCTAAAAATAGAATGGCTATGAATTACATGAAAGAAAACTCAATCGTATCAAAGCAGATGGCTAAACAATGGGAACCTGCAATGTACGACGTAAATGAAGAACAGCAGCAATCCGAGACCAAGGTAGAGAAAGTCGAAGAAAGCAATTTTGGACCAAAGGAATACGGTATTTTTGGAGCGACCTTTTTCGTACTATTTGCATCGGTCTTTGGTGTATATATGCTCCAACCAGATTTTGATGCATTACGTTTCCAACGTTTAGACAGTATAGGTGGAACCTTTTTAGTAGGCTTAGGAATATTTTTGGCCACTATCGCGATCAGCTTTTTAATCTTTTTAATTGTACTTCATCGTAAATACAAGCCGATTGCATCTGTTTCAGATGAAGAACTTCCAACCTGTACGATTATAGTTCCGGCTTATAATGAAGGACAATTGGTTTACGATACACTTCATAGCTTGGCAAGTAGTGATTATCCCGATAAAAAACTTCAGATTATCGCCATTGATGATGGAAGTAAGGATAATACTTTTGCTTGGATACAACGTGCCAAAATGGAGCTGGGTGATCGCATAGAGATCTACCAACAACCTAAAAATATGGGTAAACGCCATGCGTTATACCGCGGTTTTAAATTGGGTACCGGTGAAGTATTTATTACAGTAGATAGTGACTCTGTGGTCAACAAGGATACGATCCGTAATATGGCCAGCCCATTTGTAACCAATCAGGAATGTGGCGCTGTAGCAGGTAATGTGCGTGTATTGAATAATAAAAAGGCTATTATACCACGTATGCTAAATGTGAGTTTCGTCTTTAGTTTTGAATTTGTACGTTCGGCTCAAAGCATGCTAGGTACTGTGATGTGTACGCCAGGGGCATTATCTGGATATCGCAGAGAAGCCGTGATGAACTGTCTTGAAGACTGGATTCACCAAACGTTTATGGGACAACCTTCTGACATCGGAGAAGATCGTGCCATGACCAATATGATTTTGAAACAAGGATTTCATGTATTGTTCCAGTCTAACGCATTTGTATATACTGACACTCCTGTACGTTATAAAAACTTATATAAAATGTTTATCCGTTGGGAAAGAAGCAATGTGCGTGAAAACATTATGATGAGTCAATTTGCCTTTAAAAACTTTCGCAAAGGACCGAAGTGGGGTGCGCGTATCTTATTGCTTATGCAATGGCAAAAAGTGTTGCTTTCTTACCCTATGCTATTATTGATGCTATGGACAGTATTCCATTATCCATTGATGTTCTTAAGCTCAACGTTGGTAGGTATTCTTATATTTTCAAGTATCCAAGCATATTTCTTTGCCTCTAAAAATGCAAATGCGAAAGAAGCATTCTGGGCATATAGCTACAGTATATTTTATGCCTTTAGTTTATTTTGGATCACTCCTTATGCCATTGCTACTGCTGGACGTAGTGGTTGGTTGACGAGAGGTTAATTTCAACGTAAAGAACGTATCTTTACTTTAAATATAAATATGACAGACTTTCAGATAAAAAAAATTGCCATCATTGGACAGGGATATGTGGGATTGCCTTTAGCGATAGCTTTCTCTGATTTCTTTCCAGTGATTGGCTTCGATATCAACAAAACACGTATTGACGAACTTAAAGCCGGCATAGACCGTACATTGGAAACTCCTGCAGATGAGCTTATGCGTGCAAGGAGTCTATTTACGAAATCGGAACAGCGCAAAGGCTATGATGCAAGTGCAACCGTTCAAGATATCGCAGATGCCAATGTCTATATTGTAACTGTTCCAACGCCTATAGATCGTTATAATTCGCCAGACCTATCGCCACTTTTGGCTGCCTCTAAAATGATCGGTGAGCTCCTAAAAGTTGGTGACCTGGTAATTTATGAATCCACGGTTTATCCCGGGTGTACCGAAGAAGAATGTGTTCCGGTTTTGGAAAAAAACTCAGGTCTGAAATTTAATCAGGACTTCTTTGTTGGATACTCACCAGAACGCATAAATCCCGGAGACAAAGTCAATTCACTGCAAAAAGTGATGAAAGTAACCTCCGGAAGTACTGCTGCAGTGGGACTTGTTGTGGATGGACTTTATAAACAAATTATCCATGCAGGTACACATCTTGCTCCTTCAATCAAAGTGGCCGAAGCGGCGAAAGTTATTGAAAATGCACAACGTGATGTCAATATATCGTTTATGAACGAACTCGCTTTGATCTTTGACCGCGTTGGTATAGATACGCAGGATGTGCTCGATGCCGCTGGAACAAAGTATAACTTTCTCCGTTTCAAACCCGGTTTAGTTGGTGGACATTGTATTTCAGTAGACCCCTATTATCTTGCTCAAAAGGCAACACAGTTAGGCTATCATCCCCATGTTATCCTATCCGGTAGGGAGGTTAATGATCAAGTAGCTTCTTTCATCGCTTCCAAGGTCGTCAAACTGATGATACAGAAGAACATCAAATTCGATGGTGCCAAAGCTTTAGTATTGGGCGTAACCTTTAAGGAAAACTGTCCAGATATTCGTAATAGTAAAGTCGTTGACATGATTCAAGATCTCAAAGAATTTGGCTTGGAGGTCGATATCTATGACCCTTGGGTAAACCCCGATGAATTAAAAAAACATTTTGGCCTTGACCTATTAACAACTCTTCCGCAGTCCGGCAATTATGACAGTATTATTCTTGCTGTAGGACATCGAGAGTTCTTACACCTGGATCTCAAAAATTTAAAAAAGAATCCTTCCGTTGTGTTCGATATCAAAGGAATATTAGATCGAAAATTAGTGGACGCGCGCTTGTAGGGTCGTGTTTTTTTTAGATTATTTTCTGGTAACATTCTTTTAAACCATCAGTTTTCTTACTATTTATTGAGAAAACTGATGGTTTTTGTTATAAATGGAGATTATGCAATCGTTTGCTTAAAAAAACATCATCAAATCTTTTGTTTTTAATATTAACTTAACACCACAATTATAAATTTGACCTCATTAAACTAAGGGATATTTAGCACAAATTGCGGTACTTATGAAACAGTTAGACGACACCGAGCTATTCATCAGAATTCAAGCGGATGACCGTTATGCTTTTTCTGAATTAGTCAATCGCTATTCAGATGTACTTTTCCGTTTTATTCAGCGCCGTGTTTCCTGTACTGAGGACAGTGAAGACATTTTGCAAGAAATATTTGTCTCACTATGGCACCAACGTCTTAACATCACAATAGAATACTCGTTATACCCATATCTATTTAAAACTGCTAAGTATAAAATTATCGACTGGACAATAAACGAACAAAAGAAAATTGTCCGTGCCGAAAAACTACTGGCAAGCTTTCAAGCTGCGTCCCCGACATCCGAAGATGAACTTCTGGCAAAAGAATTAGCGGTATTGATCGACACCGAAATAGAAAAAATGCCCACAACAATGAAATCGGCATTTTCACTTAGCAGAAAGGAATCCATGTCCATCAAAGATATTGCTTCGGAACTCGCTATATCCGAACAAACCGTGAAAAACAATATTTCGTTAGCCCTGGGTTGGCTAAAGCTTCGTTTCAAATAACGAATAAAAAATATACACCTAGTTTACAGCTACTTAAACTATTTTCATAATTTTCTTCGGTACTTTTATTCTCCTTCTCCGATTATAGGTTTGTATGAAGGAACAAGAATCGTCAGATCAAGCTAAAGCTTTGCTCAAAAAGTATCTGGAAGGCCAGTGTACACCAGAGGAAGAACAACAAGTTCTTCACTGGTTTTATGCACAGGATCAACCCGAGGAGGAGCAATTAAAGGAATGCCAAACAGGATTAGCATCACGTATCAATACGAAGCTAGAGGAACAGCTATTTAGTGAATCTACTCCTACCGTCCGACGACTAACTTGGCTTCGCTCCAAATGGATGGTGGCAGCGATGCTTGTAGCCGTTTCGGGCTGTAGCCTTTGGATGTACAACAGATTTTCTTCGCCAAATCAAAAGCCACTGGAACTGGCTGCAGAAGTTCCTTCACATGATCAGGCCTTTCACAATGATATCCTTCCTGGAGGGCATTATGCCAAAATCATAACCCCAAAAGGAGAAGAAAAACAACTAGCCGATCCATTTGTCCAGCGACTTGAGCAATCTTCCGATCAACAAGGAAAGAATTTTCTTGTTGATGTTCCAAATGCGGGTTCTTATATGATTATTCTTGAAGATGGAACAAAAGTATGGTTGAATGCTTCTACAAAATTATCGTACCCCACCCATTTCGAACCCAATCAACGTCAAGTTGCTTTAACAGGGGAAGCCTATTTTGAGGTCGCAAAAGATGCCAACAGACCTTTCCGGATCAATGCCAACGGTACCACAATTGAAGTGCTTGGAACAACTTTTAATGTCAATGCCTATCACAAAGAGGTTTCTACATCTTTAGTGGAAGGTAGTGTGAAAGTCCTTAAAGAAGGTAACCAAACGATTATCAAGCCAGGTCAACAGGCGACAACATCGCTAACAAACGATATCAGAGTTACAACGACTGACCTGACAAAAAATACAGCTTGGCAACGGGATGAATTTTATTTCGATGGCAACAATTTCAAAGATATCTCTCTTCAGATCGCCCGATGGTATGATGTTGAGTTTGAAAATATGGAGACAATCGGAGCAAATTCAACCTACAAAGGTTCCATCAGCAGAAATAGTAGACTTTCAGAAGTATTGCAGATCTTGGCTCTTGCCACGGGACGCAAATTTGATATTATCGGACGAAAGGTTATAATACAATGAGACTAATTACCCAAATATTAAACGGCCTATGGTATAGACATCAACTTTAGTGCCTTGCGGTTAACAAAAAAGGGGATGTTGACGCATCCCCTGTTAAATTCAAGGCTTATTTTACTGATTACCAACAGAAATTTTAAAACCTTAAAAATCATTCTAATTTATGAATTTTTTTTCTCCAATGAAAAGGCAGGAGAAAGATCGGGGATTCCGTATCCCTCCGGCCTTTAAAACTTTATGTATGATAAAGTTAAGCACTCTTTCTTTGCTTTCCCTCGCACTTGGAGCCCATGCGTCGGGAACAGCACAGACTGTCAATCTTTCTTTAAAAAAAGTACGGGTAGAGAAAGTTTTGCAAGAAATTTCAAAACAAACCGATCTCCGCTTTTTCTATGATGAAAAACTATTGAACAGTTTGCAACCTGTAAGTATCCATGTCGATCATGGACCTATACAACAGGCCTTATCCAAAGTTCTAAAAGGTCAGAACCTGACGTATCAGATCCTCAATAACACGATTGTTATTTCGGAAAAACAACGCACAGATATCGAGATAACTGGTACTGTACGCGGACCAGAGTCTACACTTGCTGGTGTTACAGTATCTGTCGAAGGTCACGCTACACTTTCGACCAAAACCGATGCCAATGGTCAATTCAAACTTCGTATACCGGAGAACGCTGTCCTGGTTTTTCAATATATGGGTTATACCACAGAACGTGTGCAAATAGGTAGCCAGCGTACAGTGAACGTGACCTTGCAAGCAAGCAATTCACAATTGGACGAGGTTGTTGTTGTTGGTTATGGTACACAACGAAAAGTGAATCTCACCGGAGCCGTTGATATGATATCGTCAAAACAACTAGAAAGCCGTCCGATTGCAAATCTTGGCGCTGGATTACAAGGGTTAATCCCAAACTTGAATATCACAAGTTCTAACGGACGTGCAACCACCAATCCCTCATTTAATGTACGTGGTTTTACAAGTTTAAATGGCGGAGAACCACTAATATTAGTGGATAATATTCCTTATTCGACAGATGAGGTTGCTCGAATCAATCCAAATGACGTAGAGAATGTATCTGTATTAAAAGATGCTGCCTCTGCGGCTATCTATGGTGCTCGTGGTGGTTTTGGCGTTGTATTAATCACTACCAAAAAAGCGAAGAGCGACAAATTAGATATCTCGTTCAGCAGCAATGTTGGCTATCGGACTTTAGGAAAGTTACCTAAATTTATTACAGACCCTTATCAAGTCATGGATATCAAGAACGAAGCAGGCAAGCCATTGTATAACCTTTATCCAGAATCTGCCCGTGAATATGCAAAAAAACGTTCGCTAGATCCGTCGTTACCCGCTGTGACCTTGTCCGATAATGGTCAAGATTGGGTATATACAGGTACAACAGATTGGTTAAAAGAAGCCTATAACAATACAGCTCCAACTTACAACGCTAATCTGAGTATCGCTAAGAAATCTGATAAAATCGGCTATTACCTTTCCAGTGATTATTATAAGCAAGATGGGCTTTTAAAATACGGAAATGATATTTACAAACGGTATAACGTCAGGGGAAAAGTTGATCTTGATGTAACCAGTTGGCTGCAAATTTCCAACAATACACTTTTAACCAGTACCAATTATGAAGCACCGGTATTTCTAGACGGAGACTTCTTCTGGAACGTTAACCGAACAAATTCTTTAGATGTACCTTTTAACCCTGATGGCACTTGGACAAGAGCCGGTGCTCAGGTACTCGGCGCATTACAAGAAGGAGGAAGAAAGGATGATCGCATCAATGAATTTGTAACGACATTTGCGGCCAAAGCTTCATTAATCAAAGGAGTTTGGGACTTAAATGCAGATGCAACAATCCGACGGACCTCTGGCCTGACGCGTTCTTACGATGTCCCATCCATGTACAAAACGGGCCCGCAAGCGATCTTAACACCGACATTTTCGAATACCTATGCAAGAAATGACAATTCAACGACTCGGTATAATGTCTATAATATCTATACTGACTTTCATAAGGAATTCGGAGATCATTATTTGCAGGCAATGGTCGGTTATAACCAAGAATATAATTACAATAATACAAACTGGATCAAAGCGTTAAGCCTAATATCTTCGTCTGTTCCCTCTATCGGAACCGCGACTGGAGATATCTCCAAAGATGAACGAATTAAAGACTGGGCAGTGCAAGGCATATTCTCCCGCGTTAGCTATAATTATAAAGAAAAATACTTAGCAGAGTTCAATGGCCGTTTTGATGGGTCATCTCGTTTTCCGGCAGGTAATCGTTGGGGCTTCTTTCCTTCTATTTCAGCAGGATGGGCCGTTTCAAAAGAAAACTTTTTTGAACCGATAAAAAATGCGCTGGCCATGGATTTTCTAAAGATCAGGGGGTCTTATGGTTCTTTGGGCAATCAGTTATTCAATTACAATTCTGATTATCCTTACCGTGATGCTTATCCATACATTCCCATTATGACCAACAAGCAAACGGATTATATCTTGGGTAATGGGAAACCTCAAGCAGTATATAGTCCCAATGCTGTTTCAGACACCTTTACTTGGGAAACAATACAAACGGTCAATGCGGGTATTGATATGAATTTCTTCAACAGCAAGTTGGGAGTTAATTTTGACAAATATACACGCTATACCAAAGACATGCTGGTACCAGGGAAAGTATTGCCAGGCCCATTTGGCACAGTCGTTCCCGTGGAAAATGCAGGTGATTTAAAAACCAAAGGTTGGGAATTGCGTCTGACTTGGCGCGATAGCAAAGAATTAGGAGGTTCACCTTTCTGGTATAATATTGCGCTTACATTAGCTGATAACAGATCCTGGATAACACGATTTGACAACCCAAGCAAATCTCTGGGTAACAACTGGATAAACAATTACGTCGGGCAAGAAATCGGAGAAATATGGGGAGCTGATATCACTGGATTTTTCAAAAGTGATGCTGATGTAGCTGACCATCCGAATCAAACTGCTATGGGAACTGACGATCAATCCTATAAATTCTATGCTGGGGATCCAATCTTTGCAGACCGTAATGGGGATGGGAAAGTAGATATGGGCAAGAGAACCGTAGATGATCCAGGAGACATGCATATCATCGGCAACAACAGCTCTAGACTACCCTATAGTATTGACCTTTCTACAGGATGGAAGGGTTTTGATTTCCGCGTATTCTTGCAGGGTATCGGAAAACGCGATTGGTACCCAGGTGGATCCAATATCTATTTCTGGGGCGTGTATGCACAACCTTGGACTAACCCTACAGCACAAAATGCCGATCATTGGACGCCGACAAATCAGGATGCTTATTTCCCAGCAGTACGTGCTTACTCTGCGGAGGATAACTACCAGCAACTGGGTATACCTAATAAACGCTATATGCAAAACGGGGCTTATATGCGGGTAAAAAATCTTACGCTCGGTTATACGTTGCCTGCATCCGTACTTGAACGCATCAAATTGCATAAGGTACGTTTCTTCTTTAGCGCAGAAAACGTCTTCGAGATTTCACACCTCAAGGTAAAATTGGATCCAGAATCGTTGGGCGGTCTATATCCATCATCAGCGAATCGGGTACAGGCAGCTTATCCTTTTCAAAGGACATTTACTTTCGGTCTGAACATGAATCTTTAATTCTAAAACTCAAAAAATGAAACGTATCAATTATATCGCTTTAGCATCGCTGGTATTCCTAGGAGTATCCTGTAAAAAGGACTACCTCGATAGAACTTCCGGCTCTGCTATCACCAAAGATGTCTTTTTTAATACTCCTGAAGATCTAGCGACATACACAAATGGTCTTTACAAACAAATGCGGGCTGAATATACAGACTTATATTCGGATAATATTGCTTTGAGCAACAACGATCAAAATGCTGAGGTCAGAACACTCCTAGCGGGCACGCTTTCTCCTGCGACCGTCAAGGGTTGGGATAAGGATGCATGGGCCCCATTGCGTGATGTAAATTATATGCTAAACAATGTCGGAAAAGTAAGCGGAGACCCTGCTGTCATTAACCATTATATAGGAATCGCACGTTTATTCCGTGCAAACTTCTACTATAAGATGGTAAAAAAATATGGCGACGTACCCTGGTACTCTCAAGTATTAGGAACCTCCTCCGAAGATCTATATAAAGCAAAAGACCCGCGTACCGCGGTGGTCGACTCCCTTATGAAAGATCTAGAATTTGCAGCGGCAAATGTACTACCGACAAGGACAGACAATTCTTATATAACAAAATGGAGCGCATTGACCCTATTGTCACGAATCGCGCTTCACGAGGGAACTTTCCGTAAATACCACACAGAATTAAATTTACAAAATACAGCAGCGACATTTTTGGAAAGAGCTGCATCTGCCTCTCAGGAAATCATAAATAACGGCGGTTTTGTAATTTCAGGAAATAACGCGGCGGACTATCGTGCGCTCTTTTCTAGCAATAACTTATCGACCAATAAAGAGATCATCTTTATCCAAAAGAATAGTCGCGATCTAGGCGTTGCAAATAATACGCATACAGTGTTAGATTGGCAATGGGCGCTAAGTGCTAGCTTGGCCAACGAATTTTTAATGAAAGATGGTACCCCATTTACTTCTGAGGCAAATTATGGCAAGAAAAATTTCACCGAGATTTTCCAGAATCGCGACCCACGCCTTGCGGAGACAGTGATGCCTCCAGGATTTAGTAATAATGCCGCAGGCACGCCTTACATCACTCGTCCCGATTTTGGAGGCTTACTTCAAATTAAGTTCTACCCTCGCGATCCTGCATTGCGTGGTGGCTGGGACCTTAATTATACAGATCTACCAATTATGCGTTATGCTGAAGTATTATTGATCAACGCCGAAGCAAAAGCTGAATTAGCAAAATTGACCCAAGCTGATATTGATGCTACAGTAAATAAGATTCGTAGTCGTGTAGGTATGCCTGCTTTAAACCTTGCCGCTGCCAATGCGACACCAGATACATATCTCGCAAACCAATACCCAGCAGTCTCTGGTGTCAATAAAGGTGTACTTTTAGAAATTCGCCGAGAACGTCGTGTTGAACTCGCCTGTGAAGGATTCCGTTTTGATGATCTTTATCGTTGGAAAGCCGGAGCTTTACTTGCACAGGCTCCAGGAGGAATGTATATTCCTGCGTTAGGTGGAATAGATGTAACCGGAGATGGGGTCGCTGATATTGCCATCCTTAAAAAAGGGGATGAATCGCCAATAGCAAACCTTCCCGCAGCAGTAAAGGAGAAAATTGTGAAATTTTATGTGAATGAAGGAACATTCTTTCTTGAAAACGAAACCTCAGGGAAGGTTATGTTTTTGGATGATAAAGCACCACAACGCCCAAGAAGCTTCAATGAAGCGAAATATTATTACTTTCCGATACCCATCGAACAAACTGTATTGAACCCAAAATTGGAACAGCCAATGGGCTGGAAATAACGGTTTGATTTTAACCATATAGAGCCAGCTCTCCTTTCGAAGCAGCTGGCTCTACTTTATAAAACTATGATAAAATTAACTCAACTAATCACATGCCTTCTACTTCTGATCTCGCCCCTATTTGCACAGCAACGGACAGGACGGGTTTTTGAAGATCAAAATGGAAACAACCAGTTCGAACAGAACGAAAAACAACTTGCCGGAATTGTTGTATCTGACGGTTATGATGTTGTAAAAACGGACAACACAGGAACATATACCTTACCTCACAATCCAAGCGCGCGCTTTTTGTTTGTTACCATCCCTAGTGGATATAAGGCGACTAAAACACACTATATTCCGCTTCGTGCCGAGCAGAAAAATTTGGATTTTGCCTTAACCAAAGACGCCGTACAACAAACTGATTTTTTGCGTTTCATCCAAATTACGGATACTGAAACGCCTCTTTATGGTCCATGGATAGATAACGTCAGAAATTATGCGCAACAGCAAAAGGCGAGCTTGATTATGCATACCGGTGATATCTGTTATGAACCAGGCATGCTTTTTCATGCCAAGCAAGTAAACTCCGAACTGATGGGCAGACCTACATATTATACAGTGGGCAACCATGATCTCGTAAAGGGAGAATATGGAGAAAAACTATTTGAAGACCTCTTTGGTCCGACCTATTACTCGTTTGATGCTGGTCCTGCCCATTTTGTCGTGACACCAATGCCAAATGGAGATTATAAACCAAGTTACACAGCCGACCAGATCATCGCCTGGCTTAAGAAAGACCTTGCAACAATGGACAGATCAAAACCCTTGATCTTTATCAATCATGACTTCTTCGCTGGTCCAGACTTTATCCTGAAAGGTGAGAAAGAGCAAATTGACTTGATGCAATTTAATCTGAAAGCTTGGTTTTATGGCCATTGGCACAACAATTTTGTCTTTAAACAAAAGGGAGTCTATGTTGTCTGTTCAAACGCTCCCAATAAAGGAGGAATTGATAATTCGGCAGCGCAGTTTGTCGTGGTCGATATCGACAAACAAGGAATCAAAGATATTAAACCTATTTATACCAATCTACGTGACCATATCCAACTGGTACATCCGACCGCTGACCAACAAATAAATACGCTAGAAACTCTTCCAATCGTGGTCAGTGCTTATGACAGTGAGCGAAAAATACAAAAGGTAGCCGTGGAAATCTCTGCCCACGAAACCGGTAAACGTCTAGCCAATGTTCAGCTGTCTTCTTCTGGCGATTGGTTATGGCAAGCAAAAGTGCCCTTCGGAAAACAAAAAGGACAATATGATGCACTCATTACTATTCATTATGAAAATGGTGAACAAGCCTTAAAAAGGCAGTCTTTTAATTTGGTTGGTCGTGCAGAAAGCACCATGAAACTGCAATGGTCTGCTGCTGTAAACGGAAACATCTGGAAAACCAGTCCGCTGATTGTTGGAGATAAACTTTTCGTTGCGACGATGGACGATGGTATTGGGACTAATCATTCCATTATAGCACTAGATAAACGCACCGGCAAAACGCTGTGGTCATTGCCAACAATCAATTCCATCAAACATAAGCTGCGCTACAGCGACGGAATATTGCTCGCAACTGATGTCGAAACAAATGTATATGCCATCGATGCAAACACAGGCAAAATCCTGTGGACAAAAAAACCATCCAATCCAAGCCTTCCTACATTCGTATCTGGTCCAGCACTTGACAACGGAATTTATTATGCAGGTCTGGGCAAACGTATGTCAGCAGTTGACATCCATACCGGAAAAGTGCTTTGGGAAGGTGTCGATCCATCGGGCGGCGAAGCGACTCCAGCAGAGCTATCGGTCGTAGATCAAACCTTATTGGCAGGATACAACTGGAATGCCTTATGTGCATATGATATCCAAACGGGAAAGCTACTTTGGAAACGTCAGGAAGATGGGCTACGTTTTAGAAGCGGCGGCGTTACAGCAAAAGACGGTTATCTGTATACAACGGGGCTCAATGGTATATTTAAGCTAAACTTAAAGACGGGCGAAATCGCGCAAAAAAGTATCAAAACTGATGATTTCAAAGTCATGGCCTCGCCCAAAATTGTTGAGGACCTATTGGTCATGCCGACATCCACAAACGGAATAAAAGCATACGACCCTCAGACTTTAGAAGAGAAATGGCATTTTTCCACTGGCGAGGCACTGGTATACACTTCCCCTTACAGTAGTCCTGACCAACATAAATTGGTTGGAACCGTAGAGTCATCGGTAACTGAAGTCCAAGGGAAGCTGTTTTTCGGTGCTTCGGATGGTTACGTCTATATACTCAACAAACAAGGGAAGCTACTCTCCAAATTTAACCTGGGTGCTCCTATTTTTTCAGAAATCACAGTAGATGGCGATTTTATTTATATCGCTGATTTCGCAGGAAATGTTTCCTGTTTTAAATTCTAATAGACAATAGCATCTGCAAGACTCCCGAATCTGGGAAATGCCTAAATTCGGGAGTCTTGTTTATTTGTCAATTAAAAGACTACCTGAAATATCAATGAAAAATTAATCAAGTAATCTGTAATCTATCCTAGATTAAAAGACACTTTTGGTTAGTCTATAAAAAATAATTTATGGTTGCCAATATACCTTGCCGCTCTATATGAGTAACTATTGTATGAACTATTGAAGTGAGACCTGGATAATTATGAAGTGGTTTATCCCATATCTTAGGATCGGATAATATCCTTGTTGTTAAATTGGAATACTTCCGGTGTCTTGATATTATTAAGCTTGCGTCATCTTGAAATGAAGGTTCTGTTGTGGCTTGATTGCATATGACAAGTATGTATGCAGCTAGGCCAATAGCAATACCAATCGGTGGTTCAGATTGTTTACTATACCATTGTTCAATTAAAGGACACACGCGCATGTTAAGTTTGGCCGTATACTGAAATGCGATGGACTGCCATTTGTGTAATAAAAATGGGTTCTTAAAACGATCAATAACTACCTCACCAAATGGTTGAATAAGTTCATGACTGATCCCTGATTGCTCAACTATTGGACTTATCTCTTTAAAAAGTAAATATTGAATATAACGGTCTAAGATCTCATTATTAAAGAAGTCCTTAACAAATTCTGTATTGGACAAGAGCGCAATACCACAACATAAGATATGCGGAGCATTAAGCAGACGCAGTTTCAATTCTCGATATTGCGCAATGCTGGGAACTATCTTCACAGTGCTATCAACCAATGCAAAACTCAAAATATTCTTAACATCCTGATTATCTGATTCAATAGCCCATAATTTATACGGTTCGGCCATAATTGCAAGTTGATCAGTATAGGAAAGTACCTCTTCAGAGATCTTACCGGGAACAATACGATCTACCAGCGAGTTGCAAAAGTAATTGGCCTTGTCAATCCAATCAATAAAATCTTTGCTTAATTTTTGCTGTTCTGCAATCCAGACGATGTTACGCTTAAGTACTTTAGCATTATCTGAAACTAACTCCGTAGGAATGATGACAAGACCTTTAGAGTTATCGCCATTAAAATGGGAAAATCGATGATATAAATAAGCTGTTACCTTTGCCGTAAAGCTTCCCGGGGGGCTGTCATCAATAGCTCCTCCCAATTCCAACAGTCCAGCTTCAGTTGTATTTGAAATCAGAATGCTTATCAAAGGAGAAGTCGCTGTTGTAAGTATCTCTTCCCACGAATCATGGGCAGACAACACCCTGGAGATTGAAGCATTAATACATTTCAATTCTTTAATTTTTCCTTTCTCCAGCCCCCTCGTAATCAAAGTATAGAGCCCATTCTGATTGTCAAATGCAGTTGTATTTCCAGTGCGTGTTGATTTGACAACAACTATACGGCCATTAAATATTCCTTTTTGATTGGCCTGATGGATATAATCATCAGGCAGGCCACGTAAGAGTGCTCCTGTTCCAAATTGGATGACCCGTTCCGGCATAGTAAATATTGACTCCTTGGGAACTTCAATTTCCTGATTGTCAATACCCGCTAAATGTTGTTTATCTAAATTCATCACGCTATTTCTTTAATACCAAAAGCTTTTGTTTTCTTTTTACCTATACTTAGTTCTCACCAAAATGGTTATTATTCAAATTGTACACGCTATTTTGAATGTCATGATTGCGTATAGCTATCACTCTGTTTTCATAAACTACTTTTTACTTTGATCGTACTGATAGTCCCTTTGGGTTTTCAAGGTTTTCAATAGAATATATTAATTTATATTATGCGGTATTTTATGGGGACTAAATTATGATTAACTTATATCAACGAATGGATATCATAGCTTTTATTACCGATGATGATGGGTCGAGCCAACTTTTAAACTTAGTTTTTACTTCATCAAAAAATACCCTGTGTGTAATATAATATTCGGGGTTGATCAATCGCTTTTTCATACAGTTTATTACATGATCAAAATCTTCTATAGTTGCATTTCGACTGCTCATGAGGGTACCTTCGCGTTTATGGAATTCCGGATGACTCACAATCAATTCACCTTTTTGTAAGCCAACCAATACATATCTGCCACCATGTGCCATGTAATAAAAAGAATTGTTAATCGCTTTTTGGTTACCGGTAGCATCTATCACCACTGTAGGCATATCACCTCCAGTAATTTCAGCTAATCTATCCGCTACATTTTCATTGTTTGCATTTATGATGTGTCTTAGATTTAATTTTTCACTACAGAAATTTAAACGGTTGTTGTTGATGTCCAACGCAATTACTTGAGCGCCAGCAATTCTGGCGAGTTCTATAATACCAAGTCCTATTGGACCCGCTCCGACTACAAGGACAAACTCACCTGGTTTTATCTGGGCTCTACGCAGGCTATGAGCGCCTATAGCCAAAGGCTCTATCAAAGCCAGTTCATCAAAACTTAAGCCACATCCCTTTACCAACAAACGTGCAGGAATCTGTATAAACTCCGCCATGCCTCCATCAGTGTGCACTCCGCAGACTTTTATATTTATGCAACAATTAGGTTTTTTACTTAAGCAGGCAATACAGTTTTCGCAATTGATGTAAGGAATAAATGTCACAGGCTCCCCCACTTCAAAGTTTTGATTACCGCCAGTATCGATCAGTTCACCAGAAATCTCGTGCCCCAAAATGCGGGGATAAGTAAAAAAGGGTTGCTTTCCTTCAAATGCATGCAAATCGGTACCGCAAACCCCAATACGATGGATTTTTATAATCGCAAAATCAGCTTTGGCTTTTGGCATTGTGCCTTCTTTGTATGCTAGTTTTTGTGGTCCTGTACAAATTAAAGTTTTCATAATTTATTTTTTTTTGACACTTATTCATATACTAAAAGCCAAACGTCATATTTAAACCTTCCTCGCTAATCAAATTTTCCTGATATAGATGATGCCAAAAACTTTTAGGTATGTAGGTATGGATCAAACCAATGTTCTGTTCAATATGCTCGAGAGAACTCGCGCTTAAAGCGATACTACTTATTCCCGAAGCAGCTATCCCAAATTTTGCACACACTGCTGCTGGAGTAAGATTGTAAGATGCACATGCTTTAAAAAAACGCTCGCGCCAAAGGTGTAACCTTTTGCCCGCCGGTGTTTTTTGATCGACATACCTGTAATTGTAGTGGCTTCCACCAATTAAAAAACCAGCATTAAAAACTGCTGAGTTAATCACATGGCCCCCCTGAAACTTCATTCTTTTGATGAAACCGAGTAAATCTTTTGGGTGACTGTGTACAGTCATGCTATTCGCAATCATTATCCAATCGGGTTGAATATCCTGGCAAATCCTTGCTATAACTTGCCAGTTCTTTGCGCCAACACCAATGGAATTTACTTTGCCTGCAGCTTTTAGTTCCTTCAATGCCACATAGGCTTTCATAATATCCTGATATCTTTGGCTGTCTCCTTTAGCGTCCGATGCCAGGTATTCATCAGGATCATGTACAGATACAGAGTTAGCCTGATAGCTTTGCAATAGCATATTCCCCTGTTCATAACATTCTAAAATGCCATCATAGCTGATTTTCTGAACCGCATCATATTTTAATTCTTTCCAAACACCATTTTCGAACGTTGGTTCAGTGCCGGTAAGTTCTGTTCTTAGCCAGCCAAGTTTGTTACTGATAGATACTGCCGATGATTCAATTTTAAGATCTCTCAGACACTTTCCAAGGCATTCTAGCGCCAAACCAGCCCCATACTTGCCAGCAGTATCAAAAAAAACGGGTTCATCAGGATTGCTACCTTTGATATATGCTGATACAATCGCACACTTAATCTCGTATGGGAGTGCAACGTAGAGATTTCCTAGACAACTAGTCCCTAATATCACCTTTGGTAAATTTAACGCTGTCATCGTAATTTCACACTATTGCTCAATATTGGCGGACAAATAAAAGATTTTGAAATATTCATTTATAATTTAGTCTTTATAAGATTCAATAATTTTTGAAAACTAGTGCTATTTCATTTGCCCCTGACACAGCCCGCACGCAGTTTTATCCATATTTTGTATTATTCTGGAACCTATGATAGCTGTCTTAACAATATTCAACGTAAAAGAGTTCTTTAAAAATGATATCAAAAAGCTCAGCTGATACGCAATTGCGCATACGAAAAGAATGCAAACTACCACATCAGGAGGCTTATTTGATTTTGTTGTCATTTTAGCGGTTTAATCTTGCAAACAAACATTAATTGCATTTATGCGCAATAGTAAGTACACTTTCTCAATGTATTTATTATCGTTTGCTGTTATTATTCAGTTATTCTGATCAAAAATAAATGTTTGAAATCGATTTCCAAATAAATACATACTTATTTTTTTTATATGACTGAAAATTGGATACCTTGTGTCAAATTTGATAATAATGAGTAAAAAAAGAGTAACAATATATGATATAGCAACAGAACTGGGTATCACAGCTTCTTATGTATCCCGAGCTCTAAATAACTACCCATCTGTTAATAAGGATATTGTCGAAATGGTGAGGAAAAAAGCAGCAGAACTCAATTACAAACACAATTCTTCAGCTGCTAATCTAAGACAAGGCTCTTCTAAGACTATTGGTGTTATAGTGCCTCATATTAATCAAAGTTTTTTCTCAGATGCCATCGCTGGTATTGAAGAAGTATGTTTTGAGCATAATCATAGCCTAATTATCTGCCAATCGCATGAATCCTTTAAAAAAGAGGGCTTGGCAATTGAAACATTGATTCGACAAAATGTAGACTGCATCTTTATTTCAATTAGTTTAGAAACACAGTCTCCAAAATATCTCGAAGAAATTATTCATCATGACATTGGTCTAATCCAGTTTGATAGATCTATCGAATATAATCAAGGATCGGAGTGTACAAAAGGATATAGTGTCACCAACAACAATACACAGGACTCCTACAGCGCTGTTAAACAACTGCTTAAAGAAGGGTATAGTCGCATTGCTTTTTTGGGTGGCCCTGATCACATCTCAATCTACCAGGACCGCAAGCAAGGTTATTGTAATGCAATAAGAGATAATGGATTAGTTTTAATAGATGATCTTGTTGTTTCTGATGTACTTGATGAGGAAAACGCTTTCAAGACAGCCGTCAAACTACTTTCGACGACCGAACCGCCCGATGCTTTTTTTGTTACCTCTGATCATCAATCTTTAGGTGTATTGCGGGCTGCAAAACAATTAGGGATTTCTGTGCCGGACCAGTTAGGAATTATTGGTTATGCAAACGAATTTTTTACCGCACTGACCACGCCCAGCTTATCCTCTATAGATCAACATAGTAAATCGCTAGGTAGGCATACTGCTAATCTATATTTTAATTCTTTTTTGAAAAATGGAGGGAATAAGGGCAGAGGAGAAAGATTAATCATTCAAAGTGAACTTATTGTCCGAAATAGTTCCAAAAGAAAGTAAAGCTGTTCTAAAAAAGTAACTTTTAATTGAGCTTCCAACAATTCACTATGGATTCAATAATATAAATTTGGAAATCGATTTCCAAATTTATATTATTGTATAATCAAACACAAAATTGACGCTTTTGATGATTTGCTAATCACTCCTCTCTTCGCTAGAGATTGATTGGAAATAAAAAATATCTTTCTAACCATATTTAAATTATGAATTATTTATTATTCCTTTTGTTATTGATTTGTTTAACAACTCCGGCAAAAGCACAACAATCTTATCAGGCTAATTGGGAATCTTTGAAAAAAAATCAGACACCAGAATGGTTTAAAGATGCTAAGTTTGACATTTTCATTCACTGGGGAGTATATTCGATGCCGGCTTTTACCAATACTTAATATAAACGGATAATGAAAAAACTATTATACCTATTGTTGGTTGTCATAACTACCAGTGAAGTTAATGCACAAATAATTGATAGACCACGTCCCTCAAACTGGAGCCAATTAGTAAAAGGAGCCGCTTTTAAAGATCGATTTTTACCCATGCCCAAAGGGAAACTAAGTGATGATAGCTGGGGCGGAAAAAATATACTGCCACGATATGTGGATAACGGAATTGAAGACCGCCAAAGGTCTTATTGGTGTGCTGATATTATTTCAGGCAAGGATGATTTGTATCACATGTACGTTGCCGGCTGGCGTGAGAGTGCCCCGAAAGGCCATCACGAATGGCCAAAATCTATTATTTATCATGCTGTCAGTAAAAGTTCTTTTGGCCCCTTCAAAATTAAAGATACCATTGGCTATGGACATAATGTAGATGCCTTTACACTAAAGGATGGGAGATTAGTATTGTACGCTATTGATAAAAATTATATCGCCAATAATGAAAATGGACCATGGGTTGAAGGAAAGTTTAAATTCGACGAAAGAGATCGGCCAATTATAGAAGGACTTTCCAATCTTACCTTTGCGCAGCGAGAGGATGGATCTTATCTCATGATATGTCGTGGCGGTGGTAGTTGGATAAGTAAAACTGGTATATCAACTTATAATCAGATCTCAAACAAAAGGGCCTACCCAGATATAGAAGGAGAGTTTGAAGATCCTGTAATATGGAAGGATAATATTCAGTACAATTTAATTGTAAATGATTGGCTAGGTCGCATTGCTTACTATCTTCGTTCAAAAGATGGAATTAACTGGGTTACAGAAGCTGGTGAAGCCTACGTCCCTGGTATTTCCTTTCACGAAGATGGGTATGTAGAAAACTGGTTTAAATATGAAAGGATGCGGGTTTTTCAAGATAAACATGGAAGAGCCATCCAAGCGAATTTTGCTGTAGTTGACATCGAAAAAGATAAAGATTTGGCCAATGACAACCATAGCTCCAAGGCCATTGTAATTCCTTTGAACCCCGGTGTCTTGATTACAATGATCAATCAAAGTTTCCCAGATCCAAAAACAAAAAGCATAAAAATTAAGATAAAAGCAGAAGATGGTTTTGACCCACAAACTGAAATAGATGTTAATTCGCTTCGTTTTGGATCATCTACGGCAGTAAATTTCGGGAGAGGTGCCAGCGTAACTGAGACAAAAAAATCTGGGAAAGACTTGATTTTGACCTTCAACATAAACGGCCTTGAGTTAGAAAAGGATGATTTTGCCCCAAAGTTGCTTGGTAAATACCGTTCTGGCAAAATACTTTTTGGCTATACCCGAGTACCCTGGGTTAACTATAATGACGCTATTTTAAGTGCGAGAAAACCAACTTTTGAAACCACTGCACAACAAACTGTAGCAAAAATAACAATAGAGAACTTTGGATTAATCGCATCAAAGTCAAGTAAAGTACAATTGTATGCCACTATTGATGGGCAGAAAAAGCTGCTGGCAGAAGACTATATTCCAGCCATAGGAAAATATAAAAGTATAGTAAAATCGTTTAAAACTAGTCAATTGTTCGAAAAAGAGAAAAGCTATGATTTTTCGGTGCAAATCACTGAACACAAAAATAAATCAACATTTGATTTTAAAGCTACTCCAAATGACATATTAAGACGGTTAGAATAACCTACATATTTATAATAAATTACGCAGATGATTATACGGATGATTTATTGCTATTGAGACAGAAAATGCAACACAAATTGTAGCTGTTATCAGCTGCTGTCAGACACTTAAATTTAACCGCATTTTACATAAAAAATCAACTTAAAATGAAAAGAAGAATTATCAATATATTAATAGGGCTCTTATTTTATTTAAATGCATCTGCGCAAAGCAATATGATAAAGCCGCAAAATACAATCCCTGTTTTTGAAAATGACACCAAGGCTACTATTATAGCTAAAGCAGCACATGTGGTACCAACAAAGAATCAATTTGCGGCTCTAAAAAATGAATTTATTGCCTTTATACACTTTGGCCCGAATACATTTACGCAGATGGAATGGGGCAATGGCAAAGAAGACCCTAAAATTTTCGATTTAAAGGAACTTCATACTGATCAGTGGTGCCAGGCTATAAAAGCTGCGGGGATGAAGATGGTTATTATGACCGTTAAACACCATGATGGGTTTGTACTTTGGCAAAGCCGCTATACCAATCATGGCATCATGTCTACAGATTTCGAAAATGGTAAGGGTGATATTCTAAAAAAACTATCAGCCTCTTGTAAAAAATATGGTTTAAAACTAGGCGTTTATTTATCGCCGGCGGACCTTTTCCAGATAGAAAGCCCTACTGGTTTATATGGAAATTTAAGTAAAATCACCAAACGCAGTATTCCACGTCAGATCAGCGGAAAGCCTTTTACGAACAAAACTAGGTTTGAATTTGAAGTTGATGATTATAATGAATATTTCCTTAACCAACTATTTGAACTTTTAACGGAGTATGGACAGATTGATGAAGTTTGGTTCGACGGCGCCCATCCAAAAACAAAAGGTGGCCAGAAATATAACTATGCGGCATGGAAGCAACTGATCCATACCTTGGCACCAAAGGCTGTTATTTTCGGTAGAGAAGACATCCGTTGGTGTGGTAATGAGGCCGGAGCAACACGAAGTACTGAGTGGAACATAATTCCTTACCCCGAGAATCCTAACACTGCGACCAATTTTCCGGACCTAACTCAAGAATCATTAGGTAGCAGGGACGATTTATACAAAGGGAAATATTTACACTACCAGCAAGCAGAAACAAATACCTCAATACGTGAAGGATGGTTTTACCGCGATGATGAAAAACAAAAAGTACGTAGTTCAGATGATGTGTTTGATATCTATGAGAGAGCTGTCGGAGGCAACTCTACATTTTTATTAAACATCCCTCCAAACAGAGCGGGTAAATTCTCCTCTGAAGATGTAAAAGTACTGACTGAAGTAGGTAAAAGAATTAGAGAAACCTATGATAAAAATTTATTTGCTAATGCTAAGGGTAATAAACAGGTACTAGATAATAACTCAAATACGTATGTATTATTGAATAAAGCTGAGAAAAGAATAGAAATCACCACTAGAAACCCAATTACCATAAATAGAATTGTTCTACAGGAAGCAATAGCTTCTCATGGTGAACGAGTAGAGGAACACGTACTTGAAGCCTGGCTATCGAATAAGTGGCAAAAAGTAGCTTCAGCGACAAATATCGGTTATAAGCGTATCCTACGTTTTCCGGAGGTCCGGGCTTCAAAGTTCAGGCTTAAAGTACTTTCCTCTAGAGCATCACCAGCCATTGCAACAATTAAAGCGCATTATTACCGTGAAAAACCTCCTCAGCTACAACTCGATAGAGATATTAATGGACTATTGACTATATCGCCCAAAATACATGTATTTGGATGGAAACCCCATGGACAGAATGCCGCAGAAAATCTAAGCAGAGGAACTGAGATTTATTATACTACAGACGGCACAGAACCTAGCATATCATCAAAAAAATATACAGGTCCTGTTCTAATTAATAATAACAAGATTAAAGCGATTGCTATTTCACATCAGGATAAGGGTAGTGTGGCCTCGGAAACATTCGGTTTGATCAAGAAAAACTGGAAGTTGTTAAATGTAAGTAGTGAAGCCAACACAAATAATGCATCAATGGCATTCGATGCTAACAAAGAAACCTATTGGCTTTCCTTAATTGAGGATAAAAAGCAAATCGCTATAGATTTAGGGATGGAAAAACACTTAAACGCCTTTGTTTATACCCCTCCAAAAGAAAAAATAGATGGCATGATGGAAAGAGGTATTATACAAGTCAGTAACGATGGCAAAAACTGGGAGACCATAGAAAACTTTGAATTTGGCAATCTCATAAATGATCCAACACCAAGGTTACACTATTTTAAAAAACAGGTCTCTGCCAGATATATTCAGATTAAGGCAGCGACTATTGCTGGCAACAAAAAGACTTTGGCCATTGCTGAATTGGATTTTTGGGAGAAATAGATCAAAAAAAGCATTATCTCTTTAATACAATTGTTAGAGAATCACTAATTAGGGTGCAAAAGGCATTTTAACATATAACTCCTGTATATTATAAACAGGAGTTATATGTTAAAAAAATCGTGTTGATAAATCTATGATGAAAAGCTAAAACCAAATCTAACAGATGAACAAATCGTAAAAATACAAATTGGGATATGTGAACAAAGTAGCTGAATAGGACAAAAAAAAAGGCAAATCAAGTTTTTACTTAATTTGCCCACTCTCGTAGCCCGTAGGGGAATCGAACCCCTGTTTCAAGAATGAAAATCTTGCGTCCTAACCCCTAGACGAACGGGCCGTTTTCTGTTTCGGTGTGCAAATATAGAAAGTTTTCTAAATCCGTCAAAATTTTATCGAAATTTTTATTCATTTTTTTTAAAATAGATCTTAAAACCCTCTAAAATAGCTATATTTAGACTCATTGAAAAAGTAACCAACATGACTAATTTTAAAAAAATTAAAAATCCTCTACTCTATGCGGGTCTTGGCATGGCACTTTTTAGCCAAGCAGCATATGCTCAAAAATCGAGCTCAATTGCAGATCAGCTGCAACTCACCTGGCAGGTCAAGGATGGCCAGAACATCCGTAAAAATCCTGTCTCAACAATCATTCTGAAAAATACGAGCAAAAGTGCGATACAGCTCAATGATTGGAGCCTCTGGTTTAATTTTATCAGATCTATTGATCCTGGTAAAGTAGATAAAAGATTTGCCATTGACCACAGGAATGGCGATCTATTTCAGGTAAGCTTTAAGAAAAACAATTTTTTATTAAAATCACAGGACACCATCCATATTGATTTCATCACAACAGGACTCGTCAATTATACCGACGGGCCAATCGGTTTGTACATAAAAAATAGCAAAACTGGGCTTTCAACAGATATTCAGAACTACACTGCGGTGAAAACAGCACCTCAATCCGATGCTGAAAAAGCGGATTATTGGTCTTATAAATATGACCAAAATAAACTTACCGAGGGTATAGAGGCGCAGGCCATTATCCCCCTACCCAGCAATATTAGTATTAACAATAATACAAAGTTCAATATATCGACTAGTACAAAAGTATTTATCGCCAGTGAATTATCTTCCGAAGCAAGCTTTCTGACAGATTTCCTGAACAAATACGCAGGTATCAAGTTGTCAACTAGCTCTGAAAAACAAGATGGTGTTGTTATCGTCAAAGCAAACGATCTAAAACCTGAATCTTATCGCCTAAACATCGATGCAAAAGGTATCCGTATAGAAGCGGCGGATAAGGCAGGTGCATTTTATGCCATACAGTCTTTGAAATCCTTGATTAATCATCAACAATGGAATAAAACGAGCAAATCAATTGCCTTACCTTACACAAAAATAGAAGATAGTCCTCGTTATGGCTACCGTGGATTTATGTTGGATGCGGCCCGTAATTTTCATAGCAAGGCAGAAGTGTTGCGCATTTTGGATCTGATGGCTGCCTACAAATTAAATAAATTCCATTTCCACTTTATTGACGATGAAGGTTGGCGATTGGAAATTCCATCCTTACCGGAACTGACTGCAGTGGGGGCCAACCGTACCGCTAATTTTGAAGACGGTAAAGGAATTCAACCTGCTTACGGCTCTGGTGCAACTGCAAAAGCGCATCAATTCTACACCGTAGCTGATTATATCGAAATCTTAAAATATGCGCAAGCAAGGCATATCGATGTGATACCTGAAGTAGAAACACCGGGGCATGCCCGTGCCGCGATCAAAGCAATGCGTGCACGCTTTGCACATTTTACAAAGGCAGGCGATAAGCAAAAAGCTGAAGAATTCCTGTTGGATGATGCGGATGATAAATCAGTCTATAACTCTGCACAGAACTGGAACGACAATGTGATGAACCCTGCCCTACCTTCAACGTATCATTTCCTGAGCAAAGTGGTCGATGAAATCAAAGCGATTCATGAAAAAGCTGGAGTACCCTTGAAAATTATCGATTTGGGAGGAGATGAGACACCGAGTGGTGTCTGGGAAAAATCACCAAAAATCCTTGCTTTCATGAAGGATAATAATATCAGCAATGTACTTGATGTATGGCCGATATATATC
This sequence comes from Sphingobacterium sp. BIGb0165, assembly GCF_024810095.1. Taxonomy (NCBI): domain Bacteria; kingdom Pseudomonadati; phylum Bacteroidota; class Sphingobacteriia; order Sphingobacteriales; family Sphingobacteriaceae; genus Sphingobacterium; species Sphingobacterium sp. BIGb0165. Next base: position 179,908 of record NZ_JANUEB010000008.1, on the reverse strand, counting down.
GCCAAAATTAACAAGCTTGTTCAAGATAAGGGTTTGACGATGTCTGGATGGGAAGAGATGGGCATGCGCAATAAAGGGAAAGGAATGGAAGTTAACGCGGAATTGGGTAAATCCGGCATCCATCTCAATGTATGGAATAATCTTCCGGGTCAAGGACAGGAGGATTTAGCTTACCGCTTAGCAAATGCAGGCTATAAAGTTGTCTATACCAGCGCGGCAAACAACTATCTGGATATGTCATGGGACCGCGACTTTGCAGATCCAGGCCATAGCTGGGTAGGTACTGTAAACCTGAACAGAACCTATTCTTTCTCGCCGGAAAACTTCTTCATTAATCTTCGTAAAGATGATACCGGAAAAGATCTCGTAAAAGAAGCGTATACCAACAAAGAGCAGCTTACTACTGAAGGAAAGAAAAATCTACTCGGCATTAAGGGTGCCCTCTGGGCCGAAAAAGTATCGACAGATCAACGCCTTGAAGAGATGATATTCCCTCGATTAATTGCTATTGCCGATCGCGCCTGGGCGCAAGAACAAGCTTGGGAAAAAGGCAATTCTTATGATGAAGCAACCTATCGTAAGTCGTATACAGCATTTATTAAGAAATTAGGCGAGGATGAATTGAAGAAACTGGATATTATTGATGGGGGTTACACCTATCGCCTTCCGAAGCTTGGTATTAAAAAAGAGGGTAACCAGCTTTATATCAACACCGATTACCCCGGATTCAAAGTCTATTATACAGAGAATGGAAGTACACCGACATTGAAATCAAAAGAAGTAAATGGCGCAATTCCTTTTCAAGCGGGCAAAAAATATCTATTCAAGGTCTTTGATGCCAAAGGTAGATCCGGAGACGTTATTGCATATTAAAAACTGAACGGGATTATTACAACAAAAACAGTAATAGCCAACATAAAGAAAGTCATCATTAAAGTGCTGAAATAATACTTCCGATGGCCGTTTAAAATTAAAAAAGGGGTGTTTTCTATTCGAAAAACACCCCTTTTTACTTGTGCTCACGATTAAATGCGCTCTACTTAAAACTTATAGCTTAATGATACGGCAGCATTTCTAGGGTCGATCTGATTAATAAAACCGCCACGGAAATACGAGTTCAAGCCAATCTCGTTGGTGATATTGTTAACAAAAACTTTTGCATCAAACCTTCGCCATTTATACCCCACCTGTGCATTTAAAGTTGTATAAGCTGGCATATTGAATGGTTTTTCGCCATAATATTCACCGTGGCCTTGCGGTGTTAGACTATACTCATTTACTGGACGATCGCCCACATAATACACTCCGGCACTTAAGCTCAGATTTCTTAAAGCACCTTGATTAAAGACATATTGCACCCAAGCATTGGCCGTATGTTTTGGCGCATTCATTGGAGCAGAGCCATTCATGTAGGATGGAGAATTTTTATATCGGGCATCTAAATATGCATAGCCCAACATAACCGTTAGATTTTCCAACACACGACCGTTTAATTCAGCTTCGATACCATCCCGGACTAAATCACCCGCTTTAAAATAAAGACCTGTTGGTTGATTCGCATCATTATATTCCGCATTCGTTAGGTCAGATGTATAAATATGGAAATACGTTAAATTGAAACGCAGTCTATTATCCAACCAATCTGATTTAATCCCCCCTTCGAACTGTTCGGTAGTTGAAGCACCCGCTTTGGTCCCATCAACCATTGGATTGGCTGCACTTCTGAGACTGGTTGAGTTCGTATAAGATCCGAATACATTGAAATTCTCGAAAGGCGTTACGATAACACCTGCCATCGGATTCCAAGCTGATACCCTCTTATTTCCGTTTGATATAAAGTCCTTCGTCGTCATCTCAGAGTAACGCAAACCCAATACTGCCTTAATGTATTTATTGAATTCAATAACATCCTGCGCCATGAAGCCAACAGAAGAATAGTAATTTCTAACAGGAGTTTTAGCCTCAAAAGCCACCTTCTTTCCTATCTGATTATTCCCCAATGAATCCACATAAGATACTTGGGTCAAATCGTTGGCCCAATCGCCATGAATATCAATCACGTCAATTATACCCCCGGCTAAAGCTGCCTGATCAGGCTTTGACAAGGGAACTTTACTGTCCAACAAACTCAATTTGGTACCAAACGAAGTTGTTGTTGCATCGGCGATACGATAGTCAACTCCCGCCTGTACCAAATGCTTTACCTTACCTGTATAAAGATCTTTTCCAATCAGATCAAACTGAAATGTCTTATTCTTATCATCTCTTAAACTCTTACTCATCTTCCGCGAAAAGGTATTGAACTTTTCCTCACGATCCTTTATAAGAGTCGCTGATGTTGTCAAGTTATCGACCTGATAAGATGATGTCGCAATTGAGGCGCGAATACTCCAACGATCGGTCAATTCATGATTGATCTGTCCCATAAAGCTCTTCATCTCTGTATTAACATTATCAGAATTCATACCTAAGAATTTATTATTGGGTATGACATATAAAGCATTAATACTCTGCAAAGGGTTTAAGCTAACCGCCGAATTTACCGGGGTACGGTTATCGTTGAAATAGTCTCCTTCCAATGTGATCGTTGTTCTCTCAGTAGGTTTCCAGGCCAGTGATGGGTTCAGATAGACACGGTTGGCTGAAAGCCCTTTTCTGAAACTATCATTTCTTTCATAGGCACCATCCATACGAAAAGCGACAGTCTGCTTTTTATCTAATACAGTCTGAAAATCGAATGTCGGCCGAAACTGCCCCCAGCTTCCCACACGTACCCCAACCTCACCAGAGTTTGTAAAATTAGGCGTTTTTGTCACGACATTAATCACCCCACCGGCATTCCCGAGGTCTGTAATAACACCTTGCGTCACCGCTGCAGATCCTTTGATCATCTGGATAGACTCCACCCCTTGCATATCAACAACGCCCGAAGCAGTCTGAAACTGCGAATCCATACGTACGCCATTTTTCAAAACTGGCACACCTCTGAAACCCCGTGTAGATAGTGATTCTTTGACACCACCGTAAGAACCAAATAGCGTAACACCCGGAATATTTCTAACAGCATCAGTCAATGTTAATATGCCCTGATCTTGAATTACTTTATTGGATATCACCGATATACTCTGAATCTGATCGGAAGGTTTTAACGGCATACGGGTAATCATCTCAAGCCCCTTCGGCTTCTTATTTCGCTCACCGAACACTTCCACTTCATCGATAGCTTGCTCATTGCCCACTAACACCACCGGTTTTATGACTACTTCACGACTAGTTGAGTTAAATACATAATCAACCGATGTAGCCTGATAACCTAAATAAGTAAAACGGATGATTGCATTCTGATCGACACCCTGAAGTCTAAAATGACCTTTATAGTCTGTCCGTACTGTTTTATCACCGATTGAAACGGTTACTGAGCTTAATGGGTTGTTGTTTGCATCCACAACCTTTCCTTTTACGATTCCTGAAGTTTGACCGTATACAGCGCTTCCGATTAAAAATGTAGAGGCAAGTGCAAGTAAGTGTTTGTCCATGTTAATAATCTTGAGTAATTATTTTTAATTAATCTAAATAGCGAAGCAAAGGTATAAAAATTTTGCTTGCTATAACAACTAAAAACAAAAAAGCTCTGAACCAATTAAGATTCAGAGCTTTCCTATATTAATTCAGGCTATTTTAGTCAAATTTCCATCTTACAAAAGCTTCTATCGCTTCATAGTTGGCAAGACCCAATCGGTCATACATTGCTGCGGTATCGCTTGTACGGTCTTCAGCACGTACCCAGAATTCACGTGGATCATCACCTGGGAATACAGGTAGATCTTTTTGGGATTGATGTTTGAAGATCGCTAAACGCTTGCGATATACCTCTTGTGGAGATAATGGAACTGCCATTTCGATCTCATGGATCGGATATTCATGCCATGCACCTCTATACAACCACAACCAACAGTTTTTTGTCCACTCGTCAGTTTTGCTCAATCTTCTCAAAGCCTCGAACAAAATATCGAAACATACTTTATGCGTACCATGTGGATCTGCAAAATCTCCTGCGGCGAATACTTGGTGCGGTTTTACCTGACGCAACAATTCCATCGTTTGTTGGATATCATCTTCAAACGATACATCCTTTGCAAATTTTTGTCTATCGTAGAATGGTAGATCTTGGAAATGGATATTTTCATCTGGCAAACCGACTAAACGAGCTCCAGCAATGGCTTCTCCTTTACGGATCAATGCCTTTATTTTGCGAACAAGTTCGGTATCGATCTGATTTGGTTTTTTCGTTGCAAAGATTGCTCTTTCTTCATCATAAATCTGATTGATTTGAGCTGCCTCTGTATTTGCACCAATTTGATTTGCCAAATCTTCAGCAAATTCCAAGTAACGTACCACATCATCATCCCACACAGCCGTATTACCACAAGTCTGGTAAGCAACATGCACATTGTGCCCTTGGTCAGCCAAACGGATAAATGTACCGCCCATAGAGATGACATCATCATCTGGGTGTGGAGAAAATACAATCGCATTTTTCTTAGCCGGATTAGCACGCTCTGGACGTTGTGAATCGTCTACATTGGGTTTACCCCCTGGCCATCCTGTAATCGTATGTTGAAGTTCATTAAAAATACGGATATTGATGTTATAAGCAGGGCCAGTTTCTGTCACCAACTTTGCCATACCATGAGCGCTATAGTCTTCGTCCGTCAGTTTCAAAATCGGTTTATTGATTTCCAGCGCTAACCAAACAACAGCTTTTTTGATCAATGTTGGCGTCCAGGTAACATCTTCTGCCAACCATGGAAGGTCAAAACGTGTCAACAAGGATGCCGCTGCCTCATCTAAGATGAATTCGACATTATCCGATAGTTGAAGATATGTTGCAGGAATCTCTGACGAAATCTCGCCCTCAACCGCTTTCTTAATGATCTCTGCTTTCGTTTCAGTCCAAGCCATCAAGATAATCTCGCGCGCTTTGAAAATTGTACCCACGCCCATCGTGATCGCTTTTCTCGGCACATTTTCTTTACCACCAAAAGCACGTGATGCATCCCGACGTGTCAAATCGTCTAAGGTTACAATACGGGTACCAGAGTTTGGAGCAGAACCTGGTTCATTAAAACCAATATGGCCTGTACGACCAATACCTAATAATTGAATATCTAAACCACCAGCAGCAGTAATCTTTTGTTCGTATGCTTCACAAAATGCATTGACTTGATCCGGTGCTAGGGTACCATCAGGAATATTTACATTCGCCTTATCAATGTCTACATGATCGAACAAGTTTTTGTTCATAAAAGCCACATAGCTCTGATCGGCGTCAGGTTGCATAGGAAAATATTCATCAAGATTGAAGGTAATCACGTTCTTAAAGCTTAAACCTTCTTCTTTGTGCAAGCGAATCAATTCTTGATAAACTTTCACCGGTGTAGCACCAGTAGCAAGACCTAGAACAGCTTTTTCACCTTTCTCCTGCTTTGCACGAATAATTTCAGCAATACGATTTGCAACGTTTTTCGAAGCTGAATTTTGATCTGGATAGACGCTTACGGGGACTTTTTCGAAGCGTGTTTCTTCCAATAAATTTAATCTAGCCATTTTATGGATATATTGATAAACGTGAATTACAAATTTATGAAATTAGTGAGTTAAGTTGAAGTAAAATTTTAATAAAGTGGCTTATTCTTAACAATATTTTAAATAAAACCTTTTAGCCCTTATTTTAGCATAGAAATCCCACTATATTTCGTTTAAAATCGCTACTGCTTTTAACAAAGTAACATCCTGCTTAGCAAAACAAACACGTAAAACTTGCTGATCTGTAGCTTGTTTATAAAACGCAGAGAGCGGAATCGTCGCTATTTTGTGATGTTTTGTCAAATAGCAGGCAAAATCAAACTCCTTCTCCTGACTAATGGCACTATAATCGAGATTAAGAAAATAGGTCCCTTCACAAGGGAGAATCTTGAAGCGAGACTGCGCCAATCCATTTTTGAGTAAGTCTCTCTTCTTCGCAAAGAAACCAGCAAGACTCTCCACATAAGCAATATCTCTCAAATATTCGGCAATTGCAATCTGCATAGGCGTATTAACACTGAATACATTAAACTGATGGATTTTTCGAAATTCGCTCATCAATAGAACTGGCGCCACACAGTAGCCGATCTTCCATCCCGTGGTATGCAACAGTTTTCCGAAGGAAGCGACGACAAAACTCCGTTCACGCAAACTCGGTATACTTAAAACAGATTGCGGGGAAACTCCATCAAAAACGAGATGTTCATAAACTTCATCGCTTAATAACAGGGTGTTTGTTCCCGCTAATAGCTTCCCAAGTTTATTTAGGTCCTCTTTTCCGAGTACTTTTCCAGTAGGATTATTCGGATTATTGATAATCACCAATCGCGTTTTTTCGTTGATCAGTGTAGCCACATAATCCCAGTCAATTTGAAAATCTGGTGCCAATAATCGAACTGGAACAACCTTACCGCCAAACAATTCAATCGTTGGGGCATAACTATCGTATGCCGGTTCGAATATAATTACTTCATCTCCCTGGCTGACGACTGTTGCTATAGCTGTAAAGATGGCCTGTGCTCCCCCGGCTGTAACCGTAAGTTCTTCATTCGGATCTATATCCACGGCATATACCGTCTTGTATTTATTTACGATCGTCTCCCGTAGACTTTGTGCACCGATCATTGGTGCGTATTGGTTGTGCCCTTTTTCCATTGCGGCAGAGACCAATTGCACAAGCTTGGGATCCGTCTCAAAGTCTGGAAAACCCTGAGACAGATTCAGCGCCTGCTCCTCATTGGCAAGCGTGGTCATCTTGGTAAAGATCGATGTCCCGACTTGTGGAAGTTTAGCTATTAGGTTGAAGTTCATTTTTTGACATTTTATTAATCTACCAAATTAGTGGATTTTCTTATATTTGTAAATATATACAAGAATAGCAACATGATAAAATACATCACACTACTTTTTTTGGTTCTTCCATTCTTTGGTTTAGCCCAGAAAAAAGAATTGACCAAACAGGAATATATCGCCCGTGTAAAAGCAGCACCGGATTCCATCTCAACTTTAGTTGATTTGCGTCGTGTAGGCGGCTACGACCCTGTCTATACAGAGTTACAGGCGCTTTATAATACCTTGAGTGGCAATGTAAAAAATTCCCTTGAAGGAAAAGAGTTTCAGGAATATCTAAATGCACTGGAGACTGTTCAGATCGGAAAAGTTGCGCCTGCTTTTACCCAAAATGATACAACAGGCAGCCCTGTACAACTATCCGATTTCAAAGGTAAATATGTACTACTTGATTTTTGGGCTTCTTGGTGTCCAGACTGTCGCGTTGAAAGTCCAGATCTTGTAAAAACTTACGGACAGTTCAAAGGAGACAACTTTGAAATCCTGGGTATATCCTTTGACAAAGACCGCAACTCTTGGATCAAGGCCATTCACACAGACAAGCTACATTGGAAACATGTTTCTGACTTAAAACGTTGGCAAAATGATGTTGGCACATTATACGCGGTGAAATCTATCCCTCAAAATGTATTGATTGACCCGAATGGAAAAATCATTGCGAAGAATTTACATGGCGATGCTTTACGTGCGAAGCTAAAAGAAGTATTAAAGTAAAAATGAATGTTAGCCATTAGGCTATAGGGAAATAGGAGAAATATTAAAGAAAAAACGGTGTCCGAAAATAGGGCACCTGTTTTTTTTAACTGATTTATTATTTAGCCAAATAAAGCGCTAAACAGGTCTTCCAATTTAGCTACTGGCCTAATAGCAATATTATATTTCTTGGCATCCAATCCTTTGGTATTAAACTTGGAAATAAAGATCCCATCAAAGCCCAACTTCTCTGCTTCTTGGATACGTTGTTCAATCCGGTTGACAGCTCTGATCTCTCCGGATAAACCAACTTCACCGGCAAAGGTCAAACTGGTCTTTATCGGAATATCTTGTTGCGACGAAATAATAGCCACGATAACTGCCAGATCGATTGCTGGATCTTCAACACGAAGCCCTCCAGCAATATTCAAAAATACATCCTGTGCACTTAACCGAAAACCAAATCGCTTTTCCAATACAGCCAACAACATGTTTAATCGTTTTGTATCATAACCTGTAGATGAACGTTGGGCAGTACCAAATGCCGAGTTACTTACCAAGGCCTGAACTTCAATCATCATCGGCCGCATTCCCTCAAGCATAGCCGCAATGGAAACACCACTCACGGGCTCATCTCGCTGTGAAATCATAATTTCGGACGGATTTGACACCTCCCGCAATCCAGAACCCTGCATTTCATATATACCCAATTCAGACGCGGAGCCAAACCTATTTTTTACCGCACGCAATATGCGGTAGACGTGATGGCGGTCACCCTCAAATTGGAGTACGGTATCGACCATATGCTCCAAGACTTTCGGTCCTGCAATGGAACCATCCTTGGTAATATGCCCTACAATAAATACAGGTGTGCTGGTTTCTTTGGCAAACCGGAGTAATTCGGCTGTACATTCCCGCACTTGGGAAACCGAGCCCGGTGCCGATTCAATCTGCGCTGAATGCAAGGTTTGGATGGAATCTATGACAATGACATGAGGTTGTACTGTCTCTATCTGCTTGAAAATATTTTGTGTAGATGTTTCCGTCAGAATATAACAATTGGCTTTAGAAGATTGTGATAATCGCTCGGCCCGCATCTTGATTTGCTGCTCGCTCTCCTCTCCGGAAATATATAGGGTTTTGACCTGTGGAATGGACAAAGCCAGCTGGAGCATCAATGTAGATTTTCCAATTCCGGGTTCGCCTCCTATCAACACCAGGGAGCCCGGGACGATTCCCCCTCCCAACACCCGATTAAACTCCTGATCTGGAGTCAAGATACGCGATTCATCCTGATATACAATCTCATGAATAATAGCCGCCTTGTTTGCCCGCTTTGTATTCCCTGTTGTTGTTGTTGTACTTCGCCATTCAGGAACTTTTGAGCTTGACTTTTCGACCACTTCCTCCACGAAACTATTCCATTGCTTGCACGAAGGGCATTGTCCCATCCATTTGGGAGCCTCATAGCCACAGTTTTGACAGAAATATGCTGATTTTGTTTTTGCCATTCTACGAAATTACAAATTTCTATCCGGTAATAATAAGAAGATTAATAAGGGGTTTAGTTCCTCATCCATTACACCAATCCGATAATCTCAAAGTATTAACAATCGCTCCTCAGTTAATATTTTAGCGATACTTTAACAATACTGAATAAATACTATAAGTATACTACATCTCTGCATGGAAGGTGTTTTATGTGACTATTCTATAAGCTGGCAAAGTAACCCACCTATCCTTCGTTTTCTTTTAAAATCCGCAGAAAATTCTGTCCCATAATTTTAGCGATATCTGCTTTGTTGTAACCTCTTTCTAAAAGTCCTTTTGTTAAAAAAGGAAATTTAGAAACATCTTCCAAGCCTCGGGGAGCAGATTCGATGCCATCAAAATCCGATCCAACGGCAACATGTTCAATTCCTACTTTCTTGACGAGATAATCAATATGGTCCAATAGTTTGGATATTGGCGCGTCGACTTCATACCTAGCATCCGCTGGCAACTTATCATACATCTTCCAGGTACTCAAAGTGGTATCGGCATTCTTACCAAATTGCTGTGTATATATTCTCTTTAATCGTGTCTCATACCCAGGATCTAAAAAACCGGAGTAAAAGTTGACACCGATCACACCGCCATTTTTCTTCAGGGCCTCCAATTGTTCATCTTTTAAATTTCGGAAATGTGGACATAAACGATAGGCATTACTGTGTGACACCAATATAGGCTTACTGGAAACCGCAATGACATCATAAAAAGTCTGTTCACCAGCGTGGGAGAGATCGACTAGCATACCAAGTTCATTCATTTTTCGAATGATCGCTTTCCCATGATCTGTTAATCCCTTTGCCCTAGAATCCATCTTACCAGACTCCATCGCAGCACAACTCGCCCAAGGTACATTATAGTTCCAGGTCAAGGTTAAATATTTCGCACCACGTTCATGGAGTTTGATGAGATTGTCTATGCTCCCTTCGATCATATTACCGCCCTCCACACCGATCAATGCAGCAATTTTTCCGGCTTTTAAAATAGCATCAATAACCCTTACTGATTTTGCCAAAGCAATGTTCTCGGCGTTGGCAGCGATCATTTTCTCCAGTGCATCTATTTGCGCATTGGCATGCTCAAATGCTCCAGTCTTCCATTTTGCATCGTCGGACCAAACAGCAAATACCTGCACATCGACTCCTCCTTCTTTTAGTCGCGGCAAATCCGTAGCGCCCGTACTCAGTCGCTGACCAATATCCTTTCCTCCGAAAATTGATTCATAGATTACATCATTATGTCCATCCACAATAATCAGATCCTGATGAACTTTTTTATAATCCTGACTATAAGCCAACCTGTTTAAAGATAATATGCCCAGCCCCATGAACAATAGTTTTTTTATCATTTCTTCACTTCATTGATTGCTTCATAAATGGCATCCTGAATCCGGCTACGGATATTGAGATCCAACAATTTGGTGCTAACCTGCGGGTGCACACGATTAGATAGGAAGATATAAATCAATTGGTTTTGGGGATCCACCCAGATACATGTGCCTGTGTATCCCGTATGCCCAAAGACGGTACTATTGGCTAATTTAGAGGGATATTCATTTTTCGGGTTGGGATCCCAGCGGTCGAACCCCAATCCTCTTCGGCTTGTCGCAGACTGCTTAGACGTAAAAAGATCTATTGTTTCAGATTTAAAATACCGCTCGCCTCCGTATTCTCCACGGTTGAGCAAAAGCTGGCCATATATCGCGAGGTCATTGGCTGTGGCAAATAAGCCGGCATGTCCAGCGATACCACCGGCCATAGCTGCCCCCTGATCATGCACGTAACCTTCCAACAATGTTTTACGGAACGAAGTATCCTGCTCAGTAGGCACAATCTGTTCCTTCGCAAATCTTTCCCTTGGAAGGTATCCCGCATGTGTCATACCTAATGGTTTATAGAAATTTTCCTGAACATAATCCTGCAATGGTTCGGCCGTCTGATGTTCAGCAACCTCCTTCATCACATACATGCTAATATCACTATACACATAGTTTCCTGTTGGCTTAACAGGTGATTTTAACATTTCGGGCCACATCAGATCGCGGTAATAGTGATTGAGAATATAACTATTGTCGGCCATCTTCACCTGATGTTGTTGGTCCGGTACGGCAACAACATCACCTGCTTTTAAATATTTATAAAAAGGAATAAATGGCGTAAACCCTGCTTCATGTAGCATCACAGAACGCAATTTGATATCCTTTTTATTTGTATACTTTGCCTGCCACAGATAATGCCCCATCGTACTATCGAGATTAATGATATTACGCTCCGTCAATCGCATAATCACAGGTGTAGTACCCGCAATTTTACTGACTGAGGCCAGATCAAAAATATCACTTGTTTTTGTTGGAATGTCTTTTGAATAGGTATGATAACCATAAGATTTCTCCAATAGCACCTGCCCATCTTTGATAATCATCACAACTGCACCGGGGGTTGCCTGCTTTTCAATAGCTTCTTGTGCAATAGCATCAATTTTTTTGGTCAATTTACCCAAATTCAGATTGGAGTTTTCACCTGAACTGTATTGCAGTCTCGATTGGGCTGTCTTAATATTTCCTGCAGCAATGGCGGCACCACCAAAAATAGACATCGCGGCATTGCGTTGACCAAGTTCCGTAAAAGGAGCCAACAACTCGATCAAATCAGACTGTGGATGTTCGGACAATGATTTTTTGTTACGTTCTTGTTCAAAGAAATGACAAAGAACAACCTTTTTGTTGTTCAGTACCGCCTGCTTTAACTGTGCCAGACAGTCGGCATCCAAATCATCTTCCTTACCCGCAACAATAATCGTATTATAATATTTGATCTCTTCATCAAATTTACTGAAATCAAATAGCGTAATGCCTGCATAACGTGCCAATTGGTTTGTAAACGCAGCATATTTTTCAGCATGAGGCACAACGACGGCAATACGTAATTGTGCCAGATTACCTAGAGGGAGTAGCTGATCAACATTATTGTAAAGTATGGTTTCATTCTTTATGGTCGACTTATACTGAGCGAACAAGGGGCCAATACAGAACAAACCTGCAAATAACACCCCAAAAAATCCTTTTTTCATTCTGATTTTATCGTTTTTTAGGTTCTATCAAATAAAAATACGAATAAAATAAAAAAGCAAAGTCCTTTCTCTTAAAAAAATCAATTTTGTTACGCCTGTTTTTTACAGCTTCAGTACATGGATTTTTGGTATGAGCGAGTATAAATCTTTTTTTTTCTGTAAGTTTGGTTAATGCCGGAATTGATTCAAGATAAAACAATATTTTCCCTTTTGGAGGTTAGCAAAAGTATCCAAAAAACGCTTGCTGAGCGTTACAAGAGCTTATATTGGATCAAAGCGGAGATGAATAAACTCAACCACTATACGCATTCCGGACATTGTTACCCTGAGCTCGTTGAAAAGCAAGACGGTAAAATTGTAGCTGAAATCAGATCAACTTTGTGGAAAGCAGACTTCACCCGAATCAACAACAATTTTCTGAAAATTGCGCAAGAACCCTTACGGGAAGGGATTACGATGTTATTTCAAGCAAGTATTTCCTATGATCCGATGTATGGTTTGAGCTTAAGGATTGTCGATATTGATCCAACTTTTACGTTGGGTGAGCTGGAGAAAGAGAAGTTAGATAGCATAAGAAAGCTCAAAGAAGAGGGCATTTACGAGGCTAATAAATCCGTTCCGTTCCCAACGCTTCCAAAAAGACTAGCCATTGTTTCGGTGGAAACAAGTAAAGGCCTTTCCGATTTTTACAAGATTATCAATCAAAATCCTTGGGGCTATCGGTTGGAATGCACCTTATTTCCGGCGCTCTTACAGGGTGATAAATCTATTCCATCAATCATTAATCAACTTGCGATCATTGCCGATAAAATAGCTGAATTTGATGTGGTTGCCATTATTCGTGGCGGTGGCGGTGAGGTTGGCCTATCGAGCTACAATAATTATTTGTTGGCAAGGGCCATAGCAATCTTCCCTATTCCTGTATTGACCGGAATTGGTCATTCTACCAACTATACTGTGAGTGAGATGGTGGCCTACAAAAATGCAATCACACCAAGTGAGCTGGCTGATTTTCTCATTCAAAAGTTTCATAATTTTTCTGTTCCTATTGACAAAGCAGCTGAAAGCATCCAGCAACTGATCTCTACTCGTTTTAAGGAAGAAAGGAATACTTTGGCTCAAATGGCAACGCATATCCAATGGGTTGGGAAAAGAGAACTTCAGACTGCGCGCGCCAATATTCAACAGATTCAGCACGAACTGGCTGCGCTGATCAAACTACGCTTTTATGAACATAAAACGGCATTGGCACATACCGAACGGATTATCCAGCTTTCTGATCCGCGGAGGCTGCTTAAACAAGGGTTTTCCATTACAAAAGTCAATGGCAAGTTACTTCAATCTATCGATCAGATATCTCCGGGTGATCTGATCCAAACGATGGTGGAAGATGGCGAAATTACAAGTACTGTAACGGATAAGAAGGCGCTTAGCACCAGTTCCAAAAACAACTAACCGGAAATATATTAGCGTGAAAAATTTAAAGAGATAGCATACAATGGAACAAAAATACACGTATACCGATGCCTTCAATGAATTACAAACGATTGTAAAAGAAATTGAGAATGGAACAACAAATATTGATGAGCTTGCAGAGAAAATCAAACGTGCATCTGATCTCATTGAGGTATGTCGGGCAAAATTGACCGCAACCGAAGACGAAGTGAATCAGTTGTTGCAAAAGATTTCTCCTGTACAAGATTCCGATCCTGGCTCCCCCTCCTAATATTGATATGCAACAATTTGTTTATCCCTTCGCAAAACTTTAACGAGTTCTTTATGTCGATTTATGTTGCCTGTCAATCGCCAAGTGGTGTTTAGACTCTCCTTATTATACCGTTGATTTACAATCGTTGCTTTAAATCCCATCTGTCTGATCAACTGCTCAGTATGTTCAAAATCTGCTTCAGATAATGTCTGGAGTTCATAGTCTTTAATTTTATGGTAATTATCAATATAAGTCTGCAAATAGGTCAATAGCCCCAAAATCACTAAAACCAGGCCTACACCAATAAAGGCTAAAAAAATATTCCCTGTGCCAATACACATTCCCAAAGATGCGGTTGCCCATATCGTTGTTGCTGTTGTAATTCCACTAACTTTATTATCTTCTTTAAAGATTACCCCAGCCCCTAAAAAACCAATTCCTGTAATAATATTAGCTGCTAGTCGATCTGGATTTCCGACACCTATCTTCAACGAAATAATAGTAAAAAGGCAGGAGCCAAAACTCACCAGTATAAAAGTTCGTAATCCTGCAGATTTATTACGGTATTCGCGTTCTACGCCAATCAACAGTCCAATCAGAACTGATAACATAATCAGTAAAACGTCCCTGCCCTCAAAAGCATGTAATAAATTGTTCATGGGTTTTACTTCTATTCCTGCTCCAATTTACAAAAAATAAGGAGTCCCTTTTACAGAACTCCTTATTTTTATAATAGATCTTTATATTTCTTTTTTCATGTATCCCTAGTTTCGCCGAACAATGCAAATAGCATAAAATCAAGCATTACCAAATCATGAAAGGAGCAGGCTCCCTGTACTAAAACATTGGAACTTCAATAAGTAACAGCTTTGCATTGTACACAGCCTGAATCTCAATTTTATCCGACTCGTAGATGCCCATCGCGTCTCTTCGCGACAATGTTTCGCCTGCAACCTGTACCTTACCCTCAAGCACAAAAAGATAAATCCCATTTCTTTCAGAATGAACAGTATACGGGATTGTCTTCCCTTCATCCAAGTCAGCAATATTGAAATATACATCTTGATGAATATGAACCACATCTGGATCGGAAACATCAGGCGACACAATGGTTACAAACTTATTATGACGGTCCAAATGAAGATAAGACTTCTGGTCATAACGAGGAGTAAGATTCATTTCATGAGGTATTATCCAGATTTGAAGAAACTTAACAAGCTCTTTCTGATCACCATTAAACTCTGAATGCTTTACCCCCTTTCCTGCGGACATAATTTGTACATCTCCTGTTTCAATGTTTCGGACATTGCCCATACTGTCCTGATGGGAAAGTACTCCTTCCAAAGGTATACTCACAATCTCCATATTGTCATGGGAATGACGACCAAAGCCCTGCCCCCCTTCAACCTGATCATCGTTTAATACACGTAAAGCTCCAAAGTTTACTTTTTCTGGGTCAAAATATTGCCCAAAACTGAACGAATGGGCACTTTTCAACCAACCAAAATCAATATGGCCACGATCGTTTTCCCGGTGTATGATCTTTTGCATCTGTTCCTCCCTGTTATATAAACAACTATTAATCAGATGACAAAACTCATACCAACAAGCTTTCGGGTAAAAAATCTGCCAATTTGACAAAGCAACACTAGAGTGCTTTGAGTTTTCCGGGAGCAACGGCTTGAATAAGTGCTCGGGCGAGAATACGATTGGGATCAATGACAACCATTCCGTTGTGATCTTTTTCGGGAATAGCCAATGGCAATTCAGCACATCCCAAAATAATCACCTGCGCGCCTTGTTTTTTCAAGTCATCCATCGCCATTAATAGGTCTTCTCTTGCCTTATTTGCTATGGGTGCTGGTTGCGCCTTAATACCATAATCTTTATCGTAAATAGCATTGTTTACCTTTTCCTTTTGCGCTCCCTCAGGCTCTACAATAGGAAATCCTTTTTTCATAAAAGCTTCTCGATATTGGCTATAGGCTTGTTCACCTGCCGTCGATAAAACACCTATTGTACTCTCTGGATAATTTTCATGGACAAATCGCACCGTTTCATGGACAATATGAAGCAACTTCAGCTCATTTCCTAAACGGGCCATTTCATCCTGAATAACTGAAAAAATCGGTTCTGCATACGCTGTATTCGACGGAATTGCCGCAATCGTTGCGCCAGCCTGTTCCAGTTGTTTTAAAATCGCCGCAATTGCCTTTCCTGGATTCTCCTTCGATGTATCCCATAAATATGCGGAACGATCTGGAATCAAGTTAGGGCAGGAAAACAACAACAGTGGCAAGTGTTCCTGATCGGAACTTGCCACTGTTTCATCTATAATTTTCTTGGCTATATCCAAGCCAGCATAAGGACCTAGGCCACCTACTATACCAATCATAACTACTATTTTTTATACCTTATGATATAACCAATAGCTCGCCGAATGGTTTGATAAAGTTTACCATTCAATGGCTTGATCCTCATCTGGAATCTGTGTATTGAGCTGACGCTCCAAAATCAATGAGCCAGAAACCTTGAATTTGATCGCCGTAGTAGAAACAAGGGTATAATCGGTAAATTCGTAATCCACATTATTAATCGTGATATAACGATGCAATAAATAAGGGCGAACGGCATCCATCTGTTCTGTCACGGTGTAACTTGCATCTTTTTTAACGGCGAACTTCATATTTGGATTTACGGCACGAAAGCTTACCCCACCTTTGTCATTGAATGTTGCAAAAACTTGATAATTCTTCCGGTCCTGCCGCTCTTCATCTATATTACCCGCGTAAAAGAAGATCGTATTCTCATCGACAACATAACTCTTGATTTGACTTTTTACGATCGGGGTTTCATTTTCATGTCCCTCCATAACAACCTTCAGGGCTGTCCCGCTATAGGTTCCGGAGTAATTGTTAAAAGGGTTGATGCGTAAGAGTGCCTTTTTATAATGCTTCCGGGGATTAACCTTATATTTAGCTCCCGGATCATCCAAAATGGTCAAGGGAAGTACCCATTTTTCCGTCATATCAATACCTTTCAATGTAAAATCAATGGCTATTAATCCAGTATTTTCCCCGGACTTGATATCCACCGCTGATGGAATCGAAAAAAAACTAGTACTGAGCTGTTTGTAATAGAAATCCGTCCTCGTCTGGAATCGCTCGTAATTTAGTACGCCCAATGTATCGGCATCCACCCCAACCTTGACCGAAAGATTATTATCATTGGTTGTCGATCCACTGACTTCCAGTGGCTGCATAAAGGTGGTCTTTTGCCCATCCTTGTAACGAACATAGATATTAGCGACCCCTTCACTTTCCAAAGGTGCTTTAAAAGAAACATAATGTTCAAATTGTTCTTCTTTCCATTCATCATTACAAGAGTTGCAGACAGCGAGTAAAGTGAAGAATAACAATTGTATGTATGACTTGTTCATAAAATTCATATTTGATTAATCATTGTAAGTCCATCCAGGATTTTGAGTCAGGTTCTTATTGCGTTTAAGTTCGGTATGGCTAATCGGCCAAAACCACATCTTGTCAGCAAAAGTTGTTTTCAACGTCCAGACTGCAACGGGTTGATAAAAAAGATCTCGTTCCTTTTCATTCATCAATACATTACAACCATAGACTGGTAGTGCTTCTTCCACAGGTGCATCCATCCAACGACGCAGATCATAGTAACGTTGTCCTTCTCCCATTAATTCGATAAAGCGCTCACGTTTCAATGATTTTCGTAACTCATTCTTATTCCCATATATACTGGCCGAATAATCCGGCACACCTCCGCGGATACGAACAGGATGTATACCTTTTTGTAGTTCGGCTACATTCCGGCTGATGCTGTAAGATCCTCCGCGCCAGGAGGCAATACTATAGGAACCACTCAGTTCATTGAGCGCCTCCGCATACATAAGGAGAATATCGGCATAACGGATAGCCGGTTCTGCTTTAGGTACGACACGAGCACCATTGCCTCCTTCATAGGTATCACTCGGATGTACAAATTTCTTGATGCCAAATCCAGTTCGCAACCAATAACCATTTGCAGAGTTGAAGCCATTACCTTTGGAATCCGCACTATAGTAAAATATTTGTTGGTTTCGATTCTCCGTTTTCGTTTCATTGAGCAAGGTCCAAAAGCTACCATTGTAAGAAACTGAAGCATAGAATCGAGGCTCACGACTGGCATACTGCAATGAAACATTAGGGCGCAATGGTCTATATTTTTTAGCATCATAATCTGCTTGTGAAACATAGCCTGAAGCCCGATTGGAGCCATTTCCGCGTCCGATTTCTTTATCTTTCCCTGGGACATCCGTACCGTCATTCATATAGTATGCATCGACCAACTTTTGAGTGAGCCCATGTGTATTCCACCCTGTTGCAGAACGTGGCAATTGATGAATGACCATTTGGTCAATACCCTCATTAGGTTGATTATTTCCTCTTGTAAAAATTAATTCTGGATTGCCTGAAGCTTGTAAAGTACCGTCGAAGACCTGTGCATAAGACTTCGCCGGATCTATATCAGACCAGCCAGAAGGCCAACTTTTATCCGAAAAATTGTGGTCTTGAGGTGGTTTCACAGTAGCATCATCACCAGTCTCCTGAAATGGTGCTGTATAAAGTCGATATACACCGAGTTCGATTACATCCCTTGCCGCAGCAGCTGCTTTTGCCCATTTTTCTTCTTTATAATCTACCGAAAGGAGACGGTTACCGTTATTATCTACCAGTCGAGCGGCGTAACTTGTATTGTTTCCATTGGCCAATGGGCTTGCAGCATACAGTAATACTTTAGCGCGCGTTGCCAATGCTGCTCCAACAGTTGGACGAGCAGAACCATCTTGACCACGTTTCATTCCCAATGCTTCCATTTCTTTCGCTGCTTGCAGCATTTCATTACTAATATATTCCGCACATTCTTCGTAAGTATTTCGAGGAATAGCCAAATCGTCGTAACTATCGGTATAATCTAATCCTTGGTCTGGTAATAAAGGAATAGGGCCATATTTTCGAAGCAACAACCAGTAAAAATATGCCCGCGCAAAACGTGCCTGTCCTCTATAATCGTTTATCTCCGCAGCCGACATTTCGGTGTTCATATAAATATTCTGGATAAATGTAGAAGCATTCCGGATCCCACGATAACTTTGTGTCCAGGTTCCTTGTTTATCATTCTCAGTATAGAGTCCCATTTTGAACATATTATAAGACAGTTCATTTTTAGATGGGTCATAATCCTTATCCCTGTCCCCAAAATACATATCATCTGCAAAACAATGCGGTGTAAGTCCTTTACTCGCAACATCAGCATTTTCACCTTTGAATTCCTCAAAGACATGTGCAAGCCATTGTTCAGAATAAACTTTACTTTTAAACACCTTCTCGGTGGTCAGCCGATCATTAAAATATTGATCAGATCTCAGATAATCTTTTTTACAGGAAGAAATGACACTTATACTTAGTATAAGCATGAGCTTAATATATAATTTATTTCTTTGCATCGCTTTTGATTTTAAAGGTTAACATTGATGCCAAATGTAAATGACTTCGGTAGTGGGTAATCCTCTCCTCGTGGGCTAGCCAATTCTGGATCCCAGAGTTTGAATTTTGACCATGTCAACAAATTGGATCCAACAAGAAAAATACGAATACTATTTGTCTTGATTCGGTTCGTTAGATGCTTGGGCAGCGTGTAGCCTATATCCAAAGTTTTGAGGCGGATATATTGACCATTACGCAACCAAAAAGTAGACTCCCTGAAATTGTTTGGATTTGCACCATAGCTCAATCGTGGATAAGACGCATTGGGGTTTTCGGTTGCTGGGTCTCCTGAGATATCAGCAGAAATCCAGCGGTTATCACCCATTACACCTTTCATTACCTGCCCCCATTCACCCTCGCTAAAAGCGTACACTGTTTTGCCATAGGTAAAGAAGGTAGATTTACCAGCTCCCTGAAAGTGAACACTAATATCCAAATTCTTCCAGCTAACAGATGTCCCGATACCATAAATTAAGTTCGGTCGTCTGGTAGCTCCGATTGCCACACGATCCCCATCATCAATGATACCATCACCGTTTACATCTTTGTATTTAATATCTCCCGGTTGATAAGTCCCGAAGGTTTGCTTAGGGCTGTTGCGAATATCGTCATAGTCTTTAAAAAGCCCCATGGCGATCAGCCCCTTAGCCTGATCCACGCGGTAGCCTTTTTGATTCTGATAGGCATATACGTTGTTCTCCTCATCTATTTCTGTTATGACATTCTTACTATAAGTAATGTTGCTCCTAGCGGTCAAATTCACCTCACCAATTTTTTGTCGATATTCCAAACGACCGTCAAAACCCTGGGATTTTACAGCACCGACATTAGCACTTGGAGTACTCTCTAACCCCACCATGGAGGGCAAAAAACCACGTGCCATATAGATCCCAGTCCGTTCTTCATTAAAGAAATCTAAATTTGCAATAATCCGGTCTTTAAATAGTGCGACATCGAAACCCAAATTCTTTTTCGTCGCCATCTCCCATGTAACGTTTGATGAAGATACTTGACTGTACCTCATCCCCCCATAATATCGATTGAAACTATAGTCAGCCCATTGATATCCACCCTCAGGAATCCAATTTTGGTTGTCAAAATGGCCAATTTCATTAATAGTATACAAATAAGGGAAACGTTGTCCTCCACCTAATTGATCATTACCGACCTTTCCCCAGGAATAGCGTATCTTAAATAAGTTAAGCCAAGAAAAGTTATTCTTGATGAATGGTTCTTCCGATACATTCCATGCTGCTGAAACAGCAGGGAAAAAGCCGTATTGCCTTCCTGGTGCAAAATTCTCTGAACCAGTATAACCGAAATTAAAATCGGCAATATAACGTGCTTTCCAATTGTAAGTTAATCGGCCGGCCAATGCTTGATTTTTTCTTGCTATACCATTCTTGATATCGGTGCCAATATCAACCGTCTTGATGAGCGCATCCCGCGTAAAACGTGCTACCGCACCAATATTGTGATCACCCAGACTACGGTCGTAGTTGAACATCATATCATAGAATTCACGTCTCTCTCCCCCCGAACTACTTGTTTGAACCATTTCGCTCGGATTGGAAATATGCGTAAATACAAGATTACCATTTTCATCCCGGGCACGTTCTGCCCGCCATTGCTCAGGCCATTTTCGTCGTTGTATACTATTGTCATTGTTTGTATCATAACCAACAATTCCTCTAAAACGCAGGCCTTTAGTAATGAAATCGAAATTTTGTTCAATGGAGACGTTAGTCTGAACATTATTTGTCCAATTTTCATTAAATCCTGTTTGTGTTGCCACAACCCAAGGGTTTGTCTGATTTCCTGTCCCAATTGCAGGAACATATCCATTTGAGTACAATATTGGTGTGCGAATAGGTGAATAACCAAAAAGTACACCCCAAAAATCGCCGTCACCTAAACCCGGGCTGTTCCTTTTGGCCAGCGATCCAGCCACACCAACTTTTAAGACTGTTGACTTTGTTACATTAACATCTGCATTCAAACGATAATTCCAACGCTTATAATTTGCATTAGTATTGTAGTCATTACGTAATGTTTCATCCGTTTTGTACATACCACCCTCATCAATATAACTTCCTGATAAAAAATATCGGGTTGTTGCCCCACCCCCCGTCATATTGAGGTTTGCCCGGTACGTCATGGCACCATCTTTCAACAACAGATCTTTCCAATTTACATTCGGGTAGAGATCTGGATCCAACCCCAAACGGAGTATCTCCAGCTCTTCTGGTTGGTAAATCGGTTCAAAATTCCGTGTTATACGGGATTCATTTAACAAATTAGCGTAAGTCAATCCGTCTTCAAATTCAGGGGTAATTGTTCGTGTATTATAAATGGTTTCGTCTTTGAAGTTGATACTAATTTTACCATCTTTACCTCGCTTAGTGGTAATTAAAATGACCCCATTAGCACCTTTAGAGCCATAGATTGCAGTCATTGCGGCGTCTTTTAACACAGTAAAAGTTTCTATATCCTCAATATTAATATCATTGATATTCCGTTCAATATTATCTACCAATACAAGAGCCGAAGATCCCCCTCCGAACGTAGAAATACCCCGGATCCAGAATTCGGATATATTTTTACCCGGTTGTCCTGATTGCATCATTGCCATTACCCCAGGGACATTTCCCGCCAATGCATTTGACAAACTCGAAGTCGGGTTAGACTTCATATTATTTACGTCAACATCACTTGTAGCCCCTGTGAGCGTCAATTTTTTCTGGCTACCGGTCCCGGTCACTACAACTTCATCCAACACACTAGTCTCCGACTCTTTCAAAGCAACATTGACCGTCAAAGCATCTTTGATCAAAATCTCTTGTTTTTGATAGCCAACAAACGAAAAAACAAGTTTCTTATATTGTTCGACTTTGATTCTATAATGTCCGTTTTTGTCTGTCACCGTACCTAGACCTGGGGTCTCCTTGACAAAAACACTAACACCCATCAAGGGTTGCTGTTTAGCATCTGTTACGATACCAGTTACTTCTAACGTTCCTTGGGCTAACGTACTGAAGGTAATGCCAAGAAGTAACATACATGTTAGTAAAATTTTATTTATCATGTTATTCAACGGTTAATTTTGGTTATTCTCCCCCATTTCTTCCAGTGCGATCTTACGGATTCTGCGATTTGCCTGATCACCGATATAGAAAGCACCCTCTTTCTCATTGTAGGCAATACCAGATGGCCTGTCAAAGCGGGCCTCCTCTCTAAGGTCCCCGTCAACATAACCATAGGGGTTATTATTGATACTTGAGCTTCCTCTTCCAGCGAAGGTCGTCACACTTCCTTCGGGTGTGAGAATACGTATCGCATGATTCATTTGATCTGTGAAATAGAAATCATAGAGATCGGGTTTATTCGCGTCCACATAAGTTTGATTTTTAACAAATACTCCTTGGTAGGGATGGTCGACGCGTGCAGAAGAGCCTACGCCATCTTTGTAGCCAGTACTTCTGACCTGGCCACAGACTAAATAGGGTTGATTGAACTGCTTTCTCTCCCAATTATAGTCAGCACGGAGGATATAGCCTTGATTAATGACCACAATATAAGCGTAGTTGCCGGTGGGATGAATTAGAATCTTATATTCCCATTCCGGATCTTGAATCAGAAATGGATTTGTATATTGCTTAACACCGAGACCTTCGCTGAAATATTTATTGAGATCAAAACGATAAAACTCACCTTTGGCATAACTATTAAAATACATCTCCCCATTTACCGGATGGACGGATGCACCATTACATTGTCTACTTCTTGTCAAGATTTCATAGTCCTGAAAGTTACGAGCACGAGAAAATAGCAGTGTAGACTCATCGTCCTCACCACCACGATCCTGTGCAACAATCATGTACTTGCCATCTAATGTAAAATCAACACTTCGGGGACGGTTCAAACCGGCACGTCTTGTTGTAACTGTGCTATCCGCAAAATTGATTAAATAAAGTCCGTTGTTATTGTCAAAAGTCACCCATAAATGCTTTGGGTTCGCTGGATCGAACTTCATAAAAGAAGGCTCCCAAAAGCCACTGGCCATTTTATTTTGGTCAGCATCTTTAAACTTACCATCTTTCCAGGGCTCATCACCTCGCGCATTCCGATATCCAACAACAGTGGAAACAACCATTTTCCGTTGATACTCAAAGTTATTTTCGGCCTTACCGATAACCGGCCTATTTTCTTCACCTACCCACACTTCGATATCGCCATTAAAAGCCTGCTTTGGAACCAGACAATAAAGAGATTCGCCCAAAGCATTGATAACCACAGCTTTTTTCCCGCCAATAAATACAGCAACGTTTTTGGGATCATTACCAAAATTCTGTCCATAAATAATTAAGCGTTGTCCCATTCCTCCTGATTTTGGGCTGAAATCAGACACGATGACCGGCTTAGCGGGATCAAAAGGCTTAGCTTCTCCAATAATTGCTGTTGTATCGTTCTTGCAGGCCCAAAGACCAAAGGTGAGAATCAGAAAGACCCAGAGTCTGCCAAATCGACACAAGGCTCTGCTCGCTACTTGTTTTCTTCTCATAAGTTATTAATTGGTTAGAATTTATTTCAAATACTTTTTTTCAGTATCCCTGTTGACCGCTTGAGTATATTTTATCTTTAGGCTTATCTCGCAGAAGGCATATCAGGGATTTAATTAATTTTCTTGGTATCGTAATTTTAGGACGAACGAATCGATGCCCGCCCTTTTGAAGGGCAAACTTCTTTTAAAATTTTACACATAATTGATTATTTTTAATTAAAGCTAAATGGTATTAGCTTTTGACATCTAAAAAAGACTTTAGTGCAATAGCTTCAAAGTCTTCCTAATTTATTTAATTTACTTTTCTAATACTTTCTATTTCCGTTTTCAAATTCCAAGCATTATACTCTCTGCAATTCTTAGTATAATTCTCTTCTCTCGTTCAAATGGTCGATATATGTAAGCGATATCGATGACTAGCACAATAATATTCGTTCCTTCAGCAAAAATTTAATGGGATATCTCTAATCTGTATTTCTAAGTGCTTCCCTAAGGTATTATATTCTATAATTGATTACTCAAAAGTAGCTAACGTAAAATTTTTGAGACTATCGAATTATCTCAATAATCTGCGTATTTGTATCAAAGCAAAAAATCAAACACACAAAAGACTGTAAATTAACACATTGACTTTGTATTCAGCTTATCATGGTTGGTATGACATCCTATTTTTAGCAGATAGAATTCCATATAAATCCGGACACCCTCAACGTTAAAGCTTTTCATAAGAGGAAGTGGTATTCCAGTTTGATGGATCTTTTGACATCAATTTCATCCAAATACACTTTGCAAATTGCACTATTTATCCAAGTCCTGCATGTGGTACTTGATATCATCTTGAAATAGTATTAATATCATACGTTAAATAAAAGGAAGTAAATATTTATAGTCAGGCTCTCTATTTAACAGGAAATCAAAGGCTTAAGAAAGTCATAATCAAACCACAAATATCCAGGCGGGGACAATTTGTTACCCAAGTTTTTGAGCATAAAAAAAGGAGACAACTGGTAAGCAGTATCTCCTTTTGTAGCCCGTAGGGGAATCGAACCCCTGTTTCAAGAATGAAAATCTTGCGTCCTAACCCCTAGACGAACGGGCCATTTTTAATGCAACTCCAAAAGCTGTCTTGTTTTTGGAGTTGCAAATATAGACCTTAAAATCAGTATTACAAAAATAATTTTAAATATTTTTTAGATTAGGTCAAAACCGATATCACGTCTGAAGTATTTTCCTTCAAAATAAATTCTTCCGGCATCAGCAGTAGCCTGTTGAAGAGCATCAAAAAGTGAGTCTTGTAATGTCGTAACGGCAATTACACGTCCACCGGCAGTGACAACCTTACCATCCTGCTCCTTGGTCCCTGCCTGGAATACAATAGATTCCTTGACGTTTTCCATATTCACGATTTCTTTTCCAGATTCATAGGCTCCGGGGTAACCTCCAGCCACTAACATCACCGTAACAGCTGTTTTTGGAGAAACCGTATAAGAACGTTGGTCCAAATTTCCTTGCGCAACGCCTTCGAGCAGATCCAACAGATCAGATTCAATTCGTGGCAATACAGATTCTGTTTCTGGATCGCCCATACGAACATTATATTCAATGACATATGGTTCCCCTTCAATGTTCATCAATCCAATGAAAATAAAGCCTTTATAGGGAATACCATCTTTCTTCAGTCCTTCTACAGTTGGTTTGATGATACGTTCTTCCACTTTATTCAAAAATGTTTCATCGGCAAAAGGTACTGGAGAAATAGATCCCATTCCACCTGTATTTAATCCAGTATCTCCTTCTCCTATCCGTTTATAATCCTTCGCAGAAGGTAATACCTTATAGGAGTTTCCATCCGTCAATACGAATACCGATAGCTCAATTCCTTTTAAAAATTCCTCAACGACAACGACGCGGCTAGCCTCACCAAATTTGGAATCCGCAATCATAGCTTTCAATTCAGCTTTGGCATCTTCAAGTGTTTCACAGATCAAAACACCTTTTCCAGCAGCCAGACCATCGGCTTTAAGAACGATCGGCAACTTTTGGCTCTCTAGATACACCAATCCTTCGTCCAATGACGCGACGTCAAAAGAACGTGATGCAGCGGTAGGTACGCCGTGTCGATCCATAAACTGTTTCGAAAAATCTTTTGAGCCTTCTAATTGCGCTCCTTCCTGTTGCGGGCCGATTACTGGAATATCTTTCAAATCTGCACGGTTCAAAAAATAATCATGAATACCTTTTACCAATGGCTCTTCAGGTCCTACGACTACCATTTGGATAGCATTTTCCAACACAAAGGATGCTATAGCTTCAAAATCAGTAACTTTAATATTGACATTTTGGCCATATGCTCCAGTACCAGCATTTCCTGGAGCAATAAATAATTGACCTAAACGTGGACTTTTCGACAACTTATAGGCGAAGGCAGATTCACGACCTCCGGAACCGATTATTAGGATATTCATAGCACAAAGATATTTTTTTTATGCTAATTTTCAGGCATAAGATGGTTCAAAAACGGATTTTAAATTTATTTTCTGGCTCAAAAGAACTCCAAAGCATCAATACAAATAATTTAACTTCTCCAATTCGATAATATTTTGATTTATAAGTTGATTAAAGGAAAAATATTTTCTAATTTTCAAGAAACATTAGTCATATGTACGCTCGAATATTGTTGTTAGTCAATTGCCTATTACTTCCTTTCTGGGCGCTCGCTCAAATTGATCAAACGTTACAGACATTAGAGTCCTACCATGAAAATCATGTCACTGAAAAAATTTATCTACACCTAGACAAAAATGACTATTCGGCCGGTGAAAATATTTGGTTCAAAATGTATTGTACCACCGCACCTTTCAATTATTTGAGCAATATCAGCAAAATCGCCAATATCGAATTAATCTCCCCAACAAATAACGTCATCAAGAGCATCAAAATTCCACTAACATTAGGGCTCGGCATTGGTGATTTCAGCTTATCTGACACCCTCGTAGAGGGTTCGTATAGAATTAGAGCGTACACCCGTTGGATGCAAAATGATTCCATATCCAATTTCTATGAGCGTATTATCCCTATTACCAACGGAAGAGCAGATAATGTCATAACCCAAAGCACATTCCTTAAAAATGAAAATGAAAATTTCTTCCAGATCAATCTAAAAACAATTCAAGGAGCACCTCTAATAAACAGTAGTGTAAGCTATGCCCTCAAACAAGATGGCCAAAAGGAAAAGACTGGACGGTTAAAATCCAATGAAAATGGAACAATAGCACTTGAACTCAAAGATAACTTTAAAGGCGGGCTATTAACATTGCAATTCCTGTCCTCAGATAAAAGACGTGTTTTAAAGAGTTTTACTATCCCAAATCCAAATCAGCAAAACAGTATCCAGATTTTTCCTGAAAGCGGTGAATTAGTAAACAATATCTTGAGTAAAACTGGAGTCAAAGTGCTTAGCCCCGCAGGCTTGGGTATAAAATCAAAAATCAAAATCGGGGAGGAAAACCAAGCGCCGATCATCGAATTTGAGACCAATACCCTTGGTATGGGAAGTATGCCGCTAATTCTAAGCACTGGAAAAAAATATATTGCCACAGCAATCTTCCCAGATGGAAATTCGGTAAGCACCCCACTGCCTCCAGTAGCAGCCTCAGGCTATGTACTCACCGTAAATTCGGGTTTAAAAGACAAGATTGCAGCCCAATTATCCTCCACTAACGATTTGGTAACCGGCAAAGAGGTTTATCTAATCGCACAATATAACGGCATCGTACTACATGCTGTAAAGCAAAAGTTAAATGAACCGGAGATTCTATTCAACATTCCCAAAAAGGATCTTCCTTCGGGAGTGATTCAACTGTCTGTACTTAATGAGCAGATGACTCCCATCATCGAGAGGCTCGTCTTTAATTACAATGCTCCTAAAACAATATTTCCAATAGCGATCCAATTAAATAAATCCTCTTTTGCGACGAGAGACCAGGTCATCGCAAACCTCTCCGTTAAAGAAGGCAGTAGCGATACCTCAAAAATAGCGGCACTCTCGGCAGCTGTAGTCAATCTCAGTAAAGTCGACTCTACCACAGACCAATATTATTCTTCCATAATCTCGGAGCTTCTACTCAAATCCGATCTCCGTGGTTTTGTAGAGCGGCCCAATTATTATTTTGAAGATCTAAATAACATCCGGTTTAGTGAGCTTGACAACCTCATGTTGATCCAAGGCTGGCGTATACTGGATTGGAAGAATTCTCTCCTTCCAACCAATAATCTGTATCCACCAGAAAAAGGACTCACGATCTCGGGAACGGTAAAGAAAACTGGGCGCAAAGCGGTCGTTCCCAATGCTAAGGTGACCCTAGTACCAACCAGCAATATGATGCTGAGTATAGATACATTGACAAATAATGATGGTCGTTTTGTTTTTGAGGGCCTCTTATTCGCCGACAGTATTAAATTTATAGTAACCGGAAACGGTCCGAAGGAGAAGAATAGAGTCGATATACTTGTCGACGAGACCACAGCTCCTGCAGTTAATGAAAGCAAAGACCAGCCATTGGTCGCGAATGATGTAAACAGCAAACTGATCGATCAGCTCAAAAGTAGCCAGCAATTTTTGACGGAACTGGAAGCTGCTGGTATAATTCAAAAAAGTATTAAATTGGAGGAAGTGCAGGTGAACAGGGTAAGGACCAATAAAGCAGACAAAAATTCAAGAAATCTCAATGGCCCGGGCCATGCAGATCAGGTCTTATCTGCGGAAGATCTATCGACTTGCACAACCCTGGAGCAATGTCTCGCAGGGAGACTAGTGGGCGTCATCTTCCGAAATGGAGTTCCTTACAGTACCCGATCGATGGGAATGAACGGGGGTAGTCCCATGCAGGTTGTTTTAGATGGCATGTACATTGAGGCTGATCAGATCAGCATGATCAATGTTCAGGATATCGCGAGTATCGAGGTGCTGAGAAGCATAGGCAATACCGCCATTTATGGTATGTATGGCGGAAATGGTGTATTGGTTATCACGAGTAAATCTGGTGAGGCTCTCTCAGCGTCCTATACACCGACTGGAATTGTTACAATTGTGCCTAAAGGACTACATGTAAACCGTAGCTTTTTCAAACCACAGTATAATACCACGCAAAAGCAGGAGCTCAAGCAAGACCTGAGAGCAACCATCGCCTGGGAGCCTAATCTGGTAACAGAGAAAAATGGAAAAACCAAATTTGATTTTTTCACTTCTGATGAACCCGGAACTTATAAAATTACCATCGAAGGAATTGACATGGAGGGTAAAATTACCCATCTTGAATATTTAATAGAAGTAAAACCACAATAGCAACCCGAACAAACCGTTATAAATTTATATAAATTCGTTATGGAGCATATCAAAACCAAAATAGAAGACCATATTTTAAGTATTTTTTTGGATCGGGGTAAGTCTAACGCCATCGATACACAGTTATTGAAAGAGCTTATAGAGACATTGGAATCTAGCCAAGAAAACGATGCTGTGCGTGGGGCGATCCTTATTGGTAAGGAGAACTTTTTTAGTGCCGGTCTTGACCTAATAACCCTATTCGGCTATGATGAGGATCAAATCCGGGAATTCTGGAATCTTTTTTTGGAGGCAACCTCGCTACTGGCCTCTTTCCCTAAACCGATAGCTGCCGCCATATCTGGCCATAGCCCTGCTGGGGGTTGTGTATTTGCCTTATGTTGCGATTATAGAATCATGGCTGAGGGTAATTTTGTCATAGGACTTAATGAAATACCTGTTGGGCTTATCGTTCCTGAAAGTATCTTTCAACTTTATGCTTTTTGGATCGGGAAACGACATGCTTATCAGAATCTCCTCGAGGGAAAACTGCTTTCTCCCCAGGAAGCAAAATCACAGGGCTTAGTGGATGAAGTCGTTCCAGCGGATATACTTTTTAATACCGCCGCAAAGAAGATAAGAGAGATCACGCAGTTTAATCAAAAAACATGGCAGACTTCTAAACTAAACTTCAGAAAAGAAATAATTCTTAAATTGCGCGAAAATAGAGAAGAAACCATTCAGGCTATTCTCGAGCAATGGTGGCTGCCGTCAACACGGTCTATATTAAAGTCGATCATCGAAAACTTGACTTCAAAAAAATAATATATAATAAACGAAAATCACATGAGAAATCTCTTTTTCTTTGTTCTTATCTGTCTCTCCATAGGTGTGATCTCCTGTAGAAACAATAAAAAAGAAGACAAGGCAGTAAAAATTGCCCCGGATTCTATCCCTTTGGATACTATAAGCAAACCGGACACGATCGAAAAAGAAGTGAAGAAAGAGGATACTGAAACACTGGAAGAAGTATTGGAAAAAATTGCCAAAGCATATACCGATCAAGACAGTAAAACAATCAACAACTATATCCATCCAAAATTAGGGATCTATATTATATATCGTCCGGGGGCATTGGATTCGTATGTACATCAAAGTAGTTTTAACTTTTCCAAACCAGTACCAGAATATCATTCGTATGAAAAACTGAGTTACAAAGGCCCTCTAAAAGCAGGAAAATTGCCTGCTTTTGACTGTGGAACAATGAAATGGGACAAACTAGGTTTTTTTTATGACAAGAAGTCCCGTCCGAATGAACTGTCACAAACGGCCAAATTCATGAATGAGATTTTAGATGCAAAAATTAATCAAACCGAATTACAGCGATTGAGAAATATAGAAACCAGAAGCTACCGTGCGATCATGACTTCCAACGAAAGCGAAGAACCTTTCGTTTTTCATGTCACAAAAGAAGGGGAAAAGTGGTATATTACAGTCATAGACCGCGCCTATGCAGGTTGTGACGCATAAAAGAATTTTTTACATTTAGCCATATTTAACGATCATGGGAAATTTAGATAAAGACATACTAGAGAAAATCGACGATTGGTTAACCTCCAGTTATGACGAGGAAACAAGAGCCTCCGTCCAGAAATTAATAGATGATCAGGCAGAGACAGAACTTATTGATTCATTCTACAAGGATCTTGAGTTTGGAACAGGAGGTTTAAGAGGAATTATGGGTGTGGGATCCAACCGTATGAATAAGTATACAATTGGAAAAGCTACACAGGGATTATCAAATTATCTAAAAAAACAGTTTCCTAGCGAAGAAATAAAAGTAGCTGTCTCTTACGATAGCCGTAACAATTCGCAATCCTTTGGTCAGCTTGTTGCCCAAGTATTTGCAGCAAACGGCATCAAGGTTTATCTTTTTAACGAGCTACGTCCTACACCAATGCTATCTTTTGCCATCCGCCATTTTGGATGTAAAAGTGGGGTCATGTTGACTGCTTCGCATAATCCCAAAGAATACAATGGCTATAAAGCGTATTGGAACGATGGATCGCAATTGACAGCTCCCCATGATAAAAATGTGATCGATGAGGTCAATGCTATCGCCAGCGTCAAAGACATCCGATTTGAAGGGAATACCCAAAATATTATTCCTGTTGGAGAAGAAATTGATCCAATTTATATTGATGCCAATAAAGCATTAAGTATACACCCGGAGGCTGTACAGGCACAGAAGGACCTAAAAATAGTTTATTCTCCGATACATGGTACTGGAATTACGATCGTTCCAAAAATGCTTGCCTCGTGGGGCTTTGAAAACGTTACTGTGGTTACCGAACAAGCGACTCCGGATGGCAACTTCCCTACAGTGATCTATCCTAACCCTGAGGAGGAGGATGCCATGGCTTTGGCGAAGAAAAAAGGGGAAGAGATTGACGCGGACCTTGTTTTAGCAACCGATCCTGATGCGGACCGCGTTGGGATTGCGGTTAAAAACAGCCAAGGCCAATTTCAATTACTCAATGGTAATCAAATTGGCAGTTTGTTAATCTATTACGTGCTGAGTGCAAAAAGTGATCTAAAACAATTGGGCAACAACCCTTATATTGTGAAAACGATTGTAACCAGTAACCTTCAGGCTGACATTGCAAATCATTACCATGTCGCTCATTATGAAACACTCACTGGGTTTAAATATATCGGCGAACTGATAACAAAACTAGGTGATTCAGCACAATATCTTGCCGGTGGAGAGGAAAGCTATGGCTACTTAGTCGGCGATTTAGTCCGGGATAAGGATGCGCCTAATTCATGTGCTTTCTTGGCAGAAATGACTGCATATTTTAAGTCAAAAGGCAAGACTGTATATGAAGTTTTATTAGACATCTATCAAGAATTTGGCTGTTATCAGGAAAAACTGATCTCCTTAACAAAAAAAGGAAAAGCTGGAGCCGAGGAAATTCAAGCCATGATGGCTGGTCTACGGCAAAACCTACCTACCAAGCTCGGCGGAATCGAAGTCAAAGAAATTCGGGATTATGAGCTTTCCCAGACAACTGACATGAAAACAGGCCACAAAAGCGAAATTACTCTTCCAAAGTCGGATGTATTACAGTTTATCACTGTGGATGGTGACGTGATTTCAGCGAGACCTTCGGGTACAGAGCCCAAAATCAAATTCTATTGCTCCGTTAAGGGGACGCTTCAAGATAAAAGTAATTACCTAAGCCTTCAAAATATATTGGAAGAAAAGGTAGACCGCATGATGAAAGATATTGTTGGATAAATGGAAAAATGGAAACGATT
Source organism: Sphingobacterium sp. BIGb0165 (assembly GCF_024810095.1). Taxonomy (NCBI): domain Bacteria; kingdom Pseudomonadati; phylum Bacteroidota; class Sphingobacteriia; order Sphingobacteriales; family Sphingobacteriaceae; genus Sphingobacterium; species Sphingobacterium sp. BIGb0165. The sequence continues at coordinate 147,197 of NZ_JANUEB010000008.1, read as the reverse complement.
ATCATCTGAATATATTTGTAAGGAACCTTGGGCAACATTACGCAGGGATACTTGCGAACTACCCGATGGGCGTATTAATGACCACTATTATGTCCTGGAATATCCGGATTGGGTCAATATGGTCGGCATCACTGCACAAAATGAGTTGTTAGTAATCCGACAATACCGTCATGGTGCCGGTATCATTTCATTAGAAATTCCGGCCGGTACCACTGAGCCAGGAGAAAATCCACTAGACGCCGCAGTCCGGGAAATGCTCGAAGAAACGGGATATCAGTTCGCTAAAATTGAAGAGATTGCGAGCATCTATGCCAATCCTGCAACAAGTGGCAACATTACGTATACGTATCTCATGACAGGTGGACAGAAAGTTCAGGAACAAGATCTGGACGAACACGAGGAGATTGAAGTTTTTCTTATCCCTCTTGAGGAAGCGAAAACAATGTTGCTGGAAAACAAATTTAGTCAGGCATTACACAGCAGCGCATTATTCTATGCTTTTAATAAATTAGGCTTGTTATAAAACAAGCCTAATTTTATTCTGTTTTTCTCTTTCATACTTTAATTTTCACTAGACTTTTGATTTTTGTACCTTTGTGCTATGGCAAGAGAAATTTTTGAAACCAAGCGCAAGGCCTTGAAAATAAATCTAAATCCTGAGATTTATGGGACCTTCGCTGAGATCGGTGCTGGACAGGAAGTCGCACGAAACTTTTTCAATGCAGGGGCCGCTTCAGGCACAATTGCAAAAACAATGTCGGCTTATGACATGGCATTTAGTGACGCGATTTATGGTGAGGAAGAAGACGGCAGATATGTCAGCAGAACCCGCTTAAAAAAGATGCTTTCCCATGAATTTAACTTACTGACGCAACGACTACATGGCGATAAGTATTGCAACAAAAAATTCTTTGCCTTTGCGGACACTGTTACCACGCTTAACTTCACCAAAACCAATGAGCCTCATGGCTGGATTGGTCTACGTTTTCAGCACGAGGTCGGTGGCCCAACAAATGATATTATTGTTCACGTCAGACTTTTGGACAGTGACAATCAGCTGCAACAAAAAGTACTGGGCATTATCGGTGTAAACCTACTGTTTGCGGCTTACTACTACACAGAAAATGTGCAGACCTTAATTGAATCCTTGGTCGATAATTTATCGGTCGGATCGGTCGAAATTGATTTAGTTAAGTTAAATGGTCCTTTGTTTGAAAATGTCAGCCAACGACTGATCAACTTATATCTCATTGCCAAAGGATTTGCAAAGGCGGCTATTTTCCAGCCAGATGGTAAAGCGGTACAGATCAAGGATTATTTGTACAAAAAGAATATCATCTTACTTCGCACAAAATACCGCCAGAAATCACTTCCTAACTTTGACCTATTTAACCTTGCTGTCGAGCAGTTCAAGAAAAATACAGAGGCAACAGACAGCGATACCATTGTATTGATTGAGGTATTAATGGGTAATGTACTGGAAGATACACATGAAATCACGGATGAAGATCTACACGAATTTGCGTCAAGAGCAGATGAATTATGCGCCACAGGCAATAACATTATCGTCAGCAACTTCCGTAGAAATAACCATTTAGCGGAGTTTATAAGCAACTTCAAGCCCAAAAATATCGGGATTGCAACAAACGTTTATAACTTAAAAAATATCTTCAATTCGGACAACTACAATAAAGAACTCTACACCAATGAACTATTATCCTACATATCAGGTATGTTCAATAAAAATGTAAAGCTTTATGCTTATCCATATCTATTGAAAAAGGAAAATAAAATCATCACAACGCAAAATATGCCCGTTTCGGAAGAAGCCAAACCGTTATTTGAATTCTTAATTAAAAACGGTTATATCATTGATATTGAAAATTACGACGAGAAGTTTGTAAAAACCGTATAATACAAATCTCTGCTATAATTTATTATATAGTCCAATTTGGTTAAATTGGACTATATTTATGTCTGAGCCTTATGAAGCAAGAAAATGTAATATTAGTCGATTCCAATGACAGTGTCATTGGGAGTATGGAAAAATACGAAGCTCACGAAAAGGGTTTGCTACATCGAGCTTTCAGTGTCTTTTTGTTCAACGACAAGGACCAGCTACTCTTACAACAAAGGGCTTTGGACAAATATCATTGCGGCGGTTTATGGACTAACAGCTGCTGTTCTCACCAACGTCTTGGCGAGAGCAACTTAGATGCTGCCGAACGTCGTCTGATGGAAGAACTCCGGATCAAGGCATCAGACCTATATGATTCATTTTCATTTGTATACAAAGCCGAGTTTGACAATGGCCTTACCGAACATGAATTTGATCATGTGCTTATTGGAAAATTCAATGGTGAGTCTAATTTTAATGTTGCAGAAGTAGCAGCCATACAATATATGGATCAGCAGCAGATCGAAGATGAGATCGCACACTTTCCAGAGAAATTTACCCCTTGGTTCAAACTCATCTATCAACGTGTATTTGAAACCTATTGGGACAAATACAAGAAATAGGATCATCAAAAAAGCCCTATGGCGATTGAAGGACTTCGACGCCATCCTTATCATGGCCAAACGCCATCAACAGCACGCTAATAGAAGCTCTAGGGTCTGCTAGCCCTTCAAATAAAAAGGAGCAATTCTATCACAAATTGCTCCTCTCATTTTTATACAGATCAAGAAACCACTATAAGTATTTTTTATAGATGGAATACATAATCTTTAGATCGTTTTCATTCAAAAATGCAGTATTCACATCTTGTTGAATATAGTGAATTTTAAAAGCCTTTATGGCTGCATCCAGATTACGGACATCGTAGCCAATAATACGCAAAGCCATTTTTGGATTAAAATCGATTGGTGGCGTTTCTAAAAATTCCTCATACCAATAGCCAAATCCCTGATCTGCCAATTTTTTCCAAGGGAATCGTGATGGGTCATTTTTACGCGAAGGTGCCAGATCCATATGTCCAATAAAATTTGCCTGTGGAATCTTATAGGTATTTTTCAAATAGTTCAGCAGCTGAATCAACGCATTTATCTGTGCATCCGTCCAGGGGTCTGTCGTCCCATTATTATCCAACTCGATACCTATCGATGAGGAGTTCAGATCAGTATCATTCCCCCATTTACCCAGACCTGCATGATGGGCCCGGTATAGATCATTTACCATCTGTACCACCTTGCCATCCCGCCCCACAACATAATGTGAACTTACACCGGCTTTCGCAGAGTGAAACGTGCGGATTGTCTGTCCTAACGAATCTTGCGCTGTATGATGAATGACGACAAAATTAGGCTTTCGGATACCAAAATTGATGGAGGCGATCCATTGCTGATCTTTGACATTTACTTTCTCCAACTGCCCAGATACAGGAGTCTGGCGATACAAATTAGAAAACTCTTTTGCTTGTTTTTTATATACCTTTTCGGTCTTAGCATATTTATTGCCAGCACAAGATGTGATCACTGCTGCAATAATAAAAAGATTGAATCGTGATGTTATCCTCATATCGAAATGTTTCAACACAAATATACTTCCAAAATAGGATATCGGTGTGATTGTACCCTAAAATGATACAATAATCTTCCTTTTCAGAGGAGGCTCCAATGAAATTGCCAATTGTTTTCGAGTGATTTACCGCACACGAGTAGCTGATCATCAAAAAAGTCCAGACAGAGTATCTGGACTTTTTGAGATCGATTTAACGTATCGATATTTTATTTTAAAGCGTTTACATTCAATTTACCCATGAATGCTTTCAGCTCATCCAAACTATACCCATTGCCCCTTAGTGTAATTAAATAACGATCTTTTTCAAGGTAACTGATTTCAGAACTCTTTGGTGTCGAACCTTCTACACCTTTATTATCCATTGTCTTTGCACGCTTTCCTTCAAAATCACCCGTTTTCTCTACTTCTGTATCAGTAATATTTTCCGAATCGACCATAAAACCCATTTGAGCAAGGCTAACGATAGCCGAAGCGGTCTCACCGGCACCATCAATAATGCTTATTTTAATATCCTTTTGATCATCAACAGTATATGTAGCATCGCCAGAAACGACACTGACGCCATACATAGAGCCCGCAGAATAAGATGTTCTTTTCAAACCGTCTAAACTTTCTGGGAGAAATGCTTTTAATTCGTCCGAACTCAATGGTTTTTCAGATTTTAGTTTGGTCTGAAGTTCTTCCATTTTCTTTGCACCGTCAGTCAGGTTATCTAGATTCGATACCCCTTTAACCACATCCGAGATTCCCGTGCTTGTTTCATTATCATCTCCTGCACCATCCTTGGATTCGTTGCTATTGCCGCAACTTGTGATCAAAATAGCTGCGCCCAGTAATAGGGACATTACGCTCAATTGTCTTTTCATGATTATCAGTTTTTTAGATAAAACGTTAGAAAGATAAAAAAATGATTTAATAGGCGCAACTATTTAAAATATAGTAGTAAAATAGTCCTACTAGTTTTTCCGAACTTATTCAAGAATGTTTGGGGATCATCATACTTACATTCTTTTCTGTGCCTATCCTTTTGGTTTATAAAGGCTTCATTTAAAACCCATAAATATTGCCCAGACTCCTGTCGCGTGGATTAAACCTTTTACAGTATAATGCTTTATTTGCCTAGTCCCAATTCGTCTCACACTAAAGGTCAATACATTTTGTATAACAAAAATATAATGACCTTTTCTAAATTTTCAGTAAAAATAAAAGCCCCTCCGATGTGGAGAGGCTTTAAGGATATTATTTTTAAGGCTATTACGCCTCAGCATATTCTTCGATAGAAGGACATGAACAGATCAATGTACGGTCTCCCTGAGAGTCGTTTACACGACCTACAGAAGGCCAGAACTTACGTTCTCTTACATACTCCAACGGGTAAGCCGCTGTTTGACGACTGTAAGGTCTATCCCACTCATCTGCAGTAACCACTGCTGCTGTGTGCGGAGCATGCTTCAATACGTTATTTGCTTGTTCTACTTCGCCGGATTCAACCGCAGCAATCTCCTGACGAATGGCAACTAATGCATCACAAAAACGATCCAATTCAGCTTTAGATTCAGACTCCGTTGGTTCAACCATCAATGTTCCCGCAACAGGGAAAGAAACTGTTGGTGCATGGAAACCGTAGTCCATCAAACGTTTTGCGATATCAGCAACTTCGATACCTACATTTTTGAATCCACGGCAATCTAAGATCATCTCATGTGCACAACGACCATTGCTACCAGAATAAAGTACTGGGTAGGCATTTTCCAAACGCGCTTTAATATAGTTTGCATTCAGTACTGCTGTACGTGTAGCATTAGTCAACCCTTCACCACCCATCATCGAAATATAAGCGTGGGAGATAATCAAGATTGATGCCGAGCCAAATGGTGCAGCCGAAACAGCAGTAATTCCTTCTTCTCCTGAAGTAGAAACAACTTGATGGTTTGGTAAGAAAGGTACCAAGTGTTTAGCAACACCGATCGGCCCCATACCTGGACCACCACCACCATGTGGAATACAGAACGTTTTATGCAAGTTTAAGTGACAAACGTCAGCACCAATATGGCCCGGACTAGTCAAACCTACCTGTGCATTCATGTTTGCTCCATCCATATATACCTGACCACCATTGGCGTGAATGATTTCACAAACTTCAATGATAGATTCCTCAAATACACCATGTGTAGATGGGTAAGTTACCATTAAAGAGTTCAGGTGAGCAGCATGCTCTTCTGCTTTTGCTCTTAAATCTGGGATATCAATATTTCCAAGTTCATCACATTTCACTACCACCACTTTCAGACCAGCCATTGAAGCCGATGCAGGGTTTGTACCATGTGCGGAAGCTGGAATCAAACAGATGTTACGGCCATGATCGCCGCGACTCTCATGATAAGCACGGATAACCATTAGACCTGCATATTCACCTTGCGCTCCTGAATTAGGCTGAAAGCTCATTTTAGCAAAACCAGTAATCTCTGATAACCAATCGTTCAATTCACCGATCATCTGCATGTAACCCGAAGTTTGATCTGTTGGTGCAAATGGATGTAATCCACCAAATCTCGCCCAGGTAACTGGAGTCATTTCAGCTGTCGCATTCAGCTTCATTGTACATGAACCCAATGGGATCATAGAATGACACAACGATAAATCTTTCGCTTCCAACGATTTAATATAGCGTAACATTTCATGTTCAGAATGGTAGCTATTAAAGTTTGGATGAGTTAAGTAAGCTGAAGTACGAACCAATTCCGCAGGAATCGAAGAGCTTAAGTTTTCCTCTAGCGTATCGAAATCTACATCGTTCAATGTTTTGCCTTGAATTTTTGCAAACACTTTTACGATCGTTTTGATATCCTCATAGGTTGTTGTTTCATCGATAGCGATAGAAACTTGTGAACCGTTGTAGTAGAAGTTCAATTCATTGTTCAACGCTTCAGATTTTAAAGCGCCAGCGTGTCCACCTAAATCTACACGTAGAGTATCAAAGTAAGCGTTATTCAATTGAGTATAACCCAAAGACTGTAAAGCTTGATCCAATAAATTTGCCAAAGCATTGATACGGGATGCAATATTTTTGATTCCTTCTGGACCATGGTAAACAGCGTAGAAAGAGGCCATAATAGCCAATAAAGCTTGCGCTGTACAGATATTCGAAGATGCTTTATCACGACGGATATGTTGCTCACGAGTTTGTAAAGCCATGCGTAAAGCGTACTTTCCATTTGAATCAGAAGTTACACCAATGATACGTCCGGGAATATTACGTTTGAAGCTATCACGTGTAGCGAAGAATGCTGCATGAGGACCACCGAATCCCATTGGTACACCAAAACGTTGTGAGTTACCAACAACAACATCTGCCCCCCATTCTCCCGGAGGAGTCAACAAGGCTAAACTCATTAGATCCGCAGCCGCACATACTGTAATATTTTTACTGTGTGCAGCGTCAGCAAATGATTTGTAATCAATGATTGATCCGTCCGCCGCTGGGTATTGTACAAATGCAGCAAAAACATCATCTGTCAGTTCTGATTCTTGAATAGCTGTAATTTTCAGCTCGATACCGAAAGAAAGCGCACGCGTCTTTAACACGTCGATCGTCTGTGGATAAGCATTTTCAGAAACCAAGAATACATTTGCATCTTTGTTTTTACGCGCTGAGTAAAGCATAAACATCGCTTCAGCAGCAGCTGTAGCTTCATCCAACAATGAAGCGTTTGCAATTTCCAATCCAGTAAAATCAGAAATAACGGTCTGAAAGTTTAACAGTGCTTGTAAACGACCTTGGGCAATTTCTGCTTGGTAAGGAGTATATTGTGTATACCATCCTGGGTTTTCAAACACATTACGTTGAATTACACCTGGAAGGATCACGTCATAGTAACCTTGACCAATAAAAGATTTAAAAACTTTATTTTTCTCTGCGATTTCCGCTATCCGCTTTAAATAAGCAACCTCAGACAATGCTTTTGGAAGATTTAAAGGTTTTGGAGCGCGGATTTGAGAAGGGACCGTTTGGTCAATTAGCTGGTCAATTGACGATACGCCCAATTTGGCCAACATTTCATTCGCTTCAACTGGACTTGGGCCATTGTGGCGACTTTCGAATTTTTCTTGGAAGTGTATATTGCTCATGTGTGCAAAAAGTTAACGCTTATAGACAGTTAGCGACATAATAATTAGGTAATTAACTCTCTTATAAACAGTCGTTTTTTGGATGAGCAAAGATAGCAAAATAAATGACTGAAAACGAAGCAAAAAAGTGGATAAAAAGTCAGTTTTAAATACAAGCGAATGTGCAATCGATTGTCCTCACTACATTAAAATTAAAATAAAAACAACCAATAACTATTAGCTTTAAAAATATACCAACCAATCCTGAAATAAATTGACACAATGACAAAAAACAAAAGATTATGCTACTATTTTTCAACCATCATTTTTTCTTTTTAAAGATATTCTTTTTGCAATGGCGCTGATTTTTCGATACATTAGTATAAGTACCAATTGTAAAGTGATTGCTGACACAACGAAATTATTCAAAACGAATGTCAGGCATATTCTGGAATAGCTGATGCGCTTAAAAATATCGCGAACCGGTATTTTCTCTTTCCTACAATAGGACTCATACAAGTAAGAATATCATTTCTTTTTTAACAAATATAAACCAGCGAAGTAACGATTATAAATCATGAGAAAACAGGTAACAGACAGCGTCCTTCTAGTAAGACCCTCTGTCTTCCGCAAAAATGAACAGACCGCAGTCAATAATTTTTTCCAAAAGGATATTGAAAACCTAAGCGGCGAAGAAGTAAATAGAGAAGCACAAGGAGAATTTGATGCTCTTGTCAATGAATTGAAATCACATGGTATTTTAGTGACCGTCATTCAGGATGATGAAAAATCCGAAAGCCCAGACAGTATATTTCCGAACAATATTGTCTCTTTCCATCAGGATGGCAAAATTATCTTTTATCCGATGTTTGCCCCCAACCGCCGAAAAGAACATTTATTGGACTTTGAGGGGCCATTGAAGCAAAATGGTTATTATGTAAAGTTGATTAAAGACCTCAGCGAATCCGAAAATAATCGACAATATTTAGAAGGAACAGGTGCTCTTGTACTAGATCGCACACATCGTATTGCATATTGTGCCCTATCTGAACGAGCAGACCGAGCCATGTTGGACGAATACTGTAAAACTGAAAACTATACGCCTATTGTCTTTCATGCATTTCAGACAGTCAATGGCGAACGTAGACCTATCTACCATACCAACGTGGTATTGGCCGTGGGAGAAGATTTTGCAATTTTATGCCCCACTGCGATTGATAATCCATCTGAGCGTGATGCGCTACTAAAGAAATTAAAAGAAACAGGTAAGGAAATCATCGAGATCAACGAAAATCAACTGGAAAATTTTGCAGCAAATTGCCTTCAGGTAAGAAACAAATATGGAAATCGCTTTATTGTCCTAAGTGATAAAGCATTGTCGTCATTGACACTGTACCAAACAGCACAATTGGAAAAACATGGCAAAATCATTCATCAAGATTTACATGTCATTGAAACCTGTGGTGGAGGCAGTGTCCGTCATATGATGGCTGAAGTATTCCTGCCAAAAGAAAAAGTGATGAATGCTTAGGCATTCATCACTTCCATAGATAATCAAATTTCAAAGATAAAATAAAGTAAGACGCATCTTGCAATTTCCCTTGCCCCTTCCTGTAAATAACTTATGGACAAGTTTACACTAAATTCGCTCTGCCCCCAACTTGTAAAAAACGTGTAACCGCAATGAGAGCAGCCCTAAAGGTGGACTCAAGGTAGATTCACTGTGCACTCAAACTACTTACAGGGCGAATTTGATAATAATATGGTGTTAATTTGGTACCCAACAAAACTAGTGACGAACCAACAATCGCCGTCAAACATACACGGGAAAACTCATGGCAAAACAACGATCTCACCCTTGATATCGACATCGTTCTATTTTTTCGTAAAAAAAAACCTATTGTAAAAAAAGGACCAAATTCTTACTGAATTTTGGTCCTTTCTCCTTTGGTTTAATGAATTTTTAGAGTTTTATTTGGAGCCATTTGCCAAAATCGGCTTTTGATACAGCTCCTTGCCATTTTTCTAAATCATATTAAAAAGAATAACGTAATCCCAACTGAAATTGATATGGATTGCCCGAACGTGAGATAACCCCAGTATTTGCTACACTGTAATTAAACTGTTGTAAAGTAGCGTCAAATTGTGGCAAAGCCTTGCCATCTGCATCTTTTCCACCCAAAGCATATAATCTTTGATTTCCGAGTGCTTCATTTACACCCCAGGTTTTCTTAAATAAGTTGGCAACGTTGAAGAGGTCTCCGGAGACCTCCAAAGCATGATTCTTATATAAATTGAACTTTTTAGCAATCCGCAGATCTATTATACCATAGAAACCATTTACCCCTCCGTTACGCTGAGCGATTTTACCCTCATATTTCTTGATATAATCTTTGAGGCTTTGGCTCGCAGCATTATCCAATAAATTATTCAATCCATCAACTATACGTTTTGGAGTGTTTGCATTATTCGGATCAAAAACAAAAGCTAGATCATTATCATTGGTAACAAAGTCTCCGTTGATATTTCCTCCAGCTAATAAGCTGTAGCGCGTACCACCGATACCTGAATAGCGAACCCCTACACTGACTCCATAGAATGTTGGCAAAGTACCATAGATAACTATCTTATTGCGAAATTGCGTATTTGAATAGCTCATCACACTTAGGTCCCTTGGATCATCTTTCACGGCCAAAGACAGTGTAGCTGTGTTGGCCACATTTCCATTGAATGAAGTATTATCTCTTGCATCATTCCAGGTATAACTTACAGATATGGATCCATCTTTGTAATATTGATAGCTAGCATCCAATACAACTGCGAATTGATTAACTTTTCCTTCGGAATTCAATTCCAAAACGCGTCCGTATTTATTAGAAATCCTTCCTTGTTTCCAATCTGGAGCACCGGCAACGATAGTAGAAGCCGGGACAAATACGCCCCTGTTATCTTCATTCGCTAATCTGAAGAAAGGATCTTTCACCATATTACGATCCACATACATATAGTTATTACGTCCCAAATTCATATATCCTGAAAGACTTGCTTTTAGCTTCTCTGTAAAGAAGTGTGTATAAGATATATTTGCTTTATACACCACTGGAATCTTTGCATCTGGTCCATAGGTGTTAATCGTTGGCGTTTGAAATTGTGCCAATGTTGGCGTGGTAGAAGGATCTTTTCTGTAACCTATGAAATCTGGCGTAGGCACATCTTTACCACGCACATCAACCGTAGCAAAATGCTTTCCATCGAAAGTAAGGTTATTAATCGTCATATAGTTATTGATATCCGATGCGAAAATCCCCCCTCCGACACGGAAAAAGTCTTTACGCTCTTCGTTTACATCCCAGGTCATCTGAAAACGTGGTTGCACAACAAAAGATTTCAGTTTATGGTCTGTACGAACGCCAACTTCTTTTAACAGATCTTCATTCAGTGGTGAGGTTGGATAATGGCCGTAATCTAATCGTAGCCCAGCTACCAGATCCAAGCCTTTGGCTAATTTGGTCTGTAATTGCCCGTAGACACCTGCATTAAATATATTGCCCGTAACCGTTGGATCTGCCACCAATGGAACCTCACGGTAATAGTTATATGGTGTCATTGCTTCGAAATTCTGCAATGCCGTATTTCCATTGTCGCTCGGTCTAAAGTGGAAGCGGCCATTCACCTCACTACCATAAATAGAACTCGCATGCGTATACATCAGATCCACACCGAAAGTATAATTGATATTATCGGTGCTATAATAGATATTATCGACAAGTTGCAGTACGTTATTTTTGAAGGATTCCTGAGCAAAACGATGCCCACCCAATTGCAATGTTTTAGTACCAGTAGTAGACTTTATATCCTCGACGATCGCACGCGGAATATTTTGACTTGGCAAAAGATCTCCTGGGCTACTCTTTTGGTAGGTATAAAGGTGTTGCACTTTTAATTCATTGGTGATCTTAGGGGATACGGTTGTACGTAATGTGGCCAATAAGCTATTGTCAATATTTTTATCATTTCCATATGATTCATACATCATGATGTCCTTATTGTCTTGCAACCCCAGCCTGTTCATATCGCTTGTAAAATTGTTTCGAACCGTTAAGAGACTCTTATCATTTATTTGCCAGTCAATACGTCCAAAGATTGCATTTGATGGACGTTTTTTATCAAAAGAACCTGTCTGCGCCTCCTGTCCCAAGCCATATTTTCTACGTCCAATATCCACAAATTGATCAAGGTTGTCTCTTGTGATACCGAAACGTTCTTCATCAAACGTTGAGCTTATATCAGCAATTATCAACGGCCGAGCATCACGTTGATGATCCCATGCAACAAAATAATGGAGTTTATCTTTAATAATCGGACCTCCCAAAGTGAATCCATATTGGTAAGTGGAGAAATCATTCATCCGCTTTTTACCATTGATATCATAAGGACTGGACAACCAATCCGCTCTGGAATATAACCATGCACTGCCCTGAGTCTTGTTTGTTCCCTGTTTGGTCACGGCACTGACTGTTCCGCCACCTGCTCTTCCATAGGTGACATCATACTGGTTTGTTACCACCTTAAATTCGCGGACCGCTTCAATAGAGATGGAATAAGGAGCACCACTCCGACTAGTTGTTGAACCTGCCGAAGTAGGATTTTTTGCATTCATACCATCTATCGTAAAATTGGTAGAAGATCCTAATTGCCCACTAATATTATCTTTATTGCTTAACGGAGACAGATCCATTAAAGACGTAAAGTTACGACCATTGACAGGTAGTTTTGCGATATCCCGGGCTGTCACCGCAGTTGCAGCACCAAGGTTCTCAATTTTATTTTTCAATGTACTTACTCCTGTGAGTTCAACTGTCTCCAATACGTTAGATGTATTTTGAATCGGAATATTCAAGCGAATCATATCGCCCTGGTTTAGTGTGAAGCCCGAACGAATCTGTTCGCCATAACCAATAAAGGTAACTTTGATAATATATGGCCCTCCGAGCGGAAGTTCCTTAAAATTGAAATCGCCATTGGCGTTGGTCGATGTTTTGGTGGTAAAACCCGTAGATTCGTTACGAACCTCCACTGAAGCTCCGTGAACCCCTTTGTTATTCTCGTCCGTAATCTTTCCGGAAAATCCTGCTTGGGTTGTTTGCGCATACAAACCTGTTCCTATCGCAATGGCACAAGTCGTAAGTAATATTTCTTTCATTTAGTCGTTGGTTGTAATACGACAACAAAACTACTTCGATAGTATTAACAGAAGCTAAACGAAATATTATGAAATTATAAACAAAGCATCATAAAACATGATATGAAAAAATAACGAAGCAAAAATCAAAGGTAACGGAAGATGGGTCTATGCTGAATAAAAAGGAGATTGCACAAATTACTGGTAAGTTTCATCCTCGTGCTTGCCTAGTATTCATAAAAAAGTCAGTAAAATACTGACTTTTAATATAAGATTGTAAATTTGAAATCTAGGGGATTAAAGTATTTATAGAGATCTCTAAAAAGGTTATCACCATATTTTACATACAACAAGGCAAAATTTTCAGATCGCTCTTGTAATCCTCCTCCTGGAAAGAGTTTTTCTTTTACATTGTCTATATCTGCCAATGCATGCTGATGATTTCGTTTTTCGGCTTTCATCAACTTTTTCTCCAGATTGTTCATCGCCTTTTTCAAACGAGCTTTTATCGCCTCGGTGCTGGGTCCTAGACTAGGATCAATTTTGTGTGTACGTAACCTTATCTTTCCAAAGATAGCATTCAGTTCCATCCATTCATCATTAAGATTTAATCTTTCCTTCGTATGACGACGCACATATTCTTTCTTCAAAACCTCCGCAGGGCGAAAAATGCTTTTGAAGGTTAGATCGACCCGGAAAAGCTTGGCGGCCACATTATCTTCGGTAATCATGGCTGAGTTTCGCGGAATTAAGATGGGAAAATCTATTTGGTACTGATCAAAATTAGATTTTAATTGCATCCAATAGACCATTTCTGCACCACCACCAATATAGGCCAAATTAGGAAGGATAATTTCCTGATACATTGGGCGCATCACCACATTTGGACTAAAGCGTTCAGGATGGGCATCTATTTCTCTTTCCAGCTCTTCCTTGGTAAAATATATATTTTGATGCAGAACCTCATATCGGCCGTCTGCGGCCAGAACCAAGCGTTCTCTAAATTCATCGGTCAGATAGAAGAAATTGATCTCCCGGGCATGTACCTGTGTAGAAAATCCCTTCGCTTCCAGTTCTTTTGATCTGTCTGTAATGGCCTTAAAACTATTTTCGGATAAAATATCTGCTTTGATAATCGGCTTAAATAATTCCTTCAGTTCTTTATCATCTGCATCAATAATCAAAAGACCATAGGATTTAAAAAGTTCGTTCACCAGATAACGCGTCGCATCAGATAACCTTATGTGTTTCAGATAAGCTTGCTCTACAATACGTGTAAGCTTAGCAGAATTGTCTGAAAGACCAAGGATATTGGTGTATTGCTTTACCGCATCGACAATGGATGCGGTATCCATACGTCCTGTAGCGGATACCGCAGGTGTCTCCCATGCGATTTTCTTTCCGTAGACCTTGGTATGATTAATTTCTTCAAAATCATGGTCCTCAGTTGCCATCCAATATACCGGAATAAAGTTTTTGTCCGGATGTTCGACCCGCAGGTCCTCTGACAGACGTATCGCTGTCATTATCTTAAATATAAAGTATAATGGCCCTGTAAAGATATTCAGTTGATGACCTGTGGTAATCGTATAGGTATTCTCCTGCAACAACAAATCTATATTTGCAGCTACGGTGGGAGAATCCTGCAACAATGTCGCATATTGAGCTTTTAGGCGCTCCACAAGAATGGTGCGGTGGCCAAAATGCCTTTTTTCGTGCAATTGCTTCTCAAAACCGTCAAATGTAGGCCAGTGTCCAACAAACGGTTTCAGTGCCTCGTCATGAGCCAGATAGGCCAGCAATGTTTTGGAGAAACTGTTTGTCTCACTATATTCGATATAAGTTGCTTTCATATATGCTTATTGTACGATATACAAATGTATTTAGTTTGAGCAGACAAAATACTGATTTTTAATAAAAAGCTCATTCCACTTTTAAATTATATCATTCTATTGACAAATGTCCAACTGAAACCTTCATGATTTCACAAACAGCAACAACGAAGAAAATCGACGGAAGGTTCTTTCTGACCAATAAACTGGGCATAACGAGCTCATTGATACCTCAATGAAAAAATACAAATCAAATAAAAATGCAATTTCAAAAAAAGCCTCCCCATATCTGGGAGGCTCCTCTGTATATTATTTCATGATCTGCACAGATCAATCAAGTATTATTTTTTGATTATTTCGCCATAGAGATCGAAATCCTCTGCACGATCTATTTTTACCTGAACAAAATCTCCGATCCGTGCATAGGAATCTGATGCCGAAATCAGCACCTCATTATCTACTTCCGGGGAATCATATTCTGTACGTCCGATAAAATAATCTCCGTCCACACGATCCACAAGCACTTTATAGGTATTACCTACCTTAGATTGATTAATCTCATAAGAAATGCCTTGTTGAACCTCCATAATAGCCTCAACACGTTCTTCTTTTACCTCTTGTGGCACATTATCCGCCAAGGTATGTGCATGCGTCTTTTCTTCATGAGAATAGGTAAAACAGCCCAAACGGTCAAAACGGGTTTCCTCTACCCATTCCAACATCTCCTGAAAATCTTGTTCGGTCTCGTCTGGATATCCACAGATTAATGTTGTTCGCAATGCGATATTCGGTACTTTGTCGCGAATGGCATTGACAAGATCAATCTGCTTTTGTTTGGTCGTCCCTCTACGCATAGACTTCAACATCGGGTCAGAGATATGCTGCAATGGCATATCCAGATAATTACAAATATTTGAACGCTCATTCATTGCATCCAAAATATCCATAGGAAAACCAGAAGGATAAGCATACTGTAAACGGATCCAATCGATACCATCAACATCTGATAAATGGCGCATCAAATCAGAAAGATTACGTTTACCGTAGATATCAAGTCCATAATAGGTCAAATCCTGAGCAATTAAAATCAACTCCTTGGTTCCATTTGAAGCCAAAAATTTAGCTTCTTTAACCAAATCATCAATTGATTTGGAAACATGCTTACCACGCATTAAAGGTATTGCACAGAATGAACATGGGCGATTACAACCTTCCGCGATCTTAAAATAAGAAAAGTGTGAAGGAGTCGTCAATAGACGTTCGCCTAATAATTCATGACGATAATCTGCTCCGATAGCGGTTAGCAAATCAGGCAAATCATTTGTCCCAAAATATGCATCCACACTCGGAATTTCAGCCTGCAATTCGGGTTTATAACGCTCCGATAGACATCCGGTAACAATCACCTTATTGATCTTACCTTGATCCTTTAATTCCGAATATTGCAAAATCGCATCAATGGATTCCTGTTTGGCGTTGTCAATAAAACCGCAGGTATTAATGACAACAATATCATTCTCCTGTATATTTGAGGCTTCATGGACCACCTCCATCTGATTACCTTTCAACTGGCCCATCAGCACTTCACTATCGTGAATATTTTTCGAACAGCCCAAAGTAACCACGTTCACACGTGGCTTATTGATCAAAGGGACAGATTTCGTATATTTTGTCTTCATATGATTAGAAGGGTTTGTCGAGAAACGAAGGGAGGCTGTTTATTAATCATTCCCGGTAAAGAATGAACGCCTTATTTCTGACAATTGTTTTAGTTTTCTATTTGAAAAGTGAGTCTACAAACTCCTTTTTATTAAATAATTGGAGATCGCCTATTTTCTCACCCACACCGATGTATTTCACGGGGATTTTGAACTGATCGGATATCCCGATAACAACACCGCCTTTGGCTGTTCCATCCAATTTTGTCAGTGCCAAAGCGTTTACATCTGTCGCTTGTGTGAATTGCGTACATTGTTCTATAGCATTCTGACCTGTTGAAGCATCTAAGACCAATAAAATTTCATGCGGAGCGCCGGGAACAACTTTTTGCATGACATTTTTAATTTTGGTCAATTCATTCATTAAACCAACCTTATTATGTAGACGACCGGCAGTATCAATAATACAGACATCTTCACCATTCGCTACAGCGGATTTAATGGTATCATAGGCGACCGAAGCGGGATCTGAACCCATTGCCTGTGCAACAACGCGCACATCAACACGTTCACCCCAGAGTTTAAGCTGATCTACAGCCGCCGCACGAAACGTATCCGCCGCACCCAAAACCACCTTACTTCCCCCCTGCTTAAGCTGATGGGCAAGTTTACCTATTGTGGTGGTCTTGCCAACACCGTTCACCCCGACAACCATAATTACATAGGGTTTATGATCCCCGTAATTAAAGTTTTCAAAGTCTGAGCTATTATTTTCTGCCAGTAATGTCTGAATCTCTTCTTTCAGTAAATTATTCAGCTCCGAAGTGGACACATATTTATCTCTGGCAACACGTGCCTGTATACGGTCGATGATTTTTAAAGTCGTTGTAACCCCGACATCAGAAGTAACCAAAACCTCTTCCAGATTATCAAGCACATCGTCATCCACAGTCGATTTACCGACTACAGCTTTCGTTATCTTGGAAAGAAATCCTTCTTTTGTTTTTTCCAAACCTTTATCTAAGGCTTGTTCTTCTTCTTGTGTTTGTGGTTTTTTCTTAAAAAAATCAAATAATCCCATGGAGTGTTTAGTGAAAATTGATGTCCAAATATAAACAAATGTCCTCAACAAAAAAAGCCCTTTCGGTAGGATACCAAAACGGCTATTTTTATCGAATTCTTTTTAAAGAAAAACTTTAAAAAAGGAAAATGCTACTAGTTATTTTTTTGAGCTTCTGCAACTACGTCTTTCACTTTATCGTTGTGAATCATACCTTCTTTGAAAGTATACGCGCCAGTTTTCGCAGATTTAGTAGTAATAATAACCTTTGTAAATTCTTTACCGCCACCTTTTTGTAACGATGCAACTGCTTTCTTTGCCATGGTATTTTAAATATTTTTACTCAGCCCTCTATTGCAAGTGCTAAGATCGGTGAATTACTTAATTTCTTTATGAACAGTAACTTTTCTCAATACTGGGTTGAATTTTTTCAACTCTAAACGCTCAGTTGTGTTCTTTTTGTTTTTAGTAGTGATGTAACGAGACATTCCCGGAAGACCACTTTCTTTGTGTTCAGTACATTCTAAGATAACTTGTACTCTATTTCCTTTTTTAGCCATTGTTTTACTTTATTTTGATCCTAATATAGGATTGAAATTCATGAATAATCTTAATGTAACAGGCGATAAATCAATATTAAATTGATCCTTTAACGATAAATTTATTGATCGCAGCTGTGATACCGTTCTTGTTGATAGTCTTGATAGCAGAAGTAGATACTTTCAACGTAATCCAACGATCTTCTTCTGGAATGTAAAAACGTTTAGTTTGTAAATTTGGATAGAATTTACGTTTAGTTTTAACGTTTGAGTGAGAAACGTTATTTCCTGTTAACGCTGCTTTGCCTGTTAAATCACAAATTCTTGACATGATATTATCTTTTTTGTTGTCTTTATTACAATATGTTAATCCTTTGCACTCTCTGCAAAGAGTTTGCAAATATCTATATTTTTTTTTAGATAAGCAACAACATTATGGGAATTATTTTTAAAAATAGTTCTACACAGGAATGGTATGGGCAAAAATAAAGCATTTTATTGTATTATATTTGCTCTGTAAAGAAAAATAGTTTTCAACAATTCACATTTATGAACAAATATCTTCGCAAGGGTCTAAGAGAAATAATCATTGGTGTATTATTGGTTATCCTCGGTTATTACCTCATGGAACAACGATCCAACTGGTATAAATTAGCAATGCTCGTCGGAGTGATTACCTTCAGCATTGGTTTCCTTACATTAATTTATAGAATGATTCGAAAAGTGGACCGCAATGCGATTATAGAGATGCGTGGAGAGGCTCAAAAAGAGGATATTCATAAAAAAGATAAGGAAGAAGATGCTGAACAAAACTAGGGGTATCGTCTTAAAAACAACAAATTATTCGGAAAGCAGCCTCGTCGCGCAATTATATACCGAGTCATTTGGCATGCAATCTTATCTCATTGCTGGCGCACGTAAGCCAAAGGCAAAAATCAAAGCCAATATCTTACAACCTTTACATCTGCTGGAAATTATCGCAACACACAAGGATAATGGTTCACTACAGCGCATTTCGGAAGCTCGCCAAACTCCGGTATTGCAAGAAATACCCTACGATATTATAAAAAGCTCACTGGCGCTCTTCTTAAATGAAATCTTGTATAAAGTATTAAAAGAACAGGAAAGTGACTCTTATTTATTTGAATTTATCCACCAGTCTATCCGATGGTTAGACGAAACCCATTTAAATCTGGCCAATTTTCACCTGGTATTTCTAATCAAACTGACACGCTTTCTTGGCTTTTATCCGGCCGCATCCAAACAGGCTCTGCCCTATTTTAACCTACACGAAGCAACATTTTCAAACAGTCTCCCCGAACATCCGCTTGTGCTTCAGGAACCACATACTTCAATTTTCCGGGATTTAATAACAGCAGAATACTCAAATTGTGATCACATCAAAATGTCCAGTACAGACCGACAATTTTTATTGGAAAAGTTACTGGATTTCTACCGTCTTCACCGCACAAATTTCAAGAAGATAAAATCGCTGTATATACTCGAAGAGATCTTTCGGTAGTGCTTAGTGCTGTGACCCAATCCCAAATTACAGTAAGCAAAACCTCCATGTACTGCCGCCACTTGCTAATAGGATGCACGAACTACATGCTATAAATGAAAAGGTCTTTTCATCCCCCTATTTATTCAACAATGAAATTGAACAAAAACGCATTCCATAATAATTGTTTTATCGGATAAATTATTGGTACATTTATTGTAACAGAATTGTAATAACATTGATTTACTAACACATATTTTTCACCTAAAAATCTTAAAATTATATGGAAATTAAAGATTGGTTTTTGAAAGTTGTTCGTGACAACTATGCTAATTTTGAAGGAAGGGCCCGCCGTAAAGAATATTGGATGTTCATGCTCGCCCAATTTATATTAATTTTAGCCCTCGTTATCGTCTCAGCAATTTTTTATGCTATAAGCAGTACCCTTGGAAGTTTAATCTATGGCATCATCGGCTTAGTTAGTTTAGCCCTTGTTATTCCTGGTCTTGCTGTTACCGTAAGAAGACTTCATGATACCAATAAATCAGGCTGGTTTATATTAGTATCATTGATCCCTTTTGTAGGTGGGATTTACCTACTTTATTTAGAAATCCTAGAAGGCGACAAGGGGCCTAATCAATATGGACCTGATCCAAAGGCTGTTGAAAACGGGACAAATCACCCATTCAATCAAGCCCAAGATCCATTTGGATCTTCGCAACCAAAGGATCCGTTTGGAAGTTCACAAACACCGACTTCAACTCCTCCTGCGGATAATGATCCATTCGCATAGCGCATTCTGAATAACAAAAAAGAGCTTTCAATTAATAAATGAAAGCTCTTTTTTGTTATTTCTTGTTTCGTCGATTGCCGAATTTTCTGCAAAAGCGAAAAATCCCTAAGATCAATGTTTATGTTTCTTTTTCTTCTGTTGTCCTGGAGCAAAATCTTTTGCGGATTGTTCTCCATAATATTTTTTTGCCTGACCAGGGGGCATTCCCTTCGATCCACCTTTGTGCCTATGCCCATGCCCATGATGCGTGGAATAACATGCAGACATCGAAATTGCCACCACAACAGAAAGGATCAATACTAAAGTACGTTTCATGTTAAACTATATATTTGATACATGTCAATACAATTATCAGTCCAAAATATTTGTTCAATAAAAAAGCCCATGCTGATGGCATAGGCTTTTTCACAATAAATATATCTTGAATCTAATTAGATAACTCTTACATTTACCGCATTAAGACCTTTACGGCCTTGTTCAACTTCGTAAGATACATTGTCATTCTCACGAACTTTGTCAACTAATCCAGAAACGTGAACAAAAATTTCGCTCTCGCCTGAATTAGGGATGATGAAACCGAAACCTTTGGTCTCATTAAAGAATTTTACTTTACCTTCTTGCATGGCACTATTTTATTAATTTCCCTAAAGGTATAGAAATAAAATTAAAAATCTTAACGTTTTTATTTTTTTTATGCGTTAAACTTTTTTGTCTACTTTGGCTCCAATCTTGTAGCAATGCGACAATAGCAATCGTATTATTATAAAACTTTAAGATAGTAAAACATGAAAAAAATATTATTAGGACTGGCTTTTTTAGGTTTGATGACAAAACTAAACGCTCAACAAATGGTAAATAAAGAATTTGTATCCACAGTGGGTCGCGCAGAAGAAGAAGTGACTCCAGACATCATCTATATAGATGTTACACTAAAAGAGTTTTATGACAATGGAAACACCAAGAAAAAGGTTGCTATTGACAAGTTAGAAAAAGACTTATTTGATTCGGCAACAAAAGCTGGTATTAAAAAAGAAGATTTTACGATCCAGAATATCTGGAGTTACAATACACCAGAAAAAAAGAAAAAGGATACGGATATCTTACTTTCTAGACAATACCGCATTAAAGTAACGAACTTAAACAACTTAGATCAATTGTTGGATGGGGTTGATAAAGCAGGTATTCAAAGCACTTACATCAGTGAATATGATTATTCGAAGAAAAAAGAGTTAGAAAAGACCTTAAAAACGAAAGCTGTATTGGATGCGAAAGCGAATGCGCAAATTCTTGCCGAAGCAGCAGGACAAAAAATTGGTAAAGCGATCGTACTTTCTGAGACACCGCAACAAATTATCTTTGGTGTTCAACCAATGATGCGTAATGCGATGTTTAAAGGCGCCATGGCTGAAGCAGCAGACGATGCTGGTGGAAATGGCCTTGATTTAAATATCAGACCAATGAAAGTGACCAGCGAAATCAGCGCTTCTTTCGAACTATTATAATCATGCATAGAGAATTATCTCCAGAAGATAAGAAGAAACAAATAGACCAAGATTTCGGTTGGATCAACCGAATATCTTGGTTAATGGATAATCAATTCAAGATTGGTAATTTCCGGTTCGGATTAGATCCAATTTTGAATTTGATTCCTTTGGGTGGTGCTATCGCCGGCTTTGGCACATCACTGGTGCTGGTCATCGCCATGTGGCGAAATGGTGCTAGCCCCAAGTTAGTCATCCGTATGCTGCTCAATATCACCCTTGATGCGATCTTAGGAAGCATCCCCTTTCTAGGTAACATCTTCGATTTCTATAGCAAAGCCAATGAAAAGAATATCAAACTTTTACGCGAGCACTATTATGAGGGTCGACACAAAGGCTCTGGTATAGGTATTATCCTAACAATAATATTCATATTATTTATCTTAATAGGAGGCACTTGTTACCTGATCTGGATTTTCTTTTCCTGGGCGTTTTCCCTGCTAAATGGGATTTCTTTTTAAGATCCAGCCTTTTTTATTCCTCCCTCCGTCCACAACAAACCCTTCATGCAAAAACAATTGTGCATATCTAATATCTATTTAATAATTTTGATAGCGATAGATGCTGTTTTGACCTGATCTATCAGCACTAATTCTAGCATAAAAAATGAGTAAAAAAAGAATATTTTCCTTACTTCTGGTTGTCATCATGCTGGCTGCCATCCTGACAAACCCAAGCAAAGAGGAACATGAGAAAATTGTACGTGCAAAAGCCGAGCAATTATTGAAAAGTCAGCTTCATGCAAAAGACCAAGCCTTTTTTGGATTGGGCATGCAATTGTTTGGAAACAAATTAGTCGATGATTTTGTCCAAAATTCTGTTGTTGTGGACAATTATTACCTCTTTTCCCTTACCAAGATCAAATGGCAAGGTAAAGAACAGATTATAGGTGGTGGCGCATTTAAACAGATTTGGCTGAGCCCCAAGATTGATGAAAAAGCAGATGAAATCATTGCTGCATTGAAAAAGATCTAATATGTCCTTAGAAATTCTGTACGAAGACGAATCCATTGTAGCGATTAATAAGCCACATGGTCTATTAGTGCATCGCTCATCCATTGCGCGTGATACATCCGAATTTGCCCTTCAACTCCTACGTGATCAATTGGGAAAAACGGTATATCCGGCACATCGCTTAGATCGTAAAACTGGAGGTGTCCTTCTGTTTTCATTAAATAAAGAAACGGATCAATACTTACAAAAAAGCTTTCAAGAACATCAAATAGACAAAAAGTACCTCGCCATACTGAGAGGCTTCGCTCCTGAAGAAGGGTTGATTGATTATCCATTGAAAAAAGAAAATGGCACCATACAGGAGGCCCAGACATCGTTCAGGTTATTAGCCAAAAGTGAACTGGATATTCCTTTCGGAAAATTCGCGACCTCGCGTTACAGTCTTGTTGAAGCCAATCCACTTACTGGCCGCATGCATCAACTACGACGCCACTTTGCACACATCTTCTACCCCATTATCGGTGACCGTCCACATGGCTGTAATAAGCAAAATAAATTCTGGAAAGAGAACTACCAGATGGATACCATGCTACTGCATGCCTCTGAATTAACCTTCAAACATCCGTTGTCAGGTGAAACTGTTCATGTAAAAGCAGCTATCCAGTCCGATTTTCAGAAAGTACTTGGAATCTTAAACATACACGAATTATGTTAAAATTAATTCTCGAAGCATTTATCAGCATATCGGGCATCGCGGCAGCATCTGGGATTGTCTACAACAATGATGAGCTTCATATAGTTTCGGACAACAGCAATTACCTCTATAGCTATAACCTCGCTCAGGAACGCTTATCCAAAACAGTCTTATTGGAAGCTGAGCCCATGGAAAATATAAGCAAAGCGAATAAAATGGATCTTGAATCTATTACGTTCGATGGCAATCGTTATTATCTCTATGGCTCAGGGTCAACTGAAAAAAGAAACAATTGCTTTATCTGGGACGGAAAAAAGGTCATACAGGAAGACTATAGCAAGATCTATACGCATTTTATGCAGAAATTTGGGATAAGCAAGGAAGACTTTAACATAGAAGGTGTAGTACATATTGATGACCGGATATTGTTTTTCAATAGAGGGAATGGCCCCAAAGGCATCAATGCTGTTTTAGAATATAACAGTAAGGCTGAAGATAAATATCGGTATACTCCTATTGAATTACCCAAGTTAAATGGGATCAGTACTGGTTTTTCCGATGCGACAGTTGTCGGTGATGACATTTATTTCATCGCAACTGCAGAAGATGCAAAATCGACCTATCTTGATGGGGAGATTGCAGGATCTCTACTTGGGAAAATATCAACAGATCTGTCTTCCAAACCTGAAGTATTTCAAATACCCGAAAATCACAAGTTTGAGGGAATCACCTTCAAGGAAAAAACCGATAACGGCTTAATTTTCTTACTTTGCGAAGATACTGATACAGAAGATGCTGAGCTGACTGTCTATTCGTTGAAAGTAACGAATTAAATCGTTTGTTCTAAAATAGAATCAAAGCTAGGAATCACGTATATTTTATTAAATTTGCAACTGATTAAAACTTAATTTTTATGTTAAAAAATACTGCCCTTTCGGAGACACACATTGCTTTAGGAGCAAAGATGGTTCCCTTCGCAGGCTTCAACATGCCAGTGCAATATACTGGTATCAATGATGAGCACGAAACAGTTCGTACAGGTGTAGGAGTTTTTGATGTAAGCCACATGGGCGAATTCATCCTTAAAGGTGAAAAGGCACTGGATCTTCTTCAAAAAATCTCTTCCAACGATGTATCGAAATTATATGACGGCAAAGTTCAATATGCTTATATTCCGAATGAAACTGGCGGTGTTGTAGACGATTTTCTAACATATCGTATAGACGATAACACCTATTTTCTGGTTGTCAATGCTTCCAATATCGAAAAAGACTGGAACTGGATTTCCAAATACAATACCGATGGTGTAGAAATGAAAAACATTTCTGACCAAACTTCTTTATTTGCTGTTCAAGGACCTAAAGCAGCGGATGCTTTACAATCACTGACAGATATCGAGCTTGCCCCAATGGAATATTACACCTTTGCTAAGGGTACTTTTGCTGGGGTAGATAACGTATTGGTATCAGCAACCGGCTATACTGGCGCAGGTGGTTTCGAAATTTATGTTGCCAATGAAGATGCGCAGAAAGTTTGGGATGCTATTTTTGAAGCTGGAAAAGCTTACGGAATTAAACCTATCGGATTGGGTGCTCGTGATACGCTACGTCTAGAAATGGGTTTCTGCCTTTATGGAAATGATATCGACGACAATACCTCTCCTTTAGAGGCTGGCTTAGGTTGGGTAACTAAGTTTACAAAAGACTTTGTAAACTCCGCTGCGCTTAAAGCTGAAAAAGAAGCTGGACTTAAAAAGAAACTAGTTGGTTTTGAAATGATTGACAGAGGTATTCCGCGTCATGATTATGAAATCGTAGATGCTGATGGCAATGTAATCGGTCGTGTTACTTCGGGAACACAATCTCCGACATTGAAAAAATCAGTAGGTTTGGGTTACGTAGATACTGCATTCGCAAAAGACGGTACAGATATCTTTATCCATATCCGTAATCAAAAAGTTAAAGCTAAGGTAACGAAACCTCCATTTGTAAAATAAGAACAGGTGTAGATAATATAAAAAAGAGCAGAAGACGATCGTTTTCTGCTCTTTTTGTATGTAATAAGTAAGAAACTCCGCTCTTATTTATTTTTTCCTTTCGCTTGCTTAGCAGCATATTCCTGTTTTTTTTCACGATCCTTTTCTTGGATAACAACTTTTATCCGCTTGCTTAAAACGACCTTAAGGTAAATCAGGACGACCAAAAATGCGATAGACAACCCTGTCACCAACATATTTCCGGCTTTATACCCTTCAAATCCACAATAAGCCAAAAATACAATGGCCAAGTTCAATACAATATTCAGTATAAAATATTTTGTCATATTACTTTTTTGTTAATCCCAATACACGCGGTCGCCACACAAAGAAATAGAAAATACCGCCGATAATATTAAGCAGTACGATAGCCAGTGCCATCAACATCCGCTCACCATTGGAAATAGTCCTGGAAAGCATAATTTCCCGCAAGGCCAATATCACCCATAAGAGGGACAATAAAATAGAGAGACTACCTAATACAGGGAAGATTCCTAAGTTTAAGAGCCGAGTTAATAGCGCTACAATATAAAAAGCAAGACTAAACAAGAAACCTTGTTTAGTCTGATGCTCCAAGTTTTTCATATTAATAAACGTCTAACTCTGGATCGATTTCCTCTTTCCAGGCCAAGATACCGCCTTTTAAATTTGCTAGATTATCAAATCCTTGTTGCTCCAACAACATAATTGCCTGTGCTGAACGTTTTCCAGAACGACATTGAACGATAACCGGTTTATCCTTCGCAATCTTATCAGACTCGATCAAAATTCCCGAAAGTGGAATATTTAAACCTTCCAAATTTGAAACTTCGTATTCAAATGACTCACGCACATCAATCAATTGAAAATCTTCGTTATTATCGATCTTGCTCTTTAATTCTTGTACAGATACTTCTTTCATTGTCAAATAATTTATACCCAAATATACTACATTTTTTTCTGAATTGTCTTTCTTCAAAGGCCATCAAGAACTTTCGTGCCTGCTGCCAATTCAATGGCCTCCACGAAAGTTTTATCGAAAGCATATTTTCCCGGACTCATTAACATCTCCATTTCAACAGTCATGACCTTTAGCATAAAGATGACATGGGTTTATGCTAAGGCACTACAAATTTCCGCTAAAATTACAGGCGAAATCATTATCTTCATCCGAACATTACTAACTTTATGAAATCAGCACCTAAAATATTTTTAGCCTTATCGTTAATTGCGCTATCTTCCATGACATTTGGACAGCAAGTAATTTCCGACCAGCAACGTGAGGACGTGAGCCGTATCTTAAATACCTTGGCTTCGGATGATATGCGTGGACGATCGGCTTTGACAAAAGACATCGAGCCTGCAGCAGATTTTATCGCCGGAGAAATGAAAAAAATAGGACTCAAACCTTATGCGGAAGAATCTTTCAGACAGACATTCCAACTGGACAAACTCTCGCCAAAAAGCAATGCAGCAACTATAAATAAAAAGACAATTCCTGCTGAGCATATCATATCGCTTGGGAACCATGTGGACCTCAAATGGGATGATAAGAGTCCCATCAAAATCGTTAATATTACATCGGATGCGGATTTCGCCCAAGCCTTTCGGGAACAGTCCCTATCCAAGGAAAATACGCTTGTACTAGTAGATCCATCCTTTGAAACCTCTTTTGTTCGTTTTGGTCAGATGCTCAGCAATCCCAAGTTTATTGAAGATTCGAGTATACAAAAACCCTCAATAGTTTATCTGCTGACAAAAGAAAAACCAAAAACATTCCACATTCATATTGAACGGAACCTTCAAAACTTTCCACTTTTTAATGTTGCAGGAGTTATCCCCGGAAAAAGTAAACCAAATGAATATGTAATTTTCTCCGGCCATTATGACCATATCGGCATATTACCTGCTGTTGGACAGGACTCGATTGCCAATGGAGCAGATGACGATGCTTCGGGAGTAACAGCGATGTTGACACTTGCAGACTACTATAAAAAGAAAAACAACAATGAAAGGACGCTTATTTTTGTGGCATTTACAGCAGAAGAGCTCGGCATGTATGGTTCAAAATATTTTTCTAATCACATCAATGCCGACCAGGTCGTAGCAATGATCAACATGGAAATGATCGGAAAAGATTCAAAATTTGGTCCCAATACTGTCTATATAACAGGATATGATCAATCCGATTTAGGCAAATTAATGCAAGAAAACCTAAAGAACACAACGTTCAAATTTTATTCAGATCCTTATATAAAGCAAAATTTATTCTATCGCAGTGATAATGCTGTGTTAGCCGCAAAAGGTGTTCCTGCGCATTCTTTCTCGACTTCCCAAATGGATAAAGATGAGTATTACCACACAGTAAAGGATGAAGTCGCTACATTAAACGTTCAAAATATTATCTCCAGTATCGAAGCTATTGCGATTGGAGCTTCAGGTATTGTAGAAGGCAAGCAAACTCCTTCGCGTGTGGAAAAATTAAAAGACTAGGAAGACGCTGTACGATCTATTGCCAGCTGCATGACATAGTCATTGAGCACATAGTCATAATAGGCAATATCAACCGTTTCGGTAACCTGAAAACCCTGCTTTAAATAGAAATGGTAAGCAGGGTTATTTCTATTGACATTGAGTTCCAAAATACCTTTGCCTTTGACTTTCGCTTTTTCGATAGCAAAGTCAATCAATGCTTTCCCAAAACCTTTTCCCTGTACATTGGGCATCAAATAGAGCTTTTCAATACGAAGTTTATCTGCAAGAGTTTTCAATGCAACAAAACCTTGGCCAATACCGTCTTCCTTCAGAATATAAAAGAACTGTCCACCTACCATTCCTTCAGCTAAGCCCTCAATGGTATAGCTTTTCTCCAGCATAAAATCTATCTGGTCTTTTGAAAGTATTTCTCCATAAGCATCAGGCCATATAATATGTGCCATATTAGAAATACTACGGATATCTGTCTGTTCGGCTAATTCTATTGTTATCATGAGATTGTCTCTCCTATTAAAATATATTTTGATTTCGAAAATCTGAGGGTAAATAAGCCATCCGTCACTGTTTCATAAAGATCTTCACCAATTTTCCGAAGCCCCTCTGTTGTAATTTCTTCACTTTGGGAATCTATTGTTAGCTGTTCACCCCCTGTTTTCCATTTTGTAAAACCGGTAGTGACAAAATAGTAGCGTCCCCCCTTAGCTAACAAGACCACATTAATCAGATCCAAATAGTGTTGATAGTATGCAAGACCTATTTGATCCGTAATAATATTGACCGCTTTATACTGATGTTTAATGAGATAGCCAATGGCTGATTGCAAAAAATTATCGATATATGGAATTACTTTTAAATTCTCCTGTGCTTGATTCGCTTGGGTCTGCGCAAAAACAATATCAAACTTGTATCCTCTAGCATCCAATGGATCAACCATATTGTTTTCGATAACAATTGTTGGACTCCATTCAAGCAATTGCCCCAAATCTTCTTCTTCTATGAGAAAAAGGTCTTCAATCAGCAGAGCAGGCTCCTGGTTCTCACGAACGATATGATGCGATGACATACTAAAGAGCTAATAGCCTAATCTGCGCAACGTGATATACGCCATTAGTCCTGTACTGATCTCCAACGAGGATTCGTCAACATCGAAGGTTGGTGTATGAACTGCAGAAGTTATTCCTTTCGCTTTATTTCCTGTGCCCAGTCGGTAGAAACAAGCATTGATTTCTTGTGAGTAGTAGGAAAAATCTTCGGCAGCAGGCCATAGATCTAAATCCACGACATTCTCTTTTCCAAGATATTCCTCCGCAAAAGTACGCGCACTCTTCGTCAGTTCAGGCTCATTGATCAAAAATGGATAGCCTTTGCGAACCTCAAAATCACAGGTAGCACCCATACTTTCAGCGATTCCAACAGCCAT
Organism: Sphingobacterium sp. BIGb0165; assembly: GCF_024810095.1. NCBI lineage: Bacteria > Pseudomonadati > Bacteroidota > Sphingobacteriia > Sphingobacteriales > Sphingobacteriaceae > Sphingobacterium > Sphingobacterium sp. BIGb0165. The sequence goes on along the minus strand of NZ_JANUEB010000008.1, from coordinate 117,886 downwards.
TTTTACCATCTTCTCGTGTGCTTCAGCGCGCCATTTCTCATCGAATGTACGAAATGTACCCTCGAGATAAACTTGGTCGGGAATAATATTTGTTGCACCATTTGCGATGATTTTGCCAAAAGACAAAACCGTCGGTGTACGCGGATCTGCAAAGCGGCTTGCGATCTGCTGTAAAGCCGTAATAATATGTGCTGTGATCACAATCGGATCAATATTCTGATGTGGATGTGCACCGTGCCCTCCTCTTCCTTTAACGGTCATAAATAACTCATCACAGGAAGCCATATACTTACCTTCACGAAATCCGACTTTGCCAACTTCGATAAACGGCATTACATGTTGACCTATTATAGCAGAAGGTGCTGGATTTTGTAGTGCTCCTTCTTTGATCATTATGGATGCTCCGCCGGGTAAACGTTCTTCGCCTGGTTGGAAGATTAATTTTACCGTACCGCCAAATTCAGCTTTCAAGCTATGTAATATCTTCGCGGTTCCCAAAAGCGAGGATGTATGTACATCATGGCCACAAGCGTGCATGACGCCCGGGTTATTGGATCCATAAGGCCGTCCTTCGACTTCCTGAATAGGTAATGCATCCATATCCCCTCGCAATGCGATTACTTCATCTGAAGGGAGTTCACCTTTAATTAGAGCTACAATACCCGTATCTGCTTTTACTTCGTAAGGGATGCCTAATTGATCCAGCTGCCCCTTTACAAATGCCGAAGTATTATACTCTTCAAAGGAAAGTTCAGGGTTTTGATGAAGATATCTACGGTTAGCGACTGTATCTTCGAAATATTGATGGGCTAAGGCCAGGACTTTTTCTTTCGTACTTGCCATGAGGTTGTTTGATTTATTGATAGACAAAAACGCTTTCTGAAAATACGAAAACGTTACTAAAATATTGACGAAGCTCACGCATAAACGCATTTGCCTCGGAACGACTTCTAAAGTCGCCCACCTTCACCCGATAATTGGGTTCATCATAGGTGATATAGGTATCAACATCTTTATACATTCCCCGAAAACGAGTTTGCTCGGAAAAAGCTTGATTTCGACTAGATCCAGCAAAGATCTGTACGCGAAAGCCTCTCACTTTGACTCTTGTTGCAGCAGAACGTACAACAGGTTTCGAAGGAACTGTTGTGATTTTGCTTTCGACAGGATTGATTCCCATGGCAGCCCTAAAATTTTGAAGCTGTGTAATCAAAGAATCTTTGGTTACAATAACTCCACCCTTTTCTTGCGCTTTTACATTAACGATCGTAAATAGCACAAGTGCATGTATGAAAATCAATCCTCTCTTCAGCATAGTTTAACTTTTCTTAGCGATTAGTTATTTGCGCCGTGGCAATTTTTATATTTTTTTCCTGAACCACAAGGACATTCGTCATTGCGTCCTACTGTATTTTCGTTACGAACAGGTTCTTTCGGTCCATCATTCACATCTTCTTCACTAACACCTGTTGGTGAAACTAATTCTGCTTTTGTTTCAACCGTCTTTACCGGAGCTTGATTCACTTGTCTAGCTTGTAATGAAGTTGTTTCCTGTCCAGGAATCTCACCTTTGAAAATAAAGCTCACGACATCCTTGTTCATAGAAGCCAACATGGATTTAAACAAGTTAAAGGCTTCCATTTTATAGATAATAATCGGATCCTTTTGTTCATAAACAGCATTTTGAACAGATTGTTTTAGATCATCCATTTCACGTAAATGCTCTTTCCATGCTTCATCGATCAATGCCAAGACGATTCCTTTTTCAAACGATTTGAAAACCTCTTTACCATTGGTCTCAATCGCTTTCTTCAAATTAGCAGAAACTTGGATACCGCGGATACCGTCTGTAAATGGAATAACCACATTTTCAACAATCTGACCACGTTCTGCATACACATTATTCAATACAGGAACTGTCAATGCGCCAATTGCGTCAATTTTATGATGGTAAGCGTTAATTGCTTGTTCGAAAAGACGATCTGTCAATCCTTCAATCTTACCTTGCGCAAACTCTTCTGCAGTAATTTCCGGAGTAATCGCAAAAATACGGATTACTTCGATTTGGAAGTCTTCGAAATTACCTTGCTCTTTGGCTTCAGCAACAATCTCCTCTGCAACGTCAAAGATCATATTATTCAAATCCACGTCTAAACGCTCTCCAAACAAAGCATTTTTACGTTTTGAATAGATTACTGTACGTTGGGAGTTCATGACGTCATCGTATTCCAATAGACGTTTACGAATACCGAAGTTGTTCTCCTCAACCTTACGTTGTGCACGCTCGATAGATTTGGTCAACATGCTATGTTGCATCACTTCGCCCTCTTCAACACCCATTTTTACCATGATATTGGAGATCCTTTCAGAAGCAAATAGACGCATTAAGTTATCTTCCAGGGAAACAAAGAATTGTGATGATCCTGGATCTCCTTGACGACCTGCACGACCACGTAACTGACGGTCAACACGGCGCGACTCATGACGCTCAGTACCAATAATCGCAAGACCCCCAGCGTTTTTAACGATCTCGGTCAATTTAATATCGGTACCACGACCAGCCATATTCGTAGCAATGGTTACTTGGCCCGGTTGACCAGCCTCTGCAACGATATCGGCTTCTTTCTGGTGCAACTTCGCATTCAAGACATTATGTTTGATCTTCCGTAATTGAAGCATACGGCTCAATAATTCGGAAATTTCTACCGATGTTGTACCAACCAATACAGGACGACCTTGTTCTGTCAGACGTTGGATTTCTTCCGCCACTGCATTATATTTTTCACGTGCAGTACGATAAATAAAATCCTGTTGGTCATTTCGTTGGATTCCACGATTCGTAGGGATTTCAACAACATCCAATTTATAGATTTCCCAAAGCTCTCCAGCTTCTGTTGAAGCAGTACCAGTCATCCCCGAAAGTTTGTGGTACATACGGAAGTAGTTTTGCAATGTAATCGTCGCATAAGTCTGTGTAGCATCTTCGACTTTTACATTTTCTTTCGCTTCGATCGCTTGGTGTAAACCGTCCGAGTAACGACGACCATCCATAATACGGCCTGTTTGCTCATCGACAATTTTCACTTTACCCTCGTCAACGATATATTCTACATCATTCTCGAATAAGGTATATGCTTTCAATAATTGGTTGATCGAGTGGATACGATCAGCCTTAATAGAGTAATCGCGTAACATGTCTTCTTTCTGAGCGGCTTTTTCTTCCAAAGTCAATGAAGACTTTTCAATTTCCGCGATCTCAGTACCTACATCAGGTAGAATAAAGAATGAAGGATCCTCTCCTGTGGCTGTGATCAATTCAATACCTTTTTCAGTCAGTTCAACCTGATTGTTCTTCTCATCGATGACAAAATAAAGCTCCGCATCAACTTTAGGCATATTTTTATTTTGCTCTTGCATATAGTAGTTTTCTACTTTTTGCAAGATAGAACGATTAGCACCTTCACTCAAGAATTTGATTAAGGCTTTATTTTTAGGTAAACCTCTGTAAGCTCTTAATAGAGCTAGGCCACCACCTTCTACATCAGAATCACCTGCAGCCAATGCTTTTTTAGCATCATTTAATACGGTATTGATATAAGTCTTTTGAACATGTACCAAACGCTCAATACGTGGTTTCAATTGATAGAACTCATGTTGATCACCACGAGGGATCGGACCTGAAATAATCAATGGTGTACGGGCATCGTCAATTAAAACCGAGTCAACCTCATCGACCATGGCAAAATGCAATTTTCCTTGCACCAATGCATCAGGTGTCTGAACCATATTATCACGTAAATAGTCGAAACCAAATTCGTTGTTCGTACCATATACGATATCCGATTGGTAAGCTTTACGGCGTTGCGGCGAGTTTGGTTGATGTTTATCAATACAATCTACTGATAAACCGTGGAATTCAAATAATGGGGCGTTCCATTCAGAGTCACGACGGGCAAGGTAATCATTCACGGTCACGATATGCACCCCTTGTCCAGAAAGTGCGTTCAGATAGGTTGGCAAAGTTCCGACCAATGTCTTACCTTCACCAGTAGCCATCTCAGCAATCTTACCGCTATGTAGTACAATACCACCGATCAACTGTACATCATAATGTACCATGTTCCAGGTTACCTCTGTACCAGCAGCCATCCATTTGTTTTTCCAAATGGCTTTATCACCATTGATAATAACGTTTGGCTTGTAGACAGCCAACTCTCTGTCAAAATCACTGGCAGTAACTTCCAATTCTTCGTTTTCTGTCAAACGTCTTGAAGTTTCCTTCACCACAGCAAATGCTTCTGGTAAAATATCCTTCAATACCTCTTCCAACTTCTTATCACGATCTTTAGACAATTTGTCTACTTGCTCATAAATAGAAGTCTTTTTAGCCATATCGTCCTCATCTTGATCCGCCTCTTTTTTAAGCGTATCTATTTCTTGGTCAATATCTGCAAGGTAATTTTTAATTCTTTCTTTGAAGTCAGCGGTCTTGGCACGTAACTCGTCATTGGTTAGATTTGAAAGTTTATCATATTCAGCTTTGATTTGCTCTACAACTGGCTGAATCCCCTTGATATCTCTTTCGGATTTACTTCCAAATAATTTACTTAAAAACTTTAACATAATTTTTTTTCTATCTCAACTAAAGATTTTGTACAATAATGACTCCAAAGTAAAATTGCAGACAATTTGACACTAATCGGGCAAATTTAGTTATTAGATATGATATCTAACAGCTTACCACTATTTTTTTTGCGTTATTTTTTTCTATCGGATTAGCTTCTTATTCTGCACGGCTCAATTTATCCTATTATCGAGGATCTCGTGTTCTTGAGATCCTGATTATTTGCTCTTTAAATCCAAAATAGCCACACTTGGATCCAAACGGTAGAGTTTTCACACAAGCAACCTACTAATACATACACTTGATATAAGGTACGATACTAAGAAAGAAAGAGTTTTTTATCCGAATGTGGGATAAAGCCCATTTCTTGTGCTTTCTGAAACATCTTAGTAATAGCATTACGTCCTTCGACACCCAATTCAACGGAATATTTATTGACATACAGTTCAATATGCTTATACATCACCTCCTCACTCATCTCCTGCGCATGACTACGGATAAACTCCAATCCGGACTTTGGATTTGCAAAAGCAAATTCAACACTTTCTTTTAAAATTGCATTAAGCGTGGCTTTCACATCTTTCGGCAACGAACGTTTTACGACAATACCACCAAGCGGAATCGGAAATTTTGTCGTACTTTCCCAATATTCCCCCAAATCGACTACTTTATACAGTCCTTTTTCTGCATAAGTAAACCGATTTTCATGAATAATAAGCCCCAAATCAATAGAACCATCCAATAACGCTCCTTCAATATCAGAAAAAACCAGTTCTATTTTATTGGTTAATTCCGGAAATGCCAGACCCAACAGGAAATTTGCTGTCGTAAACTTCCCCGGATATCCCACCTTTAACTTATCGAATTCACCCAAACCGTCACCACTTTTTAACTTCGCTTGGAGCATTTCGGCCAAAGTCGCATCTTTTGTGATCAGCATTGGCCCTACACCAAAGCCCAAGGCGCTACCTGCATCCAATAATTCATAGTCTTCAACGGCATAAGCAAAAGCATGATAACTCAGTTTGGTGATGTCCAGATCTCCTTGAAATGCCTTCAAATTTAATGTCTCAACGTCCTGATATTCCACATCAAAATCCAGCCCCTTTGTATCAATTTTATGGTGGATCAAAGCATCAAAAATAAATGTATCGTTTGGACAAGGAGAAAACCCCAATGTTAATTTCATCTTATTCCTCTTAAAAAAATAAACAATAAAAAACTCGTAAATAACCTTCCCTGTATAGCCCGGATATCTTTACATTTCGTTTTATACTGTCACTTTATGTGTAATTAAATATAATATCATGGACAAAAATGTCATGATGATAATTCCTTTCCCTACCTGATCATTACCTGAACGGTATGCAAACCTTAAGAAAATCAAATTGATCAAAACGGCAATGGTATATGTTGCCATTGGCTTCTCGGGCAGAAAATGAAGTTCGATGTCGGTAAAACGCACCAACAAAAATGCCAGTAAGGGGAAAGCAATTCCTATGCCCGAGCCTGCCCAAAGATTATTTCTCACCTTTGCTGTGTTTCGTCGTACCTTCCAAATGATCAAAACTCCATGAATTCAGTTCTGGGATAGCATGATGTGCAGTCATGTCGAATTGTGTAGGAACAACTGAAACATAGCCATTTGCTAGCGCAAAACTATCCGTATCTTCTCCACGGTCTTGTAAGACAAACTTTCCTGTCGTCCAATAATAATCACGGTTATGTGGATCAATACGTTCATCAAATTCCTCTACCCAATGTCCTCCAGCCTGTCTGCAGATTTTAATCCCTTTAAATCCTTGTGTTTGTGGAAAATTGACATTTAGCAGTGTATTTTTGGGTAAACCATTGGCCAAAACCTGTTCCGTTATGGAAATTACATAAGGCCTACAGTAGCTGAAGTCTGCATCATGGGAAAAATTATCCAACGAAAAGCCAACAGAAGGTATTCCCTCGATAGCTCCTTCGACCGCAGCAGACATTGTCCCAGAGTATAACACGTTAATTGAATTATTGAGCCCATGGTTAATACCGGACACACAGATATCTGGCTTCTGTCCCTTGAAGACTTTATTAACAGCAAGCTTGACACAATCAACCGGTGTTCCAGAACATTGGTACATCTCAACTCCCTCATAGAGATTGATTTTATCCAATCGAAGTGGTCTACCAAGCGTAATCGCATGCCCCATACCCGACTGTGCCGAATCTGGTGCTACGACAACCACATTACCAATTTTTTGCATTTCTTCTAACAACACCTTTATTCCCGGAGCTGTGATACCATCGTCATTAACAACTAAAATATTCGGTTTCTTCTTTACCATATACGAAGTTAGCAAATCTGAAAAATAAAAACCGCAAGAAAATTTGTCTTAATAGATCCTTTACATAAGTACGACATCGATTGCGTAAGATTGTATCGTTTTTGAGAAATATTAGCCCTAAATTTAGCTTTCAAATAAAGAAAAATCATTCCGTTATGAGCATTAATTTTGAATCCCGCTATGCAATCGGGCCGAAAGAATACAAAACATTAGATACACAAGGATTAAGAGATAATTTTCTCATTGAAAAAGTTTTTGAAACTGATAAAGTTAACTTTGTCTACACACACTATGACCGTTACATGGCTGGTGGTGCAATGCCCGTAAATTCTAAAATTAAATTAGAAACAATCCCTGAATTATTAAAAGAACCTTACTTTCTTTCTAGAAGAGAATTGGGTATTATCAATGTTGGTGGCAATGGGCAGGTAGAAGTAGATGGAACATTGTATGAACTTAAAACCAAAGAAGCTCTCTATATCGGACAAGGCGCAAAAGATATCTATTTTTCAAGTCAAGAAAGTGCGAATCCGGCAAAGTTTTATTTAAACTCAACACCAGCGCACCAGAGTTATCCTACCAAAAAGGTCACTAAGGAAGATGCTAATAAAATAGAATTAGGATCTCTGGAAACAGCCAACCACCGTACAATCAACCAAATGTTATTGAATAAAGTTGTACAAACCTGTCAGCTACAAATGGGAATGACAGAGCTTAAGCCAGGATCCGTGTGGAATACGATGCCATCGCATACGCATGACCGTCGTATGGAGGTTTATTTTTACTTTGAGTTACCAGAAGGTCAGGCTGTATCTCATTTTATGGGACCGATAGACGAAACACGTCATATCTGGATGCATAATGATCAGGCTGTCATTTCTCCACCTTGGTCAATTCACTCAGGAGCTGGAACATCCAACTATACGTTTATCTGGGGTATGGCGGGCGAAAATCTCGACTACGATGATATGGATAAGCGCGCTATCACTGAGCTTAAGTAGTATTTAGATATCTTTTCTCTTTAATCCATTATCAAATGAAAAGAACATTCATATTAAGTTTAACGCTGGGGCTTTCAAGCATCGCCTTTGCCCAAAACAATAAGACGATTACGGTTAAAAATCCTTCAGCCGTATCTAGAACAGAGCTGATCAGTATTCCTTATGCAACATTCGAAAAACATTTTGAGTTGAAGAAAAATGTCTTTACGATTGTTGATAGCAAGGATAAAGCGGAACTGGCTTACCAATTGGAAAAGCTAGGACAGCCAACCCCTCAAAATGTACTGATAAAAGTATCTATTGCGCCTAAAAGTGCTTTGACTTTTGGTGTAACTGGAAATACTCCAAAAACCGTTACTACCAAGACATTTGCGCGTTATGTCCCCGAACGTAAAGATGACTTTGCCTGGGAAAATGACATTGCTGCATTCAGAGCCTATGGAAAAGCATTAGAAGGCAGCTCTGAAGATGCCCAAGGATTTGATTTTTGGTCCAAAAGGACGAATGATCTTATTATTGACGAATGGTATAAAACAGGGGATTATCATGCCGATCATGGTAAAGGTTTGGATTACTATTCTGTGGGTCAAACACTAGGTGTAGGCGACGCAACTCCATTTATTGATCAGCAGGTCGTCTATCACAAACATTATCGTCAATACGAAGTCTTAGATAATGGTCCTTTACGGACTACGTTTAAGCTTATCTATGAGCCAGAAAATGTAAAGGGTCAAAATATACAAGTTGAAAAAACAGTCTCTCTGGACGCGGGAAGCCAACTGAACAAAATATGTTATGCAATCAAAAATACGACTTCAAGCAGCACCCCTGTAGTCGTTGGTCTTGCCAAACGAAAAGAGGATAAACCTCAGCTCTTAAACGACAACAAAAATGGCATTTTGGCTTATTGGGAGCCTGCTGAGGGGGATAAAATCACCGGGACCGCCGTGATCTTGCCTAATAAAGTAAAATATGTATTTAAGGATAGTCCAAAACAGTTTTTATTGGCAACTACGGTCAAAAACAACAACCCTTTGACCTATTTTGCTGGAGCTGCATTCAATAAAGCAGGAAAAATAACCAGTTTTGATCAATGGCAATCCTATATCAAAGAATTTAGAAATAACTTAAATCAACCATTAACGATAAAATACTCAAAATAATGTCCATACTGCAATCTTTTGATTTGACCGGGAAGGTCGCTTTGGTAACTGGCTGTAAAAGAGGGATAGGTAAAGCTATCGCCGAAGCATTAGCGGAAGCTGGGGCAGATATCATTGGTGTTTCGGCATCGCTGGAGACAACAGGGTCCGCAGTAGAAAAATCCATCCAAGCATTAGGAAGGAATTTTTATGCTTACCAATGTGATTTTTCAAAAAGAACCGAACTCTATCAGTTTATTGAAAAAGTAAAATCGGAGCATCCAACCATAGACATCCTTTTCAACAATGCCGGAAATATTCTGCGTAAACCAGCAGCTGAACATCCCGATGAGTACTGGGATGAAATCATCGAAATCAATCAAAATGCACAATTCATCCTGACCAGGGAAATTGGAAAAGATATGATTTCACGTGGAACTGGAAAAATTGTATTCACGGCATCGTTATTGACTTTTCAAGGCGGTATCAACGTTCCCGGATATGCGGCCTCCAAAGGTGCAATAGGGTCATTGGTAAAGGCTTTTGCAAATGAATGGGCCTCTAAGGGAGTGAATGTAAATGGTTTTGCTCCAGGTTATATTGCAACGGATAATACGGAAGCATTGAGAGACGATCCAGAACGTTCTAAATCTATCTTGGACCGTATACCTGCTGGACGCTGGGGTACACCGGAAGACTTTAAAGGACCAGCGGTATTCCTTGCTTCAAAAGCAGCAGATTACGTGCATGGCTCCATCCTTACTGTCGATGGTGGCTGGATGGGAAGATAAAAAATCAACCTTTTAAGATTTTTTGTTTTAAAAGTCTTTATCCTTCGGGGTAAAGGCTTTTTTTACTATCCTAAATCCGAGATTACTGAATGAGGCATTCGGGCTAACAGAACCAATATAGACCGTATTGAATGCCGAACAGCTATTTCTACTGCACCACCATGACCCTCCTCTTGCATGAGCCACATAACGCTCCCCATCTCTATTTAGCTTGCCCGAACAAAATTCAAATACATTACCAAATACATCATAAAGTCCCCATGGATTTGGTTTGAATGCCCCTACGGGGGAAGTATACATATAACCATCCGAATAGTCTGCTTTAAGGTGATCCCTGCTATGCCATATATTAGCATATTGACCTATATTTTCTTTATTCACCCCCTCAAAATAACGTCCATCACTACCGGCCCGCGCAGCAACTTCCCACTCCTCAAAACTGGGTAACCTGCAATCAGCCCAAGTGCAATAAGCCAATACGTCCTTAAAAGATATACAAGTGACAGGATGATCCATTTTGTCTACTATACCACCACGGCTTATCCCATTTGGGAAACGCCAATAAGCAGTGCTGTCTTGCAGCCATCTGAATTCCGCAAGTCCAGGCTCAAATACCATCGCATTATGATATCGTTCGGCCAAAGTCTGATAGCCCGTCGCCTGTACAAATTTTTCAAATTCAGCATTGGTCAGTTCGTATTGGGCAATCCAAAAAGGCTCTATATGTACTGTTCTATTCGGATTATCCAGACTCATCGTATCCCCCAGTTGGTAATCTCCCCCGGGAATCAAAACATATCCCTTCTCCTGCCCTATTAATGATATATAGCTCAAGAGAAACAAAATCAATATGGATAGTGCTTGTCTCACTGATTTAGACGTTTTTTATATAATGCTTGAGCAGATTCAACAATATACTCTTCGTTGGCATTTGAAAAATTTACCCAACTATCAGAATGCGTATTTTCTCCGTATAACTTGTTGTATATTTTAGACTGTTCAAATGCTCCAAAATTTGACGTTTTCAATAGCTGAAGCAAAGTAGTCAATATATCTTTGTCCTTTGGATTCTTTTGATAGAAACTGAGCAAAAAGGGAATACTTTCCCAAGCGTCAATTTCTATTAATGCAGTTTTATAATTCAATCCGAGTACATTGTTTAGGTTCGCTTGATCTATGATCAGATCTATTACTCTTTTTTTATTTTTCTTCATAAAATGAAGCTGTCGTTCACTCCAAAAGACACCATTATAAACAAAAAGCAATTGCGCAAATATTTTACTTTGGGGGTTAAATACAAACATTCGCTCCGCACAAGCCTGACTGTAAATTTCAGGATAGATCATTATATAAGTAAACTTCTCTTCAAAGCTCAGCTTATCAAAGTCGGCTCTCGAAATTCCGGCGTTATAGTCTACCAATGCTTCTTCCGGAAGCTTTTTTGATTGTTGCTCTACTAAGTCTTGAACCTTTTTGAGACCAAAAGGTGGTATGCTTGCTCTTTCCCGCATCGCATAATAAGCTGAATCTTTTGACCGAGGTTCATTCCAGGCAATATCTTTATATTCCTGATATTCTTGGCCAAAACTCGGATTACTGATAAAACCTAGCAAGATCAGGCAGCAAGCCCATATTTTATTTACCTTTTTTTTCATTGTAATACCCCATTGCTCTACGATATATTAGTGCTTCGTTTTCTTGATTATAATCCAAGTAGGAATAGTAATTACTTGTCTCCCCATATAACTTTTTGAAGGATGTAGACTTCATAAATTCGCTATACTCGCCACGTTTCATCAGCAACAACAGCAAAGTTAATGCATCCTTATCTTTAGGGGTTTTCTTTGCATATTCAATAATAAATGGAATCATTTGCCAGCCATTGATCTGTTCAATCGTCTCCTTATAATTCACTCCCATTCGTTTGCTTCTCAAGACAGACTCTTGAATCAATTTCATAACCGAATCTCTGTTTTCCTGCAAAAAGTCAGTCTGTCTTTCTGACCACCAAGCTTCATTAAAACCACCGAGCAATTTACCAAATATTTTCTTGTCAATAGCTTTCTGATTTTCTGGTATATCGCAATTCTGAGCATATACCTCCGCATGAATCATGGTATACGTAAATTTTTCGCGTAAACTTAAATTCTTAAAATCCGTTGCAGAAAGAGCAAGCACACCAGTATCTGTCCCATCTTTATCCGCTACCGGAGATAATTTAGCAATCAAAGCTTTCACCTTCGCCAGACTATAAGGTGGTATTGTCATCTTTGTCCTGAATTCAATAGCAGCGGGATCCATGATATAATTACTTCCCTCCTCGTTTTCTGTCTGTGCAAAAGCCCAAGTCCAACTACCTAGGCAAATAAATAATAAAATTAAACTTCTCATAAAGTATACATAATGCTATTTAAAAGTAAAGAAATTATTCCTACCAAAAACAATTCCATTTGTTAAATCTAATACCATAAATATTATTTACTTCTGATCTATAAAGGTATCACTTTCGATATATCTACATTTTCCAAAGCTATGCGCTGCACAATTAGCTTTTCTACCACATAGAAAACAAAAATCCCCAGACTTCCTAAGAGATCCAGGGATTCACTTTGTATATTTTGCAGTCCTTATGAATAAAGACCCTTTTTATCTATAAAATCAATAACTTTTTGCGGTGTAAAAAACTGAATATTCTTATTCTCTTTGATCGCTTTTCGCAGAAAAGTAGAAGAGAGTTCCATTAATGGTGTATCTGTCATGGTTATTGAAGGATGATTCTTTAGTTTTCCTCCATCATAACCCGGACGAGGGTACACATAAATATGATAATCACGCAAAATAATCTCCGCATTCTTCCATTTCTCCAACGACTCTAAGATATCCTCCCCCATCAAAAGCACAAATTCTCTATTTGGATATTTTTCTTTTAGATACGTTAAAGTATCTATTGTATAAGACGGTACTGGTAAATGAAATTCAATATCGCTCACACGCAAATGTTCACAATCTTCCACTGCCAGATTGAGCATCTCTAAACGATCGTAGGGATCCGCTAAGGTAGATTTTTTCTTAAATGGATTCTGTGGAGATACCACAAACCACACTTCTTCCAGTCCAGTAAAATTGGCCATGTAATTTGCTATAATCAAATGCCCAACATGCACCGGATTAAAGGAACCAAAAAACAAACCAATTTTTTTCATTTCGCCCTTTATTTATTGATGAAGCCCATTACAATTTCCTCAGCATCAGCGCAAGCTGTAGCTAAATCAAAATTTTTCAGGATTACATCAAACTTATTCGCATAGGTTAGTTCTAATTCCGCTTTGGCAAATCTTTCCTGTAGTTTTTCCTCCGAATCTGTGCCACGTCCAGTTAGACGTTCTTTAAGTACTTCTAATGATGGTGGTTGCACAAATATAGAGATTGCCTGCTCTGGAAATTTAGATTTCAGACGTAATCCTCCGACGACATCAATATCGAAAATAACATTTTTACCCTCTTTCCAGATACGTTCGATTTCGGAACGCAAAGTACCATAAAATGTACCAGAATAGACCTCTTCAAATTCGATAAACTCTTGTTTGGCCACTTTATGCAAAAATTCTTCTTTGGACATAAAGTAGTAGTCTTTTCCATCGACTTCCTGTCCCCTTGGATCACGGGTACTCGCAGAAATAGAAAATTCTATTTTATCCCCATGTTTACTTAAAAGGTCTCTTACTATAGTTGTTTTTCCAGCGCCCGACGGTGCTGAGAAAATAATTAATTTACCGCTCATCCTTATAATACGTTGAGCAACTGCTCTTTTATTTTTTCTAATTCTTCCTTCATTCTAACCACAATCTGCTGTATACCAGCGTGATTAGCTTTAGATCCCAAGGTATTGATTTCACGGCCCATTTCTTGAGAGATAAAACCTAATTTCTTACCATTTGAATCGTCAGAATCAAAGGCTTTTAGAAAGTAGTTACAGTGGGAACGCAACCTAACTTTCTCTTCAGTGACATCTAATTTATCGATATAATAAACAAGCTCCTGTTCAAAACGATTCTGATCTACATTCTCTTTACCCACGCTATCATTGAGAAATTGCTCTATACGTTGTCTGATCAAAGGGATACGTTCAACTTCGAGTGCTTCCACTTCGCCCAAATAGGTCAAAATCATTTCAGCTCTCTTTTTTAGATCTTGAGCCAATACATTTCCTTCATCTTCACGGAATGTATTGAAATGTCTTACCGCATCATAAAAAGCATCCATCAATACGCTAGATTCTTCATCATCAACGGTATCGTCATTGTTGGTGACAACTTCAGGCATATTTAACGCCAATTCGAATAGATTGACATTTGTATCATTTAGCTCATTTGCGATCTGCTGCAATTGACCATAATATTTTTTCAGTAAATCAGCATTGATAGATGAAGCCTTGGCTGTTTGATCAGCATATTCTACGGTTACATTCAGATTAACTTTTCCGCGTTCAATAAGCTTACTGCATTCAGTACGCAAGGTCAATTCTTTGTCCGAAACTACTTTGGGCAGACGAAGATTTAATTCAAGGAATTTTGAATTTAAGGACTTTATTTCGACACTATATTTGACTTTACCGTTCTCTTTGGAAGCCGTGCCATATCCTGTCATGGATTTTATCATATGCAAAGGTATGACTTTTCGAATAAAAGTTGAAGACGCAACATAGATTAATTGCTGATACTCCTCAAATTACCTCCAAATAGGATAGTTTATTTACCAATCATGCTTTGCAATAATAACAACGAGATAGCTTTCATAAGGACTAGCTCCTTTGCACTTCACATAACCAATCCCGATATCATATAGTGATCCGTTCCATTGATCCATACCCAACAAATGCGTACGATGATGATAACCTGGCGCTTCTCTTCCGATAATCAATGCTTTAATAGCATCGGTTGCACTAGCACGATTAGCAGCAATGGATTCAAAATTATTGGCGCTCCTTTTTTTTAGCCAAGACTGATTTAACTCGTATCCGGCTTCTTCGATAAAATAATTGGGTCCATAGCCTTCAGGAGAGACATGATCAAAATAAGACCGTTTGGCCATATCTTTAGCCCGATATTCTGCAACTTCGGCAAGCTGCTTGTTCCAATTAAGCTTTGTTCGGGTAACCTTTTGTAGATTGAAAAGCTTTAATTCCTTTTTATATTTCTCGGGATTTGTTCGGATTTTATTCAACAGATCGTAAGCCTCTTTTGCTTGGCGCCGATCGACAGAGGCACGTTGCCCCAAAGCAAGCTGTGTGACAAATAAGGTAAATGCTAAAATGAAGTATTTCATATCAATCCTTTAACCTTAAAAGACTGACTTTAGTATTTAACGTTTAATCTTTTTTTGACCTTTTAACCGCTAAAAACTGTATCAACATGGGTATTAGGCTAATAAATATGATAGCTAATACAACTAGGGAAAAATTCTGCTTGAAAAAAGGAATCTGCCCAAAAAAGTAACCCGCTAGAATAAATAACGATACCCATAATATACCACCTGCTATATTGTATTTGCCGAAAATACGGTATGGCATTTTACCAATACCAGCTACAAAAGGGGCAAAGGTTCGGACGATAGGTACAAAACGAGCATAAACAATGGTTTTAGTACCATATTTAGCATAGAAATCTTGTGTTTTTTGAAGATAGGATGGTTTAAAAATTTTTGAGTCTGGTTTAAAAACTCGAATTCCAAAATATTTACCTATCTCATAATTCACAAAATCGCCAGAAATAGCCGCACATATTAGAATAAATAGGAAAAGTGACAGTGAAAGGTTGCTTTCTGGTCGGGCAATAATGGCTCCCAATGCAAATAATACTGAATCCCCCGGAAGGAATGGTGTAACCACAAATCCTGTTTCAGCAAATATAATCAAGAATAGAATGAAATAAGTCCATCCAGCATAGGTATTGACAATCTGCAACAGGTGTTGATCAATATGTAGGATAAAATCGACCAGTAGATAAACAAAATCCATATTCGATAAATAAAACCTTCATGCTCTCTGTAAGCTCCAACAACTATGAAAATCAGCTGAAGGTTCTTTCTGACCAATAGAAAACAGACAATTTCAGAAAAAAAGGAAGTCCTATTGAACTCCCTTTTTAGTTTTTATTTTTTCTTTTACCAATTCAAATATAATAGGCAGTACTGAAATAAAAATGATCAGTAGTACCACTTTCGAAAAATTATCTCGAATAATTGGAATATTACCCAAAAAATAGCCGGCTAATGTTATGCCGCCCACCCACAACACAGCTCCTACTATATTGTAAGTAATGAAAGTACCATAATTCATCTTGCCAATACCACCAACAAATGGTGCTAAAGTACGAACGATAGGTACGAAACGAGCTATGACAATCGTTTTACTTCCATACTTTTCATAGAAAGCGTGTGTTTTTGCAATCTGTTCATCCTTGACAACCTGTTTTCCAAAAAGTTTGAATTTTGTCAATCGCATCCCAAAATGCTTTCCGATGGAATAGTTAAGAGAGTCGCCTGATATTGCAGCAATCAGCAGAATCAATATCATCAACCAAACATTCAGTTCATTCGGTTGTGCAGCAAGCATTCCGCCAGCAAACAGCAAAGAATCTCCAGGTAAAAAAGGCATTACGACCACACCCGTTTCTACAAAAATGATAAGAAACAAAATAAGGTATGTCCATAATTGATAATCATTGACAATTTCAACCAAATGTTTATCAATATGGAGAATAAAGTCAATAAGGTGTGTAATTATTTCCAAAACCGATAAGAAGATTAAGCGTTATTTAACATCACTGGCATAACCAACATCAAAATGTCCTCGTGATCTTCAGACGTCGCAGGAATCAATAAACCGGCACGGTTTGGCGTACTCATCTCGATAACAACCTCTTCGCTTTCAAGGTTATTTAACATTTCAACCAAAAATTTAGCGTTAAATCCGATCTCCATATCATCCCCTTCGAATTGACAAGACAAACGCTCGTGGGCTTCGTTGGAGAAATCCAAATCTTCAGCAGAGATATTCAATTCGCTACCTGATATCTTCAAACGTACTTGATGTGTTGTTTTATTTGCGAAAATAACAACTCTTCTCAAAGTGTTTAAGAAAAGTAATCTATCAACCGTCAGCTTATTTGGATTGACCTGAGGAATTACCGCAGCATAGTCAGGGTAACGCTCATCGATCAAACGACAGATCAGATTGATATTACCAAAACTAAAAAATGCATTAGTCTGATTATATTCGATAGATACTTTTGTATCATCCGAAGGTAATGACGATTTTAATAAAGAAAGTGCTTTCTTAGGTAGAATAAGTGAAGCAGGTTTTTCAGCACTGATATCCGATCTTGTGTAACGTACCAATTTATGTGCATCTGTAGAAACAAAAGTCACATTTTTCTCAGCCAATTGCACTAAAACCCCAGACATCGCTGGTCTCAATTCATCGTTACTTACCGCAAAGATAGTCTTACTGATAGCCTCCGAAAGAACCGGAGCCGGCATTTCTATAATAGATCCGTTATCAATAGAAGGAATTTTAGGAAAATCATCTGCATTTTCTCCGCTCAATTTATATTTACCATCACCTGCACTGATTTCAATAGCCAATGTATTCATGTCTACTGAAAAAGCAACGGGCTGATCTGGGAGAGTTTTTAGTGTTTCTATCAAAATCTTAGAAGGCATAGCTACTCTTCCTTCTTCTTTTGCTTCAATCTGCAAAGAAGTAACCATACTCGTCTGTAAATCCGTAGCAGAAATAGTCAAGTTATTGTCTTTTATTTCAAAAAGAAAGTTTTCCAATATTGGTAAAACAGTACTTGTACTAGATGCTCCATTGATAGCTTGTAACTGCTTTAATAAAATTGATGTTGATACAATGAATCTCATTTCCTAATTACTAATTATTATGTGCAATAATACACAAATTAATCAATATTTTTGAGATTTGTAAATGCCTTTCTTTCCACATACGAAGATTTATTGCACTTAAATAAGCGATTGTATTTCAATTAATAAGCACGCTTTCAAAAGTATAGAAAGCAAATTCACCCTGATAAATCACAATATTTATTACATTTGTATAATAGCAATAGTGTATGCAGTTTAAAGATATCATTGGGCATAAAGACATCAAAGAACATCTTGTTCGTACGGTTCATGAAAACCGTGTGAGCCATGCGCAATTATTTCTAGGCCCTGAGGGCTCCGGAAGCCTTGCACTAGCTTATGCATATGCTCAGTTTTTAAACTGTGAAAATAAACAAACTACGGATAGTTGTGGAGAATGTGCTTCTTGCCGAAAATATGGCAAACTGATTCATCCAGATTTGCACATGTCTTATCCTTTTATTGCCAAACACAAAGAAGATACAGCGACAGACTATGCTGAAAACTGGCGAAAGTCCTTTTTAACCAATCCCTATATGGGTTTGGAATACTGGCGAAATCAGTTGGATGCAGATAATAAACAGGTCAATATTAATATTGCTGAAGCACATGGTATCATCAAGAAATTGAGTCTTAAAGCTTTTGAGGCTGAATATAAAGTTTTGATCATGTGGTTGCCCGAATACTTGGATACCCAAGGCAACGCATTATTAAAATTGATTGAAGAACCGCCCGAAAAAACGTTATTTATTTTGGTTGCAGAGAATCAAGATAAAATTTTAAATACCATTATTTCTCGGACACAACTGGTCAAAATTAAGAAACTAGATCATACTGAAGTCTCACAGTATTTGAAGACTGCGCAACATCTTTCTGATCAGGAAGCATCTGAAATAGCTTTCATAGCTGATGGAAACTTACAAGAAGCGCTTAATCAACTCAATACTCAGACCAATAATCATTTTGGCATTTTGGTAAACTGGCTGCGATTTATCGTATCGGACGCAGGAACAAACATGATTTCTTTAGTTGAAGAGGATTTGTCCAAAATGGGTCGCGAAAATCAAAAGAGCTTTCTTTTTTATGCGATCAACATGATGCGGCAGATTATTTTGATTAAGGAAGGACTCTCCAGTCTCGTATTTTTACCTGCCAAAGAATTGGATTTTGTCCAAAAATTTGCAGTACATTATAGCATAGAACAAATTGAAGAAACAATAAATCTATTTGAGGAAACGCATTATTTTGTAGAAAGAAATGCAAACCCTAAAATATTATTTTTAGATTTATCTTTGCAATTAACATTAATATACAAATACAAAACGTTTCCGAAAGGAACTCAATATATATAAATAGAAAACTATGGGATGTGGCAGTTGCTCATCCGGCGGAGGTTGCGGTACTACCACAGCAAGTGGTACACCGGCAGGATGTCAAAATAATGGCTCTTGCATGACTAGCGGATGTAATAAATTAGATGTATATGACTGGCTTTCCGATATGGATATGCCATCAAACTATAAACCATTCAATATCGTAGAAGTACGATTCAAAGGATCTCGAAAGGATTTCTTTATTAATGTAGACAACCTATACCTTGAAATGGGAGAAATGGTCGTTGTAGAGCCCTCAACAGGGGGATATGACGTTGGCCACGTTTCCTTGACGGGTGAGTTAGTTCGATT
The DNA here is from genome assembly GCF_024810095.1 of Sphingobacterium sp. BIGb0165. Lineage (NCBI taxonomy): Bacteria > Pseudomonadati > Bacteroidota > Sphingobacteriia > Sphingobacteriales > Sphingobacteriaceae > Sphingobacterium > Sphingobacterium sp. BIGb0165. Next base: position 98,387 of record NZ_JANUEB010000008.1, on the reverse strand, counting down.
ACAATTAAAAAAGAACAATGTTACCCCTGAATTGGTAACAAAAAAGATCTATCGGAAGCCAAATGAAGTGGATGTAGAGAAGTATAATGCAGCAAAAGATCTTGAATGGGAAACCATGCATAAAGCACGTAAACTTGCTTTGGATCTAGGCTTATTAATGAAAATTTCGGATGTAGACTATCAGGGAGATAAAACAAAAGCAACGTTTTATTATACTGCAGAGGGCCGTGTGGATTTTCGTGAATTGATCAAAAAAATGGCTGAAGCATTCCGTATACGGATTGAAATGCGCCAGATCGGTATGCGTCAGGAAGCGAGCCGTCTTGGCGGTATTGGATCATGTGGACGCGAACTATGTTGTTCTACTTGGTTAACGGATTTTAAAACCGTATCCACCTCTGCTGCCCGCTATCAAAATTTATCATTGAATACCTTAAAGCTAGCTGGACAATGTGGTAAGTTAAAATGCTGTCTCAATTATGAATTGGATAGTTATATGGACGCATTGAAAGACATTCCTAACAATATCGACCGTATTGAAACATTAAAAGGTGTGGCTTATCTCCAGAAAACCGATATCTTCAAAAAAATGATGTGGTTTTCTTTCCCTGGAGCAGAAAACTGGATTGCAATGCCAGTTCAACAAGTCAAAGAACTTGTCGAAATGAATAAGCAGGGTATTAAACCAGAGGCCATATCAAGCGCAATAGAAACCGAAGATATCCGAGAGGAAAAAATTATCAACTACGATTACGAAAATGTAGTTGGTCAAGATAGTTTAACACGTTTGGATGACCGCAACAAAAGAAAGAAAAAACGGAAAACCAAGAGCAATAATAATGCTAAACCGGAAAATAAAAGCGGTCAGAAAAGTGATAAGGCTGAGCAAAATCCACCAAAACAGGTAGTGGCCAAACAGCAAAGCAATCCGGATAGTACAAATCCTGCAACAGCGAGCAAAGAAAATAAAGAGGGTCAAAATAATAAACCTAAAAAACGCTTTAATCGTCATAGAAATAAAAACAAAGGTAACAATAACAATCCTGCCTCAAAAACAGAATAAAACGAATATGCCTAATTTTAAAATGTTAGGCATATTCTATTTATATAGATTTAAAATGAAACTAAAGGCTTTTCTTTTTGGAATTTTATGTATTGGTTTATGGACATCTTGTGACCAAACTGCTATTATCAATGAAAATAAACCTATCGAAAATAAGACGTGGATATATACCTCACATCCTAGTTTTCAATTCCACATTAGCGACAAGACGAAAAAATACGATGTACTTATAGATGTGCGCCATACACCTGAATATGCTTTTTCAAATCTCTTTGTTTTGATTTACCAACAGGGTCCAGATAAAAAAACAAATACCTTCCGTAAGGAAATAAAATTGGCAAAATCAGATGGAAAGTGGATTGGAAAATCATCAGGCAGTCTTTACAATCAGCAATCTATCATTCATCAAGATTACGTATTTCCAGATACAGGATTATATACGATATCCATTGAACAGAATATGCGAGATAATCCTTTGCAGGAAATTACAGATATTGGATTGACAGTAATACCAAAATAATGTGGACTTTCCTGCGATATCTGCTTCTTCCCTTTTCCATTATTTTTGGATTAGTCGTATGGTTGAGAAATCGGCTATATGATTTCCATGTGCTACCAGCCCAATCTTTCCAGATTCCGACCATCGTTATTGGTAATTTAGCAGTTGGTGGTACCGGTAAGAGTCCCATGACCGAATTTGTTGTCTCCTATCTTAGTAGCAACTACAAGGTAGCTATCCTCAGCAGAGGTTATGGTCGAAAAACAAAAGGATTCCGGATTGTGCAAACAGATTCTCTAGCGATAGATGTAGGCGATGAACCATTGCAATTCAAAAACAAGTTTCCGAATGTCACAGTAGCCGTATGTGAAGATCGTTGTACTGGAATAGAAAAACTTCAGACGGATCATCAGCTTATTATCCTGGATGATGCCTATCAACATCGAAAATTATCTCCTTTATTTAATATTCTTTTATTCGATTTTCGATCCTTTTCGCAACCTATGTTTGTATTTCCCGCTGGAAATTTCAGAGACCTACTCACTGAATCTAAACGAGCACAGATCATAGTCATTACAAAATGTCCACCTAATATTTCTAATGAGAAAAAGATAGGTATAGAAGAAAAGCTCCGTCGTTATAACAGAGAGGCCTTGATCACATTTAGCCATATAGACTATTTTGAACCAGTTAATAGCGATGGGAGATCGATTGATATCGAAGATAAGGATATAATATTAGTGACTGGTATAGCCAGACCACAGCCATTACTAGATCATGTCAATAAAAAAGCGAACTCTGTCAATCATATCTCTTTTGGAGATCACCATACATTTAACGACTCCGATATTGACCAAATCATAAAAGCTTTTCAATCTCTAAATAGCAGCAATAAAATAGTATTAACCACTGAAAAGGATTATCAACGTCTAAAACCATATAAAGATCGTTTCGATACTATAGAACTCGTCTATTTACCGATAGGACTTAAATTTAATGATCCAGTACAAAGAGATCAATTTTGTAATATTATAAGTGATACAGTCGCATTAAGTGTTAATCAACCTTAAATTTTGTTAAGGGCTAATATTTTAGTAAACTTTTTAGTCAAATTTATATTCAAAAGGAAAGTAAACTTAAAATATAAAGCGATGAAAAAGAAAACTTTAATGGTAATAAGTGGCCTACTTTTGGCGACAACAGTAGCTTTTGCGCAACAGCGCCAACAACGTAGTCCCGAAGAACAGGCGAAGATGCGTGTGGAACATCTAGACAAACTACTTACACTTAATCAAGTGCAAAAAGATTCCATTTATAATCTTACATTAAGCCAAGCCCAACAGCGAGCGGCAATAAAAAGTGATGGAGGAGACCGCAAAGCCAATATGGAAAAGTTCAAACAACTCCAAGAAGCTCAAGCAACTAAAATAAAATCCTGGCTCACTCCGGATCAAGTAAAACTATTCGATGAACAGCAAGAAAAAATGAAAGATAGAATGAAAAAACGTTCTGAAAACTAACTTTAATGGAAAAGGTCGATTATTTATCGACCTTTTTTATGAATTAATCTATGGCTAGCCAAAATAGTAGAGAGTATACTTCTCTATGTCATATTAGACCTATAAAGCCATATAATACCATTATTAGACCTTTTAAGGCCATTTATCCTTCAAAACAAGCATATTCCTTCTTCTATACCAAAAGCGATTCTCCGCCCTTTATTTAAAACAAAACAATCCTTATCTATTATATCTTGCACCTATAACACATATATGACTGATAATAAATAAGATAAATAAATATACAGCGTTAAAACTTTGTTAAAGTAACATACTTGATACAATATAAACCAGCTTTATTAGTTTTTATATCAAGACATCATAGTTGTAACTTTTTAAATACAATAGATATGAAAAAGCTAATTTTAACAGGTATAGGATTGTATTTGGCACTTAGCCTAACATTCGCTCAACAGGCTACACCTGAGGAAACCGCTGCAAAAGCTACTACCGAACTGGTACAAAAGCTGAATCTGAATGATGAACAGAAAACTGCTGTATCCTCCATTCTATTGGATCAGGCAAAAGCAGAAGAAACGATTCTAAAAGACAGCTCTTCCACTGCTGCTGCGAAAGGCGAAACCCTCAATAAACTTCAAACAGAAGTAGACAGCAAGGTGAGTCAATTACTTACAGAAGATCAAAAAACTATCTATCAGAAGGTAATTGCCGAGCGGCCAGCAAAAGCTGTCCCTACACCTACTGAACCTTCTAAAACAGAATCCAGTGCTAATTAACAGTTTATTGGAATAATTAAAAACAGACGTTAATAAATTCATTGAATAATTTCATTTAAAATTAAACATCATGAAAAAGTTATTTTTAACCGGTATAGGTTTTTTCCTAGCGATGAGCCTAATATTTGCACAGCAAACCACCCCAGAAGAAAATGCAACTAAAGTTGTGACTGAATTGGTAACAAAGCTTACGCTGAATGATGAACAAAAAACTGCCGTATCACCAATTGTATTGGATCAAGAAAAAGCGATAGCAGCTGTTATCCAAGATACCACAACAACAGCTGATGTAAAAAAAGAGAGCATTACGAAGCTTCAAGGTGAATCAGATAGCAAGATCGCTCTACTATTGACCGATGAGCAGAAAGTGGCCTTTAAAAAATACATTGAGGAGCGACCTGCAGTAAGTATTCCTGCCACTCCGGCGCCAACAGAACAAAAAGAAAATAACAACGAAAACAGCAATCAACAACAATAATCATTCTATTCAAATTAAGAGGAATGTATTAAACCTCTGGATATGCTTAGGCATATTCAGAGGTTTTTTTTATTCAATCACCATATATGAGTACAAAAAAAGGCTGTCTATCTAGACAGCCTTTTTTACTTTAACTCGATATCAAGCTACATTAAGATTTCAATTTCTTCATAATGTCGCTGACATAAGTTTTAAATTTCTTGTCAGTTTCAATTAAATCCTCAACGGTTTGACATGCATAGATGACAGTTGAATGATCTCTTCCTCCGAAGAATGCGCCAATCGATTTGAGCGAAGATTTTGTGTGGCTTTTTGCTAAATACATCGAAATTTGCCTGGCCTGCACGATTTCTCGTTTTCTGACCTTTGACTTTACCATATCCACAGGAACCTCAAAGTATTCGCAAACTAATTTTTGAATAAAATCCATTGAAATTTCCTTATGTGTATTCTTCACAAAATTCTTCAACATCGATTTTGCCAACCCCAAATCAATTTCTTTTTTGTTCAATGTAGATTGAGCCAATAAAGAAACCATTGCTCCTTCTAATTCACGAACACTGTTATCGATTTGTGTTGCTACATATTCCACGACATTTTCAGGTAATTCAATGCCGTCAGAATACATCTTCTTCTTCAAAATCGCCATTCTTGTTTCAAGATCCGGAATTTGAATATCTGCAGATAATCCCCACTTGAAACGACTAAGCAAACGTTCTTCTAAACCAGCTAGATCTTTAGGTGCTTTGTCAGAAGTCAGAATGATTTGTTTTCCAGATTGATGCAAATGATTGAATATATGGAAGAAAATATCCTGTGTTTTCTCTTTACCAGCAAAATTGTGTACATCATCCATGATGATTACGTCCATTGCCTGATAGAAATTAACGAAGTCATTGATTGTGTTATTTTTCAACGAATCCACAAACTGCTGACAGAATTTTTCACAGGACACATAAATGACCAACTTATCGGGAAGATTTCTTTTGATTTCATTACCGATAGCTTGGGCAAGGTGTGTCTTTCCCAAACCTACATCACCATAGATCATTAAAGGGTTGAATGAAGTACCTCCCGGTTTGTTTGCTACAGCGTAGCCTGCAGAACGAGCAAGACGGTTACATTCACCTTCAATAAAATTCTCAAATGTGTAGTTTTGATTCAATTGCGGGTCAACCTGCAATTTCTTTAATCCAGGAATAACAAATGGATTTTTGATATCTCTATTCAAAGATACCGGCACAGGAATAGATTGTCTCTTACCCTCTGCCCCATTGCCATTCGATGGAAGATTAGTCGTATAGGGATGAGAAGCTGATGACTTCTCAACTACAATATTGTATTCCAATCTACCTTGTTCTCCTAGAAACTTCTTTACGGTCTTGCGAAGAATACCTACATAGTGTTCTTCCAACCACTCGTAAAAAAATAAGCTAGGTACTTGAATAGTCAAAACGTCACCCTCCAAACGGACTGCTTTCACAGGTTCAAACCAGGTCTTGAAACTTTGTGCTGGGATATTATCTTTGATAATCGAAAGACAATTATTCCAGACACTTGAATACGTTTTTTCCATTCTAAAATTGTTAATAAGTTGATTTACAATACGCGACAAAAAATATGTTGATAACTTTCTCTGAGAACGAAGATGACAAAAAAAAATCAGCTAAAAAACTAAAATATAAAATAATTAATAAAACCTTATATATCAGTAAATTACCTTGTAAAATTGTGGAAAACTCGCGCTAAAATTGATCTCTAAAAATAATTATTAACATTCCAAATTTATTTCAAAAAAAGAACAAAAAAAGTAGTAAACATACTACAGCTCAGTCTTAAAGGTATAGAACTAAATTAACCAAAATAAAAGCGAAATACAACCTTTAGTTCATATATTTTTAATATTAAATTTATAAGAATTTAAACTCTACTTAACAACATTACTCAACATCTTTCTACTATATTCTGAAGCCCTTGTGAAATAAAAAAGTATAATAATTACAGGTCATTGAACGATCGTTTTTGTAACATGACAGAAAGGAAGATTCCAAAAAAATTTTTTTCAGCAAAAAAAAGGAAATCCCCTTAGAAGATTTCCTTTTTATAGTAAATTATAAGTGGCTGGATCTATCCAACCATTGTATGTGTAAATTTTCCATCACACATCTTCTTTCCCTCTTCGACAATTGCAGCAGCATCGTAATGAGAATTTTGCCATTGTGCATTCTGTTCAGCATGGTCTACAATTCGGTCAGGAATACCTAATCGTACAATCTGACTATTGTAACCATGGTCTGCCATAAATTCTAATACAGCAGAACCTATGCCCCCCTGCAGACAACCATCTTCAACTGTGATTATCTTCTTGAATTTTTTAAAGACTTGATGCAATAAGGCTTCATCCAAAGGCTTAGCAAATCGCAGATCATAATGCGCTGGGTGTATTCCCAATTCATTCAATTGCTGTACGGCTTTGACGGCTTCATTTCCAATAGCACCGAAGCTTAAGATAGCTAGTTCTTCACCTTCAGTAATCACTCGTCCTTTCCCTATTTCTATTTCCGTAAATGGACGGCGCCAATCTGGCATCACCCCATTTCCTCTCGGATAGCGAATGACGAAAGGTCCCTTATTAGGTAACTGTGCAGTATACATCAAGTTTCTAAGCTCCTCTTCATTCATTGGAGCAGAAACAGTCATATTCGGGACACAACGCATAAAAGCAATATCATAAGCTCCATGATGTGTTGCACCATCAGCTCCCACTACGCCAGCACGATCTAAGCAAAACACAACATTCAAATTTTGTAGGGCGACGTCATGGACAACCTGATCATAGGCACGTTGCATAAACGATGAATAAATATTGCAAAAGGGTAATAAGCCCTGAGTCGCTAAGCCAGCACTAAATGTGACGGCATGTTGTTCGGCAATACCAACATCAAATGCTCTGTCAGGCATTGCTTTCATCATGATATTCATTGAGGAGCCAGAAGGCATTGCTGGCGTGATACCAACAATTTTTTCATTTGCTTCAGCAAGTTCTACCATAGTATGTCCAAAAACATCCTGGTATTTTGGCGCTACAGGTTTTTCACTTGAAGATTTCTTTATCTCCCCAGTAATTTTATCAAATAGGCCTGGCGCATGCCACTTCGTCTGATCCTTTTCAGCAAGCGCAAATCCCTTTCCTTTCATTGTTACAACATGTAGCAATTTAGGACCGGGTATATGTTTAAGATCTTCAAGCGTCTTGGCCAACTTCTTTACATCATGTCCATCAACTGGACCAAAATATCTAAAGTTCAATGACTCAAAAAGATTAGCATTCTTCAATAAAGTACCTTTGATGCTTTTCTCCAGTTTTTTTACAATGCCGAGAGCATTTGGCCCCACTTCCGAGATTTTAGTCAACACAGCCGCTATATCATCCCGAAATCTATTATATCGTTTTGATGTAGTAATACTTGTTAAATATTCTTTCAGCGCGCCAACATTGGGATCTATGGACATACAATTGTCATTCAAAATCACCAATAGGTTAGATTTAGAAATACCGGCATGGTTCAAAGCTTCAAATGACATACCGCCAGTTAAAGCTCCGTCTCCAATAACCGCAATATGTTGACGATCTTTTTCTCCTTTTATTTGGGAAGCTACAGCCATACCTAAAGCTGCTGAAATTGACGTAGAAGAATGCCCTACCCCAAAAGCGTCGTATTCGGACTCAAAACGGTTGGGAAAACCCGAAATTCCGTTTTCTATGCGATTCGTATGAAATATCTCACGACGTCCGGTCAGAATTTTATGACCATAAGCCTGATGACCTACATCCCAGATCAATTGATCATAAGGTGTATTCATTACATAGTGTAATGCCACGGTTAACTCAACGACTCCCAAACTTGCTGCAAAGTGACCACCATTCACCGAAACTTGATCAATAATAAATTGACGTAATTCCTGGCTTAATTGTTCTAATTGGTCTTCCTTTAGCTTTTTAAGATCAGAGGGATCGTTTATTTTACTTAATAGTTCTCCAGCCTCAAATTGCATAGTACTGCTATTTTACATTAAATGTTTACACAAAGTAACGACAATTTTATTTAATCTTTAAAATAAATCGCATTTCCATATTGAGCTACAACAAATAAAAGCACCAATAGTTTCTATATGAACAATTCCAAAAGATTTTATTATGTAAATTTGTATTAGATATGCAAGTAGAAGAAGGTTACGAAATCAAGCTTCCCCAATTTGAGGGACCTTTTGATTTATTACTATTTTTTATCGAGCGGGATGAATTGAACATTCATGATATCCCTATTTCGAAAATTACCGATGATTTTTTGTCTTACGTGAGTCAAATGCAGGCACTTAATATGGAGATGGCCAGCGAATTTATTTTTGTAGCTTCTACATTGATGCGTATTAAGGCGAAGATGCTACTACCTAGACCAGATCTGGATGAAAACGAAAACGAAATAGATCTGAGAGAAGACCTGGTTCAGAAACTTATCCTCTATAAGCAATTTAAAGAGGTATGTGAAGGCTTAAAGGTAATGGAAGAAAATCGTCTCCAGTTATTTAGTAGAGGCAACATCCAATATGATATACGACAACGACTACAATTGGATGTAACAGGTGAAAACCTGGACAGCTTTGATCTCTATGGACTAATGATGATCTATGAACAAATGATGTATCAATTTCGCAATAGACCAGCAGAAGTAACACATACTGTTGTAAAGTATCCCTATACTATCGAACAACAGAAAAAGGCGATAGCAGAGCTTATTGAAATCAATAAGAAATTGGATTTTCAGGAGATATTGAAAAACTCAGAAAACAAGATTCAGTTTGTATATAATTTCTTGGCCATTCTAGAGATGCTCCAACAGCGTTTACTGCAGATAGAAGTAGGTCTTGGATACAATAATTTCAATGTTGGTGAGCGAGATCCACAAAAAGAAGATTTAGTGCTTGAAGAAGAACTAGAGCAATAAAAAAGGCAACCAAATTAGTTTGGCTGCCTTTTTTATCTTGCTTCAACGAAACATTCCACATCAAACTTTTTCAATATTTATTTGTGGAAAATTCTTTTCTTTTTTTTTTAGATATCTTCTTTTTAATCCTTTTTCTTGAAAGCATTCCAGCCTTGCGCTGTAATTGGATACAGATTTCCCGATTTCGAAATCATTTCACAGCCTTCTGAAGCAGCTGTCATATAGCCTATGATACTGATATCAGGCAAATTCTTAATCTTATCGTGATCTGACTGTGCTATTGTAAATAGGAGTTCATAATCCTCTCCACCATTAAGTGCTGCAACGGTTGGATCAATACCAAATTCGCGTCCAGTATCATAGGTCATCTGATCCAAGGGTATTTTTTCCTCATACAATCTACAACCTTTATCAGATTGTCGACAAATATGAAGTATTTCGGAAGCCAAACCGTCCGATATATCCATCATTGACGTAGGTATAATGCCCAATTCTGCAAATAATTCTACCATATCTTTCCGCGCTTCTGGTTTTAACTGGCGTTCAACAATATAATCCTTCCCCTCCAGATCCGGTTGCACATTAGGATTTTCTAAGTAAATATCCTTTTCTCTCTCCAGTAGCTGTAATCCCATGTATGCTGCTCCTAAATCTCCGGATACACACAATAGGTCGCCTTCTTTTGCTCCGTTACGATAAACGATCTTTTCAGCATCGGCATAGCCTATACTTGTTACTGATATAACGAGACCTTGCGCTGAAGCCGAGGTATCCCCGCCCACGAGATCAACATTATACTTTTTACAGGCAATCAAAGCTCCCTGATAGATCTCTTCCACCGCCTCCAATGGAAATTTGGAAGATAAACCAATAGAAAATGTAATCTGCGAAGCAATTCCATTCATGGCATAGATATCACTCAAATTTACCTGTACAGCTTTATAGCCCAAATGTTTTAATGGAACATATCGCAGATCAAAATGAATTCCCTCGAGGAGCAAATCAGTAGAAATCAAAGTCTTCTTTCCTTCAAAATCCAATACTGCTGCATCATCACCAATTCCTTTAATGGTTGATTTCTCGGTCAGCTCTACTGCTTTACTTATATAGTCAATTAAACCAAACTCCCCCATTTCTTCCAAATTGGTGCGTTCAGTATTATCAAAATCAAACATGTTAAAAAATTTAAAATTTCAAAATATTATGTAATGCTTCACTAGGATATTCTCCCTATCCCCATCAAGATAACTTGATGAACAGCATTATAAAATAATAATCGATATGAAAACCAATTTGTTATCATATCGATTATCATCAAAAATTATGCAAATTACTACAGTCCCAAACTTGCCGATATCTCTAACATCCGTTCAATAGGCCGTTGTGCGCGAAGTATGACATCTTCAGGAAGTAAAATTTCAGGTGATTCATATTTCAAACAATTATAAAGCTTCTCAAGCGTATTAAGCTTCATGTGAGGGCAATCATTACATGCACAGGCGTTGTTCGGTGGAGCAGGAATAAAAGTCTTCTCAGGGCTTGCTTTCTGCATCTGATAAAGAATTCCAGATTCCGTGGCTACAATATAAGACTGTGCACTATCTGTCTGTGTAAACTTAAGCATTCCGGCCGTGGAACCAACATAATCTGCTTTAGCTAAAATATGGTCTTCACATTCCGGATGTGCAATAAATTTAGCCTCAGGGTATTCGCTTTTCAAACGATCTATTTTATCCTGAGAAAAAATTTCATGTACCATACACGCTCCATTCCACAACACCAGATCACGTCCAGTTTTTTTCTTTACATAAGCGCCAAGATTACGATCAGGCCCAAATATGATCTTTTGGTCTATCGGAAGACTCTCGACGATTTGTACAGCATTGCTTGAGGTACATACGATATCTGAAAGCGCTTTTAATTCAGCTGTACAATTTACATAAGTAATCACCAAATGATCTGGGTATTGCTCTTTAAACTTAGCAAACAAATGTGGTGGACATGAATCCGACAATGAACAACCAGCTTTAGCGTCCGGCAAAATAACTTTTTTTGTTGGTGAAAGTATCTTGGCTGTCTCGGCCATAAAATGTACTCCAGCAAACACTATCAAGTCTGCATCCGTTTTCGCCGCTTCTTGCGACAAGCCCAAACTATCCCCAATATAATCTGCTATATCTTGAATTTCAGACTCTTGATAATAGTGTGCCAAAATTACAGCATTCTTTTCTTTCTTTAATCGTTGGATTTCGGCTACTAAATCCAACGAGGGGTCAATCGGAGCATCATTATATCCTTTTGCCTGAAGCTCATAATTTACAATTTCCATGCGGGTACCTTCAACAGTTTATGAACAACAAAAATAAGCATTGTTACATATATAAAAGTCAGCAAAAAGCAAATTAATCAAATATGTTGATAGAGTAATTTAAAAATAATACAAAAACTAAAGTTAAATTATTATCGTAAAACAAAATAAATCCAGAAATATTCAATTTTTAACCCTCTTAGAGTCGTATATCCAATAAATAACCAAGCTATATATCATATATCAAAATCTCAGCGGGTTTGTTTCAGAATCTTTCTAACACAGAAAACGAATTTCTATAAATTTCTAGCCTTATGAACGTTCTTAGGCATGATACAAAACAAGGAAAAATATAGCATAAACGGAAGCTTTATTTATTAACATTTTCTATCCGATGGAAATTTGTAGCCGTTAGAATCCGCTATTCAAAAATGAATTTATGAAGGAAAAAAATATTGATGTCTAGGGAAATTTAGGAAGAAACTTCAAGAACCATCCACCCTTCTAATAACTACCATATCGAGCCGCTATAGAGGATAAAAATATGTCGACTTAAAAGAGAATAGCATCCGCAAATATAAAGTCGTTTAGAATCGATTATTCCCGTGCAGGAAGTCAGCCGCGATTTTTAATAAAACCTGAAAGACTTTATTTTTAAATCAACTAGTTTTTGAAAAAATAAAAATCTAAAAAAATTGATAAAGGATTGTCTATACAAAATCCATTGTCAAATAAGGCCGCTGAGAATTGATTATTCACATACTGGCAGCTAACTGTGAAGTTTTAAGAAAACCTGAAAGACTTTATTTTTAAATAGATCTATTTTTTAGATGTGCAAATCGAAAGGAGTAAAACAAGCGTAGACCAAGCGCTATCCATTTTCAAATAAAGTCGCTGAGAATTGAATATCTGTCTCTATTATCAACATAATGTGCTGCAGCAAAATCTCAAAGACTTTAAATTCTCGGGTAAAGTGTTTTATGCAGCATAATTTCGAAAATAAAAATTTGTATTATGAATAGGTTTAGACAGTCAGAAGTAGTTGATTAAATAACCCAGATCGATTTTGAAAATAAATCGATTCCGAAAGACAAATATTGGCTATTCGGAATAAAAAGTCTTTTAGAATCCAATTTTTTAATAAAATAAGAAAGTAAAAAGTTATATAGAAAGCTAGGAGGGTTTGGTCTACTTGTAAGGTCGAAATTCAACTAAATGAAAGCTGTGGGAATAGAATATCCATATGAAAAATCAGTAAATCGGATTTTATTCAAGTCTAGCAGGCCTTGACTATTAAACAAGCTCCTTATGGATAAACTATTCAATATAACAAATAGAAAATAGGCTTATATCGGAATCTAGAACGCCCAATAAAAACTATTAGTCGAATAGAATTGAATTAAGTGTTTATAAATAATTTATTCCTACCAAAGCGTCCACTAATACGTTCAAAATAACTCAGAAATATATAGAAAAAATAGCCATTTCTATGCTTTCTATCGGTGTAAAGGAATATTATTTAAAAAATTTCTATATAATTAAATATAAACCATATATAAAATTATATTACAATAACAATATTAATATAATTTAAAAAAGTATAAAATTTTATTATAATTAACTATTGTAGTTTGTAAAGTCTCTTATAGGCTCTAAGAATTCAATAATCTATAAACATAAATCCAATAGTTCGAATAAGCCAATCTTAAAGCCTTTAGAATCCGCTGTCCAGCACAAATAAACTCCTTTAGAATCGACCAAAATTTATATGTTACAAAGTATATAATTCTAGTTGCATTCATAGAGACCTTATTTTTTATGATAAACTCCTTGAGATTATCATAAAAAATATACAATATCCAATAATGCCATTCATCAAAAGCTAAAGCACTTAAATTTTAAATTTCCAAAAATGCCCAGTCGATACTGGGTCGCAAATATAGTAAGAATGTTCATTTCTCAATGAACTTTTTTCAAATAACACAATCACATTCGATTTCAGTGTATCTACTGTGAAATTATGCTAAGTTCATCAAATACGCAGTTCATGCGATTCGATTAGTATATTTCAAAATGTCATTTAGAATCAAATAACAATTTTTAAGAAAATTCAATGGAAAATATTCAATTCTAATCGCTTCTATTTTACAAAAATTTATAATAAAGCTGCTGAGAATAGCATAAATACCAATAAATACTCCAAAAATTTGAATATCCCAAAGAAATCGGTAATAAATCACCATTAAATAGCGTTTTTTAAAATTTTCACTCATATAAAATAATTTTTTTAAAATAGTCGATCTTAAAATAAATTTTCCTTGTCTTAAAGCCAGTAGGAATCCGATATAACGTCGAAAGTATACTAGCAAATCGTTTATCTGATTCTGAAAGGGTTAAAAATTTCAAATTTCAAAATATAGAAATTTCCAAAAATTACGTTCGAAATTCAATAAAAAATACTCGTTTAAACTATTTCAAACTTAGTAAATCAAGAAAATTCTAGAAAAAAGTAAATATTAAAGCCAAAACGACCTAAATAGACAGATTTTTCCATTTAAAATGATTTTAAACGCATTAAGATTCAGATAAAATCCGAATAAAGTTATCAGAAGTGAAATAAACAAGTCTAATAGCCTCAAAGACGAAATTCCAGAATAAAAAGCATAAAAATGCCAATACAAACTCTTTTATAATCTCATAAAATGTTGTTTTTAAATTTTTTAAAAAAATATTCAATTCTAAAGAGCTCAAAAATCTCTCAAGAATTTGATTTCCGAAAATAAACTCGTTTAGATTTCGATATTTCAATAGGGGAGTTAATCACTTCCAAATATCGTAACCTAAAAAGGTTTGATTCGATGTTGACAAAACTAAACAAAGATTTTCGAACGTATTCCACAATCTTTTTTTTCAATAAATACTAATATTTTAAATTAAAGAATCTCTTATTGTTTATTAGGGTGTGGAAAAGTGGTATAAATTGATTTGAATCGATTTTGATTTTAGGTTTTTATAGAGTTTTCAACAATTTTTCAACAGAAATTTGGTGTTAAAGAGCTGATTTTTAAAATTCTAATTTTTCCTGTTTTTTATTTTCCATATTTTTTTGTTGAATAGTTAATGTTTGTAAAATGTGGAAATCTGCCAATTTTTGTGCGGAAAAATAATTGGAATTCGTAGTGAAAGTAGAGGATTTGTGGAATGTTAAATACTTTTCATTTTTATTTAACCTTTTATTTACACGTTTTCCACATTTTTCGTTAATTTGAACCATCACTTTTGGGGATAGTTTGTGAATTTTAAAATATATGGCAGATAGAAAAGTAGATTTTTTGGTCATTGGATCAGGTATTGCCGGATTGAGCTTTGCATTGAAAGCTTCTAAATTTGGTAAAGTGTTGATAGTCACTAAGTCCAATGAGGATGAGTCTAATACGAAATACGCACAGGGGGGAGTGGCTGCCGTTGTGGATAAGTCAGATAGCTTCGAAAAGCATATCATTGATACTCAGATAGCTGGAGATGGATTATGCGATGTGGAAATTGTGGAAAACGTGGTTCGGGAGGCTCCGGATCGGATTGCCGAACTTATTTCTTATGGAACCTCATTTGACAAGGAGGAATCTGGAGTTTATGATCTAGCTAAAGAAGGGGGGCACTCGGCTCATCGTATTCTCCATTATAAAGATATAACAGGTTATGAAATAGAAAGAGCACTGTTGGTACAAGCACACAACGATCCTAATATTGAAATGGTTACTCATTATTTTGCTATCGATCTGATTACCCAGCATCATATGGGGGAGTATGTTGATAAGAATAGGGAAGATATTACCTGTTATGGTATTTATGCATTTGATACCTCATCGCATCTCGTAGACAAGATTTTGAGCAAGGTGACTGTCATGGCATCTGGTGGTGCGGGACATGTGTACTCGAGTACAACTAATCCGACTATTGCTACTGGTGATGGTATAGCGATGGTTTACCGAGCGAAAGGAAAGGTGCGTAATATGGAATTTATGCAATTTCACCCGACCTCATTATATAATCCGAAGGATTCACCCGCTTTTTTGGTTTCGGAAGCCGTTCGTGGTTTCGGAGGGATTCTTAGAAGGATAAATGGTGAGTCTTTTATGGAGGAATATGACGAAAGAGCATCTTTGGCTCCAAGAGATATTGTTGCGCGCGCTATAGATGCCGAAATGAAGAGGTCAGGTATAGATTATGTGTATTTGGATATTACCCATAGGGATAAGAAGGATATTATTAAACACTTTCCAAATATTTATGAAAAATGTCTTTCTATAGGATTGGACATGGCTACAGACTTTATACCGGTCACTCCGGCTGCCCATTATTTGTGTGGTGGAATTTATGTAGATGATTTTGGACGAAGCAGCATACGTAATCTATATGCCTGTGGAGAGTGTTCATCGACTGGATTGCATGGAGCAAATCGATTGGCTTCTAATTCCTTGCTTGAGGCTCTTGTATATGCTCATCGGATCTTTTTGGATGCTACAAAATCGGTTGGAGCTATAAACCATGTTTCCGATGTTCCCGAATGGGATGACTCGAAGACCTCCCTTTCCAATGAGGATATTTTAGTTAGTCATAATCTACGTGAATGCCAAAAGATCATGAGTGATTATGTTGGTATTGTTCGATCAGATTTTAGACTAGAAAGGGCGCTTAAACGCCTGCATTTACTATATGAGGAGACAGAGGAATTCTATCGCAATACTCGGCTTTCTGTGAAGCTTTGTGAACTGCGGAATGTGATCCAGGTTGCTTATATTGTAACCAAGTCGGCTATGCTTAGAAAAGAAAGCAGGGGCTTGCATTATACGACAGATTATCCCCAGCATTCGGATATATTACAGGACACGATATTTTAGTAGATATGGCACTTATTTTACCTGTTTTAGATAAGTCTCCAATGATAGCTGAGGAGTGCTTTTTGGCCCCCAATTCGACTATTGTTGGCGATGTAGAGATTGGACACCATTGTTCGGTTTGGTTCAATGCGGTAATTCGCGGGGATGTTAATTATATTCGTATAGGTCATTATACCAATATACAAGATGGTGCTGTTATCCATTGTACCTATAAAAAATACGGAACTACCATTGGTAATTACGTTAATATTGGCCATCAGGCCATGGTACACGGATGTGTCGTGGAAGATCATGTTCTGATCGGGATGGGCGCTATAGTAATGGATAATGCGGTGGTGGAATCCAATGTAATTATTGCTGCTGGTGCTGTTGTTTTGGAAAATACCCGTTGTGAATCGGGATATTTATATGCTGGAGTTCCTGCAAAAAAAATAAAAGCGCTGACTGATGAACAGAAAGCGCTTTTACAGCAGCTACCACATAACTATGTATTATATAGCTCTTGGTTTTAGCTTAAACGTATTAGCAATAGTTTTTTTCTTGTTTTTTAAAATTAGTCTCAATTTTATTCCTTTTTGAGTCCACTTAATGAAAAGCTATCTTTTTGTTCCCAGTTTGCACGTATCGTGAAAACCTTATTTAGGTAGACAACAGGCTCAGGGAAAGTCTTCTTCTCAACATCTCCGGTATCCCATATTCCATTATTATTGTCATCGCGAATGACACGTATGGTATATTTTCCTCCTGGAAATTGTTTGTAAACTACTGATGGATTAACACTATTGATCTTATCCATTCTATATATCCTATCTTTTTTCTCATTGATCAGTTCGACCAAGTAGGTTGTATTGCTATCCAGATCCGTAAAGTCAAATATTAGATCCCCATAGTTTTCACTATCATCGTAAGTCAGATCGAATTTCTTCTCTTTATTTTGTTCCCCAAAATATCCTGTAATGGCACCTTCTGTAAATTCTATCTGATATTTTTTCTCTTTTCTCCAATTATAACGGATATGGTAAATATTGGAGTCATTTGTATCCACTGCCAATTGATAGTTTGTTCTTATAAGAGAATCTTCTTTGAACTTTAACTTCGCTTTATCTATATTTTTTATCGGAGTAAAAGCTGATACCTGAAGGTGATTGATTCTATCCACTTTACCATTATTTGGTGTAAATTGTGGGTCTATAACGTGCTCTATTTTGACATTTCCTCTTCTGACAAGAATAGTATCCAAAGGTTTCTCACCTTCTGTTAGAACGAGCTTAAGTGAGTCTATTTTTAGGTTGGGAAGAAACAACGTCGCAGAATCGGAACTCTTCGAGAATCGTACTATTTTATCCTTATTATTGACTTCATCGTTCAGAATATTAAGTTTTGGTTTATCCACTCTTCTATTGAAAATGAGGAGCACACTTCCATTTTTCTCAAATTTCTTTTCTTGCGTGCGGAATTTTTTTGGAACAGCTTTGAATACTTCTAAATTGATATTGGTAAGGTCCCGTTCTAATACAATGGAATCTTTTAGAAAGCCTATTTCTTCATCGGGTGCATTATAGATCCGATCATTGTTCTTTTCCTGGAGAGCATATATACGATATGTTCCCTCACGAAGGTTATTTAGTTTGTAGTTTCCAGCAGTATCTGTTATTGTAAAGATATTGGCTTTCTTTTTTCCAAAAATAGAATCTTGGCTTGTAGGTATTAGAAGAACTTTAACCTCTTTTAATACTTCTTTTGTCATTGCGCTTTTTACATTGCCCGATATACTGAGTGAGTCAATTTTGTCACCTGTTGCAAATACATAAGCATAATTTACCAATGCATTCCCTGCATTATAATCTACTAGGCCCTTGCCGAAATAGATGCTATAAGTCGTATTTTTTTCCAATGAATCTGGTAATGTGATTTCCAGATTTTTTTTCTTGACTTTGAATTGGGGATTACTTCCCATATCCGGTGTGATGCTAAACTCTTTTTGCTGATTGGCCAGCTTGACATACTCATCAAAAGTTATGACAATTTTTTTTTCGGTAAAATTCTTCGAAAAGTTCGTAGGGCTTTCCTGCAGAATTTTTGGAGGAATAGAGTCTTTAGGTCCTCCTGTTGGCTGTTGTATACTCGCACATTGTATAGACAAGCCAATGAGCATTATAAACATGCTTAAAATAAGTAATCTCGTTTTTAAGCTACTTTTTAGCCTTTCTGAACTACTTTTATTACTTTTTAAAGAAGTTGTCATAAAAAATAGAATATTGTCTTAAATCGCTTATTTTAAGCTTGTTTATTTTTATTTATAATTATCTGTAAATCAATCAATTAACTCATGTATACCATTAAAACACTGATATCTGATGGTGATACACCCGAAATTCGGGAAGCTTGACCTAATGTTCTAGGTTTTACCTTCGCTAATTTTTGTCTTGCTTCAATTGACAGTGAAGTTAGTAAACTATAATCGAAATCAGGATTAATTTCTCTATCTTCCATCTTCTTCATGCGATTAACTATTTCTATTTCTTTTTCAAAATAGCTCTCGTATTTCATGTTAATTTCTGCCTGCTCTATTGTTTCATTATCAAATTGCGAAACATATTGAGCAAAGGCTTCATCGCCTTTGACGATATCTTGTATGCTGACCTGTGGTCGGGCTAGCACATTACTTAAACGTGTTTTTTGAGCAAGTGCACTGGATCCAACTTCTGCCAATACCGTATTCATCTTTTCAAGATTCGTTGAATTCTGTTTGAGGTATTCAATGATGTTATTGGAGTTATCTATTTTATCTTGCACTTTCTTTAGTCTCTCTTCTCCGACTAATCCTAGCTTGTAGGCTAATGGTGTAAGACGGATATCGGCGTTATCCTGACGTAGCAGTAAACGGTGTTCTGCTCTAGAGGTAAACATGCGGTACGGTTCCTCTGTTCCTTTTGTGACAAGGTCATCTACTAATACTCCAATATAAGATTCGGATCTTTTTAGAATAAGTTCTTTGTCATCATTGATACGTTGATGAGCGTTTATACCAGCAAGGAATCCTTGCGCTGCAGCTTCTTCATACCCCGTAGTACCATTGATCTGTCCAGCAAAAAATAGATGTTTTACCAATTGGGTTTCCAATGTTAGATCAAGCTGCATTGGTGGAAAATAGTCATATTCGATTGCATATCCAGGACGGTACATTTTTGCATTTTCAAATCCGGGTATAAGTTGTAGCGCTTTTAATTGTACATCTTCTGGAAGTGATGTGGAGAATCCGTTGACATAAATTTCCACTGTTTTGAATCCCTCCGGTTCCACAAAAATCTGGTGTCGCTCACGCTCCGCAAAGCGATTGATTTTGTCCTCTATTGAGGGACAATAACGGGGACCCAAACCTTTAATTCGTCCAGTAAACATAGGTGATTTTTCGAAGCCCGTACGAAGCATCTCATGTACCTTATCATTGGTATATGTAATCCAGCAACAGCGTTGTTCTGTTGGCATCTCTACATCTGTATAGGAGAATCGTCCTTTCTTTTCATCACCCCATTGTTCTTCCATGAGACTATAGTTAAGACTACGGCCATCAATTCTTGGTGGAGTACCAGTTTTCATTCTACCTGATTCGAAGCCGAGTGAAACGAGCTGTTCAGTCAGTCCTGTAGCAGCCTTCTCTCCTGTCCTACCACCACCAAATTTTTTGTCACCGATATGGATTACGCCATTTAAGAATGTCCCGTTTGTTAAGACAACAGCATCCGATTTAATTTCTATTCCCATAGAAGTGATGACTCCGCATGCCTTTCCATTTTTAACGATTACCTCTTTGACGGTATCTTGCCACATATCTAGATTTGGCAGAGATTCTAATTGTAATCTCCACTCCTCTGCAAATCGCATCCGATCATTTTGTGTACGTGGACTCCACATCGCTGGACCTTTTGAGAGATTAAGCATGCGGAATTGAATCGTTGATTTATCTGCAATGATACCTGTGTATCCTCCCATTGCATCTATTTCTCTTACGATTTGTCCTTTGGCTACACCACCTATAGCGGGGTTGCAACTCATTTGAGCTATCACTCCCATATTCATTGTAATAAGCAAAGTGGAAGAACCCAGATTAGCTGCAGCTGCTGCTGCTTCACATCCAGCATGTCCTGCACCTACTACAATTACATTGTATTTTTTAAACATCTCTATATCCTTGTTCCACGTGAAACGTGGCTTTTATTTGTTTACAAATTTACTCTTTTCTCTACGTTCCACGTGAAACCCGATTGAAAATTTTACATAAAATCTGCAAGATATAACCATCGTTCAGATTTTTGGTCTATCTGCTCTTGCATAGTTTTGATCTCCTCTGCTAATGTTGATAGCTTGACATGATCTGTTAATTGATTTAATTCTTCAGTTTTTGCCTTTACCTGTAGCTCGAGATTTTCTATTTCTGTTTCCAGTTTATTGTATTCAAGTTGATCCTTGTAAGAGAGCTTTTTCTTTTCCTCTTTTACCTCAGGTTTAGCTTTGTCTTGGCTATTTTTCTTTTGTTTTTCCTTTTCTAATTTTTGGATTTCTTCTTGTTCTGATTTGAAGTCGGCATAGTTTCCATTATAGATACGGATCTTACCTATTCCCTCAAATATGAAAAGTTGATCTGTCAACTTATCCAATAGATATCTATCATGGGATACCAATATAAGTACGCCCCTATAATTATCAAGGAAATCTTCTAATACATTTAATGTGTCAATGTCCAGGTCATTGGATGGCTCATCGAGTATAAGGAAATTAGGATTCTTCATTAATACCCGCATCAATTGAAGACGCTTTCTTTCCCCACCACTAAGTTTGTTTACAAAACCAAATTGCTTCTCTGGAGGAAACAAAAAGTGTGTGAGTAATTGAGATGCTGTAATCACTTCTCCATTTGCCATCTCAATATAATCAGCAACATTTTTTACAACATCAAGTACACGATCATTTTCATTTACTTCAAGTCCCCCTTGCTTATAGTATCCATATACAGTGGTCTCTCCTACTGCTATGGTTCCGGCATCTGGAGTTTCTTCTTTTGTGATGAGATTTAAAAAGGTTGATTTACCAGTTCCGTTTTTTCCCGCTAGACCTATACGGTCTCCTTTTTTGAATGTGTAGGAAAAATCTGTTATGATTTCTTTCGCTCCATAATGCTTGGATACATGTTCCAGTTCGAGAATTTTAGAACCCTGTCTACTTACTTTTACACTAAGCTGAACAGAGTCATTTCCTTTTATTGATTTGGATTTTTCTTCTAGGTCGTAGAAAGCTTCGATGCGGGATTTGGATTTGGTACCTCTTGCCTGAGGTTGACGCCGCATCCATTCTAATTCCTTGCGAAGTAGATTTCTGCTCTTCTCGACCATGACTGCATCGATAGTTTCTCGATCTGACTTCTTCTCCAGAAAATAGGAATAGTTCCCTTTATAAATGTAAAGATTACCCCTATCCAGTTCTCTGATTTCTGTACATATATTATCAAGGAAGTAGCGGTCGTGTGTAACTAAAAGTACCGTCTTGCTGCCAGTGGTCAGCAACTTTTCTAACCATTCAATGGTTTCTATATCCAAGTGGTTGGTTGGCTCATCCAGTATATATACATCCGGCTCGTCTATCAAAAGTTTGGCCAGTGCGAGTCGTTTACGTTGTCCCCCTGAGAGACTTTTTATGTCCTGCTGAAAGTCCATAATATTTAAACGATTTAAAATCGTCTTTATATTATGCTCATATTCCCACGCATTCAATGAACTTATTTTTTCAGTAAGATCTTCTAATTTTTTTTGATCAATATCAGTACTTTCAAGAAGTTCTTCATATTCCCTGATTAGACGTTGCTGATCGTTGTCTGCACTATATATAAAATCATTGATTGATTTTAATCCTGTGAAATCAGGATCTTGTTCGAGAAAGCCTATTTTTATACCTTTTTCTTTGACAACTTTTCCTGATGTTGGCAAGGTACGATCTGCTAAAATAGAAAGCAATGTTGATTTGCCTGTACCATTTATTCCGACCAAAGCCACCCGCTCTCCTTTTTCGAGTCCGAAGTGTAAATCTCTAAAAAGCCACCTATCATGGAAGGAATGGCTTACTTGTTCTGTAGCTAAAATACTCACGTTATATCACCCTAAAATTAATTTTAGTCATTTTAATACAATAAAATCCCATTCAGGAATTTATTACCCCTGATGGTTTTTTAATGTATTGATAATCAAGTAATTATATTATTACGTTTGATTTTCAATTATTTATATATTGAATCAATAATCTTTTTTGATTGCTGACTAATTAAATCTAATGGATGGCTTTCTATGCTATGTTTAACTATGGGCTGAGGAACAAAATTATCCAGTTCAGCATAATCTCAGTAACAAGTTGATTTAGAATGCACGCAAAAATAAAGAAATAGTTTCTTATTCGATGCGAAAAAAGCTTCGTTGTGTGATAAATCGGTAATAATGATATTACCTTGATAAATTTAATTCAATGCATAATCCGCGATCAGATTGAAACGTGGTATTTCAACCTGGAAACTGCTATTATCCAAAGAACGGATCATATTGTAATGACCTTCCATGAAACCAAATTCACTGTTGAGATTACATCCCGAAGTATATTGATGTACCTGGCCCGGTTCGATAACAGGCTGCTCGCCTACAACACCTTCTCCCGACACTTCTCGATAGTCGCCTTTTGCATCAAATATTTTCCAGTAACGACTGATTAATTGTACCGTGTAATCGCTCAAATTTTCTATGCTAATGTGATAAGCAAACATAAAATGTTCACGGTCGGGATTAGAATACTCCGATTGATAGATGGTTTCAACCGAGATTTTTACGCCTTCTGTAATTTGTGTGATCATTTGGATGATGTTTATTGTTGCAACAAATACTTATGCTAAAATACTAATAATGAGTTTAAAATTCGCAAACTTAATCATTTTTAAAGGTTAAATTATGCTAAGTTTAAAATTACTATAGCCAAATGGTCGTTAATTAGTAGGTTTGTATATGGCAAAAGGTATATTATATTTAATTCCCGTTCCTTTGAGCGATGATGCTGCATTCCAATCTTTTACTCCTTATTTGGTTGAGACAATCAATGCATTGGACGAATATATCGTGGAAAATGAAAAGACGGCGAGAAAGTTTCTCAAACTGGCTGGATTAAAAATTCCTCAAAGCGAATTGACTATACATGATTATGGTAAACATGCGCGCGACAAAGGAAATATCAATGATTTTTTCGAGGGCTTGAAGCAAGGAAAAAATGTAGGATTGATGTCGGAGGCCGGCTGTCCGGGAGTAGCGGATCCCGGTGCTTCTGTGGTTGCTCGCGCTCATCAGCTTGGGATAAAAGTGGTACCGTTGGTTGGTCCCAGTTCCATCCTATTAGCACTTATGGCTTCAGGATTTAGTGGACAGAAGTTTGCTTTCCATGGTTATTTGCCGATTGATAAAAATGAGCGTGCAAAGAAAATCAAAGATCTAGAGCTACAATCTATGCGCGAGAAGCAAACTCAGATATTTATTGAAACACCTTTTCGAAACAACCATCTTCTCGAAGATATTGTAAAAAACTGTAAATCCAATACACAGCTTTGCGTAGCCTGTAATGTGACTTCCACTGACGAGTCTATAAAGAGTTTAACCATTGCTGAATGGAAAAAACAGAAAGAGGATTACCATAAAAAACCAACAATATTTTTGCTGTATGTCTAACAAGTTGTGTAGAGTTCTCCCCTACCCTGCTTTATCTGTTGGGACAGTTTTAATATGAAATCTATCTTTAAACAAGGATAAAGCTAGGTGTAGTCTTGTGAGTAATTACTCACATACATCGTTTTCGACTGCAAAATGGAAAATGCTTATTGGAACATAGCAAATTGTTGAGTAGATTTAGGAGGAGTGACGTGTTAATTTGACTAAACATAATGTAATGAAATTTAATAAATTAGGTTATTTTATATTGTTTTTTTCATTAGTTGTTGGCTTAAAATCTGCTTATGCACAGCAAACTACTTATGTTATTGTACATGGTGCCTGGGGTGGCGCCTGGCAATTTAAAAAGACAGCAAATGAATTAGAAAAAGAAGGACATAAAGTATATCGTCCTACACTAACCGGTTTGGGAGAACGTTATCATTTAGCGGATACTTCTATTCGTTTACAGACCCACATCAACGATGTTGTCAATACGATATTATTTGAAGATCTTCGAGATATTGTATTGGTTGGACATAGCTATGGTGGAATGATAATAACGGGTGTAGCAGACAGTCTTCCGGATAGAATAAAAAAATTGGTATATTTAGACGCCATCCTTCCCGATAATCAGGAATCGGTCTTGAGTTTGATGGTAAAGCCTGGGGACAATGGTCTTTTGAAATTTGAGAAGGAAGGTTTTATCATTCCATTTTGGGTAAAAGACGAAAGTAAGTTTCCGCGGGACGTCCCCCACCCTTTGAAAACGATGACTGATAAAATCAGTTTAAGAAACCCAGAAAGGGAGAGAATTCCCGCTACTTATATCTTGACCTACGAAGAAGGTAAGACAATGGAAAAAGATGACTTTTATCCATTTTACGCGAAAGCTAAACAACGTCATTTTAAAATCGTTGAATTGACCGGAGATCATAATCCGCAAATAAAAAAGCTGAAAGAATTAGTAGATTTGTTATCACAGGAAAAATAAATAAGAGCAAGATATTTCAATGACGCAGGAAGAATTAGTAAAAGAATTAAATAAGCCCGAAGTACTCTATACAATCTTAGGTCTGGTAGCGATACGGATTATTATTTGGTTGTTATTTGCGAATACTATTCGCAGAACTTTAAACTTGATCGCAGTGGAAAATAGATTGATGACACCTAATCAATCTTGGTTGGTCGCGATTCCATTAATCAATATTTATTGGAATTTTCAGGTCGCTTCCCGCCTGAGAGATTCCCTCATCAATGAGTTCTATGACCGTAAGATAGCTGTAGAGGAAAACCCTACCTTTCGGAAAGGATCGTTATACGCATGGATTTATTTGGCGACAAATATCCCGCTACCTATTTCTATTTCAGGGGTACTGGTCATCTTGCACTTTGTTACATTGGCTAACTATTGGTTCAACATTAGCGCGAACCGTAGAATTTTAGAAGAACACGATAAATTTAGAGAAAAGGAGGTGATTATAAACGATGAAAATTAAAGCAGTTATTCAATATCTGGAGCAGCTGGCTCCATTGGATTTGCAGGAATCTTATGATAATGCCGGGCTTATCGTAGGCGATGCAAATCAGGAGATTACCAAAGTATTAATTTCGTTGGATTGTACGGAGGAAGTTGTACAGGAGGCGATCGAAAAAGGATGCAATTTAATTATTTCACATCATCCCATTGTTTTCAAAGGCTTAAAAAAGTTCAATGGAAAGAATTATGTGGAACGCACTGTCATAAAAGCTATTGAGAATAAAATTGCGCTATATGCGATACATACCAATCTGGATAACGTCACTGGCGGAGTCAATTCAAAGATAGCAGATAAACTTGGATTGGTTAATCAGGCGATATTGGAATCGAAACCCAATGTATTGCGTAAGATGGTTGTGTTTGTGCCAAGGAGCCATGTAGAAGAAGTCAGGACGGCATTATTTGATGCTGGAGCTGGTCAAATTGGAAAACATTATGATCAATGTAGTTTTAATACTGCAGGTTATGGAAGTTTCAGACCTTTGGCGGGATCCGAACCTACTATTGGCGAAATAGGAACTCAGGAACGTGTCGAAGAAACGCGGATCGAGGTGATCTATACACGTTCAATAGAAAGAAAGCTGCTTTTGGCACTTTATGAAGCGCATCCTTACGAAGAGGTGGCTTATGATCTTTTCGATTTGCAGAATACAACAGTGGAAATTGGAGCTGGGATGATCGGTAATTTACCCGAGCCTATGGACGAACGGGATTTTTTAGCTTATTTGAAGGAAAATCTTAAACTAAACGTTATTCGGCATACAGCACTTCTTGACAGAAAAGTCAGTAGAGTTGCCGTCTGTGGTGGTGCAGGAGGTTTTTTGTTAGGTGCAGCAAAGCGATCTGGCGCTGATTTTTTTGTGACAGCAGATTATAAATACCATGAATTTTTTGATGCCGAGGGTGAAATTGTCATCGCGGATACGGGACATTTTGAGAGCGAACAATTTACGCAAGAATTATTGTACGACATTATTACGAAAAAATTTCCTAACTTTGCAACCTTAACAACAGAAATAGATACAAATCCTATAAAATACTACAGTTGATGGAACAAACCGTAGAACAAAAATTGAAAGCACTATGGCTTTTGCAAGCCATACATACTAAAATAGACAAAATTCGCCAGGTTCGTGGTGAATTGCCTATGGAAGTTGCAGATCTTGAAGATGAGATTGCGGGTTTAGAAACTCGTATTGAGAAGATCAGAACAGACTTAGACGATTTAGAAGATTCGATCGTTAAGCGTAAAAACATGATTAAGGATGCCCAAGCTGCTATCAAAAAATACGAGTCGCAGTTAAATGAGGTAAAGAACAATCGTGAGTACGACGCTATTTCGAAAGAAATTGAAATTCAAGGTCTTGAGATTCAGGTTTGTGAAAAGAGAATCAAAGAAGCAGAGTTCGAGATTCGTAACAAAACAGAAAACTACGATACTACTGTAGGTAACCTGGAATACAGCAAAGGCGAACTTGAGGGTAAAAAGAAAGAATTGGAGACAATTACTTCCGAAACCCAAAAGGAAGAAGATGCTTTATTAGCAAAAGCTGCTGAAGCGGAAGCTAATATTGAAGAGCGTTTGGTAAAAGTTTACTATCGTTTACGTAATTCATTCAAAAATGGTCTGGCGGTCGTTTCTATCGATCGTGATAGCTGCTCAGGATGTCACAATAAAATCCCTGCTCAGATGCAATCTGAGATTCGTCAACGTAAAAAAATCATTATCTGCGAACATTGCGGTCGTGTTTTGGTTGACGAAGGTATTGTATTGGAAATCGAACAAGAATACGGTTTTTAATCTTCAATAACAGTATATAAGCCCTGCTCAACAGCAGGGCTTTTTTTTTGTGATATTTTTTATGCAACTTTGTTGATATACGAAGCAATGTACTAGACAAAATAGTAGCTTTGCATAATAAATTTTAACCACTAAACATTTATGAATAAAACTCATTTTAAGTTTATTGCTGCGTTTTTAGTAGGAACATCATTTCTACAGGCCAAAGCACAGGAAACTTTATTGCTCCGAAATCCAAGTATCAGCGCCAATAATATTGCTTTCGTGTACGGCGGCGATATTTGGATCGCAGACAAGAACGGTGCAAATCCAAAACGTCTAACGACAAACCCTGGTGTAGAACAAAACCCAATGTTCTCTCCTGATGGAAAAAAAGTAGCATTTACAGGCAATTATGATGGTAATACAGATGTATATGTCCTTCCTATTGAAGGAGGTGAACCCAAGCGTATTACGTATCATCCATCTTCAGATGTATTGCGTGGTTGGTTGAATAATGACGAAGTATTTTATACTACATCACGTGATTTTACCTATGCGCTGAGTCCACGATTATATAGTTCCAATATCCAAAGATTGGGTATGGACAAAGCTTTATTGATGCCAGAAGCTAACCAAGGCAGTCCCTCTGCGGATGGACGTTATTGGGCTTATATCAAAAATACTGATCCTACAGAGCGCGATCGTGTAGCTTTCAAGCGTTACCGAGGTGGTGGTACACCGACTATTTGGATTTTTGATACAAAAACTAAGGAAATTGAAGCAATTCCACAGGTAAAAAGCAACGATGTTAAACCCCTTTGGTTAGGCAGTAAGGTCTATTTTCTATCGGATCGTGATAAAATAGTAAACATCTTCAGTTACGATACCAAATCAAAGAAAGTTGAAAAACTAACTGATTTCAAAGACTACGATGTACGCTCGCTCAATGGAAATGGCAATGAACTGATTTTTGAATATGCTGGCGTATTGAATACATTAAGCTTAAACAATAATAAAGTAACCGCCCTACATATTAGTGTAAATACAGACGCCATGTTTAAGCGTCCTTTCTACAAAAATATCAAAGAGGACATTCGCTACGCGGCCCTCTCTCCTACAGGCCAACGTGCGCTATTTGAGTCACGGGGTGAGATCTTTACCGTGCCTAAAGAGAAAGGTGAGGCACGTAATTTATCGAATTCACCAGGTTCTCATGAACGTTTTCCAGATTGGTCTCCCAATGGAAAATGGGTTTCTTACATCTCAGATAAAAATGGTTCCTATCAGTTGGTTTTAGTGGATCAATTTGGAAAGGATCAACCTTTATATTTCAATCTGGGCGAAACTAATTTTTATTTTGAGCCTACCTGGTCTCCAGATTCGAAGAAATTATTCTATAATGACGCTCACCTCAATCTGTACTATATTGATATCGCATCTAAGGCTATTGTAAAGGTCGCAGACGATAAGCTGAGTGGACAAACCGGTAGAGTATCCAATCATTTTCAACCGAGCTGGTCTCCAGATTCAAAATGGATTTCGTTTACACGTACTTTGGAAAACGGCGTACCGGCTGTATTTATGTACAATCTGGATACAAAGAAAACGCAGCAAATTACAGATGGTATGAGTTCTGTTAGTAGTACTGCCTTTTCACAGGATGGCAAATATCTTTTCTTCACGGCGAGTACCAATACAGGATTGACCAATTCTGGTCTACATATGTCCGCTACGCAACGTAATGTTGATTATGCTGTATATGCCTTTATTTTGTCAAGTAAAACCCCTTCGTTCTTTAAGAATGAAAGTGATGAAGAGCAGATTCGTGAAGATAAAGCGGACAAACCAGCTGAAAAAGAAGACAACAAAACAGCTCGCGTAAAAGAAAACGATAAAAA
This sequence comes from Sphingobacterium sp. BIGb0165, assembly GCF_024810095.1. Taxonomy (NCBI): domain Bacteria; kingdom Pseudomonadati; phylum Bacteroidota; class Sphingobacteriia; order Sphingobacteriales; family Sphingobacteriaceae; genus Sphingobacterium; species Sphingobacterium sp. BIGb0165. Next base: position 68,888 of record NZ_JANUEB010000008.1, on the reverse strand, counting down.
AGCACCGAAAAAAGATAAAAAGGAAGAAGCTCCGGCTAATAAGCCTGAAGAGAAATCCATTCAGGTAGATTTTGACCGTATCGAGAACCGCATTGTTGCTTTACCGTTGCCGGTAGGTACCTATTGGAATCTGAATGGCTTGGTTCCAAACCAGTTGACCTATCAGCGCGGAGGTACCATTGGGGCCTACGATTTTAAAGATCTGGAAAATAAGACATTGGTTGAGAATGCCCGTAGTTTTGTGATCAGTGCTGATGGCAAGAAAATGTTGTATCAGGCGGGGAATGGTTATAATATTGTGAACGCCGGACAGAAAGTTGCGTCTCCAACTGCAGGTGCAATAAAATTGGATGGTATCCAACAATTGGTAGATCCTGTTGCCGAATGGAAACAAGTCTTCAATGAAGTTTGGGCAATGCAAAAAGACTATTTCTATGTAGAGAATATGCATGGTGCTGATTGGAAAGCCATGAAAACCAAATATGAGAAGTTTCTACCATTTGTTAATCATCGTTCTGATTTAGGCTATTTATTGAACGAAATGATGGGCGAAATGGTTGTTGGACACAATTATATTTATCCGGGTGATCAACCTTCTACCCCATCTGTGTCAGTAGGTGTATTAGGGGCTGACTATACGATCAAAAATGGATATTACCAGATAGCGAAGTTATTTACACGTTTGGAGTGGAATCCTTCTTTTAAGGCACCGTTGGCAGAACCGGGATTGAATATCAAAGAAGGCGATTATATTGTCGCTGTAAACGGTATTGAATTAACGGAAGATAAGGATATCTATAGTCTATTTGATAATACCGTAGGCAAGCAGGTGGCCTTAAAAATTAATTCCAAGCCATCTCTGGTTGGCGCTCGCGAAGTCATTGTAAAACCGATTTCTTTTACAGACGAAATGAGCTTGCGTAGCATGGAGTGGGTGGAGCGCAACCGTAAGAAAGTAGATCAGTTAAGCAATGGACAAATCGCTTACGTATACATGCCAAATACAGGTCCTGAGGGGTATACCTACTTTAACCGTTATTATTTCTCCCAGATGGATAAAAAGGCCCTTCTGATGGACGAAAGAAACAATGGAGGAGGCTGGGTAGCCGATTATGTTATTGACTTACTATCCCGTGAATTAATATCCGGCTGGGGTATTCGTGATGGTAAAGGATTTACGACTCCAGGTAATGGTATTTATGGACCAAAGGCGATGATCATAAATGAAAATGCCGGTTCTGGAGGTGATATGATGCCGTACATGTTCCGTTTCAAAGGTCTAGGTAAACTGGTTGGCCGTACAACAATGGGAATCTTGGTTGGTATCAGTGGATACCCGCCGTTGTTGGATGGTGGACGTATTACCTCTCCAAACTTTGGTGTATATGACCTGAAAGGCAACTGGATTATTGAAAATGAGGGTGTTGCTCCAGATATCTTTGTTGAGCAATTACCGAAAGATTTGTTAGAAGGGCGTGATCCACAATTGGAAAGAACCGTGAAGATTCTATTGGAAGAAATGAAAACCTATCCTTACAAAAATCTACAAAAACCAGCTGATCCAATACGGGTGAACTAATAAAGGAATAGCGATAAAAAGGGCTTTGGAAACTATTTCCAAAGCCCTTTTTGCATGTTTGTGGAGCAGATTATCTTGCTTTGATAATTATTTTAAGGTATCTGGGATCAGGCTTTTAGTAAATGGTCTTTTTCCACTACTTTAATGAAGTAATGGCTATTGAAATGCAGTGATTTTATAAAGTAACATGCTTTTATTGTTATCTTTAAAGCATATTTTAAATTTATGTACCCCGAGCAAACTACTTCCCCTTTTCAATCGTTATTGCGTTTGGTCCTGTTGGTCATCGGATTTACCTTTCTCTCACAGGTCATCGGTATCCTTATTATCTTTTTCTACTACAAGTTTACAGGACAGGCATTTTCAATGGCTACCCTAATGCAAGGATCAGCGAATGAAATGCGTTTTCTATTGCTGTTGAGTAGCTTGGGATCCTTTGTTGTACCAGCCTACCTGATGAATACCCGAGAGGGATATGGAATCACTTATTTTAAACAGGAATATATGCCACAGGCAAAGCAACTTGCATATATCTTTTTCGCAATGCTTGCTTTTATGCCATTGATGAGCTTAATAGGGCATTGGAACGAGTCATTACAATTGCCTGATAATATGAGATCCGTGCAGGTATGGATGGAACGTAGCGAGCGAGAATCAGGAGATCTGATCAAGGGGATTATCGTGGAAACAAGTTTTATCGGATTTCTATTTAACCTAGTGGTTCTGGCATTTATACCAGCCGTAGGTGAAGAATTATTATTTAGGGGTGTCCTTCAAAATATTGTGGGAAGATGGATTTCCAGCCCTCACGTTGTCATTTGGATTGTGGCTATTGTTTTTAGTGCCATACACCTGCAGTTTTTTGGATTTATACCACGGATGTTGTTGGGCGCATTTTTTGGTTATCTCTATTTATGGAGCAGAAATATTTGGTTACCTATTTTTGGCCATTTTGTCAACAATGCAGGGGCTACGATCATGGCATTTTATTATACAAGGAATGGTAAAAGCTATGCTGAGATCAATGCATTTGAAGTGCAATCTTGGTGGATATATGTTGTAGGCTTCATTTTTACTGCTATTTTTGTATTCTTATTTTATCTGTCAACACAAAAAGGAAACCATGGAGAACGATTGGAAGAAAATTAAAACATATACAAATGCTATTCAGGCTGAAATAGTGAAACAAATGCTGGAAGAGAATGGTATTGCCGCTGTTGTATTAAATAAACAGGATTCTTCTTATCTGTTTGGAAAAATAGAACTATATGTTAGTGAAAATTCGGTTGAAACTGCTGAAAGATTGATCGAAGAAGTAGAGGGAGAAAACTAAAATGAAGATAAGAGCGATAACCGGTGCTATTTTTGTAGCTGTCATGGTGGCATCCACCTTATTCGGGCCATACTTATACAGTATCTTTTTTACACTCTTGAGTGCATGGTGTCTGTATGAGTTTTACGGTATTGTATCATCCGAAGAACGTGCGCCTAATAGGACCTTAGGGATCATTTTGGCGGTGACAGGATTTACTGTGGGGTCTATGGTAGCTATGAACCTTTTGGAACCTAAATTTCTATGGCTTATTACACCGCTGGTCGGTTTGACCTATATTATTTCACTTTTTCAAAAGCGAAGTTTTCCCTTTAATGATATTGCCTATACTTTCTTAGGTATCTGTTATGTCACATTCCCCTTCTTTCTTTTTGCGAAACTGGGATTTATCAATGGTGTATATAATCATTATATTCCCCTCGGTTTTTTAATATTGCTCTGGACCAACGATACGGGAGCATATCTTGCAGGTCGGAGCCTTGGTAAACATAAATTGTTTGAGCGGATCTCTCCGAAAAAGACTTGGGAGGGATTTTTCGGTGGTTTCATTTTAGCTATTGTGGTAGCTGTAAATCTTGAAAAATATTTTGGAAGTTTGCCATTGTGGCAATGGATTATCGTTGCTATGATCATCAGTATTGTTGGAACATTGGGCGATCTGGTCGAATCGATGTTAAAGCGAAGCTTGCACGTCAAGGATTCAGGCAGTATCTTACCGGGACACGGAGGTTTCCTGGACCGTTTTGACGGCTTATTATTGGCAGCACCGATAGTTTATGTTTTCTTAATTTTAATCAGTTAAAAGAATTATGAGTCACATTCAGAAATCTACCTTTGATTTTTTGACCGAATTAAAGGAAAATAATACAAGAGAATGGTTTGCAGATAACAGGGAGAAATATGAGTCCGCATTGGCCGATGTCCGGAGTTTTCTAACGGATTTAATAGCTGCCCTGAGTGAATTTGATCCTAAAATAAATACCTCCATACAAGCCAATAAATGTCTATTCCGTATCTATAGAGATACGCGTTTTTCAAATGACAAGACACCCTATAAGACCTGGTTTGGAGCCGGAATATCTGTTGATGGGAGAAAATTACGTGGACCTGAATATTATATTCATATTGGTGCTGAAAATTCATTTATTGCCTGTGGCTATTGGAGACCAGAGAAGCCACACCTGGAAGCGATAAGACAGGAGATAGACTACAGTGGCGAACAATTGGCTAAGACTCTGAATGGATTGTTAGATGAGGGGAAAATAAATCTTTTCAAAGAGGATCTGTTAAAACGTGCTCCTGCCGGTTATGGCGAAGATAATCCCCATATTGATTTTATCAAGTTAAAAAGCTTTGTTCTGGATCAACCTTTGACGATCAAAGATCTGTCAAACAAAAACGCATTGGATAATATTATCGCCTCTTATAAAAAGATGTTATCCTTCAAGGAGTTTTTACAAGAGGCGATCGACAGCGAATAGTCTACTCTGGCAGACTAATTTTGCCCATACAGACCGCCGGAGAATCTTTTATATGTTCGACATTGGATTTGTTTCCAGTGAGGGTCTCATTGGCTAGCAAGGCGAATAATACAGCTTCCTTCGCATCGGGATCAACCCCTAATGTGGCGAAGCTCTCTACTTTGATGTCCGGCAGATTTGCTTTGATGTACTCAAAAAGTAGCGGATTATGCAATCCCCCGCCACTGATATATACCGAGAAATTCGCTAATCCAAGGGCTTGCCGACGTATGCCGTTGATCATCGCTTGGGCCGAAAAGCGATTGAGTGTTGCCATGATATCTTCTGCTGAGAGATCTAACGTCTCAGAACGTTTTTGAGCCTCTTTCAGGTAATCAAGATTGAATAATTCCGGTCCTGTTGTTTTCGGGAACTCCAAAGTTAGGAATTCTTCCGCCAAGAGCTGCTCCAATAATGGCTCATTAACTGTCCCCTTTTTTGCAATCATGGCATCTCTGTCCATCTCTTGGTCAAAATGAGCTTTCATATACTGGTTCATCATTGTATTTCCTGGCCCTAGATCTGTCGCATAGGCTTCCAGATTACTTTGATGACTCGGAATAAAGGTGAAATTTGAAATACCACCTATATTCAGTAAAAATCGGTTTTCAGTAGGATGGGAAAAAAGAAGGTAGTCTCCATAGGCTGCTAACGGTGCCCCCTCTCCTCCTGCAGCAATGTGTTTTTGTCTAAAATCTGAAAGTGTAATTATGCCGGTATGTATGGCAATATGATCCCCATCACCGATTTGCAGTGTGCTATTTGGCCAACCAATGTCCTTCGTCAACGATTGCGGAGCATGATATACCGTCTGTCCATGACTAGCGATGCAGTCTATCTCGGTAGCTGAAATATTCCAGCTTTCAAGAGCCTGGTTGATCAGGTTCGCATGGGTGATCCCTACATATGCGTTGAGGCCTGAAAATAACTGCTGGTCGATGGTTCTTTTTGCGAATATTTCACGGACTTTGGTTCTGAATATATCTTCGTAATCCATTGTGATAAACTTTTCTAAACTGATTTTGGTCGTCTTTCCGGCGTTTTCAATACGGCACAATGCGATATCAAGACCGTCTAAAGATGTTCCGGACATTAAACCAATAATAAAACGCTCTTTTTTTAGCGCGATCTGATAAAGTTTTTCGATTTGAGGATTCATAATCTAAAAATAAACACAAAAATCTTATAATGAATATCATTTTTGACAATTGAAGATATTTTGTAACTTCACGGCATTAAAAATCAAAAAATTAGATACAATGAATTTTCCAGCAGAATTGAAATACACCAAAGATCACGAATGGATTCGTGTTGAAGGTGATGAAGCAGTTGTAGGGATTACCGATTTCGCTCAACGTGAATTGGGTGACATCGTTTTTGTTGACATTAACACTGTAGGTGAAGAAGTTGCCGCAAATGAAGTTTTCGGTACAATCGAAGCTGTAAAAACAGTTTCTGATTTGTTTTTGCCTGTAGCAGCTACAATTTTATCAGTTAATGATGCAATTGATGCTTCTCCTGAATTGGTGAATTCTGATCCATATGGTGAGGGCTGGATTGTTCGTATTAAATTGAATAATGTAGCAGACGTAGACGCATTATTATCTGCAGATCAATACAAAGAGGAAGTCAACGCTTAATATCGTTGTGATAACAAAAAAAGGGGCTTAATTTTAAAATTAAGCCCCTTTTTTTGTTGCCATCTATTGGCATTTTATGACTGTTTTGATCTTTGCTTCGGGCATATCGACATCACTTGTCATCTCAGTTATTTTAGTCAGACAAGTCTTTTTATCCAATACATAGAATCCTTGGATACTACCGACCTGTTTTGCGTCGGATCCAAACATTTTTCCTTCCACATTTACCTTATAACCCTGTTCATTTACTTCGACGAGAGTCATTTTGTTTTCGACCAGTAGACCCGATTCCTCCGATTCAGATTTTGAACTCCATGATTCTCCAATACCAATGGCATGCTCAGGCAATACGGTGCTAATATTTTCAAACATACTGCGATCAAAAGGAAGGTTGACGCCTTCCGGCAATTTTATATCAGAAGATTTTCCCAATGGATCTATTGAAAAGCTGATCTTACTATCTACTAGCTTGCCTACTGTAGCATGCATCTGTTTTGAAAATTCATTTGCTTCCGGATTTTTGGAGTCATAGGTCATTTCCATAGCTTCTCCGCTCATTTTCATATTGATACCAGTGTATTTAAGCTCAAATAGAAAGGAATTGTCTTTCTTGGCTGTATTTGTAATATCAAAGCCCATTGTTAAGTCTGTCACAATCTTCTGTTCGCCAGTTTCGATATCCATCGCCATGATCACATTTTGCGCTATTTTCTTTCCCTCTTCGGGATTCACCCGTAGGGTATATTTCTTTTGGGCTGATACAGATAGGGCTACAAATGCGATTACAGCCGTCATAGCTATTGTTTTTAGTGTTTTCATCTATTGGAATTTTTGTTAATAATAACAGGACAGATAAATATATAAAAAAATCCCTTTTACAATTAGTAAAAGGGATTTTTATTTGATTCAAAAAAGAATCCAATTATTTTTTGATGTAAGATACTTCTTTTACAGCTTTAACTACTTTTTCTACATTAGGTAAAGCAGCTTCAATCAATGTTGGCGCATAAGGAAGAGGTACGTCAGCACAATTCACACGGATTACAGGAGCGTCCAAATAGTCAAATGCATTGCGTTGTACATTAAATGCTAAATCTGTAGAGATTGACGCCAAAGGCCATGCTTCTTCCACGATAACCAGACGGTTTGTTTTCTTTACAGATTCAATAAGTGTTGGGTAGTCAATAGGACGTACAGAACGCAAATCGATCAATTCTACACTGATGCCTTCTTTTTTCAATTCTTCAACTGCAGGAATTACAACACGAGGAAGCATTTTACCGAAAGAAACAACAGTAACATCAGTACCTTCTTGAATGATATTTGCTTTTCCGATTTCTAGGTAGTACTCTTCTTCAGGAACTTCACCTTTATCTCCGTACATAACCTCAGACTCCATGAAAATAACTGGATCTGGATCAATGATTGAAGATTTCAATAAACCTTTAGCTTCGTAAGGGTTTGAAGGAACAACCACTTTCAAACCTGGTGTATTTGCAAACCAGTTTTCAAAGTTTTGAGAGTGTTGTGCTGCTAGCTGACCTGCATTTCCTGTCGGGCCACGGAAGACCATAGGAATAGAAAATTGTCCACCACTCATCGAGTGGATTTTTGCAGCGGCATTGATAACTTGGTCAATTGCAACAAGTGAAAAGTTGAACGTCATGAATTCAACGATTGGTTTTAGACCGTTCATAGCTGCACCAACAGCAATACCAGCAAAACCAAGTTCAGCAATAGGTGTATCAATGATACGTTTTGCACCGAATTCATCAAGCATACCTTGGCTTACTTTATAAGCACCGTTATACTCTGCAACTTCTTCACCTAATAAAAATATTTTGTCGTCTTTACGCATTTCTTCGTTCATTGCTTCACGAAGTGCTTCTCTGAATTGTATTTCTCTCATCAGTTGTAAAATAGTGTCAATTTTTAGATTACAAATCTACTATTTAAAATTGATATTTTGAAGATTTGACTAGCCTAATTGTATAGTTTTATGTCATTTTTTAATAAGTAAATGACTTTTGTATTAAATTTTGGAAAATAAGTACTGCAAGAAATCCAATGTTTGTATAAGTGCCTTATTACTATTCATTATTGCCAGAGGAATGTTCCACGTGGCACGGTTTCTTTTTTCTACGTAGTTGGAGATTCCACGAAGCTCAATCACCGGAAGTTCCATTTTATCCGCGGCAAAAAAAGCGGCCGCACCTTCCATGCTCTCTATACAACTGCTGGGGTTGATCTGTAGAACTTTTGCAATACTTTCGGCATTCCCATGTACCTTATTTACTGTAATGCCATGTCTTTGGGCTAAAAAAGGAATCGCTATATTTTTGCCTTGAAGCAAAGAAGACCCGAATTTGGATTTTCCGAAACCCAACTGTTCGATCGGGATAAACTGTAGGTCATCTTCTGCACCCAATTCTATTAAAGATTCTGAGGTGACCTGCACGACCTCTCCTATTTTCAGGTTGCGGTCAAAGCATCCTGCAATACCTATATTTATAAGGAGATCGTATTTGTTTTCATGTAATATCCTCCCCAATTCAAATGCTGTTGCCACCATCCCTACGCCTGTGATCACCGTGTCACAATTGGGGTAGTTGGCGGCAACCTCCAAAAAAGGTTGAATTTCGAATTGCGTAGCGGCTACGATTAATATCTTCATGATAGACTTCTTTTAATAGTATGCGAAAATTACGAATTATCGCGGAGGTCTTTAGTACATTAAAATAAAAATCGACAGCTGATCTTTACTTGTTAATTATATTACCATATTCTGACGGCATTCCTAAAATAGAAATGTTAAAATTGGGCCTAAAGCCGTATCTTTGTATTATTATGATATTTATAACTCGTCGTGAACGTTTTTGTGCAGCACATAAGCTGTATCGTGAAGATTGGAGCAATGAACAAAACGAACAAGTGTTTGGACTCTGTTCTAATCCAAATTGGCATGGGCACAATTATGACCTTTTTGTCACAGTGAAGGGGGAAGTAAATCCCGAAACTGGTTTTTTGATTGATTTAAAGATCATGAAGGAAATTATCAATCGTAGCATCATTGATAAAGTGGATCATCGTAATTTCAACTTGGATGTTGATTTTATGAAGGGTGTCATGGCTTCTACAGAAAATATTGCTATTGAGATATTCAAGATCCTGAAACCACTTTTTGAAGAGCAAGGAGTGGAACTGCATAGTGTGCGTTTGCACGAAACCGAAAATAACTACGTCGAATATTTTGGCGATTAATCTTTAATACATTTAAATAGTAGAAACTATGAGTCAACACTCATTTGACAACGAAGAGTTGGATGGATATATTAAGATCGACAAATACAATACTGAAAAAGTAGATCGCATCGCTTCTCATTATACAGATATATTGGAATGCTTGGGAGAGGATCCTAAGCGTGAAGGTCTGGTAAAGACTCCTGAGCGTGTCGCTAAAGCCCTGCAGTTCTTGACACATGGATATGATATCGACGCTGCTGAAGTACTGAGAGGAGCCATGTTTGAGGAAGATTATAGCCAGATGGTGGTTGTAAAGGATATCGAAGTGTACTCTTTGTGTGAGCATCACATGTTACCATTCTTTGGAAAGGCACATATCGCTTATATTCCAAACGGACATATTGTAGGTTTGAGTAAAATTCCTCGTGTCGTAGATATCTTTGCTCGCCGTCTGCAAGTACAAGAGCGTCTGACCAACGAAATCAGAGACTGTATCCAGGAAACACTAGGGGCGCGTGGAGTCGCGGTTGTAATGGAGTGCAAGCACATGTGTATGGCCATGCGTGGTGTTCAAAAACAGAATTCCGTTACAACAACCTCCGCATTTACTGGAGCATTTCAGAATGACGTGACACGATCGGAATTTTTACGTTTGATCACAGCGGATCTTGCTTAATATTTTTATCGTTAAATAATAAAAATAAGCCCTCGAGAAGCACGTCTTCTCGAGGGCTTATTTTTTGATGAAATTTGGAAATAAATACAAAAATCAAAAAAAGAGGATATTGCGTTTTTGGGCTTCTAGGGCAAGTCACTAAAAAATTCCTTTACAAACCGATAATTATATCGTTCTGTTTTTCAGTTGTTTATAAAAAAATATTTTTATCATAAAAATGTTTTTTGGTACCTTTGTGGTTATGGAAATTGTTGCCGACGATTTGGAGTCCTATTTGGAACATACTACAGACGATGAAAATTCGTTACTGAAAAGGGTAAATCGGGAGACATATTTGAAGGAAACAATGCCCCATATGTTATCTGGTCATTACCAGGGAAGAGTTCTTTCTTTATTGAGTAAATTGGTTGCTCCAAAACGTATTTTGGAGATCGGAACTTTTACGGGATATGCAACATTATGTCTCGCAGAGGGGCTTCAGCAAGATGGTATTTTACATACCATTGATATCAATGAAGAGCAACAGGAAAGAGTCCAAGGTTATTTTGATACGTCTGAATTCGCAGATAAAATCAGATACCATATTGGCGATGCAGCGGAGATTATACCCACGTTGAATGAGACATTTGATCTGGTATTTATTGACGCTGATAAAAAGAGAAATTTATATTATTTCGAAACGATAATAAATCAAGTTCCGTCTGGGGGACTTATTTTGATTGACAATGTCTTATGGAAAGGTAAGGTGTTAGATTCAAAACCAGACAACCAAACAAAGCAGATCATTGATTTGAATGCACGTTTAGCTCAGGACAAGCGCGTAGAAAAGGTAATATTACCGATTCGAGACGGACTTTTTGCATTGCGCAAGAAGTAATTTGAGAACTAAAACATTCTTCATGAATTTAAAACAATTAAAAAGCTTTGTACTGGTACTGGCTTTAGCAACTTTTGGTACAGCAAAAGTTTCAGCTCAAAGTGCGGCATATGTCGATAAGTACAGTCCAATAGCAAAAGAAATGATGGAGGAACACGGAGTTCCAGCATCGGTTATCTTAGCCATCGCTATGCATGAAAGCGGAAATGGTGGCAGCAGGATAGCAAAGAATTTGAATAACCATTTTGGTGTCAAAGGAAAGAACAGAAGTACCGTTATTCGGTCAGCTTACAAAGGTTATAGGTCTGTATTAGACTCATATGATGACTTTGTAGGAATAGTAAAAAGAAAGAAGACTACTCAAAGCCTTTTTGAAAAACATCCAGGAGAAAAATATGAAGCTTGGGTAAAGGCGATAGCTCGTTCGGGATACTCTACGAGTAGAGACTGGACTGCGAAAGTACTTAAAACGATCAAACTATATCATCTTGATATGTTTGATAACGATTCCAAGCAAAATAAATTCTCGTCAACAAAGAAATAAGCACGATATTATTGCATGAAGAAGTTTTTTTATGGCATGATTGTATTCATGATGTTGATTACATCATGTTCAAGCCGGAGAGGCACCTTATCGTCCTCTAAATCCGGATCCAATTCAAAAACTTCTTCATCTTCTTCCGTAGGCCGACCCACCATGGCTGGAAATGACTACATTGCTCAATATAAAGATATAGCAATTGCAGAAATGAACAAATATGGTATTCCGGCCAGCATTAAGCTCGCTCAGGCTCTGTTGGAGTCTGGCAATGGCAATAGCTACCTAGCACGTGAAGCAAATAATCATTTCGGTATTAAGTGCGGCGGCGTATGGAAAGGTAAATCCGTGACTCGTCCCGACGATAATATTAATGATTGTTTTCGTGTATATGACAATCCTCAACAATCGTTTAGGGATCACTCCGAGTTTCTGCTACGCCCCCGTTATTCGGCTTTGTTTAAGTTGGATAAGGATGATTACAAGGGTTGGGCTAAGGGGCTGAAGGCTGCAGGATATGCAACCAATCCCCGCTATCCAGATCTATTGATAGAAATGATAGAACGATATCATCTTGATCAATATGACCGAAGAGAGACTCCTAAGGAGAAAGTCGTGCGTGAAGAGGTTGTAAAAGAAGAAATCGTTCAGCATGTTCAGGAGACCCCTCCTGCTGCCGTGAAGACCGAGGAGATCAAAAGCCCTGTAGCGATGCGTATTCACGAGGTGAAAGCGCAGGAAACCCTCTATTCGCTTAGCAAGCTCTATAATGTCTCTGTCGAGCAGATCAAATCATTAAATGGCCTTACAGATGAAGCATTGTCCCTAGGACAACTATTGGTTATATCTAAATAGTTACGCTTTAAAAGATGTTAAATATTTCAGTTTTGTATGGCGATATAGTAGTTTTACGAAAGTGAAACTAATACGCTATATTTTTCTGTTTGTAGCCATACTAGGCAGTGCCCCTCTACTTTTTTGTCAGGAAAAGAAAGTTGAAGGGATCGTATTTGACAAAAAAACCAAACAACGTATCGGAAATGTGAAACTTGCCAATCTAAGGACGGGAGAGGTATTCTATAATAATATTAAAGGTGAATTTGACTTTTCTGCCCGGATAGGTGATCAGATTGTTGCAATGAGCAAGGAATATTTTTCAGATACCCTTGCTGTTGACAATAAGGGATTATTGTTGTTTCATTTAATTCGGGAGTCTATCTATATTGATGAGGTGCAGGTATCGGCACGAAAGAACCCGGAAGAAATTCTTAAAAAAGCAAAAGAAGATTATGAGAAGGCCTACCGGCTGGCCGGATATGGTGATGTATTTTCGGTGGGGCCTACTGGGGCAGGGCTGAGCATCAACTCTATTTATAGCCTATTTAGTAAAGAGGCAAAAAGGGCGCGTAGACTCACTAAAACCATAGAAAACGATTATAAGGAAAATGTAATTGATTATAAATTTACGAAAGAACTTATTGGTAAGGTCACGGGGCTCAATTTTGAGGAGTCGGAACGATTTAGGAGAATATTTAGACCATCCTATTTTTTCATTTTGGCAGCAAGCGATTACGAAGTAACAAATTACATCAAAGATTGCTATTCCCGTTATCGAATGAACCCTTCTCAATATTTTATTGAGCCTTTTCCAACAATTAATTATAAATTAGTACCGTAAACAAAAAATAGACGTTTTCAGAATGAAGTTATTCAATTTTGTCGGCATGGCTTTGCTTTGCCTTTCTTTTACAAGTATAAAGGCACAGGATCTGAAAGATCTTAGAGCAAAACCAGATACCGTAATTTCTGTACAAAAAGAGCAACCTTTAAATATCAAAACCATTCGTCCCGTGGTACCCAAGCTCAATCTTGAGGTCGATTACTGGAAGCATTGGACAAAGTTTGGGATCAATCTAAACCAGGCATCCTTTAATGATAACTGGAAAGGTGGCGGTGTTGGATCTATTGCTGTTGGCCTCAACGCCAACCACAAATCAGATTATACCCGTGACAACTTTAATTTTGTGACAGAAGTTGATCTCCGTTACGGTAAGATCAAGAATAATAACAATATTGCGAAAAAGAACAATGACCGTATATTTTGGGATAACAAGTTATCTTATAAATTGTCTGCAAATTGGGCCTTGTTTACATCGGTTACTTTCGAGTCACAATTTGATGCGGGATACAAGTACACAACCAAAAATGGTAAGGATACAATAGACTATATTGAAAATGCGTTTATGGCGCCAGCTTATTTGACCGAGTCTTTCGGTCTTGAGTATAAGCCGAGCAATGAGTTTTCTTTACGTTTTGGTACGGGTACTGCACGGCAGACCTTTATTTTGGATGAGCGTGTAAAACCTCGTTCGATAGATGGCTTTTACGATAAATATGGATATTATCTATTGCCAAATATGAGCCAGCCTGAGAGCGATAATAATAAACGCAAGGGTACAGGAGAGCGGTTTGGTGTCAAAGAAGATCGCTCTTTCTCGAATGCATTGGCATTCCAGCTAACAGGTAACTTGGATAAGAACTTTACGGATAAACTGAATGTGAAAGCACGTTATAATCTATTTGCTGATTACGAGAAAATTTCAGATCCAACGCATCGACTTGATGTCACAATAACAGCGAAAGTAACTCGGGTAATCAATGTCAATCTAAACGGGATTATGATCTATGATCCGGATGTTATTTCAAGAGTTCAATTGAGCCAGTCATTGGCTATGGGAATAGTTTATAGTTTACCAAAATAATGTTTAGACCAGTGTCAATTGGGATCATACTTGCTGTTTTTATGTCTTTGGCGGGCTGTAAGTCCAAGGGACAAGCTGCTGTGGCCAAACCATTAGTAGCGTCTTTTGCGCCTGCGGTTGTACTGGAGGAAAAAGTTGTGGCCAAACCCGACACCAATCTATTGACACCCCAGGAGAGAAAGGTCATCTTCTTACAAAAGACAGGGACTCACCCCTATTGGCGCCAAGCAGAAGCCATTCACTATGATGTTCGCAAACCAAATTTTGTCATTATCCACCATACAGCACAAGATAGTGTTGGTCAGACGATAAAAACGTTCCAGATCCCACGCACCAAGGTTAGTTCACATTATGTGATTGGTCGAAATGGTGAGATTATTCAGATGTTGAATGATTATGTAAGATCGTGGCATGCCGGTGTGGCTAAGTGGGGGGCCATTGTGGACATGAACTCTTGTTCTATTGGGATTGAATTGGACAATAATGGTAGAGAACCCTTCCCAGATGCTCAGATCAATTCGTTGATGACCGTTTTAGATACATTAAAATCACGATACCTGATACCTGACAATAATTTTATTGGTCATGCAGACATCGCTCCAGCACGAAAGAATGATCCTAGCGTTTTCTTCCCATGGAAGAAGCTTGCGAGCAGAGGATTTGGTATCTGGTATGATGAGGGTCAACTGATTGCCCCACCTGATAGTTTTAATGCTATTGATGCGCTTAAAATCATTGGGTATGATACATCTAACCTAAAGGCAGCTATTGTTGCATTTAAGCGTAAATTTATTGTACGGGATACAACACCCGAGCTGACCATATATGATAAGAGCGTACTTTACAATATTTATAAGAAATACTAATGATGCTAAATAGGATATTGGCATCTCTCAGTCTATAAAAACGAAAAGGTCAAATTCTCTACGAATTTGGCCTTTTCGTTTTTATAGTTACGGGGATAAAGAGAAGACCTCTCCAAATTAAATACAACCTCGTAATCAGGCATCTTATTTGCGAGTAAGCCACTTTATTTTTCCGGATTGTTTCTATTGTGTATTGCTTGTCTTTGTTATAGCAGAATTATTTCTGAGCGAAAGCTGTATAAAATATGCAATTATCATGACGGCCAGACAGCCAATGAGATTCAGCCAGAGAAAAGGAATTTTGTCTAGGTACCAGATGCCGACGACAAAGATTTCAGAGAGGATCGCTGCGATGAAAACAGCCTTTCCCTGAATTTTTTTCATATAGAAAGCAACGATAAATATGCCTAGGATTGTTCCATAAAATAAAGAACCCAAGATATTCACAGCCTCTAACAGATTGCCCAGCTTGTTAGCATATAGCGCAATGACGACGGTAAAGATGCCCCAGACTAAGGTAAATATGCGTGACCAGAGGAGATCCTGTTTTTCGGTTGCGTTGCGGTTTATAAACCGTTTGTAGATATCTATGGTTGTCGTTGAAGCCAGTGAGTTTATCGCACTGGCCGTAGAGCCCATAGATGCCAGAAAAATAACAGCGATCAGTAAACCGATCAGACCTTTCGGAAAGGCTTTGGTTACAAACGAAAGGAAAACATAGTTATTGTCGTTTGTCTCAGCTGCTGGGTTATTTTTCTTGATAAGTGTCAGCGTACTGTCTTTTACTTGCTGCATCTGTGTATTCAGTCTGTGCAACGCTGAGCGGGAGGCCTCTATGTTCCCCTGATCATCCTGATCCAGTGCCGTACTGAGGCCATTGACGAGAGATTCGCGTTGTTGGAATAGCAGGATGTGTTTTTGTTCAAGCTCTTGATAGGAAGCTGCATATTGACTTTCTTTCAGCTTCTGTACTTCGACCTGGTTAAAGAATATCGGTGGTTGGTGGTATTGATAATAGGTAAATACCAAGACTCCGATCAGTAGAATGGCAAATTGCATCGGGATCTTTAGAAGCCCGTTCATAATCAGGCCCATCCTGCTTTCCCTTATAGAAGATCCAGTTAGATAACGTCCTACTTGGCTCTGGTCAGTACCAAAATAAGAAAGCTGCAGGAAAAATCCTCCGATCAGCCCAGTCCACAAGGTATAATTATTATTCAGGTCAAATGTGAAGTCCAGGGCATTGGTTTTACCCGATTTGCCGGCGATATGAAGAGCTTTCGAAAGACCAATGTCCGCCGGAAGAAGGTGGATGACAAGCATTCCCGCAATAAGCAGCGAGCCGAATATTATGCTCATTTGGAGCAACTGCGTATGGGATACCGCTTTTGTACCACCGTATGTGGTGTAGATAACCACAAAGCTTCCAATGACCAGTGTTGTTAAGGTCAGATCAATATGGAGAATCGTTGAGATGATGAGCGATGGTGCAAAAATGGTAATACCAGTGGAAATACCCCGTTGGATCAAAAAAAGTAATGCTGTGAGCCCCCGAGTCTTGACATCGAAACGTTTCTCAAGAAATTCGTAGGCTGTGAAAACTTTAAGTCTGTGAAATATTGGGATAAAGGTAATACAGAGTACAATCATGGCCAATGGGAGACCAAAATAAAACTGTACAAAACTCATTCCCGAAGAATACGCTAATCCGGGAGCAGACAAAAAAGTAATGGCGCTCGCTTGAGTAGCCATTACCGAAAGTCCGACATGGTACCAGGGCAAAGAACGATTGCCCAAAAGATAACCATCAATATTTTTGATCCCTCTACTTTTATAGATGCCGTAAGCGACAATCGATAAAAGTGTTAGCAATAGAACAGCCCAATCTACTGTACTCATGAATAATGTTTCGTAAAAAAGTACAGAAAAAGGATAAATATAAATAGCCAGATAACGACCATCCAATAGTAGCGTTTCCAGCTATTCATCCTGTATTTTATCTGTCTGAAGGCTTTTGAGGATAGATAACACTGTTAAAAAACGCAGCGATAATCAATCCAATAACCGCACCGCCAATGATGCTTAAAAATGTCTCATTTGCAGCGAAGCCAATTAATGCACCAAATACTACAGCGACTAAAAGGATGATCCCTTTTGCTTTGCCAGCATCTATCGTTGTGCAGTTGTTGTCAATCTGATTTTCCATTGTGATATTTTATTTTGATTTTGATAACAAATTTACAAATAATCTGTAAGCTCCGGGAATTCCCGCAGGTAATTGTCTAAAAAAAGATAGCGATGTATAGACAAATTTTCCTTTCCCGTAGTCCGTAATCAATAATGATCCCTTATGCAAAGGCTCACCAGGATCCTGTATGGCGATTGGTGTACGGTATCTCTTGTCGATATTTTCAGCGAAATACAATCCCCTCTCCTGTACCCAATTGTCAAAGTCTGCTTTTGTAATTTTATTGGGATAATTGAAAACCGGATCTTTTTCGTCAAAATGAACATCGGCAAGTTCATCGGTAATCCGACTCCTTCCAAGACTAAAAGCATACGGGCCAAAATTTTTCGAAACCAAGCCATTGCTTACGTTGTATTGCTCGAGGACAGTTCCGCCGTTATTGACATAATCCAATAGTCTATTTTGAATCTGTGCGATATCTTTATTGACATTAAAGATCCTTACGCCCAAGATGACCGCATCATAGCCTGAGAGATCACTTTTTAATAGCTGTTCGCTTGTGAGCACATCCACTTTGATGCCAATTGCACTGAGCGATTCCGGAATCAGATCTCCAGCGCCATGGATATAGGCTACTTTTTTAACCTCATTGTTTAGATTGATATTGCTCATTTTTATAGCAACATCAGGGAAATAGACAATCTCAGGAATATGGTTATAACCTATAGTTTTTATCTCTTTTAGTCTATCCTTTTGATTGACTTGAAAAAGCAGTGTATCAATGGATGAAACAGTAGCATCTAAGGGGCTTATGGTGATCTCTTTAGAGAGATTGTTAACGCCGGAGGCAAACTGGAGTTCAAATGAAGCGGGAGATATTTCCCAGCCTTTTGCTCCAATAGTCTTTACATTAAATGATTGTGCCGGATCCTGTCCATTTTTTTGGAACAGCAAGTTTATTTTGACAGATTGGGTATTTTGAGTCAAAGCCAGTGGGCTGGAACTCTTTGCTGTGAGCTGTGGGAGGACAACTATTGGATTATAGATTTCGCCGCGAACGGGGTCAGTATATTTATATTGTATATTCTGGTCAAATGCGATTGCAGTACCATTGATCAATAATTCAAAGCGTACTTTTGGATTATTGGGGTTTTCGGGATAACCGGTGAGATTGAAATCACTGACATTAAATTTTCCTTTGGCGTGAGGCTCATGTAGCCAATAAGGCTGTGTTGAATTTGTTGCACTAATGGTGGTAGCATCTTTTAAAATAAGGTTGTTGACAAGGTTTTTATGGATCTCTTTGCCATTTAGCTTAGCCAATTGTACGGTAACATCTGGACGTCTTGCAATAATGGCATTGTCGACATTGATCTGATCACCTACCGCATAATCAGGATTTTTTGCGATACTTTCAAACCAAATTCCAGCACAGGCTAAGATTAATTTCTCTACCTCCTTTTTCTTCTCGTTTTTCCAGTACGTATCATTGATCTGATCCAGGGCTTTATAGACCTGGATCAGATTGGGTAGAGCCGATTCAGGCTTGTCCATTTGGTAGTTCTGATTGGCTTTTGCGATAAGTGACTGTACTGTTCCGCTATTTGGGACCCTTTTCCAGGAAGTATCTATTCCTTCCAGTGGAGAGGTTTTTGCGGGAGTACCATCGACATACTCAAAATACTCGATAGAAGAACCACGTTGAGCAGCAGATCCGAAGCCTTGGCTTTTGTGGGAAGAACGGCTATGCGCGGCAATTTCACCGTAGGAAGCACCTATCAGCGCATTGTAGTTCCCGATTTCCACCTTCAGCTGATCTTCGCTCGTGTTGTCCTGTCCGCCGAAATTAAAAGTATTCCAAAGGAGACGTTTCGCCTGCCATGGTTTTACGTATTGAAGCTGCTCTGGAAACTGTTTGGGATCGGCTGCGGCTTTGAAAGCTTCGTGTGCCAACATCGCAGAGGCCTGGTGGTGACCATGTCCGCCTCTGGCATCGGGAGGAAACCTTGTTATGATGACGTCAGGTCTGAATTTTCGGATCAACCATACTGCTTCGGCGAGCACCCGTTGTTTGTCCCAGAAGGCAAACGTTTCTTCGGGCGTTTTGGAAAACCCAAAATCATACGCAGAGGAAAAAAATTGTTCCCCTTTGTCGATCTTTCGTGCGGCAAGAAGTTCTTGCGTACGGATCAGTCCCAGTTCGATGCCCTGTTCGGTACCGATGAGATTTTGCCCTCCGTCACCACGGGTTAGGGATAAGTAGCCTGTTCTATATTTTTTCTCCTGGGCCAGCCAAGCGATCAGACGGGTGTTTTCGTCGTCGGGATGTGCTGCAAAGTACAGTACAGAGCCTAAAACATTCAGTTTTTCTAGGTTAAGCTTAATCTCGGCGGCATTCCACTGCGGATTTTGCGCTTGTACAGTCGATTTTGACAGCATACTAGCCAATAGAATAATGACGGAAAGAAAGGGTTTTCGCATGCTTAAAGATAAAAATTTCATCCAAAACCGCATCGTTATACATTGTAATTTTAATGTATATTATTCGCGATAAAGTAGGTGAAACCCCGCGAAAATAAAGGAGTTAACTTTAAATACGGACAAAAACAAAAAACGGAAATTCCAACCAAGTTGAAATTTCCGTTTAACAATTAAAATATTTTTTCCTGAAACGAATTTTTAGAGAATAGTTATTTTGTCGCTTCGCTCCAAGTGGCAACCTTTAACATAGTAAATATATGTAGAAAATATTTAGTTCTGTCGGATTCCTTCAATTAGTTTTCCACATTGCTAAATTTTATCAACAATTTAGCTTTTGGGGAACTAAAAATATGAAAAGAAAGTTTCACTTCAGGGTGTTTGATCAAGCAAAATTATTTGTCAATTGCTCCTAAAACACGTTTCATGAACATATTTAAGGCATCTTTTTTCGAATTGCCTTCTTTTATCAATTTATCAACCTCTACTGCTCCGTATAGGTTAGAAATTAATTCACCGATCACGTCGAGTTCTTCATCTTTCAATGGAGCTTCAGTAAGAGCTTCCAATGTCTCGATGGTCTCCAATACATAGTCGACATCATTCTGTTCGATGAATTCTGTAAGATGTTTAATTACCGGCAGCTTCATTGAATAATTCTACTAATGCGTCCAACTTATTTGTTTGTACTTGATTCACCAATTTACCGTTTTTAAATGCAGCAAATGTAGGCAGGTTATTGACGTTCGCCAATTTGCGTGATTCAGGAAATTTCTCTGCATCAGCGATGATAAAAGGAACACTCTCATTTTCGCCAGACAATTTCTTGAATTTTGGTTTCATGATTTTGCAATTACCACACCAGGTAGCAGCATACTGAACCATCACAATATCGTTATTGTTTACAATTTCTTGTAAATTATCGTTTTCTAATTCTTGTAACATGATTTTATTATTAAGGTGATTGATGGAGAAATCAACAGGAGCCGGGATAAAGGCCCCTGTTGATAAGACCTAGGGTCTTTTATTGTTAGTGTTTAGCTAAATAGTCAGCTACACCTTTTCGATCTGCATTCATTGCATCTTTACCTTCTTCCCAGTTTGCAGGACATACTTCGCCAAATTTTTGTACGTGAGCGTAAGCGTCGATCAGGCGTAAATATTCTTTTACGTTACGGCCCAAAGGCATATCGTTTACAGACTCGTGGAATACACGGCCAGTTTCGTCGATCAAATAAGTAGCTCTGTAAGTAACAGCAGATCCTTGTGCTAATGTACCGTACTCAGGATGCTCAACTTCTTGAACGTCCAAGATACCCAATACGCTAGATAAGTTGCGGTTAGTATCAGCTAAAATAGGATATTCAACACCTTCGATACCGCCATTATCTTTTGCAGTGTTTAACCAAGCAAAGTGAACTTCGTTTGTGTCGCAAGAAGCACCGATTAAGATTGTGTTGCGTTTTTCAAATTCAGTAGCAGCCTCTTGGAAAGCATGTAATTCTGTAGGACATACAAAAGTGAAATCTTTTGGATACCAGAATAAAATTACTTTTTTACCTTCTTTAACTGCTTTTTCGAAAATGTTGATCTGCAAATTGTCGCCTAAATAATCGATTGCATCTACCGTAATGCTTGGAAAACTTTTACCTGTGAAACTCATAATATATCTTTCTTTTTTTGTTGTCACAAAGATAAGGCAACTCCGATCAAAAAGCGAATTGATTTTACCAATACACTATCATCAAAATCTATTATGACTAGAATATAACAATAAGTTTTTATTATATTAATATGTGGTTGATGATGTATTTATACGGGATCTGGGGTGTCTCGAAAAAATAAAACAATTCATACTGGGGTAGTTACAGATTAATGCATCAAAATAGTTGCACAAGTGCTATGCAAAACCTACTTTTGCGACGTTCTATTTAAAAATAGCGCAATGCTGGAGGGGTTCCAGAGCGGTCAAATGGGACGGACTGTAAATCCGTTGCTTCGGCTTCGAAGGTTCGAATCCTTCTCCCTCCACATTTTTTTCCTTTATAAAATTCACTTTAAATTTTCCTGTCAAATAGTTGAGCACATTGCACCGATTGCAATCTGTTTAAGATAGCTGCTTTGGCCTGTTGTGCTTGTGTTTTGTTGAAGCTATCGCAGATTTATCCGGCGTTATTCCAAGGCTACCTTATGGCTTTGTTCAATTGGCCTGTTGTGTCTTGTTTAGGTGGAGCTATTAAAGTTATTCGTCTAGCCCATACCCTTTGAAATGAATACAAGCGATGTAGCTCCGACCAAGGTTAGTCTATGCTGTTGTCCAATGAACCATATCGTATGGGTAATAAGGATTATCTTTAATGCTGTCGTCATCTAGTTCCAGTATTTTGACCAAGGCCGCCAGTTCCCAGGCCCAATAGCCAATATGAAATTCCATTTTATGACGTCTATAGGCTGCCTGAAGAGTTTCTTTACAATAGAAATGATTTTCTAAAGTGTCCTTTATGATCGCTTGGGCTTCCTGCTTTGAGGTTGATCTTAATATCGCCGATAATCTTTGTATATACGTTTCTTTTGGGAATTGGAGGGTTTCCGCAATGGGATGAGATGGATATTGAACATGAATTAGACTATCTAAAATAAAATCTGCATACCCCTCTTCGATATAACGTTCGGAAATCTTTTCAAATACATCTTTATCTATATTCAACAAGATTCCTATTGCCAATATTTTTGAACTAGACTGATAACCGCCATTCAATAAATCCTTATTGATGCAATTTTGGTAATAGACAATATATTTTAGGTAGAAGCGCTGCCAATTCACGTCAATAGGCTCCCCCATGCTGTACCAGATTGAAGGCATGTTATATAGGCCCTCGCTGAGTCCTTTGCTCCAATTTTTTATCCCTATTTTATTGTTATTATTTTTTGCTTCGATGTATCCATTTAACAACCATTCGGCAGTAGGTTTGATCCGCTCCAAAAAGTTGTAAAAATAGAGTGGATCTCTATGTTTATCTCTCGCTGTTAAATTTTTGATGGCATCGGGGGGAGTCTCAACGATCTGTTCATCTTCCACTGTTGGACGATTTTTTTTGCCAAATAAATTATTAAAGAATCCCATAATATGATATTTGTTCCTAATATAAAGATTGTGATCGATAGGAGAAACCGATTATATTTCGTGGTTCAGTTTTTTATAGGTCCTGGTTCCGAATTGTATATCTTGGTTCCTCCGCCAGATTAATCCTTCGCTGTCTCCATGATCTGGTGTGTACTGTTGTGCAATGATAGTGGGGGCATTGTTGAACATCATCCTCGAGCTATTTTTTTCTTAATGATGGAGGCCTACAAAAAATATAGGATGGATTTTCATCTAGCTATTGACTTATTTATAAAATAAACCTAAGTTTGGCTTTTGAAAGGGCCCCGTAGTTCAACGGATAGAATAGATGTTTCCTAAACATTTGATAGCAGTTCGATTCTGCTCGGGGCTACATAGGGAGAAGTGATAGTATTGATGTCGCTTTTCAATTGCAGGAGAAATACGATAAAAGGTATTTCTCCTGTTTTATTTTAAGACATAATCGTCTTCGCTATTTTGTATAGCTATTCTTCTCATCAGACAGTTCGTCTCCTGTCAGAAGTATTGACTCTTTCTTTTTGAAAATAAAATATACAATTTGGATTTTTTGAGATAGAATACTATCGGAATAATCTAATATTTAATTGCTGTATATTAAAAGAGAAATATATCTTTTGGCATTGATCATCAATAAACTCATTATGTCATTAATTCTGTAACATTTCCAGACTTTTGTCATAATATTTTCAGTATTAGTAAAAATTGTGTTAATTTAAATTTTATTACAAATTAATGACTTACTAATATTCGGCAGCTAAATTTGTCCGATAAAGCCTGTGAAATGATAAAAGTGATTCAGAATCAATTTAAAAGGATATATAATACCAATCGTGCCTTTTTCATTACCTTCGGTATATGGTTTATACTGATTGCCTCTATACTACTTCTTTTTACGAAGAGAGAATCATTTCAGTTTATTAATAGTCATCATTCCCTAAGTGCAGATATTCTCATGACATTGAACACATATGTTGGGGATGGGATCTGTATTATAGCCCTGGCTGTTGTGTTTTGCTTTCTGAAAAAATGGAATTTCGCCAAGGGAATTTTTGGAACTTATGTTTTTTCGGGCTTGGTGTGCTGTGTTTTGAAAAGTATATTTCATGCAGAGCGTCCGGCAGCGATGTTTAAAGGGGACCAGACATTCCATGTTGTCTCTTGGTTACCTGTGGCCTACGCCAATTCCTTCCCATCGGGGCATACGACTTCTGCATTTGCTATGGCGGCGACTGTTGCCATTATTTCCAAGGACAAAAGAATAGGTTTGTTCTGTTTTGTTCTAGCTGCGCTAACGGGCTATTCCAGAATTTATTTGGGGCAGCATTTTCTTGAAGATGTAGCGTTTGGATCGCTATTGGGCGTGGGAACTACCTGTATTTATTTTATTCTTATGCCGATGATTTCATTCAATAAACGTCCGGTATCCAATTTTAAATTCCCTCAAATCAAATGGATGGGAGCAGTCCTTCCGGTCATGATAGACAGAAATAGGCCAAAGCACGAAGACCATAGCAAACATGGCTAAGCACGAATTTTGCTGCGTTTCCTTAAATAACGATAACCTTCCAACCATGCCAAACATGGCTAAGCCGAAGCAGGCGAAAGTACAGCAGGGAACGGGGGTAAGATTCCCACGAAATAGTGGCGATCAAAGACAGCTATACACACTAAGAATACCTGTCTAAGGCCAATAAAGGTGCTAATTGGACTGCGTTTCCTTAAATAGGGATAGCCTTCCGACCATGCCAAACATGAGTAAGCCGAAGCAGGCGAAAACACCGTAAGAATAACGGAGACTAAAGACCTCTGCGATATAACCGATCAGTGGCGGCCCCATTAGAAAACCAAGATAGCTAATGCTGGAAACCATGGCCAATGCCACGCCCGATGGTACATTTTTGTTTTGGCCAGCGATACTATAGATAGACGGTACATTACAGGCAACACCGATCCCCACAAGCATAAAAGCAAGGGTACATACAATAAATTGAGGAAAAACGACTGAGGTCATCATGCCCACAAACATCAAGATTCCACTATATTGTAAGGTTCTTTTGCGTCCCAGTTTGCGAATTACACCATCACCTACAAAACGGCCTATAGCCATCATGATCATAAAAGAAGCATAGCCCACGACAACGAATTTTTCGGGAGCGTGTACAATTTCCTTAAAGTATACCCCGCTCCAGTCAAACATGGCACCCTCGGTCGCCATACTGAAAAATCCAATGATGCCCAGTTGCAAAAGGCTTCCCTCCGGTTTGGAAAAGAAACTCCGCTTTTCTTTCTGCGGCGATTTTCCCGGAACGAGATGCCGCTGATTAATCAATGTATTGGCGGTGACGAAAGCCAATATGATCAAGAAATGGGGTAGCGTATCCAGGCCAAGGTTCATAGTCAGCAGTCCAACGAGTGCTCCTGTAAAACCAGCAATACTCCAGGCACCATGGAAAGAAGTCATAATGGACTTTTTATAGATCTGCTCTGTAGATACCCCCTGTGTATTGACCGAAATATTGCACATATTACCTGTTACACCAAACAGAAAGAGAATAGCACCCAATTGCCAGGCATTTTGGGCAAAAGCGATGGAGCACAAGACCAATGCATAAGCAATCGGTACAATACTTAGGACTTTGGCGCTACCATATTTGGTAACCAACTTCCCGGAAAGAGCCATTGTCGCCAGTTGTCCCACAGGAAGCATCAATAGGATTGTTCCCAGCTGTCCTTCGCTCAAATGGAGGCGCTCCTTGATGACAGGAATGCGGCTGGCCCAGGATGCGAAAGCAATACCCTGACAAAAAAAGAAAAGTGATACTGCAATCCGTATGCGATTGCGCTTGTTGTAAAGATCTTCCTCTGAGAGAGTTAGCGTTGCGTCCATAGTATTTGATTTGAGCGTGCAAAGTTACGGATAAGTATTTCATTTTACGACAGGATCAATAAAGAAATTTCGCGGCCCAGTCTCAACAGAAAAAGATCGTTAAGCTGAGCGAGCGTGTAATCGGCAATTAAAATCAAGTGATAATTGTCTTCACGAGCAACTCTAATTATCTTCTTGCGTTCAGCTCACTGTGCCGGAAGGTTACGCTAATTATCTTCGTCTATATGTTGAGATAAATTAGTTTGATTTAAGTGGTTTATTATCAGTATTCTATGTGTCGTCTGTGCCTGATTCGACTTTGCTTATCGCGACTATGATCAGATATCAATGTTGAAGGCTCTCCCCTGCCTTACATTAAATATACGAAGATGTTCAAACAAGACCTATTAACATCGGGTTAAATTCAATAAAAATGTAAAATTCGCAATACTTCCATGATTTTTCAATAAGCTATTCTATTTTTGTTAAAGGCAAACAATTATTAGCCTCCTAGATATAATGATAAAAAAACTGCTTTTGAGTGCAGTTCTGGCCTCTGGTGGAACTGCTTATGTTGTTGCGCAACAACCGACATTCTTGTCTCATCCCGCGTTGACACCCGATGGGAAGGAGATGGTATTCAGTTATGAAGGTGATCTTTGGAAAGTAGCAAGCCAAGGTGGAGTTGCTGTCCGGCTTACAGGTATGGAAGGTAATGAGATCAATCCCCGTATCTCCCCAGATGGCAAATGGTTAGCATTCTCGGCCAATCAAAACGGGAATATGGATGTCTATGTCATGCCCTTAGCGGGTGGAGACATCCGTCAATTGACTGCGCATGACGCCTCGGATGAAGTGGATAGCTGGAGCTGGGACAGTAAAACACTCTATTTTACTTCGACACGTTATAATCGTATGGGAGGTTACCAGGTCTCAGTAGATGGCGGTACGGCAACACGCTTATTTCCACATTTTTTTAATTACATCAGCGGGATTGTTCCCACACCATCGGGAGAGCTTCTGTTCAACGATAGCTGGGAAGGATATAGTTCGGCAAACCGCAAGCGCTATAAAGGAGCATTCAATCCAGATATCCGTTCCTATAATCCCAAAACAAAAGCCTTTCAACAATATACAGACTACGTTGGAAAAGACCTATGGCCTACGATAGACCAAAAAGGAACGATATACTACGTCTCGGATGAAAATAATGGAGAATACAACCTATATCAGCTTAACGGCAAGACCAAAACAGCGCTGACAAGTTTTCCTGAATCCATTAAACGACCCTTTGTGTCAGCAAACGGCGATAAGATCGTATTTGAAAAGGGCTATCAGCTCTATATTTACGATGTCAATGGAAAGAAAACAGTACAACCCAATATTGCTTTAAACCGCAATCAGGTCCTCGGTAAGCTAAAGGAGTTCAATATTTCGGGTAGCATCAGTAATTTTGATGTCTCGCCTGATGGCAAAAAAATAGCTTTTGTATCCCGAGGAGAGCTTTTTGTTTCCGATAGCGAGGGCAAGTTTGTCCGTCAGATGTCCGGGCAGGGAGAGCGCGTCATGGAGGTAAAATGGCTTAAGGATAGCAAAACCTTACTCTATAGTCAAACATTCCAAGGCTATCAAAATTGGTTTTCCCGCACCGCTGATGGAAAAGGCGAAGTGAAACAGCTGACCCAAGATCTTCGCAACAACCGTGATGTTACCTTTAATGCCGATCGTACTAAAGCGGTATACCTAAGTGGCCGTGATGAGGTGCGTACGTTGGATCTAGGTAGTCTAAAGAGCCAGCCCGTAGTCAAAGACGAAATCTGGGGATTCCAAAATTCTTCGCCCTCATTTTCGCCCGACGGCAATTATTTGTTATTTACCGCAATGCGTAATTTTGAGCAGGATATCTTTGTCCATAACCTCAAGAGTGGACAAACGACCAACCTGACCAATACCGGTGTGTCCGAGACTAGCCCCTATTGGTCGCCAGATGGCAAGTATATTTATTTTGCGAGTAATAGAACAAAGCCCTCATACCCTACCGGAATGCAAAATTCGAGCATCTTCCGTATGGCGCTGACCAATTTTGACCAACCTTATCGCAGTACAAAGTTTGATGAATTATTTGCTCAACCGACCGTAAAAAAAGATTCGGTCGCAAATAAGCCGACAGCGCCTAAAAAAGAAAACGATGCCAAGGATAAGAGCAAGGCCAATGCGGATAAGAATAAATCGGCAGCTCCTAGTCCAGAACCAAAGAAAACGGTCCTGGTACAGCTTGACCTTGAGGGGTTGCGGGATCGTATTGAGCAAGTCAGCCCTGCATTTGGGACACAATATAGCCCTTTGGTGATCCAAAAGGCAGACAAGACCTATGTCTTCTATGGGTCTGACCACGAAGGAAAATTCAGTGCTTACCGTACAGTATATGAACCATTCACTGCTCCAAAAACAGAAAAAGTTATTGAGGGTGGAATGGGACAGATACAGGAATCGGCAGGCAAGTATTTTGTACTTCAACGCAGTATCATACAGAAATATAGCCTGGAGGGAAACAAGCTCGATGCAATAACCATGAGCTATAAATTTAATAAGGATCTGGAGAAAGAGTTTAACCAGATGTTTTATGAGACCTGGGCCAATCTGGAGGAGAATTTTTATGATAGCAACTTCCATGGTGTAGACTGGACCGCAACCAAAAAGAAATACGAAAAATACCTGCCCGGCATCAACGACCGGAATGACCTGCGTATTCTCCTGAATGATATGTTGGGCGAGCTGAACTCATCACACCTGGGATTCAGTTCAATGGGAGCTGAAGAACGTAAACCATTCGGCTTTGTGACCAACGAAATCGGCGTGGAATATGATAGCCAGAACCCTTATAAGATTAGTCGCATTGTGACCAATGGACCGGCGGCAAAGAAAGAGGTGGATATCAAAGAAGGAGATGTGTTGGTCGCTGTCAATGGTGTTAAATTGAATACTGCGGCAGATCGAGACAGCTATTTTACGTGGCCATCATTAGAAGAGGAAATTCAGCTGACTTTGAGCCGTAATGGAAAAGAGGTTCAAACGAATGTACGACCGGCTTCCAGTACAGCTTTTAGGGAATTGATTTACGATGAATGGATCAGGGATAACCGCAGCCGTGTGGACAAACTGAGTGACAATAAGATTGCTTATTCGCACATGAAGAATATGTCGGGCGGCGAATTGCAACGTTTTCTCATCGATATGGCCGAGCAGGAAAATAACAAGCAGGGCATCATCTTAGACTTACGTTATAATACCGGTGGAAATGTGCATGATGAGGTATTGCGCTTTTTGTCGCAGCGCCCTTACCTACAATGGCAATACCGTGGTGGGAGGCGTGCTCCGCAAAGTAATTTTGCGCCTGCAGCCAAACCGATTGTTCTGTTGATCAATGAGCAATCGCTGAGTGATGCGGAGATGACCGCTGCAGGGTTCAAAGCACTGAAACTGGGTAAAATTATCGGTAATGAAACCTACCGCTGGATTATTTTTACCTCTGGAAAAGGATTAGTTGATGGCTCTTTTTACCGCTTACCTTCCTGGGGATGTTATACCCTAGATGGTCAGGATTTGGAGCAGACAGGTGTCGCACCGGATATTTTTGTAAAAAATACAGTGCAAGACCGTATGGAAAATAAAGATCCGCAGCTTGAGCGTGCAGTGAAAGAAATCTTAACTGATCTCAAATAGTGCTGTAACAAGATTAAATGACGACAGGCGGGGGCTACCCCCTCCAGGTATAGCAAGGACTATGTCAAAAGTCGATTTCGAAAAATCGCTTCCAAAGTTGATTTGAAAGCGATAATAAATATTGTGAACAGGCTGTGTCCGACCTTTTTCCGGACGTAGCCTGTTTTTTTATTTTTACTTGTATTCCCCGATTAGCTCTTTACAAATATTTAAAATTATTTTATTCCGCCATTGTGAAATCTTGAATTTTTGTGCATCCCTTACCAAACATAAAGACATAGACATGGAAAAGATCATATTACAAGTAAAAGAATCCTGCGCAGCAGATTGGGGTAAAATGACAGCACAGGAACAGGGACGCTTTTGTAGCAAGTGTGAAAAGGTAGTCGTTGATTTCTCGGAGATGAGCGATCAGGAAATTGTCGATCAGATCAAAAAATCCAATAAAGGGCTTTGTGGCCGATTTTATGAAGATCAGCTATTACGTGAACTAGATGCCAGTGTTTCCTTTGCAAAAAATCCGGTTTGGCGCAATAGGTGGAGCGGTATTGCTGCAGGATTGATGTTGATTGGTTCATTGAGTTTCCATATTGCACAGGCGCAGACTGCCACGATAGTTCAAGGGACTACCGCACAATCAAAAGAAAAAGGTGTAAAACCCGCCGGAAAACAAATAAAGCCAAACGATCATGGTATTAGCAGAACAATGGGAGAAGTGATTGTGGTACAATCAAAAGAAAAGGATGCAGGTAAATCTGCTGGGAAAAAAATAGACTCAAACCATCGTGTTAATAACAAGCAGGTGTCATCTGGTCAGGATAGCAGTAAGGTAAAGATCGCCGGAAAAATTGTATGCGCTTCTGGTGGGGACAGTATGATGGGTACCAATGTGACCATAGGGAATTACCATACGCAGGCTGATGAAAAAGGTAATTTTGAACTTTGGGTACCGCAATCGCTACTGAACAAGAATCAGGAACTTCGGGCAGAAAAGATCGGTTATCGAACTGTTGTTATCCCATTGAAAAAGGGAGCTAAAACAGCGATAAATAAGCCAATTGAGATGGAGGTTAGACCGATGATCATGGGAAAGATAGCTGCTCCTATGAGGTCTGAGGACATTCCCACGATGAATAAATATTAGTGTATGCCGATTTCTACCTCCATTTGTTCACGAAAATTTTAAACCCGTTAATATTTTTTTCTGTTGACGATAAACAGGCTTTTTTAGAAGCTTATCAGAAGATATCGGGTGTGTATATGTCGAATCTAGACTTCGCAGAGGAGGTTTTTGAGAGTTATCACATGTCATATGAAATTGTGGAACCGCTGTATGAAGGAACTTCTAAAGCGATCGAAGCAATGGCACAAAAGATGAAAGGTAAAGAATAAAAATATACCTTTATACTTGACTTTCTCTTTGGTGAATCTTACATTTGATTTGTCGAATGACTTCGTAGCTCAGTTGGTAGAGCAACAGACTCTTAATCTGTGGGTCCTGAGTTCGAGCCTCAGCGGGGTCACTATCTAAAAAAAGCCATTTTACGCAAGTAGGAAGGCTTTTTTTGTTCATTGGAAAATTATCGCTTTCTTTTTCTATACTGCAAAAAATAATAGGCTAATAGATTGCTGGACAGCATGGGCGATGCACCCAAAATAAATGGGGCGCCGGGAAAATGTATTGGCGCGTCGCCCTGGCTGAAATAGTGAAATGTCTGCGTCATCATCAAGGGACCAAAGATTGCCGCAAGGCTGATAACACTATTCAATCCGCTTTTAAAGTGAAGAGGATAAATTTTTTCAAAAATAGTGAATCTACAGCAGCAGGGGAATCTATTCAAATGTTGCCGACATAACTATTCAGTCTTTGATTAAGTTCTAATGAGGTAATATGGCTGCATTATGGATCTCAAATGATTTGATAAGTCCAGACCCCTGAAAAGAAACTCGAACACCAATAATCTTCCCGATTCCTGCAGGAAACAATCCCTGATAGACAAGTTTCTCATTCAGTTCTATCTTAATTTTTCCCGATTTCGATACGCATTTGACTGATACAGGTGAAGAGAAGTCGACTCCAAAAGCAGATAGATTGTGGG
The DNA here is from genome assembly GCF_024810095.1 of Sphingobacterium sp. BIGb0165. Taxonomy (NCBI): domain Bacteria; kingdom Pseudomonadati; phylum Bacteroidota; class Sphingobacteriia; order Sphingobacteriales; family Sphingobacteriaceae; genus Sphingobacterium; species Sphingobacterium sp. BIGb0165. Next base: position 37,355 of record NZ_JANUEB010000008.1, on the reverse strand, counting down.
AGGCGCCGTCTAATAATTGTTCTCCAATCCACAATCGGAGTTCACCGACACAGCCTGGTTTGGAGAGTGGAATCATAATTATTCCATCCGTTCCTAAGAGTGTTATTCCGCTTTGTTGGCAAGGAGCATTAAGTTGCCAATATGTATTCTGAATGGCTAGGGATAAAGTGAAATTTTTACTGTCGATATTCCATCCTCTGGAAACCTGTGTTAATACAAATTCTGGTATTTCGGAATTGTAGTTATTGGTATTTTGTGGTATATCCTGTTGCTTCAGACCCTGCCAGTCTCCATGATCAATCATTTCCTTGGGCAGATACATTGGGACAGGTTCCTTCGTTATGAAGCCCATCCAATCTTCGGATTCTATAAAAATATCATGCTCTTTGACAATAGAGTCATTGAGGACTAATTTTGCCCGGTAATATCCCGGACGGTAATAGGTACTGGCGTGTTCATGACGGTTTTTATCGACTTTTATCCTTCTTTTTGAATCCCAGTTTTGTTGAATAAAGACACTGTCTGCATTGGAATGACTTGCATCGTACTCGAATATGACAGTATTGGGTACCCCTGTCGTCACAGGTTTACTACTAAAGCTGATTTTACGATAGGATAATTCATTCTTTGATTTTCCTTGAAATCTATTGATCCCTATCAGAAATCCTGTTAATATTAACAGGATAAGGCAGCCATATACTATTTTAGCATGAGGTCTTCTCTTGAGCTCCTCTTTATTGTTTTGATCAGCGATGGGGATGGAAGATGTTAGTGTGCGCCAATTGGGGAATCCCGAAAATTTGGCTAAAGCATCTAGTGTGCTTAAATTGGGATTGCTATTGTATTGTACCTTTCCCCAGATTCTTTTGAGGGTGCTTGTGCTGAGGACAACATTGGTTTGCTTATAAATCAATTCACTCAGGTTATCAAAATCCTGCGATTGCCAACCTACGCTACTTCCCCACCCGACTTTTTCTTCGATGAGCTCTTTACATTTGTTGATATGGTATTGATTTTCAGCCATATTTAATCACGATTAAACTTGCACAGATTTGAACAAGCTATGAATTCAGGATATATCCATTGTGAACTATCTTTATCAAAGTATATTTTGCAATGCCTAATATAAACATCAAATCTTTTAACAATATGATTAAATTTAAAATTACATGCTGCTTGTGTTTACTCTTTTCTTTGCTGTCTATAGCATCAGGACAGGAGCCCGTCAAAACAAATTTATCTTTGGATGATTTATATCCGGTCAACAGGACAGTGACCGTAGAAAAGGACAGTACAGGGACACCTGTCGTCCATATTAATGGTCGGCCCAATGCTGGTATCGCATGGATAAAAGATAGTTCTTTTAAAAATGGTTATATCGAATTCGATGTCAAAGGAAAAGACCTGTTGCAACAGAGCTTTGTGGGGATAGCATTTCACGGAGTTAATGATACAACTTATGAAGCCGTATATTTCCGGCCATTTAATTTTTATGCAAAGGATCCGATAAGAAAGAAACATGCGGTGCAGTATATCGCGCTACCAACAAATGACTGGCCCTATCTGAGAAAGCAGTTCCCCGATAAATACGAAGCGCCCATAACATCTGTGGTGGACCCTAACGATTGGTTTCATGTAACGCTCCTTGTAATCGGACAAACGATCAAAATTTATTTTAATTCGGATACTACCCCAGTACTTGAGGTTCAATCCTTACATGGAAACTCTGATGGAAAAGTGGGATTTTGGACAGGGCATACATCGGATGGGGGCTTTAAAAACCTAACGATTACTGCTGAAAATTAAAAGGATGAAGCTATCGACATAAGTAATAATCACATAAAACTACTTTCTTGTTACTTAATCCGGAAGATTTATTCCGTAAATTTGTACAGGAGGCAACGAGCTTATGAAAAATAAGAAGATTTCGATATTGTATGTTGACGATGAGGAGAATAACCTGTTTTCCTTTAAAGCAACATTTCGATTAAAATATAAGGTGTTTACGGCCATCAGTGGTGCCGAAGCGATAGAACTTGTCAAAAATAACCCCATTGATATCATTATCACTGATCAGCGGATGCCTGAAATGACAGGCGTAGAATTTTTGGAAGAAGTCATAAAAATTGATGCGGCTCCAATGCGCATCCTTTTAACGGGGTATGCCGATATGGCTGCAGTGGTCGATGCCGTTAATAAGGGAAAGATATTTCATTACCTCAATAAACCTTGGAGTGAGAAGGAGCTCGATGAAACAATTCAACGTGCTTATGAAGTGTATACTGAACGGCAAAAAATAATTGAAACGAATGCCCAGCTCGAAACGTCCAATGATCAATTGGAGTTTATGCTACGGCAAAAGCTGCTATCCTAAAAATGCTGTTTTTTAGGATAGCAAATCTTATTTGCTCGGTATCCTAACTGTAAATGTTGTTCCTGTATTTGGTGGCGATTGCACATCGATTGAACCCTGTAGCTTAAGCAGGGCGTTCTGTACATTGTATAAGCCAAATCCCATTCCTTTGGCCTGGTCACTGCCTCTAAAAAATAACTTGAAAATATCGCTGATATGTTCGGGCGAAATTCCAATACCATTATCCCTCACAACAATGATCGCTTGTTGGTCAGATACGTCAACCGATAATTTGACAAATGGATTTGTCTGTTCTTTTTGCTGATATTTGAAAGCATTGGACAGCAGATTGTGCAAGATTAATTCTAGGATCGCTTTATCGCAATGAAATGGTTCTTTCTGCTCCACTCGGATATCAAATGTTACATCCTTATTTTGTGTGTACATTTTATAGAACTGTCTAACATTGTCAAAAAGCTCATCAAAATTAATTTCAGACAACATAAGTTCGCCTCTTCGCAAGAGGTAATAATCCCGCAAGCTATCGATGTAGGCATCTAGACTAACCAATGAACTATCCATCAAGGTAAGCAACTCGTGGATGCGGTCTATACTGTTAAATTCTAATCCTAGTTTTACAGCAGAGAGTACACCTGTCAACGGGTCACGTAAATCATGACTCACACTATAGGCAAATTTATCAAGCTCATCGTATGCTTTCTGCAATTCTTGGTTCTTTGTCTCCAATAGTGAATTTGCGACATAAAATTTATTTGCCTCTTCTATCGCGGAGATAATTTCTTCACCCATCCAGGGTTTGCGAACGAACCGAAATATATGGCCCTTATTGATCGCATCTATGACCGTATCCATGTCAGCATAGGCGGTCAATAGAATACGGATTGGCTTCGGATAATCTTTTTTGATGCGGTGGAGAAAATCTATTCCCAATTCCCCGGGCATACGTTGATCACAAAAGATCACACGGATATCCGGATTGGAAAGAAGTATTTTTTCGGCTTCGGCTGTATTTGATGCGGTATGAATGACATAGTCGTATCTAAAATTTGCTTTAAAACCAACCAAGTTATTTGCTTCATCATCAATATATAATATTTCAATCTCCGTCTGCATAATTTTTATAATCTGGTTTATCTTCCCAAAATGAACGAAATTAATGATAATTTATCGAACTATTCGGGTTTACTTTGGCATCAATTTGTTTGTTGTATGGGAATGTGTAATGTAAAAGCTGTTCCCTCTCCTACCTCTGATTCTACAATAATCCTACCATGATGTTTTGCAATGGTATTATAGGCAATAGACATACCTAATCCTGTTCCTTCACCTACATCTTTTGTCGTGAAAAAGGGTTCAAAAATCCGGTCTCTAATGCTTTCTGGGATGCCAATACCGTTGTCTGCTATTTTAACATAAATAGCAGATTGATCAGCTGTAAGACCCGTTTCAATACTTAGTTTCCCACCGCTGTTGCCACCAAATTTTTTGTCTATGGCATACACCGCATTAGTGATAATATTCAGAAATACCTGATTCAGTTTTCCGGCATGACATTCTATTCTTGGTAGATTACCAAGATGTTTTTCTACTTCGATCGAATTGTTTATCAGACTGTTAAGTATGATCATGGTGGACGTTAGACCTTCATTGATATCCGCAAATTTTAAGGTGTCTTCGTCGACACGAGAAAAAATACGTAAACTTTTTACAATTTCAGCTGTTCGATGAGCTCCTTCGTCCATTCCTTTCAATAGATAATCGACTTCGGTCTTTAGGTATCCGATATCCAAATCATCTTTAAATTTTTTGATCTGTAACTGTTTTTCGCTATCGGAAAGGTCTGTATTAAATGCAATACGTTCGACTTCGTCCAATGTTTCCCAGATCATCTTGATATCGCGTTTCAATGGAGCGACATTGGAAGTGACAAAGTTGATCGGATTGTTAATCTCGTGGGCTACTCCCGCTGTCAGCTGCCCCAAAGAAGCCATTTTTTCGGATTCGACAAGCTGTGACTGGGCTTCTTTCAGGTGTAATAGTGTTGTTTGCAGTGACTCATTGGATTCCTTCAATTCATGTGTCCGCTCATCTACCTTTTGTTCTAATACCGTATTCTGCTCGCGGATAAGTTGCTCATTTTCCAAAGAGATAGCCAATTCTCGTTGTTGGGACTCTTCTTTTTCCTGTTTAAGTATATTGATACTGTATGCCAGACCGAATGAAAGTAAAGCCATTTCGATAACTGAGGCGATTTGTACCGAATTGCTCGTAAAGTTGTTGTAGTCTAATATTCCATAGTCTTTTAACAAAAACACTACAGATCCCAATAATAGTACTGTCCACCCATAGACAAAGTATTTCGCTGGGCTATAGCCGCTGATCATGATGCGGTAGGATAGATAGAGGACAAACAAAGAGCCTATACCGGTGGTCACTTGCATCACAAAAAATGCTACCTGCGTCAGATTAATCAATGCGAGGATGGTACCAAGGGCAAATAATACGATAAAGATCGTGACTATCCGTTTTGATCGAGGAGCATTCTTCTCTAATTGGAGAAATGAACCTGCGAAGAGCAAGGCACTAAGTCCAGACAAACAGCCGAAAATAATCGGACCTTTGGTCGCAAAATATGGCCAGTTCGGCCATAAATATTGAAAACTATAGCCTTTGATACCCATTTGGGTGATTCCTGCACAAACAACATATAGGACATAATAGAGGTAGCCCTTGTCCCGGACAGAAAAAAACAGAAAAAGGTTGTATATCGCCATAATAAACACAATACCAATATAAATGCCACTAAGGAGGCTATCGTTATTCATCTGCGCCATAAATTTGCGTTCGCTACTGAGGTAGATCGGCAATATGATTTGCTCAACACTTTTAATACGGAGAAAAAGGACTTTTTCTGACTGACAGTGCAGATGAATATCAAATACATAATTGGGGACTTTGTATTTTCTTATTGAGAAATTTTGGTGCTCTCCCAGTCTAATGGATTGATATGTACCATTCTCGTTAGGACTATACAATTCAATCTCATCCAATAATGGATAGGCGATCTCTAAAAGAAGATCTAAATCTTGTTTGGTATTATTTTTAACAGGCAGGCGTAACCAGATGGCATCGGGGGATGTCCCTAGGTTAGGCACCTCACTGTTCAGCGGTTGAAAGGCTGATGAAGACGAAACTGTTGAAAAATCTGAGGGTTCGGGACCTGTATAGCGCTCGAGCATATGACCAATCAACAACCGTTGCCCAGATTGATCAATAGTGAGCTGCGCGCGTGATGGCAGGCATGCGAAAATAAAAAGACAGATCAGGAAAAACCAGCGCTTCATCTTTAGGATACTATTTTTTAGCTTGAGCAATTACTAAATTCATGGAGACTAAAAAACAGCCAGATTCATCCAATTGCTGAAGTGTGCGCTGGAAATCGTCGTATTCTGCTTGGCTTAATTTACCGTTTTCACACATCTCCAATAGTATTTTATCCAAAAATAAATAACGGCTAGCTTCTTCCCTAGAGCGTGTTACCATATTGAATGTTTGCAGTTGAACCTGTTGAAATCCATTTGCAAGGAGATCAGTTGTCAGTTTGTTGCCCGCCCAACCGTTATTGACTTTATCTTCTGTCAGGTAATGACATATCTTGGCCTCTATATCCACATGTTGCGTATAAAAAGTCAGGCTATTCCATATTGTCTCTACAATGACCAATGGTTGATCTTTGCGCAATATGCGATAAACCTCCTGAAACATGTTTTGCGGAGCTGTCAGATGCTGAACAAGCCGTTCCATCCGTACGCCCGAAACACTCTCATTTTCGAAACCGAGCTGATACACCTCGCTCTGTACGAAATTGACGTTGCTGACGCCTTTGCTGCCTGACTTGGCATGATCGATCAACACAGCATCATGATCAACGCCAATGACTTGTACATTGCCCCCTAACAAATTTGCAAGGTTAACAGCGTCCATTCCTGTACCGCAGCCCAAATCGGCAACAAGCCCTTCTTTGATTATGTTGAAAGGGCTATAGGAATGTGTTTTTAGTTGCTTGAGAAAGTCTCCGGTGTCCTGTAAATAACTGGCACCATAGTGTTTAGTATCCATTACAAAATATTTAGATTACGATGATCTACTTTGAGATCTGCCGATGTGTGTTGCAAATTTTTTATGACTTCGTCAAGATCCCAACGATCTAAATTGGGAATATCTATTTGATAGTGAATTTCAATCTCTTTATTTCGTAAGGTTTCTATCCGGACAATATTGGAATTGTTTCGAAGCGAAAATATCGCCTCCTTGTTTTCTTGATCGGCTTCGGTTAACGTATCCAGATTTCTCATGATCATAACTGTTGCCAATAAATCCAATTTGGGATAGTAAAAAGTTCCATTGTTACCAACACTGGTATCTATCCGATAACCTACACTCTCAGCCAGTTTTACCGTATATGGAGCACATAGTGCAAACAGGGATTTGATCCCGATCTGTGTACTGATTGCCGCTCCCGCCCTTGTGAGGAAGATACTGCCGATGCCATAGCCTGCGATCTCACGGGAGTTCCATAGACCGCAGCCTTCTCCTGTCCCATGAAGAGCGTATTCGTATACTAAATCGTAGATACGTGCATCCATAGCGCCTGTAGCCTGTTCTATCGGTAGAGGCTCGCTCCCTCCAGCAGCATGTATCCGAACTCCACCATATACCTTCTCGCCGTCAAGTGACTCTACAATAAGGACGAATGATGCTGGATTATACATCCAGTCATTTTTGGACGAAGTAACTTTCTTGACACCTATTGCCGTCAAGACATGGGCATGCCCTTCTATAAAACGTTCGCAGGTTTTAGGATCGTCGATAGCACGAAATGCTCTTAGTCTAACTACCGGACGTCCCTCGTTGAATAATAATGCCACCGAAATGCTCTAATTTATCGTTGAAACACAAAACTAATCAATAAAAAGCAAAGCTGTTTATAGGTTTATCAAATAAACAGCTTTATGATCTGCCTTTTACAAAAAGAGTATCTTTCAGAGAAGAGCTATGTAAAAAGAGGTTTAAACAGCTCTATCGTCGCTATAACAACATTTTTGTAAACTATTGTTATGGGTAGGTTCTGTCTTTGACAGTTGAGTAAGGAATTTTTGGAGGGGGCTACTAGCTACCTTAGCTCGTTAAGTGGATTACTATCAACATGAAGTACGTCTTCCATGGCAGATGTTCAATGGGGTGATTTTTTTGGATATGGGCTTCGAAAAACTGTGCATTGTAATTGCTATAATTAGCTTGAAAGTCTCTGCGCGATTGAAAAGTACGATATGAAATGATGAAATTTTAGTAAATTGTCGCTGATTATGATCAATTTAACATTATGGTTAAGGCAGGGGCAACAAATCATTCCGGGGATATTTTCACTCCAGAGGTCGCTGCTTTATGCTTTTTTGCTGGGAGTATCCTGTTATCTTTTTTTAATTATTTTTCAGCCTTTTGGCACTTACAATTTCGAAGATTCTAGCAAGGACCTACTATTAGCCGGTTACGGGGTCATTTTCGCTTTATCTTATCTATTAACTTCGGCCTTGTTGTCCAATAGGAAGGAATGGACAGTAAGAAAAGAATTCCTGCGTATGCTATTGGTATATGTATCAGTTTCAATATTGAATTTTCTGTACAATAGTTCGATTGTTAGTCAAGTGTCCATGCAATGGATTAACTTGCTATATATGGGGCTTTATACCCTATCACTCTATGTGCCCATTGGGCTGATCTATTTTTTAACAATTATGCATGCAAATCGGGCTAAACAAACTGTGCCGGTCTCAAAATCTGCACTTCAGAGACTGGCTTCTCTGGTACCGACGGGCTTATCTGAACCGCTTATACCGAACTCCGTCTCTCACCCCTCTGTTTCTCTAGATTTTGTTTTGCCAATACAAGCGAACTTACTTGAACAGCGTATCTCGAATCCCATCTCTCAGAATTCAGCTTCTCCGATTCGGGTGGCTTTAACAGGGCCGCATGTTGTTGCTTCTGATGACAACGCTATTGTTTCTGATAACAATGCTATTGTTTGTGTTGCCAATGGAAGCCAGTTTTTATATTTTGGTCGACAGGATTTTATATTTGCCAAATCCATGGATAATTATTGCATAGTCTATTTCTACGAAGGTAATAGGGTAAAAAAGGAGATCGTGCGTATTACGCTAGGGAAGCTAGCCGAGCTGCTGACCGGTGCAAATATCCACCGTTGTCACAGATCATATCTGGTTAACTTCGATAGAATACTGAGCAAAGAAGGCAATGCGCAGGGATTTCTATTGCGTTTTGAAAATATGGAGGAGTATGCCTTCGTGTCTCGTTCGATGCTTCATTCGGTAAAGGCCTACTTACTGAACTAATCTTGTTTAATTAATTCTAAGCTGCTGTTTGCCATTCGTCCCTAATCTTTGCTATCCACCACTTATTTTTTTCAGTCCTGAGATTGTCCTATAGTTTTGTCCCAAAAAGTTATGAATCGCACAAATTTGAATTTATTTGTTTTGTTTTTGTTTTTCGGGGTTTACTTTGGTTTGGATCAATTATTCTTTGCTTCTGTCCATTCCAAAATGACCAGCCTCCTTTACAACAGAACCTTGGGGCATATATCAACCTATGGACTTAGCTTACTCCCTCTGTTCATAGGCGCGCTTTTACTTCGCCCAAAAGATCAGGACACCATGATTTCTACATCTGGTTTGAATGGATCATTTATTTCGGGGCTAGCTATCGGTGGGCTGGCAACACTCCCGATGTTTATCGGGTATGCATTTAAGTTTTCCTTGATCAAAGAACCTGATTTCAATTCTTTGATGATTAATACTGTATCTGCTGGGTTTTTTGAAGAGCTTATCTTTAGGGCTTATTTTTTTGGTCTTGTTTACCGCTATACGCGCTTGGGTTTTATACCCGCTATCCTGGCGACGTCTTTCGTATTTGCATTACTGCATTTATATCAAAGTCAGGATCCGGTGGAATTGGCGCTCATTTTCACGACAACATTTTTAGGATCGGTATTGTTTGGCTGGTTGTATACTGAATGGAGGTTTAATCTCTGGGTTCCCATTGCTTTACATATCCTGATGAATCTGGCTTGGATGCTCTTTGATGTCGATGATACTGCCGCAGGAAACTGGTACGCGAATATTTTTCGCTTTTTGACGATCGCGATCGTTATCACATTGACAGTAATTAGGGCAAAAAGAATGCATGGTGGTCTTCAGGTGAATCGTAAGACGCTTTGGCGAAAAAGCTAAAATTATTGTGGATGAAAAAGACAATAATTGCCATGGTCGCTACTCAAATAGTGATGAACCAAAGCTGCTGGTTTTTTGATATTTATACCGGGAGGTAAGAACCCCTGAATACCAGTATTTTTTTTCGGCACAGGAATCGCTATCTTCACCTTTATGAAAAGACTGCTATTTTTACCCCTGTGTATGCTAGTCGGCGGGACTATTTCCATGGGACTATCAGGCTGCGGTGACGGTTCGAAGAAGACGGATACCCAAAAGGGAGATTCTACTCAAATGGATTCGGTCGCGGTCAGGAATACTGCTGTAGCGGAGAAATTTCCTCCATTGCCAATCAACTATGATCAGACAAAGGTCTTGAAAAACCTCTATGTGATCGACCGTGCTGGTGTGGTGTTGCGTCAGGGCGCGGATGAAAGTGCTCCGGCACTTGGAAAGTATCCTTTTGGTACAAAACTGGATGTAATCGCTGAAGAAGGTGAGTGGATTGCTGTGATGGATCGTGTTCAACGGGATTATAAAGGGGCTAACGGCGAAGCCAATGATTTAACACGATGGGAAAAAGTATATGTGGCAAAATCTAAATTGGGCAAACAGGATAAAATTACAATATCACCCAAGGATTTAAATATCATTGTCTCACAGACGGTGAACGGAAAAGAAAGCTATTACGAAAAAGGGCATCCTTTGGATAAATATCTTCTTGTGGAATTGATCGATGAACAAACGTTTTTAGCGGCCCGAAATACGGCCAAAAATTATATGATCAAGGATACGCTGTCCTATACTAAAAATGGAAAGATTCTGGAATTACCGCTAGAAAATGGGAAAAAGCTGACTTTTACAGATAAAGATATTGACAATGAGCTGGAGTCTCGCTATTCGTACATGGGTCATTACGATTTTCTGAATGCCTTTGCCGTTGCGGGAAACTATTGGGAAAGCGCTGATGTACGCCTTTTCGACCGAAAAGATGGACATCTTATCGTGGAATGTGGTGATTATCCCTTCTTCTCTGCTGACAAAAAATATTTGATGACTTTCCATGCTGATCCCTATGAATCCACAGGTGACCTGCAACTCTTCCACGTGAAACAAGGGAAAGTAATCCCAATGATTTCGGTAAGTTTTAAAGAATGGATGCCGACCTGGAAAGAGGAACTGTTATTTTGGGGTAAAGATGGACATATATATACCGCGGCCAACCATATAAATGGGTATTGGGGCGAAGAAGGGTCCTTGAGTGAAAGGTCTCAATTTATCAGAATCAAGCTGCTTGAGCATTAAAATTGTCCTAAACGGGAGTTTTGTCAATTTAATTTGCGGATACCGAGCCCTATAGGTACTATTTTCTGTTTTAAGTAAAACTATTCCGGAGTGCGCCTGTTGTATTCCATAAAATAGATTATAGTTTGTAATTTAGCTGGATGAAACTAAAAGCACTGTCGTTAATTGCCGCACTATGTTGTTCATTTTCGCTAGTAAAGGCTCAAAGGAAGCCTTTACAGGAACATAATAGATGGATCTGGGGGCCTTCTGTGGGGTACCAATATCAGAGCGGAAATTTCTTGAAAGTTTCAGGTTGGGGCTTATTTGCCCCGAATGACTTCCAGTATATGAAAATAGATGCTGGTGCCAATTTTAGCTGGATGGAAAACAAAACGACGGTAATTCCGGAAGTTGGGTTTACGTATTACCTGAATGACTTTGTCCTGTTCCCATTTGTCAAAGCTGAATTGACACCCTATACCATTACTCCTAAAGTTGGAGCGAGTTTGTTTTCAATTGTCGATTTGGGGATAGGCTATGGATTCGATTATAATACAAAGAAAAATTTCAAGCCAATAGATGGTTTTACCGTATCTGTAGGTGTGAATATACCATTGAATTTTCATCTCTATTAAATGATGAGTCATGCAAAATAGAAATATACTTTGGGTAGGTTGTATGGTTATTTTGCTGGCTTTTGGAAAAAAGGCAGCAGCACAAGACCATTTGATTGGTCCGACCCTGAGCTATCAGTTCCAAAAAGGGAGTATCATCAAAACAGGAGCTTATTTTGCATTTCCATTTATAGGTGATAACATCTTGCGGGCAGATGCCACGGCCAACTTCACCTGGACTCAAAAGAAATTTGCGGTTATTCCAGAAGCGGCGCTAACATATTATCCGCAAAGCTATGTACTGACCCCATTTGTGCGCGCAGAAGTGACGCCTTATACGTTCACCCCTAAAGTCGGAGCTAGTCTGGCGACACTTTTGGATATTGATTTTGGATATGGTTTTTCCATCAAAGACAAAAAAGATTATCGGCCAATGAAGGGATTTGCCGTGTCACTTAGATTCAGTATTCCACTGAATTATAGGCTCAATATGTAACCTCTTCCACTATATTCTTCTTTTCCTTGCCGCTAAGTGCTCGTTCGATGACTTGAGCCTGGATCCTTGGATGTGATTTAATAGCTTCACGAACAGTAAATCGGGTGTTTAATCCTAGGTTATTTATCGAGCCAATTTTTGAAAGCAACGACTTTCTCCCTCGAAACGATCAGTTCGTCAGATTCGTAATGCTTGAGGTATATTTTTAATCTCGCATTGGAGTGCACAGCAATGCTTTTGATGGCATCAAATTGCACGATAGCACTTCGGTTGATCCGAAAGAAATCTTTGGGCGATAATTGTGGGGTTAAGGCATCCAGTGTTTGGTCGAACAGATAATTCCCATTTTCATTGGTATATAAATAGGTGCCCTTGTTTTCGCTGTAAATGCACTCGATCTGTCGGGTGGTCACAACCTTGAGGCTCTGGCCGATCCTGATCGTAAAACGCTCCTTAAATGTTTGGGTGGTATTTTTAAATAATGCCTCAAAAGTTGCTAGATCAAATGGAGAGACTGGGCGCCTAAACTGCAGAAACTTTTCAATCGCGTTTTCCAGTTCTTCATCTTCAATTGGCTTTAACAGGTAGTCGATGCTGTTTTGTTTAAATGCCCGTAACATATATTCATCATACGCTGTTGTGAAAATAATGGCCGAACTAGGTTTTACCTGCTCGAGGATCTCAAATGATATGCCATCAGCAAGTTGAATGTCCATAAAAAGTAGATCAGGTTCGTCATTTGACCTAAACCATTCAATCGATTCTTCTACGGTCTGTAGTGTGGCTGACACCGTATAACCGAGCCGCTCCAATTTTCTTCGGAGCAGTCTCGCAGAAGGAAGTTCGTCTTCTATAATTAATATTTTCATTGCATATTTTCGTTCTCATAGATCGTCTGATCCCTGAGTGGTTTATTTATTTCGCATTCAGGTCATACCTGCCTACTTATGACATTTAATTGCTACTGGTATTTTCTTTGTTTTATTTAATGGCCTCTTAGACCGGATTGATCCTTGTCGTCAAATGTTACTGCATTGACTTATGTTTGAATTAGCTGGTTTTCATGCTACTGTTTTGGCAATAATCGGCAGCCCCACAGCGAATAAATCAGCGCTTTCCTGAATGTAAACAGGTTGATCTGACAGTAATGCATAACGCTCCTGGATATTTTTCAAACCGATGCCAGAGTTGCTATTGAGCACTTTCTTTTTTTGTAGATTGTTCTCAACATACAAATAATCGTTTTTACGATAAATCTTTAACATCAGTGGGCTCTTTAACGAAATAACATTGTGCTTGACTACATTTTCGATGAGCAATTGAAGAGAAAGCGGTAAAATAAAACCACTGCTCTCGTCTTCAGAAATATGTAGATCAATCTGGATACCTGCTTCAAACCGTAGGCCCAGAAGATTCAAATAGGCTTTTGAAAATCTGAGTTCTTCCTGTAAGCTAACAAGACTCTTGTCCTTGTGTTCCAGTACATAGCGGTATATCTTTGACAGGTCTGTTGTAAACAGGCTAGCCTTTTTGGGATCCTCTTCAATCAGCCCGTTCAGCACATTTAAGCTGTTGAACAGAAAGTGTGGATCCAATTGGTTTTTTAAAGATTCGAATTGGGCTGTTATTTGTTGTTTTTCCTGCTCCGATTCTTTAATCTGATAGTCTTTGAATCTTTTATAGAAATAGAAGCCAAAAAATAGCATTGAAATAAACCAGGAGATAATCGCAAGTTGAAAGTAGTAAGCAACACGCTGCTGATTAATGAAATGATTGAAGCGTTGGAGAAAGTCCTTGGAATCGGTCGGGATAAACAGACCGGAAAGAAAAGCATTCACTAAAAAAACGACAAATATGGTCAAGATAAAGCTGATGCCATAAAAAACAACCATCTTCTTCCTAAAATCTTTACTGCTTGGGTACTTATCAGCCACCCATTTTGATAGATAGCCATGACTCAGAAAGAGAAAAAAACCATACAATAAACCTCTGACCATATTTGGGTGCAAGATAATGGATAACAAAGGGACATCTTTATGATCGAGTTTGGCTACAACTACAAAATAGATGGAGACAACCACACTTGCTAATATGGCCTGAATAATGGCTTTAAATGGGAATCTCTTCACAGCAATATTATTTGCACTCTTTCAGTATTTGTTCTGCCCGGTCTTTACCCCAAGAAGGAGAAAAAGGAACAGTCACTTTTTCTTCATTGAATAAAGATAGTGCTTTCTTGACATCCTCACATTCTTTACTGCTGTCCTGATTGAAATATTTTTTTGCGTTCATCTGGAATTCAGCTAACCCCAACATCGCGCGTGGATTACTAGGTGTGATTGCCAATGCTTTTTTATACAAACCAATGATGACTGGTGATAACTCCTTGGCTTTTGTCATGGGATCGGTTACCATTAATGCGGTTTTATTCATTGCTCGCAACACAAGCCATTCCGAGTTATTGTCCTGCGTACTGTTATTCAGGATGTCTTCTGCAGATTCTATGTATTTTGCTTGTGTTTCTTTGTTCTTTTCCCTGAAGGCGGCTGTCGTCAGGATCATTGCCTGATAATAGGTCGGAATCCAATTGTCCTTTTCGGCTTGGGCAATTCGTTCCAATAGTGCAGATGCTTTCTGTATCTCTCCGGACTGCCATAAGCCCATGGCTTGCCCCATACTTTTTTCGTAGTTACTTTGTGCAAATGTGCTGCTGCTTATGAAGCAGATAATGGCGATAATAATTGATTTCATGATTTTTCGTTTAGTGGTTAACATTTTTGATTCTTCCATAGCTGGTTCATATTTTGTTGAACTCCAGTGAAATTGCGGATAGTTGCTTGCAATTGGGAATAATTTTGGATGAACCGGCATATTTTGATGATGAGTTGTTGATTGTTATAGATTATCCAGTTGATTGTCTTTTTCATTTTTACTTATCGTCCAGAAATAGCCCAAAAAGACAAAGCGTTTAGCTGTAGGCACAATAGGTCTACGATCATAAATGCCCTGAGTATTCGGTCGGTCTGCATATTGATATCCATAGATTGGTGAAGCTCCGAGGACATTGCTGACAGAGAAATGGATAATTTTTTGCTGACTGTAGAGGAATGACCAACTCATAGATAGATTATTATATCCTTTGGTGTGACCATTCATAAAAGTGGTTTGGTTCGGGTCATTGTAATTTCTTCCTGAAACAAACGAATTTGTCAAACTGAGCTGTGATCTGAGGCCTGCAAACCAGTATTTTCCAACAATAAAAAGGCTATGCTTATAAACATAAGAGGGAGTAACTGTATGGGGATAGTTCGCTTCATTTCTTTTGCTGTCTGTGTAGGAGTATGAAATCCAGTATTGTAGATTCTTTACGCTACTGGTGTTTTTGTAAAATACATCAAAGCCTTTGACGTTGCCGTTGCCATTGTTGTCATATTGACTGTCGTACCTTGCTGTTTGGCTGTTATATTTTATCAGGTTGTCGTATGTCTTATGGTAGGCTTCCAGACGCAACAGGTGTCCGCTTTTCTCGTAAAAGTAATTTGCGATATAATGTCTGGCGGCTAGCCAATCCAGCTGAGGATCATATTTTAAAAGTGAACTGGGGGCTTGTTGATGAAACGTTCCATAGGCCAGCGAGAGCTGGGTATACTTGTTCAAAGCGTAGCCCAAGGATGCCCTTGGCTCTATTGTTTTTTTGCTTTGTAAATTGGACGTAGTCCCCCGTAGGCCGATCTTTCCAATAAGGTTAGGTAATAGGCCAAAAGTGGTTTCGGTAAACAGCGAAGTCATTTTGCTATGGTATCCATAGCTGTAGGCGAGTTCTTGACGATGGTATTCTTCCTTGTAATTGTTATCAAAATATTCTATTCCCCAAATGCTTTTTATACTGTTTTTCCAGGTTTTCCTTAAGGTTCCTTTTACATGGAGGCTCTTTTCGTCGTTGGGCAGGTAAATGTTACTGTAATGAAGCTTGTCTGTCAGATAGCCTATTCCAACACCTGAATTGAATGCCCAGCGATTTCCTAAGTCTTGACTGTAGGTGATGTTGGCGTAGCTATTGTTGGACTTCTTTTTCAATGGGATAGGCTCCTCGTAATTGATGTCGGACTGAAAAAGCCCCATATTCTCAAAATTGTACGCCCCATAAATATTTAGAAAGCCTTTTCTAAACTGATGGCGATAGATAAGTTCTCCGGAAGCGTTTTCATAGGGTTTGGTCCATTTGATGTCGGGAGTTATGATTTTTGAATAGGGTTTTAAGTTTGTATAGCTAGTATTGAAGGTCAGTGAGTTCTTACCCCATTGTAATGTATGCCCTAGACCAAGGCCCACAGATGATAAGGAAACTTCTGTTTTGGGCTGTTCAATGGTGTTTTCTGTACTAAGGGCCAAAATGCTGGATAAGGCATTACCAAATTCCGCAGAATAACCTCCGGTAGAAAAATTGACGCCTTTAAAGAGCATCGGTGAGAACCGACCCCTGACAGGAACTTCATTTGGGGTTGCGGTATAGGGCTGTGCTACCCGTATCCCATTGATGTAAGTTTGTGTCTCGGAGGCATCTCCGCCGTGAACCATGAGACGGCCGTTTTCTCCCGCAACTTGTGCCCCCGGTAATGTTGCCAAAGCACTAATGATGTTGCCCATGCTTCCTGCCGTCGTGACAATGTCCAAGGGGCTCATCACCGTGTTTTTGCCTGAGCTGTTGGCTTGAAGGACCCCTGCCTGAATACTGACCTCTTGCAATCGATTCTCACTACCCTGCAATTGAATGATCAAAAGTTCCTTATATGGTAATTCAATGAGTTTGCTATACAGTGGGCGACCTACAACGGACGCTTTGATTGTCTTGGCACTCCGCTCATTGGTTTCAAAAGTAAAATTTCCGAGCGAGTCTGTTGTACTCCCATCGTAGGTACCTTCTATATAAACATTGGCTAAATAGATAGGTTTACCATTTTTCTCTACTACCCTGCCTTTGAGAATAGATTGCGCGAAAACGGTCGTGGTACTTAAAAATAGTAAGGTTAATAGCAGCTTCATTTTATTGATTTTTATCCAAAAATGGAATGGAGCAATTGCTTCCACGAAAAAGAGTGGATGAAATGTCAAAATATGATGATGAAATGTCGTATTCCGATTTTATGCTGTAAATTAATGCTTGGAATGAGAACCGATCGTGTTAAAGAGCGGTGTAAATTAAGTCACAGAAAGATGCGAATTACCATTTTAGATGACTATCAAGATGCTGTCCGGCAGCTGGATTGTTTCAAAACACTTGATGGTCACGATGTTCAGATATTGAAACAATCCTATGCAGATCCGGCTCTGCTGGCCGAAAAGCTTAAAAATACAGAGGCATTAGTGCTGATCAGGGAGCGAACGAAAATCTCTGCGGATCTGCTCGGTAGACTTCCAAACCTCCGGCTCATCAGCCAAACGGGTAAAATTTCCAACCACCTTGATCTGGCGACTTGCAGTGCCTATCAAGTTGCTGTTGCGGAAAGTATTGGGTCCCCGGTCGCACCTGCAGAACTGACTTGGCTATTAATTATGAATGGTTTGCGTAAACTGCCACAAGCGATTGCAGCGATGAAAGCAGGGCAATGGCAGACGAATATTGGTCAGTCTGTGGTAGGGAAAACGATAGGTATATGGAGCTACGGAAAGATTGGGCGCCGGGTTGCCCAGTATGCAAAGGCCTTTGGCGCGCAGGTGATTGTATGGGGAAGTGAGCACTCCAGAGAAGAGGCGGTGAAAGACGGGTTCTTAGCAGCATCAAGTAAGTCGGATTTCTTTCATTTTGCGGATGTGGTAACACTGCACCTGAGGTTGGTGCCAGAAACCAGAGCTATTGTAAAATTGGAAGATCTGCGTTCCATGAAACCATCAGCACTATTCGTAAATACTTCGCGTGCGGAATTGGTTGAACAGGGAGCACTTTTGGATGCTTTGATCAGTGGGACACCAGGCGCTGCTGCGGTTGACGTTTACGAGTCAGAACCTATTACAGACTCCAATTATCCATTGTTGCGGCTGCCGAATGTGATTTGCACACCCCATTTGGGCTACGTTGAAGAAAATGGCTACGAACAGTTGTTTAAGTTGGCTTTTGAGAATATTGTTGCTTTCGCACAAGGAGCCCCACAGCATATCGCCAATCCGGAGGTGTTGCAGGGTTGATGGGAATGTCTATTGATAGATGGTTCGTAAGCTAGGAAACTGTCACTTGCAATGCTATGCTCTGTTTATAAGCGGATCAAAAGATTAGGAAATAAATGTTCCCGCCGCAATGGATAGATGTCAAACGAAATGTGTATTATTGATTGAAATCAAACTGTCCAAAAGGAAAAGCGCTCCCCCCGGTAATTGAAAATTTAAAGAAGGGTGTTTGGGGGTTAGAGCAGTATTAATGAAAAATGGGCTGTCCTTCCTTTTGTGAGGACACCCGCCTAAGTGTTTAAATGAAAAATTTTACGAAACTTGATCAACCGACTGGACGATCCATCTACTTGGATGGAATGGAATACCTTTTTTTTGGAGGAACCTCCTATTTAGGGTTGGCGACGGATAATGAATATACCGAACTCTTCATCGAAGGGTTAAGGCGTTATGGTGTTAATAATGGTACTTCTCGCAATAACAATGTACAGCAAGCTATATTTGACAAAGCCGAGGAATATGCGGCGCAGCGATTTGGATTTGAGTCTGGATTATTGCTGTCAAGCGGTTACTTGGCGACTCAATTTGTTGTCAAAACGTTGTCGCAAGAGGGAGAATTGCTCTATGCACCTGCTAGCCATCCTTCCCTGTGGCTTGACGCAAACCCGGGCATAGTTGGCGATTTTAGGGATTGGAGCTTGCGAACTGTCGATTATATCAATAAATCCAAAGAAACATCTTTTGTTATTGTTAGCAATAGCCTAGATAACATGAAGCCTGAAAGATATGATTTTTCGGTTTTTGATGAAATTTCGGATGCAAAAAGGGTTACCCTATTGCTGGATGATTCTCACGGAATCGGTGTGTTGCATGAAAATGGCATTTCACTGGTGGAGCGTGGTTTTTTGAGAGAAAATATAGAGCTGATTGTCGTGGCCTCCCTGGCAAAGGGCTTAGCGACAGACGCGGGCCTGATTTTGGCCAGCCAGAAACGGATAGCACAGCTTAAAAAGTCAAATTTTTATACTGGTGCCTCCCCGAGTTCCCCCGCGAGTCTTTATGCTTTTGTAAATGGGGAGCAGATCTATCGTAAGCAATTTGAGAAATTGCAGGCAAATATTCTTTATTTCGCATCGCTTTCAAAAGGATATTTAAATGCCATCGCTAATTTTCCGGTCTTCTCTTCCAATGATATTAGTCTCTACGCAAGGCTGATGGAAGCGAGTATATTGGTCTCTAGTTTTCCTTATCCCCTTCCTACAGATTCATTATTGAATAGAATTGTTGTCAATGCACATCATACTCAGGAGGATTTGGAACGTATTAGTCATGCAATTGGCATATCTTGATTTTTTTATGACATCCAATGAATCAACTTGTTGTAAATTAGGAAATTGTTATTAATTTTGAAACTTATTTAGCGGTTTGCTCGATGTGAAATCTCGTTAATTGATTGTAAATGTTTGGCTTTTGGAAGCTTATTTATCAAAAAAGTGTTTAAATAATTTCCATTCCTCATTTTAAAACAATACTTTTGCATCCCCAAACATTAGTTGGCTTAAGGGTTGAAAAATAAATAATTACAGTAAAATAGATATGACTAAAGCAGAAATTATTGCAGAAATCTCTAACAAAACTGGCTTAGAGAAGGTAGATGTTCAAGAGACCGTAGAGGCGTTCTTCAAAGTTGTCAAAAACGCAATGATCGGAGGAGAAAATGTATATGTAAGAGGTTTTGGTAGCTTCGTAGTCAAAAAAAGAGCTGAGAAGACTGCAAGAAACATTTCAAAAAATACAGCAATCATTATTCCAGAGCACTTTGTTCCTAGCTTCAAGCCAGCTAAAATTTTCGTTGAGAAAGTAAAAAACGGCAATAAATAATCTTAAAATAGATTAAAATGGCAAAAACCAAACAAATAATAGTCATAGGAGCAGTAGTAGCCTTGGTTGCTGTGCTATTTGCGCAGCCTATTAAAGGTTTGGTGGACAAAGAAAAACAAACTGCTGCAGCATCTGAATCGAAACCTTCCAATGAAGTAAACTTGGAAAATATCTCTTCGATGACAAAACAAGGTTTAGATGCTAGTTTAGTCAAAGAAATTTCCGATATTGAGGCCCAAGTTGCAAAAGCTTCTGGTGAAGATAAGATAAAGCTGTTGCAACAGTTGGCAAATAAGTGGGACGATGTCGCAAAACCAGCCCCTCAGGCATTTGTGTATGAGGAAATGGCAAAGGTTTCTCCTCAATTTGAATATTGGTTGAAAGCGGGTAATGCTTATCGTGCTGCTTATACTAATTTGCAAGATTCTACTTTAGCCCAAGCTCTTAATCAGAATGCAATTCATGCGTATGAGGCGGCGTTAAAAGCTAATTCAAGTAGTCTTGATGCAAAAACAGGATTAGGTGCCGCAATGGTATCAGGAACAAACAATCCAATGGCAGGTATTGCGCTATTGCGTGAAGTTGTTGCTGCTGATCCGAAAAACTTAGAAGCGAATAAAACTTTGGGATTGTTTTCATTACAGTCCCGTCAGTTTGACAAAGCCATCGAGCGTTTTAAGACCGTTATCGATCAAAAACCCGATGCAGAGTCATACTTTTACTTAGCCACAGGCTATGAAAATATTGGGATGAAAAAAGAGGCCGTAACTGCTTTTCAAAAAAGTAAAGAGCTGGCAGCTGATCCGTCCCTATCACAATTCATCGACCGTAAGATCGGGGAATTGAGCAAGTAATTAATTTATTATTTTATAATCATTAAAAAATTTAGCTATGCCAAGCGGAAAAAAAAGAAAAAGACACAAGATGGCTACTCACAAACGTAAAAAACGTTTAAGAAAAAATAGACACAAGAAAAAATAGTCTTGTGTTAAGCTTTTAAACATCTTGGCCCATTTTGCTGAGATAGCTTTACGAAACGATCTACATGTCTTTATGGGTGTGTAGATTGTTTTTTTCGTAACAACGTTCTTTAAATGTTTAATCGGATACCAAAAATTGCGATAGGATATTGCATAGGTATCAAAAATGAGTAGCTTTTGGTAAAGGAATTAATTATCGATTCAACTCCTGATAAAGGGGTAACTATTGCTTTACTACAAGACAAGCAGCTTGTTGAACTTAACCGCGAGCCCGCAAATAACAATTTCGCTGTCGGAGATATTTATCTCGGACGTATCAAGCGGATTATGCCGGGGCTGAATGCGGCTTTCGTAGATGTAGGCTACGAAAAGGATGCTTTTCTACATTATCTAGATTTGGGTCCGCAAGTTCAATCTTTGCTAAAGCTTACACGTATAGTAAAGAATGGCAGTTATCAAGAGAAACTGCTCAATAGTTTAAAACTTGAAAAGGATATCGATAAAGCTGGTAAGATCTCTGATGTCTTGAGCAAAAATATGCTCGTGCCAGTACAAATCGCCAAAGAACCCATCTCAACAAAGGGACCTCGTCTGAGTTCAGACCTTTCAATTGCAGGTCGTTTTGTCGTTTTGGTACCTTTCTCAAGTACTGTTTCCATTTCCAAGCGTATCAAAGGTAGTAATGAGCGCAACCGCCTCAAAAAGATTGTCGAAGGAATTAAACCAGCTAATTTTGGTGTAATTATCCGTACAGTCTCTGAAGGAAAGGGTGTTGAAGAACTACAACGAGACTTATTGGACCTGATCTCAAAATGGGAGCTATTTACCAAACGTCTTCGTAATGCTGAACCACCGCAAAAGGTTCTCGGCGAAATGGATCGTGCATCCACTATTCTACGGGATATCCTAACGGATGAGTTTTCGCATATTTATGTTAATGATCCTTCGATCTTCGAAGAAACAAAATCATATATACACGATATATCTCCAGATCTGGAGAAAATTGTAAAACTTTACAAACATAAAGAACCAATTTTCGACCATTTCGGAGTTGAAAAGCAAATCAAGGCAGCTTTTGGCAAGACTGTTACATTGCCGGGTGGTGCGTATCTCGTTATCGAGCATACCGAAGCTCTACACGTAATTGATGTCAATAGCGGTAACCGTTCTGCCAATAAGGAGAATCAGGAAGATAATGCATTGCTGGTCAATATGGAAGCAGCAAAAGAAATCGCGCGGCAACTGCGTTTGCGTGATATGGGGGGAATTGTAGTCATCGATTTTATCGATATGCACAAGCCCAATCATCGAAAAGAGTTGTATACGTTCTTAAAAGAATGTATGGTGTCGGACAGAGCGAGACATACGATTTTGCCACCAAGTAAATTTGGTTTAGTGCAGATCACCCGTCAACGTGTAAGACCTGAAATGAATATTGTCACAAACGAGAAATGTCCTGCTTGTGATGGTACAGGTGAAATCCGATCAAGTATTGTCCTAATGGATGATATTGAAAATAATTTGAGTTTTATTCTTCAAGAACAGAATGAGAAAAAGGTGACCTTATGTGTTCACCCATACATAGACGCTTACATTAAGTCTGGTTTGATTTCTAAAAGAATGAAATGGTTTATGAAGTACGGTAAATGGATTAAAGTAAATCCAATGACGTCATATTACCTAACTGAATTCCACTTTTTCAATGCGAAAGATGAGGAAATCAAGTTATAATAGAAAGAGATTAACGAAAAGGGCTAGTAGCAATACTAGCCCTTTTTTGTTTATATCCAATGAATCTTGATCCCATCTTTTTCCATTTTCCGGAAGTAAGTCATTTGACGTTTAGCATATCGATGTATTTCTGTTTCTAACTTTGTGAAGAAAGTCGTATAGTCCAACTGTCCAAGGAGATAAAGAGAGGCATATTTATACTCTAACCCATAATATTGGAGTTGGTCATGGGAAATCCCCTCGGCTAATAGTTGTTCGACTTCTTGTAGAAAACCGTTTTCTATTCGCTCATTCAGTCTCTTACTAATGCTTGATCTTCTTTTTTCAAGAGCCGGATTTAGTCCAATGACAAGAGCATCAGGCGCTTGCTGTTCGGGTTTGAAATCTGGATTTTGTCTGAGAAACTCCAGTATTTCGATGGCGCGGATGATACGTTTATTGGTAGAATGATCAATTTGAAAGTCTTGGGGACATGTATAAGAGCTTATCCGTTCCATTAATTCTGATTCAGCCTGTTCCGAAAGCGCTTCTTTGAATCCTTCGATGCTTGGAATCAATGCATAGGGCGCCCGTTGGATAACGCTTTGCAAGTATAAACCCGTCCCACCGCATAAGATTGTATGTTTACCTTTGTTTAAAATGGATCGATAGGCCTGATTGAAATCAGTGATAAAATTTCCAAGATTGTATTTCGCGCCCGGTTCTTGTATATCGATAAGATGATAGGGAATGTCTTGATATTCAGTGAGGTCTTTTCCTGTGCCGATATCCATGCGTCTGTAAATTTGACGGGAATCCGCACTGATAATTTCGGCATCAATTTGTTGGGCAAGCTGTACTGCCAGTTTGGTTTTTCCAGAGGCTGTTGGGCCTAGAATAACGATTACTTTCTCTTTTGGAACAGGTGTCCGCTCCAAAAGAGAAAGTATATGTTCTAATCTGTCTATCACACGACAAATTTAGTCCATTTTTCTGTTCCTTCGTTATTTTTTACAACAGTATCAATAAAAGTCATACCTCTTACACCATCGTAAACAGTTGGAAAATCTTGTTGTTCAGCCGTTGGGGTTCTGCCTTCTCTTTTTGCAGTGACAGTCAAGGTAAAGTTGCGGTAAATGTTCGCAAAGGACTCCAATAAGCCTTCTGGGTGACCTGCAGGAATACGCGTATTATGTGTAGCAAAAGAACTCAAAGTATATGGAGCTGCATAAGCATTTCCTGTACGGTACAATTGGCGAGGCTGATCGAGCATTTTGATGATCAGGTTGTTCGGGTCTTCATTGGCCCATTCTAACCCTCCTTTTTCACCATAAATACGGATACGGACTGCATTCTCCTCTCCTGCTGAGATCTGTGATGCCATCAATACACCTTTTGCACCATTTTCGAAACGTAACAATACCGAACCATCATCATCCAATAGACGGCCTTCAACAAATGTTGTCAAATCAGCACATAATTCTTCGATTTTTAATCCTGAAACATATTCTGCAAGATGAGCCGCATGGGTACCGATATCTCCCATTACCAAAGATTTGCCTGAGCGTTTTGGGTCTGCACGCCAAGCAGCGCCTGCATTGCCCTCACGTTCGGTTAAACGGCTTAACCATCCTTGTGGATATTCAACAACAATTTTTCTTATTTTACCAAAGTGGCCTTCTTTCACCATCGCTTTGGCTTGTTTTACCATCGGATACCCCGAATAGGTATGTGTCAAACATAGTGTACGGCCTGTGCGCTCCACAGTCTCCTGCAATTCTTTTGCCTCTTCAACAGATACTGTCATAGGTTTTTCAACGACAACATCGAAACCATTTTCCAAGGCTAATTTCGCTGGCGCAAAGTGTAGAAAATTAGGAGTAACAATCGTTACAAAATCCATGCGTTCGCCTTCTGGGAGCAAAGATTCTTTTTCGATCATCTCTTCGTAGTTTAGATAGACACGCTCGGGAGCTACAAATAAGTCTTCCCCAGATTGTTTTGAAATCTGTGGATCGATGCTAAATGCACCACAAACCAACTCAATCTTGCCATCCATAAAAGCGGCGATGCGGTGTACAGCTCCAATAAAGGCGTCATTTCCGCCTCCGACCATACCCATGCGAAGTTTTCTCTTCATAACGTTATTATTTTTGATTATTTATTTTTTTCAAACTAATACAGTGTACAATATACACAATTTAGCTTATTTTATATATAAAATCATCTTGATGCTTCCCATGTTTTCCTTTGGAAAGCCAATTGGGATCCGCTCCATTAATGCTTGTAGTTCTTCGTCGGAGCGATAGGTATATCGATGTATTCCCGCTACCCAAAAGTTAATAGGAACCGTAATTTCTTTTGTTGTAAAACCTATTTTTTCCAATGAGGAATGCTGACTCCAATCCCGGTCGGTATATGTCATGATATCTCCAGGGTGGAAATCTTTAACGAAGGCTTTGATTAATTTGCTTAGCCCGCCGATCACATTATAACCAGCTTTATTGCAAAAACGCAATAATTCGAAGGAACGATACTCTTCGCTTTTATCATTCATACGGCGCCCACCAGAGAATACAGCAACGGAAACGAGTTCACCTTGATCATATAGTCCATACCGATATTTTCCGGGGAGAGCTGACTGCAGATGATGTTCCACGAGGAACCGTTGACTCACTTTTTTATCAATGCGGGCAACGACGGTTTTCCGGGCATAGATGCGTCTATTATTCTTTGATTTGGCAACGATGCGCTGTACGATGAGATCGAATTTTTGCGTTAATTGATCTTCATCTATATGAATGCCAGATTCAGAGATCTGATAGCGTAAAAATCGCTCATTAGGGTAAATAAATATGTTTTTTGTTATTTCAGTAGCAGGAATTTGTATAAATCCATCAAGTTCGGTCAGGGTTAGTTGTACTTCGAGCTGTCGTTCGAGGTCAATTTTAAGCCGAATAGTCAAGTCTTTAAAGGATGGAGTCATAAGACAAATGTAACTTTTATGGAAGTTTTGACGAAATATTCGCTTTTAATAATTATCCGTACCTTTGTGCAAAATATAATAGTACTATGAAACTTCCGATAGTGGCGTATGGCGACCCTGTATTGAGAAAGGTCGCTGAAGAAATAGATGAAGACTATCCCGATTTAAAAAAATTGATTGATGATATGTATGATACCATGTATGCCGCACATGGTGTTGGGATTGCTGCACCACAAGTGGGTCTGCCAATACGGATGTTTGTTATTGATGCAACACCGTTTGCAGAGGATGACGAAGAGAATAAAGAAATGCTTAAGTCTTTCAAAAGAGTTTTCATCAACCCGATTATGGTCGAAGAATCCGGTGAAAAATGGGCCTTTGGTGAAGGTTGCCTAAGTATTCCCGATATTAATGAAGATGTACTTCGCCATAAAAATATTCGCATCAATTATTTGGATGAGAATTTTGAAGAACATGAAGTGGATCTAACTGGATTGGCTGCTCGCGTCGTTCAACATGAGTATGATCATCTTGAAGGTAAATTGTTTACAGACAAGCTAAGCACACTTAAGAAAACAATGTTGAAAAGCAAATTGGATGCGATTGCCAAAGGTAATATCCGAGTGAGCTATAAAATGAAATTTCCTCAACAAAAGAAAAAGCGTTAGCATGGACTAACGCTTTTTCTATCAACAGGAATAATTTCCAAATCTCTCCCTTCAATCCAATCGGGGAAGATATAATCTGTATTTGACCGCGGTCATCCGAACGAGGAAAACAACACCGGCAGCGATAAAAGCGGCCCAGGATAAATCAAGATTGAGATGAACGAGTAGAATATAGATCAGTCCACCAGCCAGACAGGCTGTTGCATAAACTTCCTTTTTAAAGATCAATGGTGTCTCATTGAGCAAAATATCTCGTGTCATGCCTCCACAAACAGCAGTGAACATTCCAAAAATAATTGCCGCATAGACGTTACTTTCGTAGTTCAATGATTTTTGTACACCTAAGATAGTGAAGAAGCTGATTCCTATGGCATCAAAAAGTGTTAGGGTGCGATAGTAACCATAGAGCTGCCGATTGAATACGATAGCGATCAAGATGCCCAAGAATATGGCTATAAGGTAATTGCTGTCGTTGACCCAAACGGGACGCAGGTTTAAAAATACATCACGCATGGATCCGCCGCCAATAGCTGTTACAAAGCCCAAAAAAGCCGCTCCAAAGATGTCGATATCCTTACGTTTTGCGGATAAAGTTCCCGATATTGCAAAGAATAAGGTGCCAAGCAAATCGCTTAAATAAAAATAGTTGGCATCAGTTATCATCGTAATCCTGTTTTTAAAATATTTTTCCTATTTATTTACTCTACTGCAGAGAGAGATTTCGACAAATTTAGGAGAAATCTCTGTAGTTTAGGTTTACTGTAAGACGAATAGCTTTCAAACCTACAATTCCCTGCACATCTTCCAGTTTGAGATGTTCTACAGTGCTTTCAATTATTCCCATATCATAAATTGCTTGTATACTTAGATTTAAGTCTTCTAAAATCTCATCCGATAAATAGACGATTGCTATTTTGTTTGTCTGAGTAAGCCTCTCTTTTGTACGTTTTATCCGGATCTTATCTATTCTTTTTTTGATGATTTCGTAACGGATATTTAATGAACCCTCTACATCAAATCGACGTTCGTCTTCCCGAAAACTGATGTCAATGCTGTGCGGATTGATGAAGATAAGTTGTGTGGTTTCTAATGCAAGTGGTAGATCGCGCTTCGCATGATGTGCTTTTAGAGCGATTCTGGCCATGGATATAATTTGTTGCCGCCTAAAAACATTGATAAACTCGTAGCTAAAAGTTTGCTGTGGCGTAATGGACTCCCCAACATAAATATCATACTCAATACCATCCGTCCTGAATTTTTGGAAGTAAGATGGATAATTGCCCTGAATGAAGCTGTTGAAATGATTGAGTTCTTTACTGATGATATGGTTTACTTGACGCAAAGAGGTTTCAAATTCATTCCTATAAAACTCACCTGTATCACGATTGGTAAAAAAGTGCCTGGCGTAATGCTCAATAATGGTATGTTTTGTTGGGAATTGTTTTCTCGCCGCATCGAGAAATGGTTGCACATCCTTTCGGAAGAATTCAATGATCTTTACCATAGACTCATCAAAGGAAATATGGTCGAGCGATTCAGTAATCTGATCTACACGTTTAGAAAAGGCAACAATTAATTGATGTGGACCATCCAAAGACAATTCGTCAATGAGGAGAGCCAGTTGTTTTACTTTGAAACTAAAATCCTTTAAAATAGACGCATTACGGATAATAGTAGAATCTTTGACATCAATGGCGCCGTAAAGTGGATATACCTCCTCAAAAATAACAGGTTTGATATGTGCATTTTGTTCATCATTTTCGAGTTCCTGAATATATTGAGCGGCAATATGGTTAAACTTCCACTGTACGGCTGGCTGTATTGTTGTAAACCGGTTAATGATAATCTCGTCAATACGTTTTTTAAATTCTGTCGTGATATCATGTGATAACTGGGATAGCAGCGGTACAAGCTCGCGAAGTGAGTGTATTGTCTCATTATCCAATTGATCCAGTTGATGACTGTAAATTTCTAGAATGCCAGACAAAGCATGATTATGTATCAACGGAATGCATAGATAGGTCTTGACTCCGGATGTCTTGATGCGTTCATCAAAAATGGATGTGGTATTTTTAATAGTATCCATTGTATTGTAGAAGATCAGATGCGGATGTTTTAGATAATTAGCGACTTCCGGATTGATGTTGGTATAGCTGTTGTTTGCGTAGGTTTCCGAAATTAAAATACTTTTGTTGGTAATAGAATAATCAAAAAATGGTAGTCCATTTAGCTGAAACAATGGAAACAGGCTGAAAACTGTATCCGATCCCTTCAAGATCGGAGCAATAATTTTCTCGAGATCGGATAGGAAGAGATGGTAGTTATATGTTGCGAGATCTAATAAAATAGATTGTATCCGCTTCAGTGTATGCTCTAAACTGCTTCTCCTGACGGTGAGGATGGTAAATCCTGATAGCTCAAAATCTTCGATCTTAATTGTATTGACAACATTATCCCAATCGAATAAAGAGGTATCATTGGCGTTGTTGGTCAGATGCCCTACGTCAAATTGTGGAAGTTCCTTTTTTGGCTTAATATCAACAAATTTGAAATCTATATTTAAATCATAATAATCAATGATTTCACCCTGCTCATTTAAGTGATAGTAAACGATCGTATTATTTTCTTTGGCAGGAAGTCCATATAACCGTTCAAAAATAAGGGCATACATCAGTTTTTCCTGATTGTTCAGGATGCCCCCATCTTGCATCTGATCCTGAAGATCTTGTTCCTCCAGCTTATTTTTCCAGAGTTCGAAAAAGGCTTCGGTGCCATAAAATGTTTCTTCGGCGAGTGGTGTTGCAAGCGCCCAGTATCTTTTGGGGGCGGTATCGATTAGCGATACCGAAAGGCTGTAAATGAGCTGTAAAATATCTTTATATGCGCTTAAGTTTTGCTTACACAGCCTGCCACTAACCTGCTCAATCTCCCGGATGCGTTCCAGAGCAAATAATGGAATCATACCATCTGGAGATACATCGCCTTCGATAAATGACTCTAGATAACGAAAAAAAGGTTCGAAATGGAGCTTCTTATCGATATTATATAGCCTGCTTTCACTTTTGGCTAGTTGTACATTCTTTATTTCCATTTATTGAACGCTTTTAGAAACGGAAGCCGGTACTAAAATAGGGGTACCAACCTTCATTAGATTTGGCCATCACAAAGTGAAGTGGTAATGCATTGGCGACGATATAATAAAGTCCCCCGCCGAATCCTTGATGGACTGTCTTACTGTTATGATCTTTTGCCCACACTTTCCCGATATCATACATCCCCATGATCCCTAGTTCTCCGGGTAGAACGTAGCTTTTTACCTCATGAATCTTGACGCGGGCTTCGAGGTTGTTGTATACCATCTGTTCGCCAGCAAATCTATATTGGCGATAGCCACGTAGATTCTCGTGACCTCCTAGAAATAGATATTGATAGAATGTAGGATTGCCCACGACGGTTCCTCCGCCTACTCTATTTGCGAATATGATACCTTCATTCAGTGCACTAAAATAGCCTGTCATTTCTGCGCTTAGTTGACCTGAATTTCTGGAATATTTATTTAAGCCCAAAAAAGAATGTAGCGCTGCCTTGACAAATAATCCTTTACTTGGATTGATCTTGCGGTTACGTGTATCTTGCGTCAGAAAAGCATTTAGTCCAACGAAAGCTTTGTCATTGGTAATGGAAACACTATCGTAAGAATGGAGGGCTTGCGGATTTAAGATAAAACGGTCCTGATTTTCAATTGGATCCAGGTGATAGAACTGGATATGGGGACCAATAGCATAATTCAGCGTAGACGATGGGTGCCATCGTAGTAGTGGGTTGACATTGAAAATATTGAACCTGCTACGGTAGTATTTCGCGCCATACTGATCTTTTAGAAATAGGGAGTTGTTGCCAACACCAAAAAAGTTTTGCGTATTGTCGGGCGCTTTTGCTAATGCATCAATGACGAAGTCTGCATTACCGATAACATCTTCCCATTCGCCACGATAATGAATTTTATAGGCCCCTGTTCGGAATGCAGCAGCCACAGTAATTTGTTGTTTATAGGTAAAAGGAGTTTTTCTAAAACCCCGCTGATGTGTATATGCTGCGCCAAGTCCAAGAGAAAAGCCATCATCAGCGTTATAGCCCGCTGTTAACAAAGGGAGCCAGGAATTGTATAGGTTGACGGGAACAAACTGTGTATTCAAGCTGTCCTTACCTTGATGTAGCCTGATTCGACCTTTTTCTCCTAAAAAAGTGGAGCCGGCCGTATTTTCGTAGAGCTTTATCTTTGATTTACTATTGTTAACTATATAGGTCTTTGGCAGACTATCGCCAATAATGCGCAGTTTTATGGGCGAATTTACATTATTTATGGAGACCGAGTCCTGACCTTCAGAAAGGTATAACCGGATTTCTTTTGTTAAGTTCTTTTCATAAGTCTTGTCCATTAGCCTTTTAGTCACCTTTCCATCTTTGTTGATTTTGGACACAATGATTTTTAAGTCCTCATCTTGGGTGCTGGCAATCTCCACCTTTTCGTTCTTATCACTGAAATGGATATCGACAATATTATTGATAAAACGATAATATTCTTCCATTGCAGCGGGCAAAGCATCGCGTCTGCTTTGAAGGGTACGGAAAATCTGTTCTCCCCGAATAGCGATGGATGATTGTGGTAAGCTTTTGACAGATTGCCAGAGTACCGAATCTGTCAAACTGGAGACAAACTGATCTACCTCTTTTGTCCACTCCTTGTGGGAAAGCTGATTGCTTGGATGTGCATTTAAAAATCTGGATTTAAAAAGGGAGTATCTGATATTTGGAATACCTGTTGTAAAACCCTGCATAACGGGGTTGACAAACTGCTGGTAAATATCTTTCATCAAGAAACCCTGTGTCACACGTAAGGCCTGATCTCGATCCCGAGGAATCGGAACATAATCCTTGTCTTTATCATCAGTATCCTGATTTTCATTATACCAACGCCATTGATCTTCATGACGATCCCAGTCACTGACGATTACATCCAGCATACGTGCCCTCAGGTATGCCTTGGGTTTGAAATCATCATCGTTGTCCTCTTGAAGCTTGCGCACGGCTTTTGGACTATTATCGGAGTCGCCCATAGGCTCTCGTTCTTCCAATAGGGCAATGGTGTGTTCGAATAAAGGAGCATACTCGCCAAGGATTGTATCTGGTGCAACGACTCCTATAACGGGATGTGCATGTGGAACCTTCACGGCATTAGCCAGCGCTGGAATCATCAATGCGGAATAAGGATGTTGTGCACTCGTCGCATCATCCAGAACATCCTGTACAAAGGTGCCATGCAATTCCTCTGGAATCAAAGACTCTGTCCGCTTATTTACCGATCGCAGCGCCCATTCTCTACCTGTTGGGTCTGTCAACCTGAGCGAAATGGATTGCATCCCTCCGCCCTGTTTAACAGGGGTCAGACCGCCATATAATCTAGAGAGCTGTAACAGGGGTAATGTGGTCTTGGCAGCCCATTCTCTACGATAATTTTCTCCAAGAAATGACTTTTTAAATCCACTCGCCTTCCCATACTTTGCATTTGCTACAACAATAGTACTGTCTTTAATCACTGCTTGTATCAGCGATTTCTCTTTGTGCGTGTCAGTTGTCGAATTCGACTTATTCTTCTGCTGAGAATAAGCTTGTGTAGCGAGAAAAAGTAAAAAGAATGGTAAGACCCGTTGCATGCTTATTATTTTTCAAATTTATAGATGATTCCTTTGTCTTGATCGCCAGCTTCGCTACTGATGTAAAGATTTGATTTTGAATCAAAGTTGATGCCTTCTGGTTGTGGAAATAGCTTTGGATCCAGCGTTGTTATAGATTTGACATGGAAATTTTCATCCGTTACAACAAGTGCCTTGTCAATGGAGGATAAAATGTACCATTCTTTGCTGTCGGTTTTCTTTGCAAGGGCTGAAGGTTTGAATGTTTTTTTGATTTTCGGATCAAATTTTTTCAGTCCATCAATCTGAATTGCAAATTCACCTTGTGGACTGAACTTGCCATCGGCTCCAATGGAGAAAATATATCCTGTAGTTTGTGACTGTTTTTTGTCCGTACGACATTCTTTACAGAGTATGTAGGCAAGGTTACTTGTTTTGTCTACAAAAAGCCCCTCATATTCACCTTTGGGTAAAATATCTTTTTGTTCGGTGACCGTCTGTATGTTATCTTTCTCCGTGATGGGAAAGGAATAGACAGCCCCATTGCTCTTTAAAATAAAGAAATGTGTTTTACTAATGCCAATGTCTTCGTAATCACCATCCTTTCCAAATGGATTGAATGTGAGCTTTTGAGTCGACAAATTGTATCTGAAAAGTAGCCCCTGTTCATCCTGAATGGCATAGATATCTTGGTCTTGTCCTTCAAGAAATGCAATACCTGATATTTCGAGCAGTTCATCGGGCAAATTTATCTTTTCGCCGGATGATAATCTATACGGAATTGTCTGTTGTTTATCTGTTGTAACGTCGGTTACACTAGTCGTACGTTCTTTATTCGCATTACTGGGGTTACAAGCTAACAATACCGTGGAAATCATTCCTAGAGCAAGAGCTGTTAATCGTGTAGCGTCTTTCATGAATTCAGTTGTTTAAGTAGTCAACAATTTGTTGTTGTGATTTATTGCCAGTCGGATGTTCTACAGGTATATTTTGCCCCGTCTCATCAAGGAAAGTTGCTTCAATGTCGTCAGCAAATTGAATTTCAAATAGCTGCTGAATCTTGTTGGCTAAGACTGGTTCCGTAATGGGGAAACAGGTCTCTATCCGATGGTAGATATTGCGATTCATCCAGTCTGAGGAACCTAAATACACCTTTGTATACTCTCCATATTGGAATATAAAGATTCTCCCGTGCTCTAGATATCGCCCTACGATCCGTTTTACTTCAATGTTTTCACTTAATCCCTTTACCTGGGGTTTAAGCCTGCATATTCCTCTGACCAATAATTGTACCTTCACACCAGCCTGACTGGCTTCGTATAATTTATTGATTAACGATTCTTCTTCTAAATTGTTTAGCTTAATTTTTATCGAAGCAACGATGTCCATCTTTACCTGAGCAATGGTTTCATCAATCAAAGTGACAAAAGTCTGCTTTAGATTGAATTGAGCAATCAATAGCTCTTGAAA
Source organism: Sphingobacterium sp. BIGb0165 (assembly GCF_024810095.1). NCBI lineage: Bacteria > Pseudomonadati > Bacteroidota > Sphingobacteriia > Sphingobacteriales > Sphingobacteriaceae > Sphingobacterium > Sphingobacterium sp. BIGb0165. The sequence continues at coordinate 3,751 of NZ_JANUEB010000008.1, read as the reverse complement.
TGGAATATCTGTCGGCTTATCCGGTTTCTTTCTGTTAGGTAAAAATTCAAATAGCAACCTTAGTTCTTCTGTCAACTGGTGATTGGATGTCATTAAGAAGTAATCGGTATATACTTTGGCGGTTTTCTCATTTAAGTTGCCTGTTCCGAATAATGCGCTCTCTTTTCCATCTTTTCTTTTGACGAGGGCGATTTTAGCATGCACTTTAAGGTTTGGGATACTATAGCTGATCGTTACCCCCTGCTCTTTCATAATTCTTGACCAATGAATATTATTGGCTTCATCAAACCGCGCTTTCAACTCAACAAACACATTCACTTTTTTACCATTATTCGCTGCGGTCGCTAGGGCTTGGGCAATATGCGAATCGCTGGCAATTCGATAGAGCGTGGTATGGATCTCTTCTACATCAGGGTTTATTGCTGCCTCATTAAAAAAACGAAGAATAGGATCAAATGATTCATAAGGAGTACAGATTAACATATCATGCTGATCGAGCTGATCAAAAATTGAATGCTCAAAGTCCTGATGTGAGGCTAGCTGTTGCTGTCTAGGAAAAGACAGTTTATCCTGTTTTATTGGAAAGGAGAAAAAATCCTTCAAACTATGATAATATCCCCCAGCAACGATACTACTTTTTCGCAAATCAAAAAGAACAGCGAGCCTTTCGATCAGCGGATTTGGAAAGCTCGGTTGATGTAAGAATCGAGTTGCATAACCAAGATCTCTCTTCTTGACCTCTGACTCTATTTTCTGCGCGATATCACCATCAAATTCATCTTTTAAATTGAGTTCAGCATCACGAGTGATTTTGAATGAATAAAAATTTAAACTTTTACTTTGTAGTAGACCCGGTAAAAATAGCTTAATGATATCATCGATGAAGACAACGTAAGTCTTGGAATTGACCTGACAAGTGAAAAATCTATTCATGCGATCGGCAGGTATGTTGACAATGAACAAGTCTGTTGTATTATTGTCTGTCATTGCAAAGTATAGATGGTTGTTGATCGGGAAAAAAGAAAATTCTTCGTCAACGGGAATTATTTGCAGGTAAGAGGCTATAGTATTAAAAAAATAGTTGGCTACAAGAGGTTTTATCGCTAAAGGAATCTCTTGATTATAGATCAGAATAATATTTTCTTCAGCTAACTGATGAATAATATCTGTTAAAAAGAGCCCAAATTTTTCCTGCTGTTTATCGATAATTTTAGAGGCCTTTTTATACGTTCCAATATCAAGATTCGGGACGACTTGGTCGGCAGCCTTCTTTTTAATTTTTTTCCATGCCATCAATACAGGCATCCGTACACGGTAGAACTCATCGAGGTTTGATGAGAAAATAGCAAGGAATTGTAATTTTTCCAATAACGGGACTTCCTTACGTTCAGCCTCATTAAGTACTCTGTCATTGAAGGAAAGCCAACTGATATCTCTATTGATGTACAGGTCTTCTTTTTTCATCCGAAACATAATTAAAAAATGATGAATTTGTGGGGGGTATCTGCCTTACAATAGCGTTGCAATAACAAACGAAATAACAGAGATAACCAGACCAAACATGAATATGCCATAGGCATAACGTAGTAGCTTGTATTTTCTGCCTAATACAACTCCTTGTGAATAAACATCTTTTGTGAGCATTCCATATAAAAAATCAGAATCGATCATTACTCTTTGCATTCCTTCGTTATAATCGTCGAGTTTCATTTTATAGAAATTTCCGAAAAATAATAGATTGACGGTCTTATTTTCAATTTCCTGTTTTGAGAATTTTCCAGAAGGTATTTTGGGTATAGTTGAAAGTATAGCCATGACCATAGTGGCCACAACAATTACCGTGAGAATAATTGTTGGCAAGATCAGATGTTCGTTACTATCCAATTTCCTAAATAATACCGCAATAACGACCGATAGAATAATGGAGTTAACGGTCAATAAAATATTGGCTTTATTATCAGCCATATCACTCAAACGTTGGTTGTTGGACGATGTTATCCGAAACATTGTTTCTATACCGCGTTCAGGTTTGACACTTTTATCTTTCTCTTTTTTTGTTTCTTTCTTGTCTTCTTTTTTCTTGTCCTTGGATTTTTCCTGTTTTCGCTCCAGTTCTTTTAAGTTCTCTTCTTTTTTTACGTTGAGCTTTTGTTGGGCATAATCTGTATGGTAATGATGACTTGCTAAGAGCTTTATAGTGCCAGCGCGCCAAACATCCTTATCAATTTCTTTACCTAATACAGCCTCTGCTTCGGTCTTCATTAGTTTATTCCTGTTTTCAAAGTCCTCTCCTCCAAAATGGAACAAGTCAGCGTCACAAAGAATCTGTTCCAATAGATTGTTTGGGTCTTGGGGCATTCTGGTGGCGAGGATACAACCTTTGATTTTTTCTTTTACCTCCTCCGGTGCGCCTTTATCCTTTAGGAAGTCTAAAGCGATTTCTACACTTCTTTTTTCATGGCCAATCGCATTGTCAGATTTTACATAACCTAAATCATGAAAATAAGCTGCACTGATCACTATAAAATGATCTTCGTCATTTAACTTATAAAACGAGGAAATCTCATCTGCAGCCTGTACTACTGAATGTGTATGTAGACTGTTGTGAAAACAATGACACGAGGAGATATTCTGTATAATATAAGCGTTCGAAAATTCTTCTACTTGTTTTAAAAGTTCGTTATAATCTATCATGACTAATATGATGTTTATTTAGAATAAAAGTATTCAATATCTTTAACATCTTATATATAAGTGATCCCTTTTCGTAATTTTTTAATCTAGATCAAACTTTATATTCCTGATAGAAAATAAAAACCTTGTTTTTTTTGCCCTTCCGATCATTGGTAGCCTATTGTGAGGTGTAATTTCTGTGTATTATAATACGATAAACCTTTATGTGATTTTTGGGGAGAATAAGTGCTTGTCGGATAGGTTGTACTATCGTTCAGTGTTTTATGTGAGCGATTGAGTTGAGCTGTATAATATCGTAAGTTGTCTTTTTGAGCTTATGGAGAGGATTCCATTTCTGTAGGTATTGGATCTTAATCTGGCTGAGCGTATATACTCAGCTCATTCAATTTGATAATTAGGTTATGGTGTTGGTCTATTGAAATCGGGCTCTATTATATAAATGGTGGTATTGTAATTCTGTTCTTCGTCGGGACCGATCAATACTTTATTTATATTTAAAACAGCTATTCTTGAGTATTAACTTGGATATTACAGGGGTATAACAGGGATCTGCCCTCGTTATACCCCTGTTAACCCCCTTTAAACCCCCGGTTATCTCCCTATTATTATAGAAGCAGTTGATAAGTAATCTGGCGGATCTCCTGCCGTTGCAGTGTGGAGTTTTCTGTACTGCCGGATTTCCTCGGGTTATCCATGAGGTTCACTGTTAAGTTCGATTGTTGCTGTTTCTTCCTGCTTGTGCCCTGGACAGGTCGCTTTATAACGATCTGCCCCTGCTCCATTATAGCTGCAGGGTACTGCTATAAATACAGCACCCTGTGCTGCAGATCCTCATATAACCGGCCTTTTTTGTCTTCCGGAGCCCCCCGGAGCTCATCCGGATAAAAACAATCCGCCAAGTTCACAGCGAGTTAGCGGCAAAACGAAATAAATAAGAACAAAAGGCTTGGAAGTTTGTTAGTAAACTCCCTATCTTTGCACCACTCCGCAAGGGAGGGGCGGTTACTTCGAAAGGGGTGACCAATGAAAAAAGAAGGGTTTAACGAGAGTTAAGCGC
>NZ_JANUEB010000007.1:0-419590 GCF_024810095.1 Sphingobacterium sp. BIGb0165 | reverse complement strand
GAACCTTCTTTTCTGTCGAATGATCTTGATGAATCATTTCTGTCAGAGCGTTTGAAGCTATCTCTTTTATCAAAAGAACCTTCTTTTCTGTCGAACGATCTTGATGAATCATTTCTATCGGAACGCTTGAAGCTATCTCTTTTATCGAATGAACGAGAAGAGTCGTTTCTGTCAGAACGTTTGAAATTATCTTTTTTATCAAAAGAACGCTCAGATTTATCAAATTTGTTGAATGAATCTCTTTTGTCAAAAGATCTAGAAGAATCATTTTTATCAAATGAACGGCCACCTCTGTTGAAAGGCTTGTCTGAATTATCTTTTGAACGAAAGGAGTTGCTTTCTCCTCTAAAGGATGGTTTGTCTGCGTATTTATTAGATCCAAATGATCTATTCTCGCGGTTGTCATCTTTTCTGAAAGAACCTCTTTCAGATTGATCCTTTGAACCAAATGACGATTTTTTACCGAAACTATTATTCTTGTCGCCTCTAGATTTGAAGCTATCTGAGTTGCCCCGTGACTTTCTGGAGTTGTCATCACGACTGTTCCTTTTATTGCTGAATGGCATTGTGTTTTGCTAAAATGTGAACTGCAAAGTTAGGTATAATTTTGGGTTTTGCGAAAAAATCCTTATCTTTTTGTCTTTTCTTGCATTTGCGCAATTTGAAGGTGAAAAAATGCCCTTTAAAACAGCTGTAACGTAACTATTTGTTTTTTAAATAAATACTGTTTATCTTTGTCCCCTCGAATTTGAACCAAGCTATTTTTTGATCGATTTGACTCGTGGATAGGATAGCATTAAGGGAGTGAATGATAAGAAAAAAAGTATTATGTAGTAGTTTGATTTTGTTTGCTTTATTGCTCTCAAAATTATACTCAACCCCACACAACAACACTTCTGGCAGCGATAAGACCATAGCAGCGAAGTTAGTCGAAATTCCAACTCATCATGGAGGCGACGAAGAGAAAAAAGAAAAAAGCAATTCTTTTGAATCTTACCTGAGTTCATTGACATTTGCTGAAGATTCATTGCCGATGGATCGTCCATTAGTGGAAAGCAAATTACGCAAGTTCTTCAGTAGATTTTCATTTAAAAAAACAGGATCGTATGATATGCATAAAAAGGCAGAGACCTATTTGCCTATGATCGCCAAGATCCTGAAATCACATGGTATTCCCGAAGATTTTAAGTACATCCCACTGGTTGAAAGTGGCCTAAGCAAGGCTGTTGTTTCATCAAAAGGGGCGGGAGGTTATTGGCAATTTATGCCAGCAACTGCTCGTTTGTATGGCTTAAGGGTCAATGGCACTGTAGATGATCGAAAAGATCTAGTGAAATCCACTCATGCAGCAGCACGCTATTTAAAATATCTGTACGCTCAATTTGGTAATTGGACTTTAGTGGCGGCGGCATACAATGTCGGCGATGGTAGTTTAAAAGGTTCAATAAGAAGGCAGAAGAAGGATGATTATTTTGCTTTGAAGCTGAACAATGAGACTGGATCTTACGTGTATAAGTTAGTTTCAATGAAGGAAATTATCGAACATCCACAGAAGCATGGTTATTCACGTTATGCGGACAAAGACACTGAGGCGCTGGATAGAGAGCCGAATATGCTCTAGGTAGAAAGCAATCATTAACAAAAAAAGGGTTTCCGATTGAGAAATCCTTTTTTTGTTAGTCTTATTTGGCCGGGGAGTTGATCCATCCAAATGGCAGACCTTATCTTAGGTCGACAATGTCAAATCCACTGTAGTTACTTTTATTAAAGGTAAAAAAGTTGGATGCAATGGCCTTGTTTCCTTCCTGTGCATTCAAGGTGTAAGTATAACGATTACCACTCTTATCAAAGATAGTTGTGTCGTAGATCAAATTATTCACTTTATTGATCCTCAACTTAATTTTAGAATAATTCTTTTTGCTATCAACCGGTGTTAACTCCACAACACTCAAACTCATTCCTTTTACTTTTTCTGTACCTGCTAGCGCATATTTAAAGCCCGAGGTATAGAATGAAAAAATATTTGTCGGGTTGATCTCATTCGTTGAGTTACTCGCCTCGGATACCTCGACTTCTTTTTCTGCTTTCATAATATTCCATTGTGTTTTGGAATCTGAAATTAGAATTTGATTTTTGGTATTGACGTGGTATTTATTATTTGCCTTGTCAAGATACAAGGTGCCCGCATCGGAATGTGAACTTCCATTTGCTTGTTTTATGTCCAAGGTAAAACCAGCTTGTATTGTCTTATACCCGTTATATTTTTGACTTACTTTGTTGAGTAACGCTTTTGCGGCATCATTTTGCGCATAACTGTGTTGACTCATTGTGAGAAGCAACAAGCTTAGCACTAACCATAGTTGTTTTTTCATGTTAATTGTTTCTTAATGTCTCCAAATACTGTTCTAATGAATATTCATCTGGATAAAGAACTTCACGTGCTTTACTTCCTTCAAATGGGCCGACAATTCCGGCGGCTTCCAATTGATCGATGATTCGTCCAGCTCTATTATAACCAAGTTTCAATTTACGTTGGATTAAAGATGTAGAACCTTGTTGATGCATGACAATCAAACGAGCAGCGTCTTCAAACAATTGGTCGCGATCTTTTGGATCAAAATCTACGCTACCTGAACCCTCTCCGTTTTCATCTACATATTCTGGGAGCATAAATGCCGATGGATAACCACGTTGTGCTCCGATATAATCGGAGATCTGTTCAACTTCTGGTGTATCGACAAATGCACACTGAATACGTATCAAATCACTTCCGGTTGCCAGAAGCATATCCCCACGACCAATTAACTGATCTGCTCCGCCGGTATCTAAGATAGTTCGCGAATCTACTTTTGATAACACACGGAAAGCAAGACGTGCTGGGAAGTTGGCTTTGATTGTACCTGTAATGATATTGACTGAAGGACGTTGGGTCGCAATGACCAAGTGAATTCCTACAGCACGGGCCAATTGGGCCAGTCGCGCAATAGGTGTTTCTACTTCTTTTCCGGCAGTCATCATCAAATCGGCAAACTCATCAACAATAAGAACGATATATGGTAAGAATCGATGACCCTCCTCAGGGTTTAATCTGCGATTGATAAATTTTGCATTATATTCCTTTAAATTACGAACCTGTGCATTTTTTAACAGGTCATAACGCTGATCCATCTCGATACAAAGTGAGTTTAAGGTATTGATAACCTTTTTTGTATCGGTAATGATCGCTTCCTCCTCATCGGGTAGTTTGGCCAAGAAATGACGCTCAACTTTTTTGAATAGGGAAAGTTCAACTTTTTTAGGATCGACAAGCACGAATTTGAGCTCAGCAGGATGCTTTTTATACAATAATGACGTTAAAATCGCATTGATACCAACGGATTTACCCTGACCTGTGGCGCCGGCAACCAGAAGATGGGGCATCTTTGCTAAATCGGCAATATAAACCTCATTAGAAATTGTTTTTCCCAATGCAATTGGTAGATCCATATCTGTTTTTTGGAACTTTTCAGTAGCCAAAACAGATCGCATAGATACCATTTCTGGACTCGAATTTGGAACTTCAATACCGATCGTTCCTTTACCCGGCATTGGTGCAATAATCCGGATTCCAAGTGCTGCAAGGCTTAAGGCAATGTCATCTTCCAGATTTTTGATTTTTGAAATCCGTACACCTGGCTTCGGTATAATCTCATATAAGGTAACTGTAGGGCCGATTGTTGCTTTTATGCTTTCAATCTCAATGCTATAGTTTCTAAGTGTATCAACAATTTTGTTTTTGTTTGCTTCAAGTTCATGCTGATTGATGGTAATTTTACCACTTCCATAATCTCGTAATAGGTCGAGCGTGGGGTGTTGATAGCCCGATAAGTCCAATTTGGGGTCATATTGACCAAATTGAGCAACGAGGTCGCTCGCTGTAATTTCTTTTTCTTCTTTGATGTCTTCGACAACCAAACCAGGTACTACGGCAACTTCAACAGGGAGCTCTGGCTCGGGTTGAGGGGTAATGGTTATAGCTGGACTGTAGTTTTCCTGAATACTTTGGCTATTTTCTTCTTCCGTATCTTCTTCCTCTGGCTGATCAATGGTAAAACTAATGGAAGGCGTACTCTCTGTACGTTCCAAAGGACTGTCATCAAAGGTAAGTACAACCTTGTCCTTTGGATCTATTTGTACTTCTGGTATTGGATGATGTGTAAATGCAGGGCGCTCAAGCTCTTCTTTTGGATCTTTCTCCCGATTGGATTGAAATCTTTCATTTATTGAAGTTGGTCGTTGGAAAGATTCTCTGACGGATTGTATAGAATCATCCTCTACATGGACTTTGGTTCTTAGGTTATTAGCAGTATAGGAATCTTCGTCATCTTCATCCTCTAGATCTTCGGATAAAGATTTAGATTTTCGATTGCTGAAAAGTACAAATTTAAAATCTAAGTTGTACAGTAGTATCAATGTAGTTAGGTAAGCAAATGCTAAAATACAACCCACACCGACAATCCCAACTTGTGCTTCCAATAGCTTATTGGTCCAAAAACCAAATTTGCCTTCCAACATGTGGGGCGTATCTGCCATAAATCCATGTAAAAATCCTAATGTTACAGAAATAAAGACAATCGCTACAAAGGAATAAACTACAGTACGGTATAATGGAAGCAGGGATTTTTTGAATAATAGACGATAGCCTAAAATAAATAATACCGGAATAAAAAGGAAAGCGGCAACACCAAACCATTCATACATAAATTGGTTGGCAAGTAATGCTCCAAATTTCCCTAATTTATTGTCAACGACAGGTAATTCGACAGCCTCATCATGAATTTCTTCGGAAGAACTAAAAAGGGTTCCCCAACCGCCATTTGTTTTGGCGATATAACTTTGGTCATCTTCCCATGTAAAAAGATAAGAGACAAAAGCAGTGGCAAAAGCCAACGAGAGTACAATCAACAAAATCCCTAGAATTTTGACAGTCTTCTGTTGCGCATCTGAATAATCCCTAGGGACACTGGTTGTTTGACTTTTTTCTTTTTTAAATGTTGCCGATTCTTTTGACGGGGCACGCTTGCCAGAAACTGAATTTCCTGCCTGCCTAAATGTATTTCCTTTATTTGACATTGAAAAGCTCACAATTATACTGCTTACAAACTTAGTTATTTTGATAGTATTTTGAAGATCATGAACACTATTATTTTAAGTTTGTAATTTTTTCATAAACGAATAATTTCAGATAGGCTATTAAATGAATAATAGCAATTATAACTAGCAAATACTATGCCCTGAGAAGAGATTTTTGGAAAGATTGAGCTAAGTGGATCAGAATACGGTGGTTTTGTCTGTCTTTTACAGTTAAAGTAAATTATGTAGTTTTACTGATCAAATTAAGGCATTATGAATAAGTTTCAGATACGAAAAGCGGAACAGACAGATAAAGGACGGATTTGGGAAATTATACAACAAGCAATCGCACTACGAAAAGAACAAGGCAGTCGGCAGTGGCAAGATGGTTATCCAAATGAAGATGTGGTACAGTCGGATATAGACAAAGGCTATGGGCATGTCGTGGAGGTTGATGATAAAACTATCGGCTATGTTGCTATTATTTTCGATATTGAACCTGCTTATAATGATATTGATGGCAAATGGCTTAGTGATGGGGAATATGTGGGCATTCATCGTTTGGCCTCAGCTCAAGATCCACATGTAAAAGGCGTTGGCACAGCAATCATGCAAGGAGTGGAGGAAATAGCGGTAAATCATGGAATATATAGTATCAAAGTGGATACGAATTTTGATAATGGTGGGATGTTACATGTATTTGATAAGCTAGGGTATCAATATTGTGGGGAAGTACATTTTCGAGGCGCCGCTCGTCGCGCTTTTGAAAAACTATTAAAATAAGTGACTATAGCACTAGGATCGAGCGAACATGAGTTAAAATGAGATTGGTATTGTGACTGACTTTAATGACTATCAATAAAAAATCCCTTTTTACGGTGTAAAAAGGGATTTTTTATTGCCTAAAATGACGTTTATGCAATAATCAAATAGTAGTTTTTCTTACCTCTTTGTGCAATAATATATTTATTGTTTACCAAATTATTTTCGGTGATCACTTGTTCAATATCTGTTGCTTTTTCACGGTTGATAGAAACACCACCACCTTGGAGCATTTTACGTGCTTCGCCTTTTGAAGGGAAAACTTGCGTATTGACAGCCAACAGATCGAGGACATTGATTCCTGCTTTTATATCTTCTCTTGTTACCTGAAATTGTGGAATACCTTCAAATACTTCAAGTACAGCTTCGTGATCTAAATCGTTTAGAAATTCCAATGAGCCGTTGCCAAAAAGAAATTCAGAGGTTTTAATAGCAGTCTCATAAGCTTCTTCAGAATGCGTGCGAATAGTAATATCTTTTGCTAATGCTTTTTGGACAATGCGCAAATGTGGTGCAGCATCGTGCTCCGCAATGATCGTCTCTATTTCCGCCTGAGGTTTAAGTGTAAAGATCTTAATCCAGCTTTTGGCATCGTCATCTGAGGTGTTTAACCAAAATTGATAATATTTATAAGGCGAAGTTTTCTTTGGATCTAACCAGACCGCTCCAGATTCTGTTTTTCCGAATTTTTGGCCGTCTGCTTTTTTAATCAATTGTGTCGTAATGGCATAAGCTGTTCCCTGATCTTGACGACGGATCATTTCACTTCCTGTGACAATATTACCCCATTGATCAGATCCGCCCATTTGTATTTTACAATTGTGGTGTTTCCACAGGTAGTAGAAGTCGTAACCCTGAATCAATTGATAGGTGAATTCTGTAAATGATAGACCATTGTCTCCTTCTAAACGTTTTTTTACAGAATCCTTTGCCATCATATAGTTGACGGTAATCATTTTACCGATATCACGGATAAAGTCCAAAAAACTAAAATCTTTGAACCAATCGTAATTATTAACCATCTGGGCATCATTTTCGCCTTCTCCAAATTCAAGAAATTTGCCTAACTGTTTTTTCAGACATGCAACATTATGTTGTAAGGTTGCTTCGTCCAGTAAGTTACGCTCTGCAGATTTGAAAGAAGGGTCTCCAATCATTCCTGTTGCACCACCCACCAATGCGACTGGTTTATGCCCAGCATTTTGGAAATGGATCAAGGTCATGATTTGAGTTAAGTGTCCTACGTGTAGAGAGTCTCCTGTGGGATCAAAGCCGATATAGCCAGCGACTTTTTCTTTATTCAGTAAGTCTTCAGTTCCAGGCATAATATCTTGCAGCATGCCTCTCCAACGTAATTCTTCTACAAAGCTCATTGTTAAATGGATTTAATTTTTTAATTTACAAGATGCAAAGATAGGAGATTAAGCGTATATTGAGCGAATAATTCCATATAAAAGCACACGCTAATAAGCTAATATGAATTTTTTATCACATTTTTATTTTGAGCGGTTTGCGACCAATCCCGAGCGAATTGTCGGTGGCTTGTTACCCGATCTGTTAAAAAATGCCGATAAAACTTTTGTGCTCAAACCCAGGCAATATGAAGATGAATTGCTGGATAACCCATTGTTGGAACAACTTTATATCGGTTGGAACCGTCATATAGAGGTTGATCGTCTCTTTCATAATTCAACTTATTTTTTTCATCACACACATCAATTAAAGTTACAGATACAGTCAAGTCTACAGGGACTGCCCATTCGACCCTCCTTTATGGCACATATTGCTTTAGAGTTGCTGCTAGATCATATTCTGACACAGCAAAAAGCGGTGTCTATCGATAAGTTCTATTCGGCAATGTCCCAGGTGAATGAAGATGCTGTGCGAAAATTTCTGAAAATAAATCAATTAAGCGATATTCCAAAATTTGAGAAATTTTACCATCAATTTATTGACTGGAAATATATCTATGATTATGCACATATTGAAAAAATTGCAGGTGCGCTTTTCAATATCTGTAAGCGCTTATGGCAATTTGACGTTCAGGAGCATCAGCGTGAATTATTGACGGAACAATTGAATGCTTATTTGCAGTATCATATGGCGGATTATCAAGAGATTTATCAGTATATTCATTATGAGTTGGTCGACTTTAAATAGTCTGTCCAAAAAATACCAATAGTATAAGACCTTGAAAATATTTATTTTCGCATAATTTTACGTATAAAACTAATATTACATGTCACATAGACTTTTTCGGAAGAAAAGTGTTGATCAGATCCTACTGGATACCCAAAAGGAGGGTGGAACTGGCCTCGCGAAGGTTTTGGGGGTAACCGATCTGGTTTCATTGGGTATAGCCGCTATTGTGGGCGCCGGAATCTTTAGCACCATCGGATTAGCGAGTTATGAAGGTGGGCCTGCCGTTTCTCTTCTATTTATTTTTACTGCTTTTGCCTGCGTGTTTACAGCACTGGCATATGCACAGTTTGCCAGTACCGTACCTGTCTCGGGATCAGCTTATACGTATGCCTATGTGGCTTTTGGTGAGCTGTTTGCCTGGATTATCGGCTGGGCGTTAGTATTAGAATATGCGGTTTCAAATACGGTAATAGCTATTTCCTGGTCGCAATATTTTGTTTCTATGCTGGAGGGGTTTGGACTGCACATGCCTGCTTGGCTTTCGATGGCGCCAGGGTATGCTTATGACGCTGTGGATAAAATGAATCAACATGGGATGTCAAGTCTTACGGCTATTGATCAGCATGGACTAGCGGCATTTAACAGTGCGCCACGTATCGGAGGAATGCCTATTATATTTGATTTACCAGCAGGGGTAATTACCTTTTTAGTTACTTGGCTCGTTTATATAGGTATTAAGGAGTCCCAAAAAGCAAGTATGATTATGGTTATCATCAAGGTCGGGATAATCCTGGCGGTAATTTTTGGTGGAATCTTTTACGTGAAGCCCGAAAATTGGACTCCTTTTGCACCAAATGGCCTACAGGGGGTACTTGGAAGTGTGGCGGCTGTATTCTTTGCTTTTATAGGATTTGATTCGATCTCAACAACTGCTGAGGAATGTAAAAACCCACAACGTGATCTACCTAAAGCAATGATTTATTGTTTATTGATTTGCACAGTACTGTATGTGGCTATTACATTGGTGTTGACAGGGATGGTAAATTATACCGAACTTAATGTAAAAGACCCTTTGGCTTTTGTGTTTAAGTATGTTGGATTTGACCATATGGCTGGGGTGATATCGGTAACATCTGTTATCGCGATTACCAGTGCTCTTCTGGTTTATCAATTGGCTCAACCAAGGATTTGGATGACAATGAGCAGGGACGGATTATTATGGAAGAAATTTGCGACTATTCACCCGAAATATAAAACACCCTCTTTTGCGACAATTGTAACAGGTCTTGTTGTAGCAATTCCTTCTTTATTTTTCAAGATGGACTTCTTTGTTGATTTGACGAGTGTTGGTACGTTCTTCGCTTTTATTTTAGTCTGCGCGGGTGTACTGTATATGGATTATTCGGGATTATCGGCCAAATCCAAATTTAAGGTTCCCTACATCAATGGTAAATACCTGGTTGGAGCAGGACTCATCATCGCGATTGTGTTGATAGGAATCTATGGAAAAGATACATTGAATGAATGGAAGAAGCTTTCCATTTTGGAAATAGTAGAACATAAAATGTTAGTGATCATTTTTTGGCTAACATGGTTGGGTTTGAGTATTTATAGCTTTAAAATGAATTTCTCGCTTTTACCTGTTATCGGAATATTGATTAATCTTTATTTGATGACCGAGCTTGGTGCAAGTAACTGGATTATTTTCGTGATTTGGTTGGTTCTTGGTTTAGGAGTGTATTTTATGTACGGTTATAAACATTCTAAACTAAATAAATCAGCAGCTATTTAGAGATCTGGTATTATATATAATATTTAAATAGAAAAGGAGCTATTGAAAATAGCTCCTTTTCTATTTAAAATCTCCACAAAAGGATTCGGCTTACTTTGTTACCTTGTTCCATGCGGATAACTTCGGACTCTTTTACATTGATTTTCTTTAACTTATGCTGTAGAAAACGAACGTCTTCACGATGAGCAACCAATGAGGAGAACCATTTAACCTGATCTTTGTAGAATTGACTCTCAAATATCATGCGCGTCAAGAAGGCTTTCTCGCCGCCATCACACCAAAGTTCACTTCCTTGTCCTGAGAACGTCTGGACAACGGTATTCTCATCTAGTTTCGCATTTTTTATACCTGTAGCTTTACGTACGGACTGTTGTAATGCTTCCGTCTGCGAACTAAAGAAAGGTGGATTGCAGATGATCATGTCAAATTTTTCATCTGGGAGGATGATATCTTTGAAAATCGCTTTTGGATTGTTCTGTAATCGTATTTGGATGTTCTTTTTTAAGCTTACATTGGTACGCGTAATTTCAATTGCGTTTTTATACGCTTTTTTTATGATTTCTGAACCAACAAAACTCCATCCATATTCTTGGTGACCAATAATGGGATAGATACAACTGGCTCCCACACCAATATCTAGCAGCCGTACCTTTCCTCCTTTGGGAATTTCACCGTTATTATCTCTGGCAAGAACATCCGCAACATAATGAATATAATCTGCTCTACCTGGAATAGGAGGGCATAGATTTTCTTTTGGGATATCCCAATGTTGGATGTGGTAGTATTTTTTAAGAAGGGCTTGATTTAAAACCTTAACAGCATCGGGGTTGTTAAAATCAATTGTTTTGAGCTTATAAGCATTTACTGTAACAAAATCTTTTAAGGAAGGTTCGATTTTGCTAAGTTCGTCAAAATTGTAATTATCGAGATGTCTATTTCGAGGGTGTAATTTCTTTGTTGGATTAGCGTCTGCCATGATATAATATTTGCACAAAAGTAATGCAATTCTATTGAATAAAAAAGGTGATGCTTTTGCACCACCTTTTAAGACTTAATCTTTTCGTATGAGATGAACCTCTGATGTCTGCGGGAAATTCAGTGGAACCCGCTCAATCGTGACGAAACTGGAATCTAAACCAAATCCCTTTTCTTCGGATAAACTCATTTTTTTCAAGTACCCATAGATATCCATAATCACTTTTTCGATCCATGACATCTGGTTGGTTTTGGATAATACCTTTTCCAGTACCACAAATTTGAAATCTCCTGGAATATTATGTTTACGCAGTGTGTCGTATTGACTTGTGATGTCAATTTCACCTTTTTTCACCATTTCTTCAACAACTTTTCTGAAGAGTAGGCTAATACGCTGTTCTTCTCTAAAACCCAATTTGAAATCAATTCGTATAAGTTTTCCAGGGATCAGCTGATCAATGGAGTATTCCCTCGTGTGGGGATGATCCATAACATCTACGTGTACCAGCCAGTAAACGTCAGCGCGTTTAGGTTTTTTATTAATGATGGAGTAAATAATTTTGGCTTCAATTTCGGATTTGAAATTTGCACTGGTCAGATATACCAAATGTGACGCAAAGGGTGGAACGGACTTGTCTTCGCTCAATTCCGATATAATCGGATAATATTTATTGATATTGATAAAGTTGACAAAACGATTTTTAATCTTACGTGCAGTATACCAGCAGTACATTGTACCAAACAAGGCAATCGCTAATAAAAGTGTCAACCAACCGCCATGGGCAATTTTTACACCATTACCGATCAGGAATGTCAATTCTATCACAAAATACGCGACTAGGAAAATCCCAATGAGTACACGGTTGACTTTTTTCATGGCTAGGAAATAACCCATTAAAACGGTTGTCATCAGTACCGTCAGGTTGATGGCAAGACCATAGGCCGCATCCATTTTGCTTGATTCTTCGAAAACCCAGATAACGATCATACAACCGATCCAAAGAATAAGGTTGATTGAAGGAACATATAATTGACCTTTATGCTCACTAGGATAGCGGATCGCAACTTTAGGCCAGATGTTTAAACGTACAGCTTCTGAGATTAAGGTATAGGAACCAGAGATCATGGCCTGACTGGCAATTACGGCAGCAATAGTTGCGATAGCGATACCATAACCGATAAACCAATCTGGCATGATGGAGTAAAATGGATTTGCTCCGCCTAACACACGACCTTCCTGTGTTAATAACCAAGCTCCTTGACCAAAATAGTTTAATATCAGTGTGATCTTAACATAAATCCAGCTAATGCGAATATTTGCCTTACCACAGTGTCCCATATCTGAATATAGGGCTTCTGCACCTGTTGTACAAAGAAATACAGCACCGATCAAGAGGAGAGAGTGTGGGTAGGTTATTAAGATATGAAAGGCATAATATGGATTAATTGCTTTCATTACTTCTGGAGCCAAATGGATATGGGACAGACCAAGAACTCCAATAATGGTAAACCATATTGTCATTAATGGGCCGAATACTTTTCCGACAACAGAAGTGCCAAATCGTTGAATAATAAAAAGTAAAGAAATAATCGTTACCACAATCGGTACTGTTGGAAGACCTGGAAATTTGATATCCAAACCTTCTATCGCAGAGGATATTGTGATAGCGGGTGTAATCATCCCATCAGCTAGCAATGTGGCTGCACCTATCATTGCTGGGAAAATCAACCATGGTGCCCGTTTGCGAACTAAAGAGTAAAGTGAAAGAATTCCACCTTCGCCTTTATTGTCAGCACGTAAGGTGATCCAGACATATTTGATGGTTGTTTGTAGGGTAAGTGTCCAAAAGACGCAGGAGAGACCTCCCAAAACAAGATCTTTTTGAATGGCACCTTGACCCATGATTGCTTTGAAGACATATAGCGGCGAGGTACCGATATCTCCAAACACGATTCCTAAACTGATCAATAATCCGGCGACACTCACCTTATTGATACTGTTGTGATGACTGTTATCTGTCATTTAATTATTATTTTATTTCAAAATATAATGCAAAAATAGACTTTTTGTCTGTACTTTAAGCAGGTACATTTGCTGCGCCAAATTTTAGCATTTCATTTGACATGCGCAATAGCTGTTAAAATTTGTTAAAAGAATCTATCGATCCCTACTTTACCTCAAAAAATTTTAAACAAAATACTAACTTTGTTGTTGATAATTCAAATAGTTAGCGTTATATTTGATTAAACCGTAACCAATATTTGAAGTCTAATTTAACACTATGGGGAGAAATCTACTTAAAGCAGCTTATTTAACACTTATTACCACACTGACCTTGTGCAGCGGGGTAGGTCAAGTGTATGCGAAGTCTCCTGATGACCATACTTTTTTGCAAGCTACTTGGAACGGTAATGAGGGATTTGGAGATAACAATATTAAGGATACTGAGAAACTGATCAATAACGTTAAAGTATTTTATAATCCAATTGCCGAACAAGTCAATCTTTCCTTTAAATTGGCAAAGTCATCTAGTGTGTCTATTAAAGTCATGGATGCTTTAGGCAATGAAATTCTACAACTGATGAATGGAAATCTTGACGCTGGTGTTCAGAATCTTTCTTTTGAACATGGTGGCAAATTGACAACTGGATTTTATTTTGTGCGCGTTGTTGCTGGATCTGAGACTGTGGTAAAAAGATTTTCTGTTCGCTAAGTAAGACGAGAAGACTCAATTGATAAAAAAAAATTGAATTTACAATATAATAAGTAAGGGGATCAAATGATCCCCTTACTTATTATATTATCGCTTATTCTTGTACTTCATCAATCCATAGCCCATCATCTTGAATGATCTTGATCAATTCGTCCAATGCCTGTGCTGAACTGACATTCTTTTTGACGACTTCTTGGCCTCTATATAAGGTTACCTTATCAGGACCAGCTCCTACATATCCATAATCTGCATCAGCCATCTCACCGGGGCCATTCACGATACAACCCATAATGCCAATTTTCAAGCCTTTGAGGTGATTGGTGCGACTCCGAATCATTTGAGTGGTTTCCTGAAGATCAAACAATGTTCTTCCACAGCTTGGACAGGAGATATATTCTGTTTTTGATATTCTTGAGCGGGTTGCTTGCAGTATTCCGAAGGAAAGAGATGCAATGTTCTCTAACGGGGTCGCCGGAGAATCAATCCATATGCCCGAACCTAAACCATCAATTAACAATGCACCCATGTCTGTGGAAGCATATAGCTGTATTTTCGAGATAGGCTCCTCGGGGTTCATAAACTCGCCCATAGGACCTGAAAAATCCTCTTTACGATAGGATCTTTTGATAATGACAGGATTATCAATGCCGATTTCTTGCAGATTTCGGAAAAATTGCCGTTGATCGGCCATTCCATGCGTATGATCGGTTTCTAATATAAATACAATAGTCTTGTCTAACGGCAATGATTCAAATAGCGGACTCGTTAAATCCGTATTACGAATTTTTACCATATTCAACACATTATCCTTATTGTCTGCATGTACAAACTCTTCCAGCGTATAGAGTGGATGGATATTTGTTTTGTCCTTAAGATTGGACCATGTCCCAAAATTATATACCTGTTTTAAATTTGCGGGCATATTAAATGAAGGCAAATGATCCCCTAGATAAACAAAATCTACGGATTGCTCACCCATATGATATTTATCCAAAAGGATATCATAACGGTAGCCAACTTTTGTAAGAATTTGGGCGTCTTTCAGGTTTTCATTCGATATATCTGTCACAATTCTGGGTACCAGCGAACCGCCGATGAAGGTATTGACCTCTTGACTCTGATAGGAAACAACTGGACTATCTGAAGAGAGCTGCGTGATTTCTTCTTTTGGTTGATTGGCCAAAACCGTTTTTCGCTGACTATATCTATTGACCAACGCAATTGCTACTGGAGCTTCGCGTTCAGGCTCTTCGGTCAGGGAAACCCGTACAGTGTCGCCAAGTCCGTCTTCTAAAAGTGTACCTATCCCTACAGCAGATTTCACACGACCATCCTCTCCATCACCGGCCTCCGTCACGCCAAGATGTAGCGGATAATTCATATTTTCAGAAACCATCTTTTCAACCAGCAAACGGTAGGCTTTGACCATTACTTGCGGGTTGGAGGATTTCATTGAAATACATAGATTATAGAAATTTAGATCTTCACACATCCGGATAAACTCCATGGCGGATTCTACCATTCCCTCAGGAGTATCCCCATAATGACTCATAATTCGATCTGAAAGGGAACCATGGTTTGTACCAATCCGCATGGCGGTGCCATATTCTTTACAAATGTTTACCAGCGGAGTAAACTTGGTGTAGATACGCTCTAGTTCTAATTTATATTCCGCTTCAGTATATGATAACAGGTCAAATTTCTTCTTATCGGCATAATTACCTGGGTTTACCCGAACTTTCTCGACTATCCGGGCCGCAACTTCAGCGGCATTTGGTGTAAAGTGGATATCTGCCACTAAGGGTACGTTATATCCTCTTTTTCGAAGCTCACTTTTTATATTTGCTAGATTCTGAGCTTCTTTTATACTTGGTGCAGTGATACGAACATATTCACAACCCGCTTCTACCATTCGAATAGTCTGCTCTACAGAGCCCAGTGTATCCATTGTATCCACAGTAGTCATACTTTGAATGCGGATCGGGTTGTCTCCACCCATAGGGATATCTCCAATCTGAATTTCCCTTGTTTTCCATCTCGAATATTCTACCTTGGAATTGCAATAGATCCCTGGTAAAGTCAACATATTACTTGTGTTCATATATAACACAAAGTTAGCTTTTCTTGACTAAAAAATCGCTGTCAATTAATATCTTCTAATTTTTATTGAAGCAATTCCGCCATTGATGTCAAAATCAAATTTTTCAGTCGCTGCATCATAATTTGTTGATTTTACCATACCATCCATTTTTAGGAAATCGCCTTCATAAGAAGTTGATGACAGGGCATTATCGCTGGTGATACGACATGCTGCATTTTTAGGGATTGCAATTTCGATCGAAGATGCACCGGCGTCCATGGATATTTTTGTTGTTGCTAAAGGTTGTCCAAGTTTTAATTTTAGACTTGTCGCTCCGGCATCAATATCCAATACCTCAATTTTATATGGTGAAAGATCCAATTTGGCATCAATTGCACCAATATCAAAGTTCAGCTTCCATACGATATTTGGATTGAGTGCGATGTAGGTATTGTTATTTTTGCTATTAAAATCTTTGTCTTTGAATTTACCTTTTAAGTTAATATCAATCTTATCTGAAGATTCACCATGGGTAGTCATACCCAAAAGATATTCACTAGAGGTATTATATGCGGTGAAAATTGAAGATGTAGTTGTACTATCGTTTTTTAAGGATGTAGCGCCTAAATCGATGTTTAAATTTGCGCTTTTGATTTTATCGTCTAGAGGGACTTGTAGCTTTTGTGCTGTATAGTTGGTCTTATCATTTGGATCGTCCATATCGATCTGTACCCCTTTGTTTTTTAATAATTGCGTCAAAAGAGGTTCTTTTGGAGTAGATAATCCGATATATGTAAGAAAACCCAGGATAACTACAGTAGCACCGATAGCAATAAACTGTCCGATTTGTTGATCCTTAGGGACCAGCATACGGATTCCAGCGAGGACAATAAATAATGGCCAATATCTGAAAATTCCTACCCAATTAAAGGAAATACTGTTAAGTTGGGATAATAATAAGACAATCCCTATAAAAAGAATTGTAATTCCAGTTGTTATACGTTGTGTGTTCATGACTAATTCCGTTTGTTATATATCCCAAAAGTAAATCGCTTTGTTAGACACTGTACGAAAGATTAGGCTATTATACATAAAAATTCGGTAAATGTGACTAATTGATCGGTAAGTAATTTTGTTTTTCTCCTACTTTTTAGGTTTTCGCTTGTTTATATATTTGTTGGAATTAAGTACCTTTAATGGATACATGGGCCAAACATCGTGCTTGGTTTGTATAATACATAGAATTTAAATTGATAATATGATTTTTCATCACATTGGTGCGTATCTAATACTACTGAAGTCAGTCTTTAAAAGGCCGGAGAAAGGGCGTATCTATTGGAAAGAGACCATGCTGACAATGACCGATATTGGCATAGGATCTTTAGGACTTATTGTGATCATTTCCACGTTTATTGGAGCGGTAATGACCATGCAGATCGCTTTTCAGATGGTTTCCGATCTAATTCCAAATTCGATTATTGGTTCCATCAATAGGGATTCAAATATTTTGGAGCTAGGACCTACGATTTCAGGATTGGTACTGATGGGGAAAATTGGCTCATCGATTTCTTCCCAGATTGGGTCAATGCGTGTGACTGAGCAGATTGATGCATTGGAGATTATGGGGATAAACGCTCCGGGTTATCTCATATTGCCTAAAATATTGGCAGGGGTGACTATGATTCCGATGCTGGTTATTATCGCCATAGTCTGTGCACTAGTAGGTGGTCTACTGGGTGGCTCTCTTTCTGGAGCTGTAACTCCAGCGGATTATATTTTAGGTATTCAAGATAATTTTAATGGATTTACAGTGACCGTAGCACTTGTAAAGGCTGTTGTATTTGGCTTTATTATTACTTCCGTGTCGGCATATAAAGGCTATAAAGTGAAGGGAGGGGCCTTAGAAGTAGGACAAGCGAGCACTGAAGCTGTTGTCGTTGGATGTATTACCATTCTGGCAGCAGACTATGTGATTACAGCATTAATGCTTTAAAAAGATCATATGATTCAAATTGAAAATATTAATAAGTCTTTCGGTGATAACCATGTTTTAAAGGGGATCAGTGCAAATTTTGAACCTGGAAAAGTGAGTTTAATTATTGGTGGATCTGGTTCGGGAAAAAGTACCTTATTAAAATGTATTGTCGGATTACATCATCCGGAAAAAGGAAAAGTGTTGTTTGACCAAACGGACTTCACGAGGATGAATTTTGAGGAACGCGTGCCCATCCGGAAAGAAATAGGTATGCTGTTCCAAAATTCGGCCTTATTCGATTCAATGACAGTCGAGCAGAATATTATGTTCTCGCTGGATATGTTCACAGATATGTCTAAATCTGAGAAATTGGACCGTGCGAACCATTGCTTGGAACAAGTTAATTTAGAGGGGCGCAACAAGTTGTTCCCCGCGGAGCTATCCGGAGGGATGAAAAAACGGGTAGGCATTGCACGTGCAATCAGTATGAATCCCAAATATCTTTTTTGTGATGAACCCAACTCAGGTTTGGATCCTGAAACCTCTATTGTAATCGACGAGCTGGTTCTTAAAATTACACAAGAATTAAAGTGTACAACGGTCGTTGTGACCCATGATATGAATTCGGTTATGGGAATAGGTGAATATATTCTGTTTTTATATAAAGGGCAGAAATTCTGGGAGGGATCCAATAAAGATATGATGCGGTCTGATGTCGAAGAGTTAAATAATTTTGTATTTGCAAGCCCGTTGATGAAAAGTGCAAAGGCCTCTATGGGATAATAAATGCTGAAAAGGAAGCGTATGATTGAAATCTGTAATCAATAGCTTTTTTTTGTACAGATTGTGTCTTTATTGATTTACATGGAATTTTTATATGTTTTAATCTTACGAATGTTATTTTTAAGTAAGATGGGCGAACGCTAAATTTCAATATGAAAGAAATTTAGCTTAGTTTTGTCGGAAAATTTTGATTTTGGCAACAACGAATATACAACTATTGACCCCACAACACTGGAAGGACTATGAGCTCATTGACTGTGGTGATTTTGAAAAATTAGAACGTTTTGGAGATCTTGTATTAATCAGACCCGAACCACAAGCTGTATGGCCTAAGGCTTTGAGCGATGCAGAATGGAACAAACGTTATCATATCAAGTTCAAGGGGCGTTCAGCTACCTCTGGAGAATGGTTGAAAAAAAATCCGAAGATTCAAGATCGTTGGCATATCCAATATAAAAACGATGATGTAGCGATCAAGTTTAGGTTGGGCCTTACCTCGTTTAAGCATGTTGGTATATTTCCTGAACAGGCTGTCAATTGGGATTATATTTCGGAATCTGTTCGTTCTTTCAAGACTGAAAAACCTAAAGTTTTAAATCTTTTTGCCTATACAGGAGGAGCTTCATTAATAGCTAAAGCTGCAGGAGCGGATACAACACATGTCGATTCCATTAAGCAGGTTGTTACATGGGCCAATGAAAATATGGAGATTTCCAATCTCGACAATATTCGTTGGATGGTTGAGGACGCATTGAAATTTGTCAAGCGTGAGCTAAAACGCGGAAATACTTACAATGGTATTATATTGGATCCACCAGCATATGGACATGGGCCTAAAGGAGAGAAATGGAAGCTTGAAGATCATATCATGGAGATGATGACTGAGGTTGTTCAATTACTGGATCCTAAGGAGCATTTCTTGATCTTAAATACCTATTCATTAGGTTTCTCTTCGGTTATTGTTGAGAATCTAATAAAAACTGCATTTCCGAAAGTGGAGAATTTAGAAATTGGCGAACTTTTTCTACAGGCTACAGCAGGACCAAAATTGCCGTTGGGTGTTTTTGGGAAATTTCGTAAAATTGCAAAGTAGATCTTGCTGTTGAATAAACGCAAGTACTTAATAATATAAAACGCGGCAGGTCCACAAGACCTGCCGCGTTTATTTTTGGCATGAAATAGATATCGTACCTAAATATGAACATTATTTAAACGGATCATAGCAAGTTCCAATTGTAATGGTATGGCTTCCAGGGTACTTTTAGGGATATAAAAGAGTTTATTTTGTAGCTTATGATAGTAATCTATCCCTAGCTGTAATTGCGCCTTGAACTTCGTGATATATTTTATTTTTTTGTCATTGAGGATGTCTTTATTGTCCTCGACGTACTTTTGGATATGATCGATGTAAAGGTCTAATTCATTGATTAGCACAAATGGTCTATCTGAATGCATTAGGATAGAGCCGCGGCCATAAATATGATCAACCATCTGTTTTAAAGAATATTGCCTTTTGAACCAGATCAGATTAGGTCCGGGGCAAATAGAAACAGCAGTCTGTTCTTTATTTCGTTGGATGCCGTATTTGAGGTAGGCAGGAGCTGCGAGACCTTCACAGAGGCAGGTTTTTTCGGTTATGGTATCGAATGACCTGCTATATTCTTCTGCGGTAAGTCCTTGCGCCTGCAGTTCTTGGATCTTTTGATACTGATAAGCGCGTGAAGCGGTGCAAATCGGTTTTTCTCCGAACTCACGATTAGCGATAAGATATTCCTTTTTGCAGGGGCTACCCGGTCTCCCTTTTTTGATGCGTTCCAATCGTAATTTTTCGGCACTACTTGGCCTAAAATTATTAAACGGTACTCCTAAAGGCGATGCTCCACTGCAATAAAAATCTGTTTTCTCAGCTTCCTCTAGAGCTTTCAATGTTTCATTGTCTACAGTTGTCGCCTCTGGGACCATTAGAAAAGGGGAACCCCAGCCTACGGCATCAAATTTATAATAATCCAGTAGAAACTGATGCTCCATAGCTGTCCCTACTCCGCCTTGTACAGTGTATTTAATTGGAGGCAAATCCGTTAATAGTACTCCTTGAGATGCCCAATAATCCTGATAGATTGTAAATAGTTCAATTTTTAAATTTTCTTTTTTTTCTTTGAATTCTTCAAGGATGGGTCCCAGTAAAAAACCTTCTGTAGCGAAAGCATGCCCACCACAATTCAACCCAGATTCTACCCGGAATTCAGATACCCAAACACCTCTTTTTGCAAGATATTTTGCCTGGATGAGTGATGATCTAAAGTCGCTGACTTTCAAAACAACCTTTTTGTCAAACGTGCCGTCAGTTTTTGGAAAGAATGCTGGTAATTCGGCCAGATAGGCATATAAATGAGGATTCATTCCTGCTGATAGGATAACAGCGGAATGTAAAGTGGAATTGACGAATCCGCGTAGCGCAGCTGAAGCGTCTGAATACTTTTGATCCAAGGCAACATCATTTTTGAAATTCAGTTTATCCACTTTGGACATAATATTGACATCGATTTCGCCGGGTTTTACATAGCCGACCAATAATTCTTGTAACTGCCGCTTGATACTGGTATTGGTCTCAATCTCCATGGCATGATAGATTGGTCTAGCAGGATGAGATTCCGGCAATAACTGAAAATATTTTGTTAGATCCGAATCTGCTGTAAAAGATTGTTGCTTTAGCGTTTCCATTTGCTGCTCGACTAAAGTCTTGACCAAATCAAGATAAGCGGTGATTCGACTGGCCCTATAATCTTCTTCTTGCTTATGAATTGGGTGAAAGGCCAGCTGGTTAAGTTTGCAGTAATATGCCCGGATACGCTCTATGAGCTCATCGTCTACAATAGACATGACCGTTGAGATGCCATAACGGGCAACTTTGATTGCTGAGTCTATCGAAAAAGCAAGTCCTAATACAGGGATATGGAAAGTGTGCGTCATTCTTAAATAGTTCTTTTACGAAATAATCAAGAATAATGCGATTAAAAAATAATGACTACACGTGTAAAGTGGTGATTGTGATCACTATTCAAATACAATGGTTTTGTAATCGTTGAGCATTACACGGTCTTCACTCAATAAGCGGATCGCCCTACTTAAAACGGCTTTTTCAATCTCCTTTCCGGCAGTAACCATATCTTTGACTGTGTAGGTATGATTGACATGACGAATATCTTGAACAATGATAGGGCCTTCATCAAGCTGGTCAGTGACAAAGTGTGCTGTCGCACCAATAATTTTTACACCTCGGGAATGTGCCTGTTTGTAAGGATTTGCCCCAATAAATGCAGGTAGAAAAGAATGATGAATATTGACCAGCCTATTTTCGAATGTTGCAACAAATAAAGGGGAGAGGATCCGCATAAATTTTGCTAGAATAATATAATCAAAATCGTATTGTTTGATTTGGGTAATTAATTGTGTCTCAAAATCTTCTTTCGATATACCTTCATGCGAAATATAATGGAATGGGATCTCAAATTTATCGGTAAACGAATGTAAAGTGTCATAATTACCAATGACAGCCTGTATTTCTGCTCCCCAGGTTTCAAAATGTTGCCGGACAAGAATATCAGCTAAACAGTGGTGTTCTTTGGTTACGAGAACAACAATTTTCTTTCGATTACTGGGGTTGACTTGAATCTGAGCTGAGGGAGGAAGTACCTTGGCGAGGGAATTGGCTAGCTGTGTCTGATCAGGAAAAAGACCATTACAGACAAGACGGACAAAAAACTTGTTCGCCTCCTCATCAACATATTCTCGCATGGTAATGATGTTAAGCTGAAATTGGGCCAGTGTGTTGGAGATATTGGCTACTAATCCAACGGCATCTTGACATTGGATCAGAATTAAGGTTTGGTTGTACATGAAATATTGGTCGTAGGTCGCAAAAAAGCGGGTTAATTTAACCCGCTTTTTTTGTTAGTTCTTCTTCAAGGTCCACTTCTACACGTAGATTTTCGACAATATGTTTTTGTCGATCTGGTGTATTTTTACCCATGTAATATTCTAATAATTGTTGGATTTTATTGTCTTTTGATAAAATAACGGGATCAAGACGGATATCTTTTCCGATAAAGAGACCAAATTCAGATGGTGATATTTCACCTAAACCTTTAAATCGTGTGATTTCAGGTTTGGCGCCAAGTTTCGCAATTGCTTTTTGTCTTTCTTCATCTGAGTAACAATAGATCGTCTCCTTTTTATTCCGTACCCTGAATAAGGGTGTTTGGAGGATAGATACATGTCCCGCTTTGACCAAATCAGGGAAAAACTGTAAGAAAAAGGTCAATAAGAGCAGACGGATGTGCATGCCATCAACATCGGCATCGGTAGCGATAACGATATTATTATAACGTAGTCCATCTAACCCATCTTCAATATTGAGGGCGTGCTGCAAGAGGTTGAACTCTTCGTTTTCATAAACGATCTTTTTAGACATGCCATAAGAGTTCAACGGTTTTCCTTTTAAGCTGAAAACGGCTTGAGTCTGTACGTCACGTGATTTGGTGATCGAACCTGATGCGGAATCACCCTCTGTTATGAAAAGTGTCGTTTCTTGGTTGCGCTCGTTTTTATCGCTAAAATGGACTTTACAGTCGCGCAATTTGCGGTTGTGTAAAGAGGCCTTTTTAGCCCTTTCATTCGCTAGCTTTTTAATCCCTGCAATATCCTTCCGTTCTCTTTCAGATTGGAGAATACGTTTTTGAAGCGCATCCGCTGTACTTGGATTTTTATGCAGGTAATCATCCAATGCTTTTTTGAGAAAGTCATTAATAAACCCTCTTACAGTAGGGCCTTCTGGGCCTACACTCTGAGAGCCTAATTTTGTTTTTGTTTGGGATTCGAAAACCGGTTCCTGTACTTTTATTGCGATGGCACCAATAATCGAGGATCGAATATCTGATGCGTCAAATTCTTTTTTGTAGAACTCGCGAATGGTTTTTACAAGTGCTTCGCGGAATGCTGCTTGATGTGTTCCCCCTTGTGTGGTATGCTGGCCATTAACAAAGGAATAATATTCTTCTCCATACTGTTGACCATGGGTCATTGCAATCTCGATGTCTTCCCCGCGTAGGTGAATGATTGGATAGCGCATGGATTCGGCATCAATATTCCTTTCTAATAGATCTTTTAATCCATTCTCAGAAATAAATCGCTGTCCATTGAAGTTGATCGTAAGACCTGAATTCAGAAAAACATAATTCCAGATCATATTCTCTACAAATTCTGAACGGTATTTGTAGTTTCTGAAAATAGAATCGTCTGGATAGAATGTTACCGATGTGCCATTACGTTGAGTAGTGTCTTTCTGCTCATCATTTACCAATTCCCCTTTGGAAAACTGCGCGATACGCGTTATATTTTGGCGGTAGGACTGTACCGTAAACTGGCTTGATAATGCATTGACGGCTTTTGTACCCACACCATTTAATCCAACGGATTTTTGGAAGGCCTTGCTATCATATTTACCACCCGTATTGATTTTGGAAACTACATCTACGACAGAGCCAATCGGAATTCCACGGCCATAATCGCGTACTGAAACTTTGTTTTCGTTTACAGTGATATCAATGGTTTTACCGGCACCCATCACAAATTCGTCAATCGAGTTGTCGACGACTTCCTTCAATAAGACATAGATGCCATCATCGTAGGCCGAGCCGTCCCCCAATTTTCCTATGTACATTCCCGGACGAAGGCGGATATGCTCTTTCCAATCCAGGGACCTAATACTGTCTTCGTTATATGTACTCATAAATTTATGTAGAACTTAGCTAACAAAAGTATAAAAAATAAAAACGATATATGGTATAGAAGACTAAATTTTTTAGATATCTATGGTTTCTGATATGATTGGTAAAATTGGCGATTTCCCAAGAAATGTTTACATTTAGTGTAAGTAATTATAAAGAGAAAAATTTATGGGGTTATTTGATAAAATCAGGAATGAATTTATTGATATTATCGAGTGGGTCGATAATAGTACTGATACGATCGTATGGAAATTTCCTAGGTATCAGAATGAAATAAAAATGGGAGCGCAACTTACTGTACGTGAGGGGCAAGCAGCGGTGTTTTTTAATGAGGGTGTGGTCGCCGATGTATTCCAACCCGGAAGATATGAATTGACGACACAAAACATGCCGATTATGACAACCATCAGAGGTTGGAAGTACGGCTTTAATAGCCCGTTTAAGGCTGATGTCTATTTTATTAACCTACGTCAGTTTGTCAATCAACGTTGGGGAACAAAAAATCCGATTATGTTGCGTGACCCTGAATTTGGGCCGATACGTCTTCGTGCTTTTGGAAATTTTTCATTCCAAGTGAAAGATGTCCCTGTTTTTATGAAACAGCTGGTTGTGACGACCCCGGTATTTACTGTAGATGATATTACTGAGCAATTGCGCAATATTGCTGTGTCAAGAGGTATGGATGCTATTGCGGAGTCAAAAATTCCGGCTTTGGATCTAGCGTCTAACTACGATGAAGTTTCCGCATTGATTCAACAAAAGATAACCAGAGATTTTGAGGAGATCGGGTTGAGCTTGACCAAATTTTTGATTGAGAATATCTCATTTCCAGAAGAAGTGGAAAAAGCACTGGATAAAAGAAGTAGTATGGGCGTGGTTGGGAACCTTGGTGCTTATGCGCAATTTCAAGCAGCCAATTCGATGGAGAAAGCAGCGGAAAATCCAAGCAGTGGTGGTATTGTTGGTGCAGGCTTTGGTGCAGGTTTGGGTGCTGGGATGGTTGGACAAATGGGTAATGTATTCCAACAGAATAATTTTGACGGGAATAACCCTACTGGTGTTGCTGGTGCGGGAGCTGTTGCAGCAGGATCAGCTGGGCCACCGCCATTACCCAAGGCCGTTGCTTATTACCTGGCTATAAAAGGCAAGCAGGAGGGACCTTTCGATCAGGAGCAATTGCGTGGATTAGTGGGTGAAGGTACACTTACCACGTCAACGTTAGTATGGAAGGAAGGGCTCGATAACTGGACTGAGGCTGATAAAGTTGTAGAATTGAAGGATTTGTTTTCACAGACCCCGCCACCAATTCCTGGAGTTTAGAGATATAAGTGCTATCACGAGTATGAGTTTTGAAGAGAAAACCTCCGAAATAGATCGGAGGTTAAAATGCCAAGGTTGTGGTGCCGTTTTGACTTATCAGCCTGGAACTTCCTATCTGGAATGTTCTTACTGTGGGACTAAAAATGAAATTGTGGATGAAATGCCAGTAAGCGGTGAGATTGAAGCAACGGATTATAAGGTTTTTGGTAAAGCGATGGAGGGTGTGGCAGATGAACGTTATAGTTATCTAGCTGAGGTTGTTCATTGCAACAACTGTGGCGCTAATTCAAGGTTGAATCCGCATGTTACCGCAGATGTATGTGCTTTCTGTGCATCGCCATTGGTTATTGATCATCAGCAAAGACGTATTGTCAGACCCCACGGGCTTTTACCTTTCACTGTGGACTACAAACAGGCGTTTGGATTATTGACACAATGGGCAGGGAAGGTCTGGTTTGCCCCCAATGATTTCAAAAAAATCTTTAATACACGGAATGACCGTTTAAAAGGTGTTTACATCCCATTTTGGTCCTATGACTCCGATGTAGATTCTTCTTATGAAGGATCCCGTGGGGAATATTATTATGTAACACGGACACGACGTAATTCAGACGGTGAAACGGAGGAATATGAAGAGCGCCGCACGAACTGGTATCCGGCTTCAGGAAGGATCTATAGTCGATTTAGAGATATTGTTATTTCCGGATCGACCTCACTGCCTGAAAAATTTTCAGACAAAATAGGTCCTTGGAACCTAGATTACCTGAAACCGTTTAATGAACAGTATTTAAGTGGTTTTATCGCGGAGACTTTCAGTGTTGATCATGTGGTGGCTGCCGGAACTGCCCGTGCTATTATGGATCGTGAAATTGTGCGACAGGTAGAGGATGATATTGGTGGGGATACACAGGACATTGATTCCATCGATAGCGATTTTAAGTCGATCAGATTGAAATATATTTTGTTGCCGATCTGGCTCTCAGCCTATCAATATAAAGGTAAGAGTTATCAAATTATGGTGAATGCTTTCAATGGCAAGGTTTATGGACAAAGACCGTACAGCGTCTGGAAAATTGTATCCCTGATCCTTTTGATTCTTTTAGTATTATATCTTTTGAGCTTTATGGGCTAAGGTTTGTAATGGTGATACAAAAAGAGCTGTACTTTTTTAAAAGTACAGCTCTTTTTGTTGCTGTAAAATGTAATTATTTATTCAATGAAAGCAAGAAGCCGATCGTGAAGTTTGCGTCCCAGTCAAATACAAAGGTATCGCAATTGGTCGCATCTTTAAGTGCTTTATAGATGTTTACTCCGCTTTTGGTTTTTATTTTTTCTGCTTTATAAGAGGAGGGGTCATTCAATACAGTAAACCGTTCTTCTCCTTGACGTGTTTGAGATGCTAGTTCAAAGGGAACACCACCAATGATAAAACATACTTCTCTTTTTGCAGCAGGTATTTTCTCACCTAATTTTTTCACTTCCGCATAAACGGCATCGTCTTTTAGATCTTTTTCATAATATTTTGCACCAGGTGCTTCCTCAGATTTGGTATCACCATCAATCCAGGAGATTTTAGTGTTGCCCGAACCGATATCCACAACAAAAGAGTTTTCTTCATAAGCTTTAGGAAGAACAGATTTAAGCGCTAGCTTTCCTTCTTGTTCGGCAGTCACTAAATTAACAACAAAACCCATTTTTCTGAGTTCAGAACTAATCACAGTCGTCTTAGGTTCTTTCTGTGCACCAGAGCTAATAACAAAGTGGATGTTTTTAGATTTCACACCTTTATCGAGCATCATACCGATATAGTCTTTTAAACCTTTACGGATATCTTCGGTATTGGCTAAACCTTCATAAGCAAAGGATTTTCCAAAATCTTTGGAGATAATTTCCCAACGATTTTCTTTATCCATATTGACGACAAAGGAATTAAATCCTGAGGCGCCCACTTCTACAACACCGTTATACTCTCCATCAACCGGTTTTTCAGGTTGATAATTGAATGAACGCGCGCTTCCAGAGGTCGGGGTAGCTGCATCTGGTGCATTGAAACTAGTTGTATCTGCTTTATTAACAGTTGGGGTTGTGTCGAATTTGCCTGATTGCATCGCCCAATAGCCAATAGCAAGAATAGGTACAGCGATAATAAGTGCTTTGATAGGCCATCTTAATCTAGCCCATGTCGATTTCTCTTCCATAATTTTGAATAATATGATATTGTTTTGTTAATTAATCTAGTAATGTAAAGCCTTTGTCGATTTTCTCCTCTGGCTTGAGTTCGTAGCTCGCATCGGACATCTGAGTGACATTAAGTACTTTCAAATTACGTTCATCGACCTTACGGATAAATTCTTCCAGTTCTCCTTGTGAAGGGGCGCCACCGACTGTGATGTTGTTGTTTTGATCCAAGAAATCCAAGTTGGATCTAATTGAAGCAATGTTTTGGCTGATAGCACCTGTAGCTGCATTCATCGCTTCCTGAAAAGCCCATCCATCTTTGATATTAAATACATCGGCAAGTCCATCCGTTGCATTTTTCATTTTTTGTGTTGCTTCTAACTTCTTGGAAATAATAGAAATACTGCTATCCAATGTACTTACATAGATACGTGCTGCGCTTTCGTTGTCTTTGAGGACTTCCAGTACTTTCGCAAACTGATTGGCGTATTGCACATAGCTACGGGCATTTTGTTCTTCGGATTCCCCTTCTTTACCTAGCAAAAAAGCTTTGGTACGTGTTTCCTTGGCATCTCTTGCATAGGCATTGGCTTTCTCAGCATTATTTTTGCTGGCTTCTTCTTTTGATTTTTCATCAAGATTAGCAGCTTCAGCTGTAAACCTTTTCGCATAAGTATACTTTTCTTCCGCAGTTTTTTGCGCTGTTTCACCGCTTTGAATCATATCAATGCGAACCCCGTCCACATTACTGATCTTTTCCTTTACACGTTTTAACGTGTCTTTGGCGTCACGGGACAGCAATTGTAAAGTCTCGATGGGATTGTTTCTAATAATGGATTTCTCCCCTTTGAACAACAGTACAGTGCCCAAGCGATGCAGTAGGGCGATGATCTTAGGAGCTAAAAGCAATAAGGTGATCAGGATAATACTGAAAATAACAAATAAAATGCTCTTTCCTGCGTATTCGAGCATAATGGGAAGGAATTTGAAAAAAGCAAATGCGCCGCCCAAAAGCAATGCCCAAAAGAAAACAGTAGAAGCAGTTTTTTTTGCTTCCGGAGATTTTAATTGTGCAGGTAAATGATCTCCCAAAACTTGAAATATGGGGAGTTGTGTCTTTATTTCAGCAGGAATATTGATGTATTGATCTTTTCTTTCCATTGATTTATAGTTATGTAATTGATTGATTAATCATATGCAATGCGTTGTTTATTTCGGTAATAACCTCACCAACAGCAGCGTTGCCTGTTGCTATTTTTTGTTCGATTTCTTTGATCTTTGGTTCGTACTTTTCATTAATCTGTCCCAGGGCGACCTGCTTTTTCTGTAGGTCATCTTGCAATTTGGTGATATTTTCCGTTAATGCTTTGATTTCACTGTTCAAATTCGCAATTTCCATTGTTCGGTCCTGTTCTGTCCTTTTCTTTTCCTCCTGTTTCTGGTCCGACTCTTTGGCTATGGTTTCTTTAAGCTTATTAGCATAATTTGTGCCAGTTGCCACAAGTTTTTCCTTCGATAGTGAACTATCTACAAACTTAAGTGAGGTATAGGCCGCTTTTAAGGTGTTTTCTTCTACTTTTCCCATTGCAGCAGCGGCATTCCAGACTTCAAAAAAATCGACACCCTGTTCATTGAGTTTTTCGAGGATGGCATAAACCTTTAGTTTCATTTCTTTGAGATCCGTAGATCCATCGTTGGCTGTAATAGGAATAGGCGGCGGAGTCTTGCCTGTTGCTACTGACTGTGTTACCGACATATATGTTTGTGTGGGAGTATTTAATTTTTCTTGTGTCGGAGCAGCAGGTGCTGGAGCCGGAGATTGAGGGGCAGAGCTTGTCTGATCATCTTCGAAAATTAATTTTTTAAGACTGTTTAATATCCCAGAACTTCTTTGGTTTTCGTTGTTGCTCATCATGTGACATTTTATTATACGTATACTAAAATAGTAAAAATTAGGATTGTGGCAGCTAATTTATTGGAACGAAATCATCATAAGGTTAATTAATGGTCAGAATGAGGCGAATAGACCTAGCTGATCATTTTCATATTGATAAAATATGGATGCAATAGATGTGACTTCAGTATCTGAAAAATAACACAGGTTGAAATTTGTCCGATGATAGGATTGCGATCGGTCTTACTTGTCGAAAGAGTTATGCTAAATGCCCCAGCGGGAATGCATATGCAATAAATAAAATAACTAATCGCGGGTCAATGGGGTATTTGATGAAATGAAGAAGTATCAATTGATCAAAGGGGGGTAGGTATTGGCTTTTTAAAAACAAAGAGCATGTCTGCAAAGTAGAAGTGAAGCTTGTGCATATTGAATATTGGAGAAAAGTCTATCGGGGAATAACTATGAAAATGAAAAAGGGCTGTCCAGATGACAGCCCTTTTATGAAGAATAGATAGAAAGTACTTCTATCTTCCAAAGTCGTCTTGAACACGAACAATATCGTCTTCATCTGAAGGGTTGTTCGCATCGGTATGTTGCCAAATTTCTGCCAAAATACCAAAGCCATCCAAGCCAATTAGACGGTGACGTTGTCCCTGACGTAATCTGATTGTTTCACCTTCTTTCAAAGTAGATACCACTGACTCCTCATCGGTATCAGAAACCATAACACCTACGTTGCCTTGAATAACACGCCAGATTTCAGCGCGGCGGTGGTGGTATTGCCAAGAAAGTCTCTTGTCTGGAGCAACGATCAGAATTTTTGGGCTTAATTTTCCTGAAATTCTTAATTCCTGAACATCCAATCCACCAAAATACTCATTTGCGAACTCTTGTGCCTGGGATTCGTCGATGACAAAAAAGCCACCCCAAGGGCGCGCTGCATCCGACTTCTCAATGTTGAATCCTTTGGATGTCAACATCTCTTGCACTTTTTCAAATAATGCGGTTTTATCTATAGCCATCTTATAAAATTTCTAAAAATTTATTGATCATTAATTCAGCAGCTAAATATAGAAAAAAATCATTAATATTTTTAGTTAACCGTTTTAGCTTTACTGAAATCATTAATAAAATGTGGTTTTTTATCAAATATACAATCTATCAATAGGATATGTTTTCAAAATGAAATACTTAGTTTTGTGGTCAATCTAATTTCAGGATATGTCAAATTTTCAAGTCGATAGAGAAAATACAGCATTTATGCAGGCTGTTGCATTTGTTAATCAAACCAATCAGAATGTATTTATTACAGGAAAAGCAGGTACGGGAAAGACGACTTTCTTGAAGTATATTCGTGAGCATAGCTATAAGAAAATGGCGATTACTGCGCCAACGGGAGTAGCCGCCATGAATGCGGGTGGGACGACCTTACATTCCCTATTTTGGCTTCCTTTCGGAACATTTGTTGAAGATTATGAGTTGCGCTGGGATGAGCAGGATAGTCATATTTACAATAAATCTCGTTTGTTCAGTACGATAAAGTTAACGAAGCAACGTCGGGCGATTCTACAGGAACTGGAATTATTGATTATCGATGAGGTTTCGATGGTACGGGCAGATACACTGGATGCGATCAATGTGATATTACAATCTGTTCGTCGTGATATGCGTCCTTTCGGTGGATTACAGGTCTTGTTTATTGGAGATTTATATCAATTGCCTCCTGTGGTCAAAGATGCGGAATGGAATATTCTCCGTGATCATTATTCGTCTGTATTTTTCTTCAATGCGAAGATTCTAAGGGATAGCCCTTTGGTCATGCTGGAGCTTAATAAGATTTATCGTCAGCAGGATGAAGGGTTTATTTCGATCTTGAATGCAATACGGAATAATCAATGTACCAGTGAAATGCTAACTACTCTAAATGGTTATTACCAACAGGATTTTGTGCCAAAAGAAGAGGAGCAATATATTACATTGACATCCCATAACCGGAATGCCGATGAGATCAATAGCGCACAACTGGCTTCGTTGTCTGGAAAGATGCTCAACTTAAAAGCCGTTGTGAAAGATGACTTTGCGCAAGGTTCTTATCCTGCCGAGGAAACGCTATCCTTAAAAATAGGAGCGCAGGTGATGTTCATCCGGAATGATTCCGGTGATGAGCGGAAATATTATAATGGTAAGATCGGTACTGTAAAACATATTGATACAATACAAGGTACTGTTTCAGTCACTTTTCCTGACGGATCTGAAGAGGTGACAGTCAAAAGAGAGACTTGGGAAAATATCCGTTACAATTATGATAAGGGGCAGGATCAAATCAAAGAGGAGATCCTGGGTACATTTTCTCAATTTCCTTTGCGACTAGCCTGGGCTATTACAATCCATAAAAGCCAGGGTTTGACTTTTCAGAAAGCAATTATTGATGCGGGTACCTCATTTGCGGCCGGACAGGTTTATGTTGCGTTAAGCCGTTTGACGAGTTTGGACGGACTTGTACTTAAATCCATTATTCCATCTTATGCCATCCGTACGGATTATCAGGTGGTCGAGTTTGCACAACGTGCATATTCCCAATCCAGTATTAACGAAATATTGGAACAATGCCAACGAAATTATCTGGGGCAAATTTTGATGAATGGTTTTCGATGGGATGGCCTCTTGGTGGAAACTTCGGAGCTGCTAAAATCAATGGATGAACGCAATATCGATGGGAAAGAGCAGGCTGTTCAATTTTTCCAGGAGATCGTTAAACAGCTTCAGACACAGGAGAAAGTGGCTCACAAATTTATTGTTGTCCTTTATGATCTCCTTCGGGATAAGGATGCGATTGATTATGACCTGATTTGCGAGCGTTCTACTGCCGCTGTAAATTGGTTTTTACCACGAATGGATAAGGATCTTATTGCGGCCCTGACAAAGCATATTGAGGAATACCAGATCCGCAAGCGGACAAAGAAATATGTTGATGAATTGAAAGCAATATTGTTGGATTATAAGAGAAAACGTGAGCAGTTGCAGCATTGTCTAATTATTGCCGAAACGCTATCCAAAAGAGAAGATTTTCAAACAGCTATGCTTGATGTAGCTGCGCAGGTCAAGACAAAAGAAAAAGATGAATTGGTGGCACAAAGCGCTGACGAAGAAGGGGCTAAAAAACTGGATACAAAGGATATTTCTTTAGAAATGTTTAAAGAGGGGATGACTATCGCTGATATTGCGGGCAAGCGTGGGATGGTCGCTGGTACAATCTATGGGCATCTGATTAATTTTGTGGGAACAGAGGTAGAGGCAACAGAATTAATTGATCAAGAAAAGCTTGATCGTATCCTTGATGTTATTCGTGCAAATCCAGACAAATCATCCTCCGAACTGAAGATGTTGCTGGGTGCAGATATTGATTATCCGGATATTAAAATTGGACAAAAAGTTTTAGGATTGTAGTGGGTAAGGATTTATGATGTATATTTGTCAACCTTTTATTATAAGCTAATTGAAAGAGGAGAAAACCAATAAGAAAATTAACAAATGGATTGTATTTACTTCCATGCCGATTCAGATGGGTGTGACAATATATTTGTTTTATTGGGTCGGGAGTTGGTTAGATAATAAATATGCCATTGTGGGTGATTGGGGAATGAAAGGATTGACGTTGTTGGGTGTGGTTGTATCCTTGTATCAGTTCATTAGGCAGGCAAATCAAATTAATAAGAATGAATAGTTATTTGAAAAGCATACTTATACTGCTGATCGTCTTTGTGGCAAGTTTTGCTGCGCATTATTTAGTGATATCCGGAATGAACGTGGAACAATACTGGAGCAAAACCTCCTACAGTCTGGTGGGAATGTATACTTTTGGATTCTGTTCTTCGTTGCTGGTTGCGGTCTTGATATTTTTTGCAAATTGGTCTATGCCGGAGAAACTGGGGGTTATATTTCTGGGCCTAGTGCTCTTGAAAGGTGTTGCAGGATATATTTATATTAAAGACGGGTTAAAGACCTTTGAAAATAACTTTATCGAATATAACTTTTTGGTTGTATTTTTTATCTCTCTGTTTGTGGATGTCTACGTCGCTTTTAGCGCTTTAAATCAAGCAGATAAAAAGGTTTAAACTATTTTTGGAAAAAGTTTAAACAAATGGTGATTTATGCCAAATAAAATTGTATTTTTGCGCAAAATTTTTTATTATTCAATAGTAATCTGAAATGGTGAATCTTAAGAGAGCACTTTTATTATTTGCAGTAATTTTTCTTGCTGTCAATCCTTTTACCTTAAAAGCAGCTGAAGAAGCGCATGGGGATGCGCCTAAAACCCAAGCTGAGGAAATCAAAGAGTATAGTCAACATCACTTACAAGATGATCATTATTTTTCTTTGTTCTCCGATCAAAAAGCAGGAAAACATTATGGTTTTCCATTGCCAGTAATTCTTATTGATAATGGATTGGTTGTTTTTTCTTCTGGCGAGTTTCATCATGGCGAATCCGTTGTAGAGAAAAATGGTCAATACTATACACTTTACCATGGCAAGATCTATAAAACAGATGCTGCAGGTACCTTAAACTTTGATGAAGCACATCACCCTACGAATGCAAAACCTTTAGATTTCTCGATTACAAAGAATGTGGTGGGCCTATTATTGGCAGCATTCTTATTGTTCTGGGGTTTCATATGTCTGGCTAAAACATATAAGAAAGGTGTTAATAACCTTCCTAAAGGTGTTGGTCGCGTTTTAGAACCATTGGTTTTATATGTACGTGATGAGATGGCTGTTCCAAATATTGGTCATCGTTATAAAGAATTTATGCCTTACCTGTTATCTGTGTTTTTCTTGATCTTTGTTTTAAACTTGTTGGGTATGACTCCACTAGGTTTTAACGTAACAGGAAATATTACAGTCACTTTATGTTTGGCTTTATTCACTTTCTTTATTACCAACTTTAAGGCTAATAAAGATTATTGGAAACACATTTTTTGGATGCCAGGTGTTCCAGTTCCTTTCAAATTTATTTTGGCGCCAATTGAGGTGTTGGGTATGTTTACTAAGCCTTTCTCCTTGATGTTGCGTTTGTTTGCGAATATTACTGCTGGTCACTCTGTTGTAATGGGGTTGATCGCAATCGTATATTTATTTCAACAACAGTTGACTGTCGGTGGTAGTATCGGGGTGTCAATGTTGTTAACATTAGTGTTGTTTTTCTTGGAGTTATTGGTTGCGTTTTTGCAAGCCTTTATCTTTACCATGTTGTCATCCTTGTTTATCGGAATGGCTGTTGAAGAACACGCACATCATTAATCGAATTTTTTTGTTAAATTTTATAAAATAATTATTATGTACAACTTAATTGGAGCAGGTTTAATCGTAATCGGTGCAGGTTTAGGTTTAGGTAAAATCGGTGGTTCAGCTATGGAAGCTATCGCTCGTCAACCAGAAGCAGCATCTAAAATTCAAACTGCGATGATCATCATTGGTGCCTTAGTTGAAGGTTTAGCATTCGGTGCTTTAATCTTAGGTAAATAATCCAAGCTGATTAAAAAAGTTTACTAAACACAGTTTGCAACGGTTGGTTGCAGACTGTGTTTAAACAAAAAAATACAAACAAAAGAAAATTATAATTTACAATTGTATATAAATGGAAGCATTAATTAATCAGTTCTCGTACGGTTTGTTCTTTTGGCAACTAATCATCTTATTGGTTGTGATCTTTTTATTGGGCAAGTTTGCTTGGAAACCTATCGTCAATGCTTTGGATGAACGTGAGCAAGGAATTGCGAATGCATTGGAAGCTGCTGAGAAAGCTAAATTAGAAATGGCTCGTTTGACAAATGAGAACGAACAATTGCT
This sequence comes from Sphingobacterium sp. BIGb0165, assembly GCF_024810095.1. NCBI lineage: Bacteria > Pseudomonadati > Bacteroidota > Sphingobacteriia > Sphingobacteriales > Sphingobacteriaceae > Sphingobacterium > Sphingobacterium sp. BIGb0165. Next base: position 384,167 of record NZ_JANUEB010000007.1, on the reverse strand, counting down.
TAAAGAGGCTCGCGCGGAACGTGATGTTATCCTTAAAGAAGCAAAAGAGCTAAAAGAAAAAATCGTTGCTGAGGCAAAAACACAGGCACAAACTGAAGGTGCTAAAATGATTGCTCAAGCGAAAGAGGAGATCGAAGAACAAAAGAATAAAGCTTTGGCTGAGGTAAAATCACAGGTTTCTTCTTTGTCTTTGGATATCGCTCGTAAAGTGTTAACAAAAGAATTTGAGGACCAAGGTAAGCAAGAAGCTTTAGTAGCAGATTTGCTGAATGATGTTAAATTGAACTAATCCGGTCACTCAAATTACGAAATAGAATTATGTCAGTATTTAAAGTAGCATCGAGATATGCAAAGTCATTAATTGACTTGGCTAGCGAGCAAGGCTCACTGGAGACCATCAAGACAGATATGGATTCGTTCATTACTGTTTTAAAATCCAGTTCAGAATTGCAGGCTGTTTTGGCCAATCCTATTGTTCCTTTGGACAAGAAGAAAAACATATTGGATGCTTTATTTAAAGATAAGATCAATCCGAATATCTTGGCATTCTTTAAAATCATGATCAACAAAGGTCGTGGTACAATAGTATATGCTACTGCTCAGGAATTTGTCCGTGAGTATAATGAGGTAAAAGGTATTGTGAAAGCTACAGTTACATCTGCAGCGCCACTTTCTGAAGCTAATTTGGCAGCGATGAAAGATGTACTTGCAAAAGAAACCAACGCTCAGGTGATATTGAACAATAAAGTCGATAGCAGTTTGATCGGTGGATTTGTAGTCAATGTTGGCGACCGCCAGATTGATGCAAGTATTGCTGGTAAGTTGAATAAATTAGAAAGATATTTGAATCAGGGTAACTAAGTTATTCTGATACTTGAAGTAAAATAAATCAAAAAACCCCTTATAATAATTAAAATGATAGAGGTAAGACCAGATGAAGTTTCGGCAATTCTAAGAGAACAATTGTCGGGCTTTAAATCAGAAGCCGAACTAGAGGAAGTGGGTACCGTACTTGCTGTAGGTGACGGTATTGCTCGTATTTACGGCTTAACTAAAGTTCAGTCCGGTGAGTTGGTTGAATTTGATAACGGATTACAAGGTATTGTATTAAACTTAGAAGAAGACAACGTCGGTGTTGTACTTTTAGGTCCTTCTGACGAAATTAAAGAAGGAGATACTATTAAACGTACCAACCGTATTGCATCCATCAAAGTTGGAGAAGGTTTGTTGGGACGTGTTGTGAATACATTGGGTCAACCAATTGATGGTAAAGGACCTATCCAAGGTGAATTGTATGAAATGCCTATCGAGCGTAAAGCTCCAGGTGTTATCTACCGTCAACCGGTAACTGAACCGTTACAAACAGGTATCAAAGCGATTGATGCGATGATTCCAGTAGGTCGTGGTCAACGTGAGTTGGTAATTGGTGACCGTCAAACAGGTAAAACTGCGGTTTGTATTGATACGATCTTAAACCAAAAAGAATTCTATGATGCAGGTCAACCTGTATTCTGTATCTACGTTGCTGTAGGTCAAAAGAATTCTACAGTAGCGAATATCGTTCGTACATTGGAGGAAAGAGGTGCAATGGCTTATACAGTTGTTGTAGCTGCTTCTGCAGCGGATCCTGCTCCACTTCAATTCTACGCGCCAATGGCGGGTGCTGCTATCGGTGAGTTCTTCCGTGATACAGGTCGTCCAGCATTGATCGTTTATGATGATTTGTCTAAACAAGCTGTGGCTTACCGTGAGGTTTCTTTGTTGTTACGTCGTCCTCCAGGCCGCGAGGCATACCCAGGTGACGTATTCTACTTACACAGCCGTTTATTAGAGCGTGCAGCGAAAATCAACTCTTCTGATGATATCGCTCGTAATATGAATGACCTTCCTGAGTCAATCAAGCATTTGGTTAAAGGTGGTGGTTCATTGACAGCTCTTCCAATCATCGAAACACAAGCAGGTGACGTTTCGGCATATATCCCTACAAACGTAATCTCTATTACAGATGGTCAGATCTTCTTGGAGTCTAACTTATTTAATGCTGGTATTCGTCCGGCGATCAACGTAGGTATTTCGGTATCTCGTGTGGGTGGTAACGCTCAGATCAAACCGATGAAAAAAGTATCAGGTACATTAAAGTTGGATCAAGCGCAGTACCGTGAATTGGAAGCTTTCGCGAAATTCGGTTCTGATCTAGATGCTGCTACTAAGGCTGTATTGGATAAAGGTGTTCGTAACGTTGAGATCTTGAAACAAGGTCAATACTCTCCAGTTTCTGTAGAGAAACAAGTTGCGATTATTTACATTGGAACGAAAGGTTTATTGCGTAATGTTCCAGTAAATAAAGTAAGAGAGTTTGAAGAAGAATTCTTAACGCAATTGGAACAACGCCATCCAGAAGTTTTGTCAGCCTTCAAAGCTGGTAAATTCTCTGATGAGTTGACTGCAGTATTAGAAACAGTAGCTAAGGATTTAGCATCAAAATATTAATTAGTAATGAGTATTTGGTATTGAGTCCGTTGACTAGACTCAATACTCAATACTAGGTACTTGATACTTAAAACAAATATGGCAAATTTAAAAGAAGTAAGAAACCGGATTACCTCGGTATCATCAACACAGCAGATCACTAAAGCCATGAAAATGGTTTCGGCTGCTAAATTGAAGCGCGCTACTAACGCTATCTTACAATTGCGCCCATATGCGAATAAACTAAGAGATATTTTGGCTGATGTTTCTGCAAGTGTGGAGGGAAGTAATTCTCCTTTCACAGTAGATCGTGAGCCAAATAAGGTGTTGATCGTTGTTGTTTCTTCTAATAGAGGTTTGGCTGGGGCATTCAATGCAAATGCTATCAAGATGACTAATAACTTGATCGCTAACAAATATGCCGAGCAGCATGCGAAAGGCAATTTGAGCATTATCGCTATTGGTAAAAAAGGTTACGATTTCTATTCGAAACGTAATTTCGATGTGATAGCTAATCACTCAGACTTGTTCTCTGACTTAAATTTTGGATCTGTTTCTGTAGTGACAGAATTTATCATGGAACAATTTAAGGAAGGTAATTTTGATCGTGTTGAAGTGGTTTATAACCAATTCAAAAACGCTGCAGTTCAAGAGTTGACAGCAGAGCAGATTTTGCCTTTATTACCACCTGCAGAGCAAAACACACAACATACGCATAAAGCAAAAATTGAAGCTGAAGTGGATTATATCATCGAACCTTCTAAAGAGAAGATTATCGAAGAGTTAATTCCTAAAGCCATCAAGATTCAATTATACAAAGCTGTTTTAGATTCCAATGCTTCCGAGCATGGTGCACGTATGACAGCAATGGATAAAGCAACTGAAAATGCTGGTGACTTAATAAAATCACTTAAGTTATCGTATAACCAAGCGCGTCAAGCGGCAATTACAACAGAATTGACCGAGATCGTCTCTGGAGCGGCAGCGTTATCAAACGGATAATCCTGTTAATCGGGAAAACATAAAAAAGGCGATAATCGTAAGGTTATCGCCTTTTTTATGTTTAGTAATCCTTTTTTACCATCGGATTAAAGCGGATCCCCAGGTAAAGCCTGCGCCAAAGGCGGCTAAACAAATAAGATCGCCCTCTTTTATTTTTCCGGCTTCCCAAGCCTCACATAACGCGATAGGTATGGACGCTGCTGTGGTATTGCCGTATTTTTGGATATTGTTGAACACCTGATCCTCATTTAATCCCAAGGTTTTCTGCACAAACTGTGAAATACGAAGATTGGCCTGATGAGGAATCAATAAGTCGATGTCAGAAGTTTTCAGGTTGTTCTTTGTCAAAGCCTCATGAATAACTTCAGGGAACTTTACAACGGCCTTTTTGAAAACGGCCTGTCCATCCATATTTGGGAACGCAGTTCCATCTTCAAGCATTTCTTTGGTCATCAATAATCCCCCCAATTCCTGTTCCGGCCAATCGGGCATTTTGTCCAGCCAGATTCCACTTGATGCTCCTGGATAATACATCGCGAGCTTTTCTGCTTCCGCACCATCAGAATGTAAATGCGTGCTCAAAATGCCTTTGCCAGTTTCGGTTGTTGGCTGTACAACTACAGCTCCGGCACCATCACCGAAAATAACGGAAACAGCACGTCCTCTGGTTGAAAAATCGAGTGCAAATGAATGTTTCTCTGAACCTACCACAAGTACATTTTTGTACATCCCCGTTTTGACAAATTGATCCGCTATGGATAGGGCATAGATGAAACCAGAACATTGATTTCTGATATCCAATGCGCCGACCTCGTTCATCCCCATTTCCCGTTGTAGTAAAACAGCGCAGCCTGGGAAATAATAGTCAGGTGACAAGGTTGCAAAGATGATGAAATCGACATCTTCCTTACGGATATTGGCGCGTTCAATTGCTATTCTCGCGGCTTCAACACCCATTGTGGTTGTCGTTTCTCCGATACGGTCGGCATAGCGACGCTCTTTGATACCTGTTCTTTCTTGAATCCATTCGTCACTGGTATCCATAAAACGTGTTAAGTCATTGTTGGTATATACGTTTTTTGGAACGTAATAGCCAATTCCTGCAATTTTTGACTGAAACATAATAAATTCCTCTAATTGATTGTATTCTTCCCTTTTATATTATCGTTAATTTAGAAAAAAATATTCTATTTTTGCAGCATGGGTACCCAAACTGCTGAAGAAACCTTTACGTTAGAAGAGATATTAGCGTCTGTTAAGGACTCTAATCGTTTGATTTTATGGAATGACGAAACGAATACGTTCGACCATGTGATTCATTGTTTGATGTATCACCTTCAATATACCGAAAAGCAAGCTGAAAAAATTGCATGGAAAGTGCATACTGAAGGAAAGTGTGCCGTTTTGGAGGGTACTTTTACAGAGATGGAAATCTATCGTAAGATTTTGAAATCAGAAGGATTGACGGTCTCGGTGGAATAAATTTACTATCCTTTTTGTTACCGTAATAATATGGTTACGCTTCAAGTTTGTCTCTAAGTTTTAGTTTTATTTGCATTAAACTATAAACTAAGCTGAAGCTCTCATGTTATTTTACGCTAAATCGTTTAAATTTTTATTATTATTTGTATTCTTTCTACCAGTTATTGTTCTTGCGCAAACTGGTCAAATCAAAGCTATCCTGATCGATAGCAAAACTTCCAAACCTATTTCGTCTGCCAGTGCTGCGCTTTTAGATGCGAGCAATAATAGTTATGTTAAAGGCGCGCAGTCAGTAGATCAGGGATTTCTTTTATTCTCAGATATCAAACCCGGTAAATATAATGTTCGTATCAGTTATGTAGGCTATGAAACGCATATTATTGAAGGGGTGGATGTGACAGCATCGAAAAGCAAGGACCTTGGACGGATTGGTTTAAATTCAACAGGTGAGCTACTGGAGGAGGTTGTAGTCGAGGGGAGAGTTCCTGCGATGCAGATTGGTATTGACCGCAAAACCTTTAACGTGGGGGAGAGCTTGGTCAGTGCGGGTGGAACAGCAACAGATGTGTTAGCCAATGTACCCACGCTTCAAGTGGATCAAGATGGATCGGTGAGCCTGCGTGGATCCACTAGTGTCAAGATTCTAATAGATGGCCGCGAGTCGGCACTCGCAGGAAACGATGTCACATCTTTGCTTCAGAGTCTTCCGGCTAATTCCATAGAAAAAGTTGAGGTCATCACCAATCCCTCGTCTAAATATGATGCGGAAGGGCAGACAGGGATTATCAATATCGTCTTAAAGAAAAATATTCGAACAGGGCTGAACGGATCGGTAAATACATCCGCTGGTTCCTATGACAATTATATGGCTGGTATTACATTGAATTATCGTGATCGGAAATTCAATTACTTCGGATCCTATAACTTCAATAAACGTAACATGGTTGGAAGCGGGAAGACGGACAATATCTTTTCGCGTGATACGACAAGCAATTATAGCGAATCCGAATCCTCAAGAAAGGGAAATAGCCATACAGTAAAGGCTGGATTTGATTATAATATGTCGGACCGTACTTCATTGAGTTTTTCTGGTAATTTGAGCATCCGGGATAATAAACGGATAGAGGACTTAAATTATCGTTTTTTTAAAGGACCAGATGAAACAGGAACCAGTGATCGTAAGTCTACCCAATTTGAGGACGATCTGGGCTATGAATTCAACGCCGATTTTAAACATCAATTTAAGCGACAAGGAGAGGAATTGACGGGGAATGCGAGTTATGGAAGAGACAAGGAAGATGGTACGAACGATTTTTCTCAAAAATATACCGACGGACGGAAAGAAACCGCACGGAGGAATACGACCTCCGAAGACGGTAAGAATATCAATCTTCAGCTGGATTATGTGCTGCCATTCTCCGAGGTAAGCAAATTCGAGGCTGGCTACCGTTCTCAAATTAGAAAGTCATTTGATACGCAATTTTCCGAACTCCGCGATACAACAGGTAAATATCTGCCAGACTATAGGATCAGCAATGATTTTGATTTTACCAGTACTGTCCATGCAATTTACGCTAACTATCAAAATAAGCTAACGGATAAAATTGGCTATCAAATCGGGTTACGGGGAGAACAATTTGAACTTAAGTCTACATATCTCTCGAAGGATCCTGACGCCGAGGAAAAAGAATCCAATGCAAAGCAGAACTTTTTTAGATTATACCCGACTTTGTTTTTAACATATGATGTAGATGATAATGGTGATAAAGTTCAGTTTAGTTACTCACGTCGTGTGCAACGAGCTCGTGGTTGGCAGGTCAATCCATTTTTAAATGTATCCGATGATTTGAATTATCGTCAGGGAAATCCGAATCTGAAACCAGAAGATGTACACAGTTTTGAAATGAGTTTTGCCAAAACTTTTGGAAAGGTAAATTTAATATCTTCGGCTTATTTTAATCACGCCAGTGAGGTTATCCAACCTTTTGTTTACAAAATAGAAGATGGCAGAACATACAGTCGATGGGAGAATATGACCAGCCGAAATCTTTCAGGTTTTGAATTTATTTCAAAGGTCAATGCGACGAAGGATTTTGACTTTACATTTAATCTCAATTTGATCCACATTAAATATAATGCAAATCCAGACTATGAGATAAAAGAAAGAAAAGACTTCGCTTACAATGCTAATTTAACAGCCAATTATCGTTTTACACCGACTTTCTCTGCTCAAATGAGAGGGGAATACAATTCTTCACGTGTCATGGCTCAAGGGCAGATGAATGCTATGAAAGGGGTGGATGTTGCGCTGAAAAAAGATGTATTCAAGAAGAAGGCATCGATTATGTTGAACGTTAGAGATGTGTTTAATTCGCGCAAAATGAATGGTATGCTAGAAACATCTCAACTTGTGTCTAATTTTGAACACCGTTGGATGAAGAGAATGGTAACTTTATCACTATCCTATCGCTTTGGCAGTCAGGATCTAAATAAGTCTAAAAAGAAAGAAACAAATACAAATGAAATAAATGGTGGTGGAGAGGAATATTAAAAAATATTCCTCTTTTTAACCCCAAATGCTTAATTTTAATTTTGAAACAAACCTAAAACTAAAAAGAATGAAGTTATTAAAAACAGTTCTTGCGGTATCGGTGATGGCATTTTCTGCACATCTAAATACAGCAGTAGCGCAAGCAAAAAAAGAAGTGCCGGCTTACAAAATTTTGGATTTGCCACGTGTGGATATCAAGAAATTCAAAAAGAATAAGGCCGGAGCATATGTTATCTTTGATGGTACTTCGATGGAAGGCTGGAGAGGATATGATAAAACTGTAGTTCCCAAAAAATGGGTTATCAATGAAGGCGCAATTAAATTTGATAGTGAAGCGAATGTGGGCAAGGACGAAGGTGGTGATTTGATTTTCGCACATGACTTCAAAAACTTCGAATTGGAATTGGAATGGAAAGTAGCAAAAGGAGCAAATTCCGGAATTTTCTTTTTGGCCAAAGAAGTCGAAGGTCAGCCAATTTATATCTCATCACCCGAGTGTCAGGTTCTTGACAACGAAAACCATCCAGATGCTAAAATGGGTGTCGATGGGAATCGTAAGTCTACATCATTGTATGATATGATTCCTGCGAAACCACAAAATGGCAAACCTTACGGCGAATGGAACAAGGTGAAGATCCGCGTGAACAATGGTAAAGTTGAACACTTCCAAAATGGGGTGAAGGTCGTTGAATATACACTGTGGGATAAATCATGGGTTGACCTATTGCAAAAAAGTAAATTCAGTCAAGAAAAATGGCCTCTGGCTTTTGAGTTGCTGAGCCATGTAGGTGGAGAAAGTAAATCAGGATTGATTGGTCTCCAAGATCATGGAAACGATGTTTGGTTTAAGAACATAACCGTAAAAGTTTTAAAATAACAAAAAAGCAGCTTTAAAGCTGCTTTTTTGTTATAATATAGATTGTAATTCTTTCAGATCGACAATCATATGTGGTACATCTTCGGGTTGCTCCGTACTGTTCGGATTAAAGAAGATCGCATCCATGCCGACATTCATTGCCCCACGTACATCCGCATCCAGATTATCTCCAATCATCAATGACTGTTGTACGTGTGCCCCTGTAGTTTCTAGTGCATATTGAAAGATCCTTGGATCAGGTTTGTTCACTCCGACGACCTCAGAAATAAAGATATTTTTGAAATATTTGTTCAAATTGCTTTTTTTCAATTTGGTCTCACAAGCCTCCTTAAAACCGTTGGAAATCAAATGCAGGTTGTATTTTTCGTCCAGATAGGCCAAGGTTTCATGAGCATGCGGAAATAAATTCGTCTTTTGAGGACAGATCGTGAGGTATTCCAGTTCAAATTCTTCAGGAAACAATTCGGGGTCTACACCCATTTCGATAAATGTATCAGCGAATCGAGCCTTTCTTAACTCGGGTTTTGAAATCTTTCCATGATGGTATAATCCCCAAAGGCGATGATTGTTGATTGTATAAGTTTCTATGAAACGGGAAGGGGATTCCTTGTTAAACAAGCTGTCAAACTTGTATTTAAAATATAGTTCGTGGAGACTTTCTTCGGCATTTTTGTCAAAATCCCAGATGGTATGATCCAAATCAAAGAAAATATCCTTTTTCTCACGATTAAACATATACAAATATACCACCTCTGGGGAGATTTTATCTTATTGTGAATCGGCTAATTTTCTTCTTTGTGTCATAATCTTTAGGATATTTCCGAATGCCTTGGTGAATAGCTATTTTTGCTACATGAAGAAAGCGCTTTTACTCTTTTATTTCCTTTTGTTTTACGCGATCATGCAGTTGATATGGTGGGGGGTGATGTTCATCCGGTTTGATCCAAGCAAAAAGAACATGATTATAGGCGAAGGTATTTTCTTCTTGATCATTTTTTTATGGGGTGCGTGGCGGTTAAAGCGCCTGGTAGAGCGAGAACAGAAATTGTTGCAACAGCAGCAAAATTTCCTTTTGGCTATTACGCATGAGTTGAAATCTCCTTTGGCATCCGTCAAACTCTATATTCAGACCATTTTGCGACGAGATCTGGATAAAGAGCAACAACAGACTTTTTTAAGAAATTCCCTAAAAGATATTGAGCGATTGGATGATCTGGTAGAGAATGTCTTGATGACGACCAAATTGGACAGCCGCAATTACAGCATGCCCAAAGAGGATTTTAACTTTACCTCTTTGGTGGAGCAAATTGTCGATCGACTTCAAAAGAATTCATGCAGCTCACAGGTATTGAAACCTTACCTGGAGTCGGATATTATTATCCATGGTGATAAATTTGCGATAAGTAATGTCGTGACAAATCTCATTGAGAATGCTATTAAATATTCACCGGCCTGTGCCATGGTGGATGTCAAACTATATACGGAGAGCAGTAAAATAATTTTTTCTGTTGCTGACCATGGTATCGGTATCAGTGATGAAGAGAAAAAACTTATCTTTAATAAGTTTTATCGCGTGGGAAGTGAAGCGACACGGAAAACCAAAGGTACTGGTTTGGGGTTATATATCGTGAAAACCGTGTTGCAGAAGCACGATGCGACCATTAAAGTTAAAGATAACACTCCTAAAGGGAGTATTTTTGAAGTAACATTTGAAAGAAATGCAAAGTAAACAAAGAATATTACTTGTCGAAGATGAAGAACACTTGTTAGAAGCAATCAAGTTGAATCTCGAAATGGAAGGTTACCGTGTCACTACGGCTACTGACGGAAAAAAAGCATTGAAAGTTTTTAAAGAGGAACGTTTCAATCTCGTGATATTGGACGTTATGATCCCTGAAATTGATGGATTTCAAGTTGCGGAAACAATTCGACTACAGAATACAGAGGTTCCTATCATGTTTTTGACTGCCAAGAACAGTAGTGAAGACCGTATCACTGGACTAAAAAAAGGTGCCGATGATTATTTGGTAAAACCGTTCAATTTAGAAGAATTGATTCTCCGTGTTGGAAATTTGGTTCGTCGCGGTATGAAACCAGATGATCTTAAAGAATTGAATTCTTATCAAATCGGTGATAAAACCATCTATTTTAATTCTTACGAATTGCATCATGCAGATGGAACAATTACCTCATTGACGAAAAAAGAAACCATGCTATTGAAGCTGTTGATCGAACGTCGTAATGAAGCCGTTTCGCGTGAGCAGATTTTAGAAACTGTATGGAATTATGACGTCTATCCTTCGACGCGTACCATTGACAATTTCATTTTGACATTCCGGAAATATTTTGAGCCTGATCAAAAGCACCCAATCTATTTCCACTCTATCCGAGGTGTTGGTTATAAATTTACCGACAATAATGCATAGCAAATAAAAGATGATGACAATTAAGGCTAGAATAGCCGTTATTTTTATTGCTGCGTTACTTTTGGGCTATGGTTTATACCAAGGGCATTATCAGACAGCTGTATTGTTGGCTGGTGGAATTGGTTATCTAATTTGGAGCCATTTTCGGGAAGGTTCAGTTTTTTTGGCAACACAAGCTTTTCATCGGCAAGACTATGAAAAGACAAAAAACTTGTTATCCGAAATAAAAAATCCAGATACACTTCGTAAGGGGCGTCGTAATTTCTATGAATTTATGATGGGAAATATAGCCTTGAAAGAAGAGCGTATCGATGAGGCTGAATACCATTTTCAGCTGGCTTCTCGTCTACCCTGGAAAAAAGATAATGAAAAAGGTATGGTAATGATCAATCTGGCTAATATTGCACTGCGAAAGACAGATTATGAACGGGCAAGGGCGTATACAGATGTGGCTAACAAATTGCATTTAACTGCACGACAAGCCAGTATTATTACAAAAATAGAAAACGAAATTTCAAAACATTTATAGTGAGTACTACTTTACAAAACGACTTATTGATTAGAGCTGCATTCTCGCAGCAAACGGAGAGACCTCCTGTGTGGATGATGCGTCAAGCTGGACGCTTTATGAAAGAATACTGGGATATCAAAAACAAGTATTCTTTTCTCGAAATGTGCAAAACACCAGAGATTGCAGCAGACGTAACGATGTTACCTGTAGATTTGTTGGGAATAGATGCAGCGATCTTGTTTTCGGATATTTTGGTTACAGCAGAGGCAATGGGTGGCGATCTGTCATTTGAACAAGGAGTAGGTCCTCGTTTTTCTAATCCAATTCGTTCTGTCAAAGATGCGGAGGCATTATCGGTTGACTGTCTGGATAAGTTGCAATATGTTGCGGATGCCATAAAAGTAATTCAACAACGTCTTGATAATCGTATTCCATTGATCGGTTTTGCAGGAGCTCCTTTTACCATTTTAAGTTATTTGGTTGAAGGCGGTTCGTCAAAGGATTTCAAGTTGACGAAGTTGATGTTAAACAATCAACCTGAATTGGCGCATACAATCCTTCAAAAGATTGCTGATGTAACGGTAGAATATCTTAATATGCAGATTGCAGCAGGCGTAAATGCGATCCAATTATTTGACAGCTGGGCTTTGGCTTTGTCTTGGAATGATTACCGTGATTTTTCACATTATTATAACAAACAAATCATTTCCAAATTGAACCGCAAGGATATCCCTGTAATATCTTTCTGTAAAGGATCATCTGTCTTTGCTCCAATGATGGTGGAGGCGCAGCCAGATGTGGTTTCAATCGACTGGAATGCAGATCTTAAAAATATGAAGCAATCTTTGCCTCAAGGAATAGCTGTTCAAGGGAATTTAGATCCGTTTGTACTATATGCTGAAAAGCCTGTTATCAGAAAGAAAATTATAGAATTATTTGAGCGCATGCGCGGAGAGAATGGTTTTATATTCAATTTAGGACATGGTATTATGCCTGATATTCCTTTTGACAATGTAAAATACGCAATCGAGGTTGTGAAAGAATTTAGCTATTAAACTTTTGATTAGAAAGCGTTCTAGAAAAACGAAACAAGATTTTAGATAAACATCCGATCAAGAAGAAAGAAGACTTGCTATAACTAGCAGGTCTTTTTTTTGAGCAAGAGATGGCAGTTGGGAATAGTTAAAAAGCGTTTTTTATTGTTTTATAATGCATTAAATGCGGGTTATCATGGACATGGTGAAAATTCGTGCAAAATATGTTAAAATGAGCACACTTACTTTTTTTGTAAATCTTGTTTTATTTTATAGCTTAGTCGCAAAACCTAATAAATGAGTAAAAATACCTTGATGGATGGATTGTTGATTAATGAAGAAGCGCTGGAAGAAGTGTTTCATCATTATTTTGATGAGCTATGCCGTTTCTTAGGGTATTATACACGTGATGTACAGTTGGTGGAGGACTGTTTGCAGGATGTGTTTGTTAAACTATGGGAAGATCGGGATCAAATCCATATTTTCCATGTCAAGACCTATCTTTATCGGGCGGCGCGTAACCGTGTGCTCAATGCTTTACGCAATGAAAGTGCACGTACTGCTCATTTGGAGCGTTGGTTTAAGGAGGAAATGATCCGCCAGGAAGCAGAGGAGTGTATCAATATGGAGGAGTTTTCACTTGTTTATCAGGAAGCTATTGGTAAATTGCCTGAAAAATGTAAAATCGTCTATCAATACTGTAAGGAAGAACAGAAAACCTATCAGCAGGCTGCCCAAGAACTGCAAATATCCATCAAGACAGTCGAAAATCAGATGTCCATTGCGTCTAAAAAAATACGGGCACATATACTTGAACGCTATCAAATACTGTATCCAGATTCGATTTTATTGGTTTTAACGATGTGCGGTGCAGGTCTTTCCACACTCGTTTAAATATTTTTAAAAAAAATACAAAATCTTTTAGGGGTTTTCTCCGCTCTAGGTGTCTATTTGTCGTAAACCCAAAATAATGAATAGCAGTTATAAGCCGTCACTGGAGCAATTAGTTCGATATCTAAAAAAAGAGAGTGATGTAAAGGAAAATGAAGCGATTGTAGCTTGGCTCGATTCAAGTGAACAAAATCGTCATTATCTATTGCAGCTGGAAAACGAGTGGATACATCTCAAAGAACCGCCACTGATAATCGATCGGGCAGATCGTCCACGGATATGGCACAAAATCCAAGATCGTATCCAACCTGTCGTAAAAACTATTGTTTTTGACCGTAACCGTTTTTGGTGGTTGGTCAGTGCTGCTGCGATTCTTATTTTTCTGTCAGGGACATTGGGGACGTATTTTATTCAGCGTAATATTTTGATGAACACATCTTCGCAGGAGCAAACAATTGTCTATACGGCTTTAGGGCAAAAGTCACAGGTTATATTACCTGATGGATCAAAAGCTTGGTTAAATGCGGGAACTAAAATGAGCTATTCGCATGCATTCAATCAACATGATCGCAAGATTACACTTGAAGGCGAGGCATTTTTTGATGTGGTGAAAAAAGAAAATATGCCTTTCACCGTTCAGACTTCCCATTTGGATGTCCTCGTGAAAGGAACTGCTTTCGATGTTTCAGCCTATGCGGATGATGCCAAGATAGAAGTGTCTCTGCTGCGTGGAAAAGTTGCGATAAAAGATAAAAAAGGACAATTAATCGGAGAATTAAAACCTAATGATTGGATCCAACTGGATAAACGGACTGGTCGATATACGCAGATACGACAATTGGACGCGGTACAATATAGCACCTGGAAATCTGAGGAACTTGTTTTTGAGAACGAATCTTTGGAAAGTGTTCTTAAGAAATTGGAGCGTTGGTATGGTGTCAATATTACTTGGAGGGGAGCAGAGCCCGATAGACATTATACTTTCAAAGTGAAAACTGAAAGTTTACGAGAAATTTTGGAATTGATCAATGTCATTACACCAATTCACTATACAATAGCAGGCAAATCTGTTGCTATAGTTTCGAAAAAACAATAACCAAAAATTGATGATGTAAACTACTTAAAACAAAATATACCAAAAATTATGAAAAAGAAACCTATTCTGATGAGTCTTTTACTCCTCAGCCAGACCTTCTTTGCTGTAAACGCTCAGCAGATATCAGGCAAAAAGGAGTCTTCAAATCTTAAGTCACTTATCGAGATTGTTGAAAAGAAGTATGGCTATTCATTTATGTTCAGTAATTCGGATGTAGATGTCAAGACACCACTTTTCTATGATAGTCAGGCCAGCAGCTTGGAAGCTCTGTTGAAAGATGCGTTACAAGAGAGCTCGATTACATATGACATTACGGGGAAACGGATTTTATTAAAACGTAAGGTTGCAAATAAACAGCAAACGGGGCAAGTAAAAGGAACTGTTGTAAATGAAAAAGGTGAGCCATTACCGGGTGTGAGTATACATGCTTCGGGTAGTGGAAAAACTGTCGCTACAGATCTTTCAGGCACTTTTTCTCTAGAAGTGAACGCGAAGGACTTACTTCAGGTTAGCTATGTAGGTTACCAAAACCAACAAATTAATGTACAAGCAGGGAAAGATGTTGATATCACCTTAACTAGTGGAAATAGAGAACTTGAGGAAGTCGTTGTGATTGGATATGGTACTTTAAAGAAGTCTGATGTCACGGGTGCAATAGCAAGTATTAGCACAAAAGATCTGGCGAAACGTGCAACAACAAACCCTGCTGAGGCATTACAAGGGGTGGCAGCTGGTGTCAATGTGCAAAAAAATAGCGGTATTGCTGGGGCGGGAGTTCAGGTCAAGATCCGTGGGGTCAATACCTTCGGCAGTAATGAACCACTGTATATCATAGATGGTTTCCCAGGTACAATCAGTAATGTCAACCCCAATGATATTGAGAGCATGGAGGTACTCAAAGATGGTGCCGCTGCCGCAATATATGGTTCTGTGGCTGCCAATGGTGTTGTTATCGTCACAACGAAAGCGGGTAAAGCTGGAAAAATTCTTGTAGACATCAATAGCTTTACAAATGTAACAGAAACATCTAATCGACTAAAAGTACTCGATGCTGACGGTTATGTAAAAGTGCACCGTCAAATGTATGACGAATACAATAAGTATGCTACGACGCCAGTCAAACTCCCCGACTATATCAACAAGCCAGGTACCAATAATACCGATTGGCAAGAGGAGGTGTTCCGTACAGGACTTTCTACAGCGAATAGCGTCGCTATCAGAGGCGGACAAGACAATACCCGCTATTCCCTGTCCGCGAACTTAAGTAATGACAAAGGTGTTGTTATCGCGAACGATTTCAAAAAGGAAAACGTTCGTATGAAATTGGGGACCAAGAAGAATATCTTCACCGTAGAAGGGAATATGGCCTATACAAATTCCAAATACCATGGACCTAATTTTAGTCTCAAAGAAGCCTATATGATTTCACCTTTGGTACCGGTATATGACTCCGCGGAAAAAGGTGGTTTTGGTTTGACAAATTGGGGTGGTATTCCCAATAATGTCAATGTGATTGCCGACGAACATTATAAAACAAGCTGGACAAAAAAGCAGGATTTCGCCGGAAATGCTTTTGTTAGTGTAGATATCATGAAAGGCTTAACCTTTAAAACAAGTTATGCCTTTAACGCGATCAATACACAAAATTATTACCATTATCCTCCATTCGCCTCAGATGAAAAGAATCCGTATGAATTTCCTTTTTATTGGGAGGGACGCAGCTATTGGCAGGAACAGGTCTTTGATAATCTCCTGAACTATAAAACAGAATTTGGAAAACATAGCTTAAACGCGCTTTTGGGTAGTTCGTTGAATATGCAAGAATCCAATTGGAATAATGTAGGTGTTGAAGGAAAGAAGATCGTATACTCGGTTGAGAATGGTAAACTGATGAGCAAGGAAAGTGCTGAGGGATTTTTGGATCCCAATTTTATGACGATCAGTTCGGGACAAGGTGGAACATTCTCCGCAGATGGTTCTAAATATGACTATAACCGCATGTCTATCTTTGGTCGTGTCAATTACTCTTATGCCGATCGTTACCTCGTACAGTTAACCTTACGCCGTGATGGTTCATCCAAATTTGGAAAGGATAGCCGATATGGGAGTTTTCCTTCAATAGCATTGGGCTGGAAAGTCGATGAGGAATCATTCTTCCCGAAAGAATCCTTCGTATCTAATCTGAAATTAAGGGGAAGCTGGGGAAAACTCGGGAATGAGGTCGCTTTGGGGTACTACGACCACCAGGCGCTGATCAGTACCTACAATAATTTGTACATGGGATATGTGCGCGGAAGTGGCAATCCTTGGCCAGGTAGTATTGCAATGGGGCTTGAGAATCGACTGTTGAGCTGGGAGACCACAGAGTCTAAAAACATAGGAGCAGACTTTGGTCTATTCAATAACGTATTAAAAGGTTCGGTAAATTACTTTATCAAGACCACCAATGACCTTTTGATCACTAAGAAAGTTGCTCCATCTGCGGGTTTGGAAGATCCGACATTAAATGTCGGAAAGATCCGAAACTCGGGTTTTGAGCTTGAACTCAAGTATGCAAATCGAAAAAATGAGTTTCAATACGATATCGGCTTAAATCTTTCAACCCTCAAAAATAAGGTCGTCAGCCTCGCTAATGAAGACCAGATTCTTTTGGGAAATGGTCTAAAATTCGATACCGAACATTTTCCGAATCAGACTCGTGTAGGATATCCGATTGGAGGATTCTTCCTTTACCAAACCGATGGTATCTTTCAGAGCATGGAGGAGGTGAACAAACATGTCAACAAGGAGGGTAAATTATTACAAGATAATGCCAAGCCGGGCGATATCCGTTTTGTCGATGTCGATGGTAATGGTGTGATTGATGATGAAGACAAGAAATACAGTGGTACAGGGATTCCTAAATTGGAAGTAGGTTTGAATCTTGGTGCTTCTTACAAAGGCTTTGATTTTTCGGCTTTGATCGGAAGCGGCTGGGGACATAAACTCTATAATGGGAATCGCTACTTTTTTGAAGCCATGAGTTCTGGATCCAACTTTTTGAGCAGTACGTTAAATGCATGGACAGAAAACAACCGGGATACCGATGTTCCACGTGCTGTATTACAAGATCCAAATGGAAACAGCCGTGAGTCCACACGTTTTTTGGAATCGGGTAACTTTATTAGACTACGTCAGCTGCAGATCGGGTATACTTTGCCTAAAAATCTGTTGCATGCGATCCGTTCAGAAAATCTACGGTTTTATATCAGTGGACAGAATATATATACCTGGACAAAATACAAGGGAATTGATCCTGAGTTTGCACCATCTGGAGTTAACAATAAATCCAGCGTGTTGAATACAGGGGTAGACCGTTATATTTTTCCATTTACCAAGTCCTATTCCTTTGGAGTTCAATTTACATTTTAAGACTTGGGTATTTATTGTATCATAATTAAAGAAACTAGAAGATGAAAAAGAATAGAACAAATTATAAATGGATTCTTTGTATCGCTTGTGCGCTAAGCACGACATTGTCCTGCAGCGATAAATTGGATTTAACATCACCAGACAAACTTACTTCAGATAACTTCTGGCGTAATGCCGAGGATGCTGAGTCTGGACTTTCTGCTGCCTATTCGCAGTTGGAAGCAGCAACGGATGTATGGGAATTTGCGGAGGTAAAATTTCCGGTCGAGGCTTATCGTGAAGATGCTTGTGAAATCGGTAGCGATGCATTGAACTATCAAACCTGGGTAGAACTCTATAATTTTACCTATACCAATGGTAACAGTCAGTTTACGGCTTATTGGAGTAAAGCATATCGCGGTATTTCTTATGCAAATCAGGTGATAGAGAAGACTGCACCGATTGAAATGGATGCAAATAAGAAAAACCAGATTATTGCCGAAGCAAAGTTCTTGCGCGCCTATTACCATTTAAAACTATTGCTCAACTGGGAGAAGATCGTTGTACGTGATCAATATATCACCAGTGAAGGAAAGATTAACAAGGCCTTATCTACACGTGATGAAGCGTGGGCTTTTATTATTGGGGATCTGGAGGCTGCGGTTGGCAATTTGCCTGTGAAACAGGAGGCTGCGAATGTTGGTCGAGCTACTAGAGGGGCGGCGAATGCTTATCTTGGCTACAGCTACTTAACATCAGCATATGAAAATACGGCCAAGAAAGAGGAACTTCTTGGAAAAGCTGAACAGGCCTTTAAAGCAGTATCAGGATATAACCTGGAAAAAGATTTCCTGTCTATGTTTGACGGTACCAATAAAAATAGTGCAGAATCTATTTTTGAGCTTCAATTTACTGATAATACCGCAAATGGTGCGAGTTACCGCACAGCACTGCATAAGTGGATCGCTGTAGGGGAGTTGGGCGGTTGGGATGAAATCTTACCAAGCAAGATGCTCTTAAACGAATTTAAAAAGGAGGGTAAGATCGCTACAACAGGACGTTATGACTCTCGTATGTACCAAACGGTGTTCTGTAATGATCCTTATTTTAATGATTTGAAGAATGGAGGAGTTTATGGCTTTACCTACGATGAAATATTTGGTGCCGGATCTGACCGGGCAAGTTTCAGAAAGTATTTACCACGAACAGCAGCCGATTTAGATAAGTCCCGCACAGCAGTCAATCTCCCATTGATGCGTTATGCTGATGTGTTGTTGTTATTGGCTGAAACCTTAAATGAACGTAATCGCCCTGCAGATGCCATCCCTTTGATCAATCAGGTACGCCAGCGGGCAGATATGCCGGCACTTCCTTTGAATTTGTCTGTTACGGAAGTCAAAAAACGTATCGAACATGAGCGTATCGTGGAGTTTGCCTTGGAAAATACCCGATTCTACGATATGAGAAGATGGGGGAAAGCGAAAGAAGCATTGCAAGCTATTGGTCGGAATAGTTTTGATCCTGCTAAACACAACTTTTACCCTGTTCCATTATTGGAGATTAAGTCAAATGATAAAATTAATTAAGGAGCATGTTTACCGTTTTTTTTGTCATGCTTTTAGGTGTAGGAATAGGGATAGGACTTCGGTCCTTTCCTATTCTTAAACATACAGGTATTCTTGTCCGATTGGTCATATTTGCCTTACTGTTTCTTTTGGGACGAGAGGTCGGACAAAATCCAAAAATAATAGACAATCTTGATACATTGGGGTTGCAAGCTATATTGATCACATTGGCCGGAGTCGCTGGAAGTGTTCTTTGCTCATGGTTCGTTTATCGTTTATTCTTTAGCAAACATGAAAAGTAGTTTGATCATTCTCGCATTTTTTATCGTGGGTGTTTTTGTCGGTTTCAAGGGAATTATTCCAGCCGAATTGTTGAAAGAAGAATGGAATACTTATGTCCTCTATGCATTGATGTTGTTGGTTGGGGTTACCATTGGTTATGATAGGGAACTCTTGATATCTCTACGAAAAGTTAATTTAAGCATCGTACTCGTCCCCTTGGCGACTATTGTTGGAACATTGTTAGGTACCTTCATCGTCAGTTTCTTTATCCGCGACTGGAATGCCGCTGAAAGCATGGCTGTAGGATCTGGATTTGGTTACTACTCTTTATCAAGTATTTTTATTACACAATATAAGGGTGTCACATTGGGAACTATAGCATTGATGTCGAATTTGATGCGTGAATTAATGGCGCTATTGATGGCCCCATTAGCTCGAAAATGGTTTGGCCCGCTAGCGCCGATTTCTGTTGCGGGCGCCACAAGTATGGATACTGCATTACCCATTATCACACAATACTCCGGCAAACAGTATGTTCTCGTTGCGATCATCCATGGTATACTGATTGACCTCAGTGTACCCTTTTTAGTTACTTTTTTTTGTTATTTATGAGAAATAAGATCGAAACCTTATGGGTTACAATTAGTTTTTGTTTGATTTTGATAGGATGCAATACGGTCAAGTCCCCTAAAATGGATGGCTATGGTGGATTGTTAAGGGTCGAGCAACAACCAGAAGGTTCAGCTCGTCGAACAAATCCATTTTATACCGATCGCGGCGCCTGGGTTGGATTTGGTATCCATGAAGATAAGAACGTGACCGGTTTTTGTGGACCCTATGATCTGGATGGGCGTGCCTGGTTAAGTAGTGCATTGCTGCAGATTGGAACAGCTCCGGCTGGAGAAAAAAATCTATTGAGCCGTGATAGCAGTTGTTATTATCCGGATCGCCTGTGGATGCGTTTGCGAGGAGAGGATAGGGAAGTTGAGCAAACTCTTAAACAGGTCTCATCAACAACAGCCATATTACATATTAAAAACAAATCATCAAAAGAACTATGGACCTATGGCAATCTCAATCAAGGGCAATGGACATTGGCAGGTAATACCCTATGGTCTAAACTTCCAAATGGAGAACTTCTTTTACTATCTTTTGAAGCTGGTGTGAAAGTAACTTTTGATCAGAGGAAATATCAAGCCTATTTAGAAAAAGCGGATACGGAGATTGTCATGACCCATTATGCCAACCCGATCACCTTAGAAAAGGCACTCGTAACGGCAAAAACAGCTGTTGAGCAAAGTAAGGCTTTAAGCATACAACATACAGCACGATGGGTGAATTATATCAGCTCAAATACTCGTCCGGAACTCTCCATGGAAGAACATCGCATTATGGTGAAAAGTATGATGACGCTGATGAGCAATTGGCGGAGTGCAAAAAAGGAATTAAAACATGATGGTGTTGTCCCTTCGCATGTAGCTGATTACTTTGTTGGATTTTGGGCCTGGGATTCATGGAAGCATGCCGTTGCATTGGCGCAGATAGATCCCGCTTTGGCGAAAGATCAGGTTCGCGCTATGTTTGACTTTCAAGATAGCGTCGGGATGATTGCCGATTGTATCTATACGGACCATCGCGAGAATAATTACCGTGATTCCAAACCGCCATTAGCTGCCTGGGCGGTAAATGCGATCTATGAAGCCGATCATGACCTATCGTTTGTACGGGAAATGTACGATAAACTGGTCTTGTACCATGAATGGTGGTTTCGCTACCGGGATCACAATAAAAATGGTATCTGTGAGTATGGTGCTACGGATGGAACATTGGAAGCCGCCAAGTGGGAAAGCGGTATGGACAACGCTATTCGGTACGATAGTACCCAGATGTTATTGAATGAAAAAGGTGCCTGGAGCATGGATCAGGAATCTGTGGAGCTCAGTGCTTATCTTGAGCTGGAACGAAAATATTTGATGCATTTTGCGGAATTGCTCGGAGTACCATTTCGGGGGAAAAAAGAATCATACCTTGCCATGGATTACTTCTTCAACCAGGAGCGCGGTTATTATTTTGATCGCAAACTGAATGGAGCGCTTATTCCATGTTTTGGTCCTGAAGGCTGGTCGCCATTGTGGACAGGTTTAGCTACTGTGCCACAAGCTGAAGCTGTGGTTCGTGTGATGCAGGATACGGCTAAATTTGCCTCCTTTGTACCTTTTCCTACTGCGGCTCTAGACAACGCCAAATTCATGGATAGAGGATACTGGCGCGGACCTATTTGGCTCGATCAAGTCTATTTCGCAATTGCTGGTTTAAGGAAATACGGTTATCAAAAGGAAGCCGATATGTATACCAAACAAGTCTTTGAGCGATTGGAGGGCTTATCTGGTCATGGACCAATTCATGAAAACTATGAAGCGCGCACAGGCAAAAGGCTCAAAGCACCACATTTTAGCTGGTCTGCAGCCCATTTATTTCTGTTATATAAAGAACTGAAAACTTCTCCACAAAAGAAATAGGTCAGTTGAAATAAGTGGAAATACCAACGCTTCATATCTGATAGGTTGTACTATCTATACCAGATTTGAAGCGTTGTTTATTTAACATGCATTATTGAAAATTAAAACTAAGTAGTCGGGATGGACTTTCGTCTTTTGTATACTTCATGTAAGATTTTTCTAATTAAAGCCTAGCTTTATTGATTGCCCCTAACTTTTCTTATTTTTGTACCCATGGTCTATTTATACGCAAAAGCAGTTCATATTATCTTTGTGGTTTGTTGGATGGCTGGTTTATTTTATATCGTTCGCTTATTCATTTACCATACCGAAGCTAAATCCAAATCTGCGGAAGAGTATGGGGTTTTGCATAAACAGTTTATACTGATGGAGAGTAAATTGTGGTGGATCATCACAACACCAGCCATGTACCTCACTATTCTGGCAGCTCTCGTCATGCTGTATATTAATCCGGGATTGTTGACCATGGGCTGGATGCATGTCAAGCTCACCTTTGTATTGGGACTGATCCTTTATCATTTTGCTTGCCAACGTATTATGTTTCAATTAAAAGGGGAATCATCGACTTGGTCCTCGACCAAATTGCGTCTTTGGAATGAACTGGCGACCGTCTTATTATTTGCTATCGTATTTACAGTCGTATTAAAATCTGCTCTCAATTGGATATTCGGTGTTCTGGGACTTTTAATACTGTCTATTTCCCTGATGATGGCTGTGAAACTCTACAAAAAAATCAGAAATAAGAACAATGCGGATAAAACGTTAAATTCTTAATTTTCTTAATCCTTTTCTATTCTCGTTAGTCGAACGATTATAAATTGAAAAGGAATATGTACAAGAGACTTTTGACTGTGATCATGTTGCTTGCTATCGCAACTGGAGGATTTGCCCAACGCTATAGACCTTACGGTGGAACATTAAATATCTATTCGGCCGATGTTCCCTTCTTTCTTTATATCAATAATGTTTTGTACAATAATAGGCCCTCGACTGATATTCGTGTGCCGAATTTGCAAAACCCGAGGTATAATCTCCGTATTGTATTTGCAAACAGACAGCAGAGAACACTGAGCGGAAGTGCTGTGCAGCTTGTCAATCGAGATGGTCAATACTTGGATGTTGTGTTTTCGGTAAGCAGCCGTGGCGGAAATAGAGGTATTGTTCTTGAATCGATGAATCCTGTTGGTCGCTATAATGATAATTATCGCAATGGCGACAACTATAATAATGGTGATTATAATGAAGACAGGTACGATCGGGGTCAACAACAAGACGAGCGATATGGTCGGTCTGAGAATGATAGAAGTAATAATCAACAAAATCAGGACGATCCGATCGACAATACTGGTTATCAGGATAAAAATGAAGCTAACCAATTGAATGATCTGCTCAATCAAAAAGAAAATGATCAGGACCGCTTGCAAGTGGCGGCTCAAGAGCTGAAAAATAGGCGATTTCGCAGTTCCGAAATCATAGATCTCATGGAACTATTTATCAGGGACGATAATAAATTAGCTTTTGCTAAATATGCCTATCCAAGCTGTATAGACAAAGAGAATTATGATAAAGTAGGCGATGCACTATCTTTTAGTTCCACTCGGGAAAAATTGACAGCATTTGTTAAAACGCAGCGTTAGTTACAGTTGAAATTTATCTTTTGGTTTCATTGCCAAGAAAGATTGGTTAAGAATAAGAATTACCTGTATAAATAGGCTATTTGTGTCATACCAACGATGGTTGTATAGTGCAAATAGCCTATTTCAGTTAAATGTAACCTCAGCTATATTGTATCTATTCCGCGAAACAGATATACTTCAATTCCATGTATTCATCGAGTCCATGTTTTGATCCTTCACGACCGACGCCAGATTGTTTTACCCCACCAAAAGGAGCTGCAGCATTCGATATTAATCCTGTGTTAACACCTACCATACCTGCCTCAAGTTGTTCCGCTACACGAAAGCAGCGATTGATATTGGTACTGTAGAAATAGGAGGCAAGGCCAAATTCGGTGTGATTGGCCATGGCTATACCATCTTCTTCTGTTTTGAAACTAAACAATGCGCAGACTGGGCCAAAAGTTTCTTCGTGAAATATCAGTGCCTCTTTAGGGATATTGGTAAGGACTGTAGGTTGGAAAAACAGACCTTTGATCACATGTCCACCAGCGGCCAATTCTGCCCCGTGATTCAAAGCATCTTGAACATGATGCTGTACTTTTTCTAAACCTTTGGCATTGATCAATGGCCCTACCTGAACACCTTTGTCGAGTCCATTGCCCACCTTTAATTGACCCACAGCATGGGCTAATTTTGTAGCGAATTCGTCGTAGACGTCTTCTTGGACTAAGAAGCGGTTGATAGAAACGCAAGTTTGTCCGGAGTTTCGGAATTTACCAGCAATAGCACCTTCTACTGCGGCGTCAATATCTGCGTCACTAAATACAAGGAATGGAGCATTTCCGCCGAGTTCCATGGAGACTTTCTTAATGTTTGAGGCTGATTGTTCGATCAATGTCCTACCGACCTCAGTAGAGCCTGTGAAAGAAAGTTTACGGACAAGATCATTTGTGGCAAGTTCCTTTCCGATACCAGCGCTGTCCCTTCCGGTAATGACATTAAAGACTCCTTTTGGCAGACCTGCTTCTTCGGCGAGTTTGACCAATGCGATTGCAGATAAAGGTGTTTGGGATGCGGGTTTGAGGACTACTGTACAGCCCGCTACAAGCGCCGGAGCGACCTTTCGGGTGATCATGGCCAAAGGGAAATTCCAGGGCGTAATTGCCGCAACGACCCCGACACCTTGTCGGATTGTCATCATTCTTACCCCTTTTTTCTGAGCGGGAATCGTTTCCCCATAGGCTCTCTTACCCTCCTCGGCAAACCATTCAACAAATGAATTCCCGTAATCTACTTCTACTTTCGACTCATTGAGCGGTTTTCCACTCTCAAGTGTCATAATTTCAGCAAGTAGGTCTTTATTTTGTTGAATGAGATTGTACCAATTGCGAACAATAAGACATCGTTCCGAAATTGTTGTATTTTTCCAGCTTTTCCAGGCTTTGTCAGCCGCTTGTATGGCTTTTGTACAATCTGTAACTTTCAGATCGGGTAATGCTGCAATTGTTTTTCCAGTGGCGGGGTTGACAACATCAAATGTGTTTTTTGATGTGATAAATTTTCCGTTTATATAGGCTCTGTCAATTAAAAGTGGATTTTTCATTGGAATCATTATTTTTTGTATTTTACAAGCCATTGCTGCTGTTTGTGACCTGTATTTATTTATTCTTGCTGATATATTACCTTGGATTATTTGGTACATCAGCTGCTTTTGGAACAATATTCTTCCGCCTATTGTTTCGCAAACAAGCAATTTTATGGGAAGCTTTGCTTAGACGAATTTTCTCCGTTGCTGTTCGTTGGGAACCGTACAATACTTATTTGTTCCAAACCATTTGTAGCGATTTTTTGCAAAATAGTCATAGCCCAAGTCCCGCCACTTTTTCGGTAGTATTTTGAGGAAATAGACGATTGAATAGGGAAGACCCAATGTTTTGCAGATATTCAATATGGCTTCGCTTTTGATATAAGTACCGCTAGGAGATATATAAACAATAGAATCTATATTTTTTGGAATAGTGTGTAAATTATTTTTAGCGAAGTCAGATTGTAAGGAACTAAATAGAAGCCTATTATTGGAGTCTATTTTCAATAGGATTTGGACAAAACGATTACAAACTAAGCAATCACCGTCAAAAAAGATGATATGTTTCCCTTGCATATTCATTAATATAAAGTTACTTCTATTTACTGAAAGAACTGCCATGAAAACATCACATCTTTTATAAAACCTTCATGCTTTCACGAACATCGACAGCAATGAAAATCTATTGAAGATTTTTTCTGGCCAATAAACGGAGCATAGTGAGTTCATTGATGCCCTAAGCGAAAAATACGAATCAATAAAAAATAGAAACTTTCATAAAAAAAGCGGTGTTTCTATGAAAAACACCGCTTCTGAAATATTCTTTTTGATCTTTATTACAAGTTCTTCATAATGGTATGTCCCATACGATCCCTTTTTGTTCGTAGATATTCCTCGTTGTAGGGGTTCGCGGTGATTTCAATAGGAACGTTTTCTACGATTTCCAGCCCATAGCCGACCAATCCTGCACGTTTTGTTGGGTTATTGGACATCAAACGCATTTTTGTTACCCCTAGATTTCTAAGGATTTGTGCACCAACACCATAGTCTCTCAAATCAGCTTTAAATCCAAGTTGGGCATTAGCATCAACGGTATCCAATCCATTCTCTTGTAATTTGTAAGCATGCAATTTATTGATCAGTCCAATACCACGGCCTTCCTGATTCATATAGACAATTACACCTTTTCCTTCGTTTTGGATCATCTCCATCGCTTTATGAAGCTGAGGTCCACAATCACAACGGCAAGATCCGAAAATATCACCGGTCACGCAGGAACTATGGACACGAACAAGAATAGGTTCATCTTCATTCCATTCACCTTTATAAAGGGCAAGATGTTGTTCACCCGTATCTTTTTGAGTAAAGGCTTTCATTTGAAAATCACCATATTGTGTGGGCATATTGACAGTCACCTCTTCAGTAATCAATGAATCGTGTTTTAAACGGTATTCAATAAGGTCCTCAATACTGATGATTTTTAAATCAAATTTTTTGGCTACTTCCATTAATTCTGGTAGTCTAGCCATTTCACCATCTTCTTTTAAGATCTCGACCAATACACCTGCTGGTTCAAAACCTGCCAAACGAGCAAGGTCAACAGTTGCTTCGGTATGTCCTGTTCGACGGAGTACACCACCATCTTTAGCAATCAATGGAAAGATATGACCAGGTCTACCCAACTCTTCGTAGTGAATATTTGGGTCTATCATTGCCTTGATCGTCTTTGAACGATCAGATGCAGAGATCCCTGTTGTACAACCGTATCCTTGTAAGTCAATAGAAACGGTGAAATTAGTTTCATAAACCGCTGTATTTTGCCCCACCATCAGGTCAAGATGCAAAGCATCCGCTCTCTCTTTGGTGATAGGAGCACATACCAAACCCCGACCATGGGTTGCCATAAAGTTGATAATTTCGGGAGTTGCGTTGCGGGCTGCGGTGATAAAATCACCTTCATTTTCACGATCTTCGTCATCTACGACGATAACTACTTTTCCCGCTTGTATATCAGCGATCGCTTCTTCGATCGTGTTTAATTTGAATTCCATTTAATTGTTATATTGTATTGATACAAAGTTAGTGTAGAATCTAATTTTATTTATAATAGCGTTGTCACAAATCTAATGTGACTCCTTTAATTTATTCTTTTTACCAAATTTCTCTTTGATCCATTTCCAGGCCGCTTCTGCTTTTAATTTGTACTGATCAATATCAAACAAAGCCGAATCTGTAGTCGATTTATAGGTTAAAAATGCAGCAAGGGGAGTTAATATGATAATAGCCATCCACATACCTACAGCCGAAGATATAGCACCATCTTTAGCCGTTTTTTCCGACACTGTAGAGATGATATGATAGATTAAGAAAAAGATAATGGCCATAACGACAGGAAGTCCGAGACCTCCCTTTCTAATAATGGCACCTAAAGGCGCTCCAATAGCAAATAACAGTAGACAAGATACGGCCAATGTGAACTTTCTATGCCATTCAATGCGATAACGTATATCTTTTGTTTTATAATCTTTAAATTCAAGGGTGCGGCTGTTGAGATCCTCTTTTAAATAGTTTAGCTGGCTCAGGGCATTCATGGTGATCTGTGTCCGTTGTTCAGGAGGTACAAGATCAGCTACTAAATCTTTATAAGGTTTGATCTTCGCTTCTTTTACCTTTGGCAGGCCAGGTTGATTTGCACTAAAATACTTCGAATAGATATTATAGCGCGTATCAAGAGTTCGTGTAATTGCTTTACCCATACTGTCGATTTTAACATGGTTGGAGTCAATATACATATCCAGTTGTCTAAGATTTAACATTGCATGGTGGCTCTTGAAAAGACTTTCATCTGTTTTACCTTGTTGAAAGCTACCCATGTCGAACTTCTGTTCCGTTTCCTTAAATTTAAAGCGTGTGAATTGCTGGCGTGGATCGTATGTTTTTGAGTTCTTTGTGCGCGACTCTTCATAGCGTATACCATCCTTCAATTTGAGGATCATATAACTATTGTCTGGTGAATTATAAATGTATCCTTCTTTTGCCATTAGCACATTGTTGGCCGTATTGCCACCCCGATGATCATAGATCATTAAGTCATAGAGAATCGTTCCTTCCCTATTTTTGCCTCTTGCACGAATGGAGTATCCTGGAATTGTATTATTGAAAATACCGGGTTTGATCAGAAAGTCCGCCTTTTTATTACGTACATCTGTCAGCAAGGTTCCCATTTTTAGGTTGACCACAGGTAAGATATAATCGGAAAATAGAAAGGAACTCGTAGCAAAAATCGCCACAAGTATAAATAGGGGGGTCATGGCTTTACGTAAAGATACGCCTGCTGCTTTAATGGCCACAAGTTCATAGCTTTCTCCCAAGTTTCCAAAGGTCATAATGGAAGACAATAACATGGATAAGGGCATCGCCATTTGAATTTGAACAATGCATTGATACCCAATAAGCTCCATAATGGTGTACCATTCAAATCCTTTTCCGATCAAATCATCGATGTATTTAAATAGGAAAAGCATCAATAACACAAACATCACAATAAAAAATGTGACAATGAACGGTTTAATGAAAGCTTGAAGAATAAGTAAATGAACCTTTTTCATCCGTGACGCTAAGCAAATTGATGCCTTTACATTAAAGCATCTTCCAGCCAAGGAGCTCTTTTAGAGCCCTTGGTGAAAATATATTGCAAAGATAGGTTTTTTTATGCACCTATAACACTTTGAAGATAGACGATTGAATTTTTCCAGATTAATTTTCTGTTTTCCAAGTCCTCTTCTTTAGCAAAATCTATTATTTTAAGTGCGACGTCGTTTGTCAGCTCATCTTGATCGATCTCTAGATCGAAGAAATAAGGATCATCATCGAGCCACTTAAAACGCACTGATTTGTTTTCTTTTGATGCTACGATTTTTGCGCGATGCGGTTCATCGTCCCAAATGAAGGTATAAACAGTGTCTTTGTAGTTTACATCGTCTGCAAACCATTGTGCCAGTTCGTTTGGTTCTTGCAAATACGGAAATAAAATTCTAGGTGAAGAGTTGATGATATATTCTAGTTGGAATTTTATTTTATCTGCCATAAAAATGTTTTTTTAAATTTCAGTTTGTTTAAATCAAAAATAAGCTATATTTGCATTCCCAAAATGGCGGGGTAGCTCAGATGGTTAGAGCGTTGGATTCATAACCCAAAGGTCGGCAGTTCGATTCTGCTCCCCGCTACAAATCTCTTCCCATTTTGCTTTTTATCGCATAAACTTATTATTTGTAATAATACATATTTATTTTGTTATTGCAAGTTTTTTTGTGAAAAGTTGAAGGCTTTTTAGCAAATATTTGAATTTAAAATCGCGCAAATCTTATCCCGACTTTTTTCCTAACTGAAACGTTATTTTACTTCGTTAAGAATGAGTTTGTTGTGTGGTATAATGATTTTTGAATAGGATAAATCGCTAAAAAAAATAAAAAAATCTTTTGAATTGACAGGCGAAGTGGTATATTTGCATACCGAAACGGCGGGGTAGCTCAGATGGTTAGAGCGCAGGATTCATAACCCTGAGGTCGGCAGTTCGATCCTGCTCCCCGCTACTTTTAAAAAGGAAAGTCTAAATATAGATTTTCCTTTTTTTTTGAACCATTTTTGAAATCACCTTTGATTAGAACACCATTTTTTCCACCCCAAAGGTTGCCTAGCAATAGCCATATGTTGGCGATCAAGCATTGTTTTGTAATACAATTTCCGCGTATATCATGCCTGATGCACCCTGATGATAGGTTGTGACATTAAATTCATGTATATTTATGCGGTTTCTTACCTATTATTTTTTTACTATAATGAACTTCAGACCTATTCTTATTCTAGTGTGGCTTATTATCGGTTATCATGCTATTGCGCAAAAGAAAGCAATAAGCCATGTTGTCACGCACAACCGTACTACGATTATTTGTGATGCCACTAAAGGAGAAAACCCTTATCCAGCATGGGGGGTATTTCCCAAGGCCGAATACCCCGTAAGAAAAATAACCATGCATGTCACTTTGGGAAGTCCTGATAGCTTAAACACTGCACATTGGGATTATCTGGATCATATCGTGTTGAGACGCAAAGGGGGAGCGAAAGGAGAGGTGCTGAACTATGAATTGGGCCGGATGCTCACCCCCTATGGGAGTATTTATAACAAAGGGTGGAATTGGAAGTGGCAGGTAGATGTGACCGACTTTGCCCCTTTTTTGCGAGATAGCGTTGAGATTGTATATGTACATTCGGGTTTTGAGGATAAAACAGTAGGTTGGGCACTTAGCATAGATTTCGAAATTCTATCGGGACCTCCAGTTGTTACACCTCTTGGTATAACACCTTTGTGGAATAAGGGCTATAAATACGGCGATCCCAACGAGAAGATAGAGGAGAATTTATTGCCGGTAACTTACGAATCGCTTGGGCAAGCAGCCTTAAGCCGTATACGTATTCAGCATACAGGACATGGTATGGACAAACCTCGTGGTTGCAGCGAGTTTTGTACACGATGGCGTGAACTCATGCTCGACGGAAAGGTCGTTGACCTGCGGGATATGTGGAAAAAGTGTGGCGATAACCCTTTATACCCGCAAGGCGGGACATGGATCTTTGACCGGGCGTATTGGTGTCCCGGTGATCTGCAGCAACCTGATGTAATCGATGTATTCACGAAGCCGGGCCCCCATACTGCAGCACTGCGAATGGAACCCTATACTGCTTCAAGCAATATACAGGCGGTTGAAAATATCTCAGCTTACTTGTTTCATTATTCGAAACCCAAGCAAAAAATAGATGCTGCCGTTGAATCTATTATGGTACCAAACGACGAGCAACGTTTTTCGAGATTAAACCCAGCCAGTTCTGGCCCACGGATATCTTTCAGAAACCTAGGGGCAGATCCGTTGCATTCGCTTACAATTGTGTATGGAACTAAGGGATTTCCTTCTAAAAGATTTCATTGGAAGGGAAATCTTTCTTTTAATCAAGTGGCAGATGTAATGCTGCCAGGGGAAATTCAGGAAAAAGATGGTGAAAATGTCTTTCATGTAGCGCTTATCAAACCGAATGGTAAGAAAGATGCATGGTCAGAAGACAATGAAATGGAAGTTGTTTTTACAGCACCAGAGAAATTTCCCAATGAATTTGTTGTGAAATTTCTTACAAATAAAGTACCTCAAGACAATAGTATTTCTTTAATAAATGCTCAGCAGGATACCGTTTTTCAAAAGAAGGCGGCACAGTTAATTGCGCTCACACTATATACTGATACGATACGCCTTGCGGCAGGCAATTACTCCTTTCGCTTGATAGATACCGCTGGAAATGGACTACAGTTTTGGGCACAACCCGAAAACGGAGATGGTTATCTTCGCATCTTCGACCTGAAAGGAAACCTTATTCATGCATTTGAAAGTGATTGTGGAGTGGGTGAAATGTTTAGTTTTAAGGCTGTTCCGGGATTTGAAATGGATACAATAAAGGCTCAATATGCATTTTCCCTGTATCCAAGATCGGTGGTTGACCAAACGCAGTTAAATGTGGTATCCAATAAGCAGAGCGATATGACTGTGCGGATAACGGTTGACGGTGTGCTATGGCAAAAGCATGAATATAAAGCTGTTAAGAATGCAATATTCAACTATGATCTTAATCATCTTCCTAAAGGAAGGATAATTGTAGAAGCTTTTATGGATGGTATCAGTCGGTTTAAAGGACGGATCAATAAAAAGTAGTCGTGAAATACACAGGCCCCATTTCTGGAGCCTGTGTATTCATGGTAATTTCTTAATTATCATCAAAGGCCAGGCTTTTCCAATCCTCTTTTTGTAAATATTTGAGCATGATAAAAAACAATATCCAGGCGAGTACTACCAGTCCCCAAATCAATAGTTCATACTGAAAGATAACTTTATGAAGATAGCCCAAAAGTCCGAGTAAACCTAAGATCAATAAGTTGACCAGTGCTTTTGAACTGGATTGACTCGCTTTGGAAAAAGGGTAGTTTTTTACGAGAAAGAGCATGATCAGGATACTTTCGATTCCGCCAACAGCCGACGAAAGCAATAAGTCATTTATGGACCTGATACCGAATAGAGGAACACAAATGCAAAGAAATAGAACATTAAATGGTAGTACGTATTTAATAAGACATGCTTTAAGTACACCGGTCATAAATTGTCCCGGACGATCTATTGGCGTGACATAATAGATCCAAGCGGCCTTATATTTATTGCTCTGTGTGATCAGCTGAAATACAGTCAATATAGTTAGTAGTGAGAGGTAAAACATAACGATATATAAGCCAGATTCCCCTAACTTAACCAGTTTTTCTCTTATCGGCAAGCCTTCACCAGTCCGTAAAAATAGAAATACAAAATAGATGGGTAAATAGGCCAAAGAGGGGTAAAGCTGCTGCTTAAATTCCCTTGTTTTTGAACTTATAAGCCATACAATACTAAACCCAGCCTCTTCAAGAGGAGATGAGCACAGCTTTGTTCCTAATTTTTTATATAACGGGCGTTTTGTGAGGTTTTGCGAAATCACTTTTGTTGATTCAGGTAAAGGTGCATCTGCACTGGCGAGAGCGGCTATTTTTGCGTTAAAACCCCTAGAAAACAACTGTGTACAAGCATAGATCCCAAAGAGCGGAACAGCTATACCCAAAACAGAAAATAGGATGATCTGTAGACTATGGTCACCCAAAAGCAGAGATTGAAAAGAAGCAATCCAGGTACTGGGAAATAACCAAAGGAATTTGAGCTGTTCAATGGTCAATTGAGACTCGACGATTGTTTGAATCAGATTGGGGCCAAGGTAATAGGCTAAAAAAATGATCATTGAAAGCCCAATTTGTAGATAGGTAATAATGTCTTTAAATTTTTGGATGGGTAGATATTTGATGCTTATTAGATAGAAGCCGTTGACGAATACCAATGCTACAAGTGTGCTTAATAGCAGTTGTACAACCAGTAGAAAAATGGCGATAATATCCCAGTTGAAGAACACATAGATTAAAAGTGGCAAGCATAATGCAATGACCTGATTGAAAAGTTTAATGGCAATAAATGTTATTCGCGATAATGCTATCGTTCGATCGTTGACCGGCTTGGGCATAATGATGTATTGATCTCTGGTATCCAAAAGTATGGGCGAAAAGTCCGACACTAATGTAATGCTCAGCATGCTGATAAAACAAAGCAGCATAATAGCAAGAGCTAAGTAGCGATCCGGAATTAGAATTAGAATAACCATGAACATCAAACCAATGATCATATACAAGATAAACTGTATAATAGAGGACGAAGAGGAAGACTTTCCTGTATTCCGTTTCTTAAATGTGATTGGCTTTCTGTTATCTAGGGTAACTTTAGTCTCTAAAATAATTTTAAACTGTGCAAAGTTTACCCCCAAATTTTCCCATACTCCCCTAAATAGAAGAATAAATCGTAAGATATATCTTTCCATATTATTGAATAGCGGTGATGATGTCAGATGCATCCAATGCATCGTTGTCGGTATTGGTTAATTTTGCAAATATGTGCTCAAGTGATTCGTTGGGATTTGACTTCAATTCGTCAATCGTTCCATCCGCAATAATACTCCCCTGACTGATCAGGAGGATTCGATCGGATACTTTTTCAACGACATCCATCATGTGTGAGCAGTAAAAAATAGTCTTACCTTCTTTGGCGAGTAATGATATGAGTTCCTTCACGAAGATTACCGCATTGGCATCTAGCCCAGACAGGGGCTCATCCAGGATGATGATCTGCGGATTATGGATAATACCGGATATAAGGAGCACCTTCTGACGCATACCTTTGGAAAAGGTATCCATTCTATTATTCGCATTTACGGCTAGACCGAATGCGCTTAATAATTTGAGGGAACGTCCCTGGATCGTATGATCCTCCATACCATATAATTTTCCGACAAAATCGAGATATTCCATTGGGGTCAATACTTCGTAAAGTTCCGCATTTTCAGGAACATACCCGAGTTGAGATTTTATGGAAAGGGGATCCTTTTGAATATCGATACCATTGATCTCAACTTTACCGGTGAAATCTTCAATCAATCCGGTCAATATTTTGACCGTGGTAGACTTTCCTGCACCATTGGGACCTATATAGCCAATGACCTGACCTGGAAATATATCCAGATTGATTCCCTTTAAAATTTCTTTTGTTCCGTATGATTTTTTTAGGTCAATGATACGAATGAGCGGCAACAAACCTTCCATATATTTAAATCTTCTAACGTAAACTTACATAAAAATATAGAGTTGCGGGCTTTATTTATTCAGAAAAAAGGAGTCCTAAGACTCCTTTCAAAACTACTTTATAATTGGAAAACTACCTGTCATTTTTTGGATATCCTTCTTCATCAAGATCATCTCTGAGATCTTCTTCATTTTGGGCCAGCTTTTTATCTAAAGGGGATAGTCGATTGTGCTTGAAACTTTCGATTCGCATATGTGCATCCTCTAACTCATCTTCCTCTAAATCTTCACGATCAGCGTATTCATCTCCGACAAAAGGATTTGAATTATCATAAGTAGAGTCATCATCTATTGCACCTTCGGATAGTGTGTCATAATTTGCCGGATGATCGTAATCGGGATCATTATCGTCCACATCCAGCTCATAACTGTCCATATCTTTGTTATAAGCTAGATTTTGCTCCGAATCAGAGTAGTCAGCTTCGACTTTTCCCTTCGTCTTTTTGTCTTCCGTGCTAGCCATAATCCTATGATTTATCTTCAATAATACAACAGGCAGCAGCGTGAAAAGTTTTAAAAAATATCAGAAGACTCCGGATGTAGTATATTTTTTTTAGCAATTGATAAATTCGCTAAAATAGTGATCATAAAGGCATAAAATTCTATCTGATAATGCAAACAAATTGAAAACATCATTGTTACTAATAGTAACAGTAAATCTTGGCCATTATGATTTTCAAGCGTTTAAATTATCAGACATTACAGAGTTTGCGCCTACAGGGGTATAATATCTTATTGACCATCGGGCGTTCAGAAGATGAGAACCCAATTTATTTCCCCATGAAATTGGAATCATTCAATTCGACACAGACAAATACCAGTAGCGGACAAGAACGTACACTCCAGGGTCAGAAGATATTGATTCTCGACGAAGCGATCCAACGTTCGCTAAATAATGACCTCAATGGTGTCATTCAACTTGACAACTAGCTGACTGTTTTTCTAGATTTTTTATAAGCACTTGGGGTTATATTTCTCTTTTTCTTATAAAAGTTGGTCAGGTGACTTTCATCGTTAAAACCTAGTTCATCCACAATCTGTTTCATGCTGTATTGGCTCGATGCCAATCTTTCTTCGATAAGTTGGGTACGAATATCGTCTATATACAGTTTATAACTTTTCTGGTATTTTTTCTTAAAAAAGGCGCCGAAGTAATTGGCCGAAATCTGAAAATGATCAGCTATATTTTTTATTTGTAGTTTGTCTGGGAAATAGATGTTTTGTTGGATATAAGCTTCTATTTCTTGAGACATGTCACGGGACTCATTGATCGGAAGATCCAGATCTTTTAATATATTTTCAATTAATGCAAAGAGTGACATCACTTGATGAAAGACAAAGGTAGAGGTCGCTGCATTTTCAGATTCTCCCTGTTGATAGATTAAGGAGATTACTTTTTCTATTAATTTTCTATTCTCCTTTTTAAGGGACAGGCTTTTATTGCGTAGTGTTTCTGAATTGAAAATATCCTGAGGATTGTAAGATAAACAAAAATTTTGTTGTATATGATGCAGATCTTTAAAGTAATGGGTTGAAAAATATAAAATAAATACACTTGAATCTTTCTTACTTTCAAGTATTTCTGAAGCGGTATTCAGGAAGAGCAGATTTTCTTTGAGAAATTTTGCACCATTGTTTTTTGATACCAACGTGCCTTCCGAAATATAAGCCAATGCAAAATCAAAACCTAGTTCGCTTAGATCAATCTTTTGCTTATGTTTGATTTTTTCGGGGAGAAAGGATAAATTCATTGTGTACTTGTAAATTTTGTTTTATCGAATGATAATCGATATGACAGCCAAATATCGTTATTTTGGATTATATCTTTTGACTTTTTAAAGAAAACAATGTGCTGTTGTAGGTTCCAGAAATAGGACTAAGTACTTTTTGCACTTCGCGTCATTTTTTCGATATTATCCCATTGTTCTTCAGGAATAATATCTAGACCATTAAATTCTCCTGCGCCTTTTAACCATTCTCCACCATCTATTGTTATGACATCGCCATTAATGTAGCTGGAATAATCCGATACAAGATATGCCGCAAGATCAGCCAGCTCGTCTAATTGACCCAAACGTCCTAAGGGAATCCGTTTCGTAGGAGATAGTAGTTCTCCTAATTCACCTGGTAGTAGGCGCTCCATGGCACCTGAGGTCTGAAACGGACCGGGGGCAATTGCATTTAAACGTATTCCTTTTTTTCCCCATTCAACAGCAAGGGATCTTGTCATAGCCAATACACCAGCCTTGGCTGTCGCGGAAGGAACAACATAACCAGATCCTGTCCATGCGTAAGTCGTTACAATGCTAAGCACCGTTTTATTTTGGTCCTTATTTTCAATCCAACGTTTGCCCAATGCTAATGTGTAATTTATACTACCCTGAAGTACAATTCCGATGACAGACTCAAAAGCACGATGACTAAGCCGCTCGGTAGGGGATATAAAATTTCCTGCAGCATTGTTGATTAGGATGTCGATCCCGCCCAATTGTTCGTAGCCATAAGCTACTACACGCTCGACATCTTCATAATTACGTACATCTCCAGCTATGGCCAGGCATGTGCCTTGGTGTTTTTCGGATAGTTCTTTTGCTGTATGTTGAATCACATCATCCTTTCGGCTGCTGATCAAGCAGGAAGCACCCAGCTCTAGGAAATAATCAGTCATCGCTTTTCCTAGCCCCGTACCACCACCTGTAATTAAAATGCGTTTGCCTTTTAGTGCACCTTCTTTTAACATGCCCATATCTTGTTTCGTTTTATGTATGATTAAGTTACATAAATTTGAATGAAAATAAAAGTGATGGATGAAAGACGGGGGAA
The DNA here is from genome assembly GCF_024810095.1 of Sphingobacterium sp. BIGb0165. Taxonomy (NCBI): domain Bacteria; kingdom Pseudomonadati; phylum Bacteroidota; class Sphingobacteriia; order Sphingobacteriales; family Sphingobacteriaceae; genus Sphingobacterium; species Sphingobacterium sp. BIGb0165. The sequence continues at coordinate 346,741 of NZ_JANUEB010000007.1, read as the reverse complement.
GTGATTGTGGTAAATGATAGGGCTAACAGGACGATAGGGGAACCTGAGGATCGTAACAAATGATAGGCAAACATAGGGAAGATGAAGATAAATTATTGGGAAAACGGGAATGATGGGGAACGGAGAGATGGTAACAAATGATAGGAGAATGGGACTGTAGGAGGTTGACCGCCTATAAATAAAAAAACAGGGACTATTTTGTCAATAGCCCCTGTTTTTATTTTTTCCGATCTATTGCTCGAAAGGAAATATGCTTATGCGCCTAATTGTACGCGTTTGAAAGCAGTTACTGTCAATCCTTTAGAAACTGAATCTAAGAATTGAGCGATATTTTTAGAAGAATCTTTTACAAATTCTTGGTTCAACAAAGTAGTGTCTTTGAAGAATTTGTTCAATTTACCTTGAGCGATTTTCTCAGCCATCTCTGCTGGTTTACCTTCTGCAATGATTTGCTCTTTCGCGATAGCGATTTCACGCTCGATTGTGTTTTGATCAACACCGTCTTTATCGATTGCGATAGGGTTCATCGCTGCGATTTGCATAGCAACATCTTTACCAGCTTCTTCAGCACCAGCTGCGTCAGCAGAAAGACCTACTAATACACCTAAACGGTAGTTACCGTGGATATAAGCGATTACTTTCTCTGCAGTGATAGTTTCGTATTTAGAAACGTCAATTTTCTCACCGATTACACCAGTTTGCTCGATCAAAGCATCAGCGATTTTCTTGCCATCAATTTCCAAACCTTTCAATTCTTCCAAAGAAGCAGGTTTGTTGTTTAACGCTAGGTCTGCGATTTTTTCTGCGAAAGCTACGAAATCTGAGTTTTTAGCTACGAAGTCAGTTTCACAGTTTACTTCAACTACGATACCTGATTTACCATCAGCAGTTGCTTTAGCGATGATAACACCTTCGTTAGAGTCGCGATCTTGACGGCTAGCAGCTACTTTAGCGCCTTTTTTGCGCAAGTAATCTACAGCAGCTTCAAAGTCACCATTAGACTCAACCAAAGCTTTTTTACAATCCATCATACCAGCGCCAGTTTGTTGACGCAATTTGTTTACATCTGATGCAGAAATTTGTACTGACATGTTTATTTCTTTTTATTATTGTTTACTACTGAAAATTTTGTACAATATTAACTTAAAACATGTTAAGCTAATATGAAGTTTAACATTCCTTGATAATCGGGAGCTGTTAAACCAAAAAACCGGACAGATAGGCTAGTTCAAGAAAAGTAATCTTTTCCAGAAACTAACGCTACGCTATCCGGTTTGGAATAAAAATATTATTCTCCGTCTTTCGCTTTGCGAGGACGTTTAGCTTCTGAAGCTTCACTATTGTCAACTTTTGCTTTTGCAGCAGCAGCATCTTTTTCAGCTTCTTCTTCTTTGTCGCGTTTGCGCTCGTCCAAACCTTCTTGGATTGCTTGACCAATGATGCTAGCGATTAAGCTAATAGATTTACTAGCGTCATCATTTGCAGGGATTGGGAAATCAATGTTTGAAGGGTCGGAGTTTGTATCTACCATCGCGAAAGTAGGGATGTTCAATTTCATTGCTTCAGAAACAGCGATGTGTTCTTTTTTCACATCGATGATGAATAAAGCAGCTGGCAAACGGTTCAAATCAGCGATACCTCCTAAAAGGTTTTCTAATTTGATACGCTCACGTTGAATCATCAACTTTTCTTTCTTAGACAATACATCATAAGTACCGTCTTTTTGCATTTTGTCGATGTTAGACATTTTTTTGATAGACTTACGAACTGTAGCGAAGTTTGTAAGCATACCACCTAACCAACGCTCAGTCACGAAAGGCATGTTAACCTCTTTAGCTTGTTGTGCGATGATTTCTTTTGCTTGTTTTTTCGTTGCTACGAATAAAACTTTGCGACCTGATTTTACGATTTGTTTGATAGCTGAAGCAGCTTCTTCTAATTTCGTAAGAGTTTTGTTCAAGTCAATGATGTGGATACCGTTGCGCTCCATGAAAATGTACTTAGCCATTTTCGGATCCCATTTACGTGTAAGGTGACCAAAGTGCACACCTGCATCCAATAAATCTTGATAAGTAGTTCTTGCCATTTTTTGATCCTCCTTTGATTAACGTTTACTGAATTGGAATCTTCTACGAGCTTTACGACGTCCTGGTTTCTTACGCTCAACCATACGGTCATCACGTGTTACTAAACCTTTAGCGCGTAATGCAGGTTTAACTTCTGGGTTAAGCTCAACCAAAGCTTTTGCGATCGCTAAGCGAACAGCTTCTGCTTGACCTTTAACACCACCTCCGTTAACGTTTACTTTTACATCAAAGTTTGCTAATTCACCAGCTACGCTCAATGATTGAGTAGCGATGTATTGCAAAGGTAATGTCGGGAAATACTCTTTGTAGTCTTTACCGTTTATGATAATGTTTCCGCTACCAGCAGTTAAGTAAATGCGGGCAACAGCAGTTTTTCTTCTTCCTGAAGTGTTAGTTGTTGACATGTCGATGTTCCTTAAAATTTAACTGGTTTTGGACTTTGTGCTTCATGTTTGTGCTCAGTACCAGCATAAACGTAAAGGTTCTTAAACAATTGACGACCTAAACGGTTTTTAGGAAGCATACCACGAACAGCTTTCTCAATGATGCGCTCAGGGAATTTTGCCATTAACTCTTTAGGAGAAACGAAACGTTGACCACCTGGGTAACCAGTGTAGCGTACGTAAACTTTGTCGCCTAATTTGTTTCCTGTCAATCTAATTTTGTCTGCATTGATAACAATAACGTTATCTCCACAGTCTACGTGTGGGGTGAATGTAGGCTTGTGCTTACCACGAATTACTTTCGCGATGTTGCTCGCCAAACGCCCCAAAATCTCTCCTTCAGCGTCAACAACGATCCACTCTTTGTTAACGGTGTTCTTGTTGGCAGAGACAGTTTTGTAACTTAACGTATTCACTTGCTTTTGTTTAAATAATTTGTAAATTTTTATTTATCTTCCCCTTATCACAAGGGTCTGCAAAGGTACATCTATTATTCTATATTTTAAAATCTATTTCACTTATTTTGTTGAAAACGAGCTAAGTTTCTAACTGGATGGGCCAATCTCAATATTTTTACAACTTCCTCGAGGGAATATTGTTACATTAGTTAGTATATTGCAGGAAGAATTTTTAATTATTTAGTGGAAGTAGATGAGATTGAATTTTTTAGATAAACGAGTTATTTTGGGTTTTGTTGGATTTCTTTTTGGTACAGTCAGCTTAGTGCAGGCTCAGTCGGTGGAGAAGAAGAGCAAACCCTACGATGCGCGGCTCAAAAATGTACAGGAAATATTAAAGCAAGGGAAAATCGGTCCTGGTGTAGATTCTTTAGATGCTATATTAGCAGATTATCCAAAAGCAGATGAAATCTATTTCACAAAGGCTATCCTTTTTGCCCAAATGCGAAATCAGGATGCCGCAATAGATGCCATAAAGGCAGCCCTAGAAATTCAACAGAAACCTGAGTATCTAAGCTTCGCAGTCGATGCCTTTAAAAGTAAAAATGATGCGGATAGCGCACTGATCTATCTGGATAAATTGATCAACATAGATGAAAATAACACAGCTTCATTGAAACGTGAACGTATCATGCTCCTTTTTAACGGGGGATATAAAGACGTGGCGCTCGAATATTTTCTTAAAACAAAAGAAATCGAAACCCCTTCCGATACGCTTGATATGGTGGGTAGTGTGCTGTTGAATGACGCTGGAGACTACAATGCTGTAATCGGTCTCCTAAAACCTTGGGCTGATAAAGGTACTAAATTAGCTCAGGTATACGGACAATTGGCTCAGGCTTATAATCTTTCTAAAAACTCAAAACTTGCATTGGAATATATCAATAAGGGTATTCAAACTTCGCAGGAGGACTTCCTTTATTTTGATTTGGCTGACCTGTACCGGTTAGATAAGAAAAACAAATTATCATTTGATGCATTAAAAAAAGGATTTCAATCCAAAAAGATTGATTTCGGAGACAAAAATAGAATTATCATGACCTTGATGGGACCTAAGAGTCCCTATTCTAATGCGCAGCTTTTGGAATTAGCCAATATTTTAGTAGAGGTGCACCCACGCATTGCAGAGAGCCATATGGCCAAAGGGCAGGTGTTGTGGCTGAACGAAGATAAAACAGCTGCACAAAGCTCGCTGGCAGTGGCTGTAAGTATGAATCCTTATCAGATCGATGCGTGGCGGATGTTGATGAGTCTAGATATGGATAAAGGAGAATTTGATCAAGCTATAGCCCATGGGGGAGAAGCCCTACATTATGTGGCCAATAATTCTACCATACTCTATTTCACAAGTATGGCCTACCTAATGAAAAAGGATACAGAGAATAGCCGTAAGTTTATGGAGGCAGCATTGAATAATGCGCAGGACGAAACTCCTTTTTTACAGGCGAATATCTATGGAGGACTGGGTGATATCTACAATACATTAAAGATGTATAAAGAATCGGATGCTGCCTATATGGAGGCGATTCGATTGGACAGCACAAATGTGACTGCCATGAACAATTTAGCGTACTATTTATCGTTAAGAAAAGAGCGGCTAGATGAAGCGACGAAATATGCAGCAATGGCTACTAAATTGCAGCCCAACAACGGAACATTTGAAGATACCTATGCTTGGGTTTTATTTGCCGACGGTAAATATGAAGATGCGCTGGTTTGGATTCAAAAAGCGATGAAAAATACAAATCCACCAACAGCAGTCTTACTTGAGCATTATGGTGATATTTTGGTCAAATTGGGTAAGACCAGTGAAGCGCTCAAACAATGGAATCTAGCACTTGAAAAAGGTCTGGATTCTGATGAAAGTAAACAGAAAGTAAAAAGGAAGATTGAGACAAAAAGCTATGTGGAATAAAATTGTTTGGGTAGGTATTCTGGTGACTCTGCTTTCTTCTTGTAGCTCTAAAAAGAAACTGTTGAAAGGAGCAGATCTCAAATCAGAGAATGAACTGGTTATTAAAGACAATACACGTGAAGCAAAGAAAACGACACTGCGTAATCTTTTTTTGACCAATTTAAGCTATTCGACGTTTTCGGGAAAGGCAAAAATGCGTCTCGACCTGGGTAAGGATAAGTTTGATGTTACCTCCAATATCCGGATCGAAAAAGATAAAAGGATCTGGATTTCGATTTCAGCAACCCTTGGAATTGAAGTCGCCCGGGTTTTAATTACGCCGGATAGCGTACAGATTCTGAATAAGTTTCAGAATGAGTATATGGTCAAACCATTTGACTATCTCTATCGTTTCGCAAGCCCTGATCTTACTTTTTCTAACCTACAGGATTTGCTTTTGGCGAATATATCCGTTAATCTTCTGGCAGATATCGATGCGGTGAATTTTAAACAAGATCCAAATTCTGTGCAGTTGGACGGAAAACTGAATGAACTTGATTTCTTATATAAATTGAACAACAATAATCGCCCCTACCAGTTCAGGCTGTCACAGTTGTCAAAAAAACAACTGTTGGAAGCAAATTATGGGGAATATGCAATGGCATCCGGTCAGGAATTTCCGATGCTGCTAAAAATGATTATTTCAGATGGACGTCAGGAGATAAAAACAGAGATTAATTTTAACAAAGTGACATTTAATGAACCTGTTGAAATGCCTTTTTCAGTGTCATCGCGATATAAAGTAATCCGATAAGAAGTTATCTATTTCCATTAGATTTATTACTTTCGCATTTAGTTTGCTATTGTAAATGAAAAAAATGGGGTTAGGAAAGGAGCAAACACTAAATAAATAGTACTGTAAATGAACTTTAAAAAGACGATATTTGGTATAGTAGCATTCATTTTGATGATTGGTATTTCTGCTGCTCAGACGAGAGCTGAGCTGGAAAAACAGCGGGAGAAACTTACTCGCGAAATTGCTGAATTGCAGAATACTGTGAAAGAAATAGCCAAGGAAAAATCGTTGACACAGCAACAGGTAACGGCCTTGAGTAAGCAGATCAACTTACGTGAACAAAAGATAAACACAATCACTTCTGAGGTAGCAGTCATCAATAAACATATTAATGCGAATACGGCAGCAGTAAATAAATTGAAGGCCGAACTGGAAAAAATGAAACGTGATTATGAAAAGATGGTCATGTTTGCTTTTCGTAATCGTAATGCCTACAATAAACTGATGTTTATTTTTGCTTCGAAGGATTTTAATCAAGGATTTAGACGCGTAAAATATTTACAGCAATTTAATGATTCAAGAAAATTAAAGGCTGCGGATATCGAGAATACGAAGAAACAGATCGAACAAAAAATTGCGCAATTGCAAGCCGACCGAAATAAGCAGGTTGCATTGATGAAAGAGCAGGAAACGGAAAAGAGAACGATCTCTCAGCAACGCTCTGTTTACTCTGGGCAATTGAGTGACCTCATTGTTACAGAACGTGGTGTGAAGAAAGATATCACGCAAAAACAAAAAGAAGAACGTCGTATCAATGCTGCTATCAAAGAAATCATTAGAAGGGAGATTGAAGCTGAAAGAAGACGTGCAGAAGCAGCCCGTCGTGCTGCCGAAGCAGCCGCAGAACGTAATCGGAAAGCAAATGAATCTGCAAATGCTTCGAAAGGTAAAAACAATACGAGTACAAAAAGTAGTAATACAGCGCGGAAATCAGATTCTGAGGTCTTACGTAGCACACCAGAAGCGATCAAGCTTTCAAATGATTTTAGATCTAATCGTGGTAGCTTGCCTTGGCCGGTTTCGAATGCGAAAGTTATGCAAGGTTTCGGTGGTGAAAGCGTAGGTAGAAATGTGAACTGGGATCATGAGTCGGTGAAAATACAAACGTCCAGCGGGGCTCCAGTTAAAGCGGTTTTTGCAGGCGAGGTTAGTAGCGTGCTGACAATGTATGGACAACGTATTGTGATGATTAAACACGGTGAGTACTTTACAGTATATAATAACTTAGGTAGTGTAAGTGTTTCTAAGGGACAGAAGGTAAGTACAGGTCAAACAATCGGTACGGCAGATGTGGATTCAGATACAGGTGTACCAATGGTCGACTTCTCTGTTTATCAGGGATCAACACCATTGAATCCGATGTCATGGTTGGCGAGATAAGAAATAATTACTATATTTAATAATTATCACTACATTTGTAAAGAGGGAGAATAGATTTAGTTTAAAAGAATTGAAAAACAAGAAATTATAGATATGTCAACATCATTTTTAATCATGGGTTTGGGAGCGAATGAGATTATCCTCATTGTAATAGCATTGTTACTATTATTCGGAGGTAAGAAGATTCCTGAGTTGATGCGCGGATTGGGTAAGGGGGTGAAAGAGTTCAAAGAAGGTCAAAAAGAAGATTCTTCGGCTGAAAAGAAATCTGAAGTAGAAGATAACAAATAAGGGTAATTTTATCCCATATAGCATAAATACGATTTTGTGAGGAACAAAATCGTATTTTGTTTTATCCTGGACCTATAGCTGAATAGGCCAGAACCATTTTTATACTAAAATCCATTTCTAAGCGTTTAGATTATTGTTGATTTTTTAAGAAGAAAAATCAGACCTGGATTTAACAGTAAATTTATGATTGGAAAACAGACGTTAATTTCAATACTAGGAGGGCTGTGCTATGTACTGCCTATCATGGCTCAGGAAAGCGCTGTAGAAGGCATGAGAGAAGCCACGCATCAGGTTATTCAAGGAAGGATTGACAGAGAAAAGCAGGAGATTTATCAATACCTAGATAGTGTCAAATCTTCGGGAAATAGTCGACAGGATGATTCTACCATTACCGAAGAAGAAATACAGCTCGTTCGCAAACTCAAAGCAATCGAACGAGAAGTACCCTTAAATTACTCTCCACAGGTGAAAAACCTGATCTCCAAATACACCTCCAATAATTACAATCCTTATATGTGTAGAATGATGGGACTTGGACAGTATTACTTTCCAATGTTTGATCGCATCATGGATGAGGTTGGTGTGCCTAGAGAACTGAAATATCTGAGTGTGGTTGAATCGTCTTTGAATCCACGAGATATTTCAAGTGCTGGCGCTACTGGATTATGGCAGTTGATGTATTATGAGGCAAAGACTTATAACCTGACCGTAGATAGTTATACTGACCAGCGTATGGATCCCATCGCTTCCAGTTACGCGATCGCGAAAATCTTGAAAGAAGCTTATGACGAATATGGTGACTGGCTTTTGGCAATCGCATCATACAATGGTGGAAAAGGGGCTGTTGGACGAGCGATTCAACGTTCGGGTAAAGACAAACCTACTTTTTGGGATATCGCTCCCTATCTGACACAACAAACACAAAACTATATTCCCAAATTCATTGCTATGACTTATGCGATGAAGTATGCCGAGGAAAACGATATAAATGCAGCTGATACAGAGCTCTCTCTGAGAACCCAAGCATTAGACATCAACAAAAGGATCTCGTTAAATCAGATAGCAGCAGCTTTAGATGTATCCAAAGAAACCCTCCGCGCACTAAATCCTAGCTTTAAGAAGAATATTTTAAACGGTACCGAAGAAGCACCATTAAGATTAGTTTTGCCTGTATTGGATAAGAAAATAGCTACAGAGGAGCTATATGCTGCCCTCAATACACCTATACCCACTTCAGTGATGGCTAGTTCGGGCACTAACGAACCTACGGAACTTTTAAAAGATGGAAAATATAAGGTGAAAGTCGGAGAAACATTTGCTTCAGTAGCTGAAAAATTTGAGGTTACTGTTCAGGATATAAAGTCCTGGAACAACCTACGCGGAAATAAAATCGTACCGGGGCAAAATTTATTGATCAAGAAGGAAGATAATTTTGTTAATGCTAAATTAGCGCATAACGCTGAAAAATCGGTTAAGAAGAGTCAACAACGAGCTGCTAGCCGTACAGCATATTATGTGGTTAAAAAGGGTGATACCTTATCCCAAATTGCTGACAAAAACGGTGTATCTGTTAGCCGGTTAAAAAGCGATAATGATCTAAATGGAAGCCGGATTAAACCGGGAATGAAATTGAAAGTGTCAAAGAAATAGCAACATGGTTATACTAACCATGCTGCATCTTCTTCGTTATCAAATTCCTCTAGGGTAACAGTGACATGTTCTTTTAGGATGGTAGACAATTTGGTGCCATAGTAGTCACTAAAGATTGGGAACTTGTGATGGCTCCGATCGATCAAGACCGCTGTTCTCATCTTCCTTAATGGAACATTGAGAAACACACCCAAACCATAGGCCAGTGCTCTACCACTATTTAATACATCATCAACCAAGATGATTGTTTTGTCTTTTGCAATATCAACAGGTAAGTCTGTACCAGCACTCAAAGACCGGCTTGTTTTCTTCATGGTAACTTTAATCAAAAGAATTTCCTTGTCTGAGATATCCTTTAATATCGCCTGCAGGCGTTGCGCAAATACATAACCCCGATCGGCAATCCCAACCAAAACAAGTGTTTCGTCTTCAAAATTGTCTTCTAAAATCTGATAGGCAATACGGATAGACTTCTGTTTTATTTGTTCTTTATTTAAGATGAGCGTTTTCTTTGAAGACATAATAGTATTTCAATGATTATAGGGTAAAAATAGGATATTAAATTGTATAAAAAAAGTCCAAAGCCGTTTAAAGCTTTGGACTTTTTTATGTCGATAACTGAACCTCTAGTTCAGTTTATTATCTTTTTCTGCTTTCAATATTTCGGCAGTAAGCGATTTATTGTCTTCTGGTAAACGTCCACCGTTATAATAATAGCGTCTCCAGTATGGTTCGTCCAAATTGCTGATCATAACACCCTTGCTGGAAGAAGCATGAGCAAATTTATTGTCACCAATATAAACACCCACATGCGTAATGCTTCTACTTCTGATTTTAAAGAATACCAAATCCCCTGCTTTCAACTCATTCTTCTCTACAGTCTTTACTTGCGAATACTGGTTACGACTATTGTAACCCAATGACGTGTTAAATACTTTGTCATATAATTCGTAAGAAAATTTAGAACAATCAATGCCTCGTTTTGAATCTCCGCCCAAACGGTATGGAGTACCTAGCCATTCGTAAACAAATTGATAAAGTTTGGTGTTTGTTGTTGCTGAGACTGCAACACCCATAATTTGTGAGAAGTATTCTTTGGCAAGGTTATCAGGATCTGATTCAGGTTTGGAGTTTCTGTTGGTTTGTGCCTGCGACACTAGACATAAGCCGATAAATAGCATTGACGCTATAAATTTCTTTGTTTTCATTAAATCGCTTTTTTGTACAACATTTAACTTTTAAAATTCAATACTGTCATCTATTTTGGACAGCACTGTTGCGAATATAATACAATATCAGTTTAAGGTCAAATTTTTTTAAAGCTATTTAACGAAATTTTAACAATTTTAACATCTTTCTTAACGGTTTTTGGAGATATTGAAATTTAATCGGTCTGTCGAACTTTTACTACAAGCAGGTGGTGGTTTCAGACTCCCAAGAATAGTGGTGTTATGCTAGAATACTATTCTTTAAGGCTTGTTTTTGTGAAACTGAAAAAAAATATTAATTTTCTTTAGGAATGTGATAATATTTGTTCTATATTTACAATACATAAGCAAAAACAATGAACACAAACACAATTATTACAACGATTATTATTACCACCGGGATAAAACTCAGGAGGAAGTAGTTTCATTGTATATAATTGTAGACACAATATTTCGAAGCGCTTTCCTCAAAAGGGAAAGCGCTTTTTTTTGTCGCATAAATCAAACTAAACAAACAGTATAGATCAGTATGAAAGTTTTAAAATTTGGAGGAACTTCAGTCGGAACAGTAGAAAGTCTCAAAGCAGTCTTAAGTATTGTCAAGAAATCCTATGATGCTAAGGAAAAGCCCCTTGTGGTATTATCCGCGATGTCGGGTGTAACAAATTTACTAACCCAATTGGCAGAAGACGCAGCTGAAGGGAAGTCCTTTTCGGATGGACTTAAATCTTTGGAAGATAAACATTTTGCAGTTGTGAAAGAACTTCTCGCAGTGAAGTTCCAAAATCCTGTCTTCACGAAACTTAAGTTATTTTTCAATGAGATCGAGGATCTTCTCCAAGGGATTTTTGCACTGAGAGAATTGAGCAATCAAAGTAAAGACTTGATTCTCAGCTATGGCGAGCGCTGCTCCAATTATATGGTTTCTAAAGTCATGGAACAGTACATACCAGAGGCTTTATTTATAGATGCCTCACACTATGTAAAGACTGATTCGAATTTCGGGAATGCCCATTTAAATGAGGCATTGACCGAGCAGCTTGTGAAATCGATGTATATCACTCATGGTGACAAGCTGCTGTTTGTGACCGGCTTTATTGGGAGCAACGAGAATGGTCGCATTACCACCTTAGGACGTGGCGGATCGGACTATACAGCCGCTATCTTTGGGTCGATATTGGATGCTACGGCGATCGAAATATGGACTGACGTTAACGGAATGCTGACCGCTGATCCCCGGATCGTAAAAAAAGCCTTCTCACTCCCCGTACTTTCCTATACTGAGGCAATGGAACTATCTTATTTTGGTGCTAAGGTCATCTACCCGCCCACCATGATCCCGGCATTTTTGAAAAAAATCCCAATTGTTATTCGCAATACTTTTGAACCTGATTTCTCAGGTACAGTGATCCAATTTGACAGCGGAAAAACGGTACTACCGATCAAAGGGATTTCTTCTATTTCGGATATTTCTGTGATCAATCTAAGTGGATCAGGAATGATCGGCAAGTCAGGGTTTAGCGGACGCCTTTTTACACTGCTGGCTAGAGAGCAAATCAATGTTGTATTGATTACACAATCCTCTTCCGAACACAGTATCACCTTTGCGGTCAACCCATCGGATGCAAAGCGCGCGATCCAGTTGATCGAAATGGAATTCGAATTGGAAATTCAGGCAAATAAATTGGTCATCCCCGCTATCGAGGAAAATCTTTCTGTATTGGCCATTGTCGGTGAAAATATGAAACGGACTCCGGGAATGTCCGGTAGGTTATTTTCTGCACTTGGAAGGAACGGTATCAATGTCCGGGCAATAGCACAAGGCTCATCCGAATACAATATTTCGGTCATCATCGGTAAAGAAGATTTGGCCAAAGCGCTCAACGCTGTTCATGATGCTTTTTTTGCGGAACTGAAAAAAACATTGCATGTGTTTAATATCGGTACAGGTAATATCGGTGCGACGCTATTTAAACAATTAGAGGATCAGCACGATTTTCTACTCGATAAAAATGATATTGAGATCAAAGTTGTTGGAATTTCCAATAGCCGTAAAATGTTGTTCAATACCGAAGGTGTGGAACTAAATAATTGGTCAGCTGAACTCGAGAAAAATGGTTTCGAGGCAGATCTTGCTTTGTTTATCGAGAAAATGAAAGCCCTGAACTTGCCGAACTGTGTTTTCATTGATAATACTGCTAGTAAATTGCCCGCAACATATTATGAAGATATCTTTAAATCCAATATCTCCATCGTAACCTGTAACAAAATTGCGAATTCTGGAAAATATGCACAATATAAGACGCTTCGCGATACTGCACATAAACATGGAGTGGATTTCTTCTATGAAACCAATGTTGGGGCCGGATTGCCTATCGTAAGGGTTCTTAAAGACTTGATGCTCAGTGGTGACCGTATCTTAAAGATCGAGGCTATTCTTTCAGGTACTATATCTTACATCTTTAACAATTTCAAAGATGATGCTACTTTTTTCAATGTTGTAAAGCAAGCACAAGAATTAGGCTATACCGAACCGGATCCAAGGGATGATCTGGGGGGAATAGACTTTATGCGTAAAATGTTGATTTTAGCGAGGGACGCAGGTTATCCTGTCGAAGCAGAAGACGTAGACCTTGGACCAATTCTTCCAGCAGCCTGCCTGAAAGCTGAGACAGTAGATTCCTTTTATGCAGAATTACAAAAGGAGAATGCCTATTTTGAAGATATGAAAGCACGCGCTGCCCACGAGAACAAAGTAATCCGATATATCGGAAAACTGGAGAATGGAAAGGTTTCCATTGCGATCCAATTTGTAGATGAAAATCATCCTTTTTATGCGTTGTCGGGTAGTGATAATATTATTTCATTTACGACAGAACGGTATAAAGAACGTCCTTTGGTTGTCAAAGGGCCGGGGGCTGGAGCAGAAGTGACTGCTGCGGGTGTCTTTGCAGATTTAGTTAACGTAGGTGCATAAAACTATTTTAGAGGAAATAACGACTGAAGTAATGGCCAATAATTTAAATGTAGAATATCTAAAAGGTAAAGTAATCGATTTAGACAAGATGTTACCCGAAGTTCGGGTATTTGCTCCCGCAACAGTCGCGAATATGATCTGTGGTTTTGATATCCTGGGCTTTGCTGTAGAGCAGCCTGGAGATGAGGTGATCATGCGACGCAAGCAACAACCCGGCGTGAGTATAAAGCAAATTACAGGAGATGACGGTAGACTCCCGCTCGACCCGAGCAAAAATACTGTTTCGGCTTGTGTTCAGTACCTGTTGCAGGCACTAAATATTGCTTCGAAAGTAGGTGTTGAAATTGAGTTGCACAAGCATATGCCAATCGGATCAGGCTTGGGGTCCAGTGCTGCGAGTACCGTGGCTGGCCTCTTTGCGATCAATGTTATGCTTGGTAATCCATTGACAAAAGAAGAGCTTTTGCCATTTTGTGTCGAGGGGGAACGGTTGGCCTGTGGCACCGGACATGCTGATAATGTTGCACCAGCGCTTTATGGTGGTATCACGTTGATTAGAGGAAACGAACCTTTAGATGTTATTTCAATTCCTTCACCAAAGGAGTTAGTCGCAGCCGTGGTATTTCCGCAAGTAGATGTCCCTACACGTGATGCTCGACAATTAATTAAAGATAAAGTCCTATTAAAAGATGCAGTAACACAATGGGGCAATATTGCCGGGTTGGTTGCAGCTTTATTTATGGAAGATTATGACCTGATTGCACGCAGTATGAAGGATATTCTGATTGAACCCACACGCGCGATTCTGATTCCACAGTTTTATGAAATGAAGGAAATCGCTCTACAGCATGGTGCCTTGAGTTTCGGGATATCCGGTTCAGGCCCTTCCGTTGTCGCGATTACACGGGATGAGCAAATCGCAAAAAATATTGCGGACAGAATTCAGGCGCATCTCAGAGAAAATGAAATCGAGAGCTTCGGTTATGTATCAAAGGTAAATATCGAAGGACCGAGGGTGTTAAATTAGAGGTTTACTGTACCATGCAAGTAAAAACTAAGCAAGGTGCAAAGTATCTTACAGATTGCATAAAAATCGTACAATGTGCTCTTTTTGATTAATCAGAATAGATGTACATCAAATAAGTATTAAAAGATGAAATTTTACAGTACAAATAATAAGACATTAGCTGTTTCTTTTAAAGACGCAGTGTTTAATTCGCTGCCAGCGGACAAAGGGTTATATATGCCCGAGCAAATTCCGCAATTGGATCCATTGTTTATCAAAAATATACAACAGTATTCCCTGCAGGAAATTGCTTTGGAGGTTGCTTCAACTCTTTTGGGCAATGATATTCCTAAACCGGATCTAAAGAAAATTGTTGATGAAGCGATTAATTTTGAGGCACCCGTAAAATTCCTGAACAACAGTACAGCTGTTTTGGAGCTATTTCACGGGCCTTCTTATGCCTTCAAGGATTTTGGAGCGAGGTTTATGAGCCGTATTATGGCGTATTTTTCTAAAGCCGATGATAAGTTACTGGATGTACTTGTCGCAACTTCTGGAGATACAGGAGGAGCTGTAGCCTTAGGCTTCCTAGGAGTAGAGGGAACCCGCGTTACAATATTATACCCCAAAGGCAAAGTCTCCGAGGTGCAGGAACTTCAGTTGACTACAAATGGGCAAAATATACGCGCATTAGAGGTAGATGGCACGTTTGACGACTGTCAGGCACTTGTGAAGCAGGCTTTTAATGATGAAGAACTCAATCAGACTTTGCGGTTGACATCGGCCAATTCAATTAATATTGCCCGATTGATCCCACAGACCTTTTATTACTTTTATGCCTATGCGCAACTAAGATCTCAAGGGATCAATGAAGTCGTATTTACTGTGCCGAGTGGTAATTTTGGGAATATTGGGGCAGGTTTATTAGCTTATAAAATGGGGCTTCCTGTCAAACATTTTGTGGCAGCGACAAATGTCAACGATACAGTACCACGATTCCTTTCTTCGGGACAATATGCGCCTAAACCTTCTGTTCAGACATTGAGTAATGCAATGGATGTTGGAGACCCAAGCAATTGGGTGCGGATTCAGGATCTTTTTGCAGGTAATCTGACGGAATTAAAAGCTATGCTCTCTTCTTATACCTTTACAGACGAGGAAACAAAAGTTGGGATGGACAGGCTTGTTCAAGATGCAAATTATATTGCCTGTCCTCACACTGCTATTGCTTGGTTAGGTGCACAGGCTTATGCGAATGATCATCCAGGTACTTATGCCTCGGTATTCTTATCGACTGCACATCCTTGTAAATTCCCAGATGCGATAGATGCTGATGTGTTCGCAAAAATTGTATTACCAGACGGTGCAGAAGCGTTGCAGGGAAAAGAAAAATTAGCGGAACCTTTGGCGGTAAACTTCGAAGCGTTCAAAAGATATCTAATCAACCATAACTAAACGCGAAGGGGGCGATCTTTTTGAGCGTCCCCCTTTTTCTCTATTCGTAGCTTCTCCTATAATCACTTTTCAAATCTTTAATTCTTTGGGGCGTTTTCACTTTTTGGATAGTGTTTTTATAAACTAGCTTTTATCGATTATGGTTTAGGTATTCGCTGTTTTTGTTGCTTATGCTATTTATATCGTATGTTTCATTTGGATGTCGAAATAATAAGTTAATTTTGCAGTAATGAAATCAGTTTATTTGAATAAGGGTAAGGATAAAGCTGCCTGGCAATTGCATCCTTGGGTATTTTCCGGAGCAATTAAATCATTGTCCGATAAGATTGAAGATGGCGAAATTGTAGGGGTATACAATGCCGAGCGTGAGTTTATTGCGTACGGATTGTTTCACAATAGTTCGCGGGTGGCCATCCGTTTACTGGAATGGAATCCACAAGCTCAGATTGATGCGGATTGGTGGCGCACCCGTATTCAAAAGGCGATGGCAGCTAGACAACATTTGCTGCAGGAAAGCATTACCAATACCGTTCGTTTGATTTTTGCCGAGGCAGACTTTCTTCCGGGATTAATCGTGGATAAGTATGCTGATTTTATTTCTATTCAGGTCCATTCTGTAGGAGTAGAAAAGGTTAAAGATATCATTATTGCGGAGCTAAATACGCTGTTAAATCCTACTGGAATCTATGAACGTAGTGATCTGAAATCTCGTGAGCATGAGGGGCTACCAGATACAAATGGTCTTTTGTCTGGCGAGGTACCACCTGAATTCGTGGACGTCATCGAAAATGGCCTTCATTATAAGGTAAATATCATTGATGGGCAAAAGTCAGGTTTCTATTGTGACCAACGTGAGAACAGGTTATTGACAGCGCAATATGTTGCTGATAAAAGGGTATTGGATTGTTTCTGTTATTCTGGGGGATTTACACTGAATAGCTTAAAAGCTGGTGCAAGTGAAGTTGTGTCCGTAGATAGCTCTGCGTTGGCGATTGAAACTCTTGAAAAAAATGTTGCCGAAAACGGGTTTGAGCCAAGTCGGCATAAAGCAATATTGTCTGACGTCAATAAGCAATTGCGTAAGTTTGTAGATGAGGGCGAAAAATTCGATTTGATCGTCCTAGATCCACCAAAGTATGCACCTTCCCGTTCAGCTTTGGAAAGAGCATCACGGGCTTATAAAGATTTAAATCGTCGGGGTTTAATGCTGTTGAATAGCGGTGGGTTATTGGCGACATTCTCTTGTTCCGGAGCGATGGATATGGATACCTTTAAACAGGTGCTTGCCTGGGCCGCATTGGACGCTGGTAAAGAGATACAGTTTATTCGGCAATTCCATCAACCCGAAGATCATCCCGTTAGGGCCTCCTTTCCGGAAGGAGAATACCTTAAAGGACTGTTGGTACGTGTATTATAAATAAATGCAGATATATAGGTTGATTTGAATAAATCGACCTTTTTAATTTAAAGCGAAATCATGATCAAAGAAAATGAAACTAGACCTATTTTTTCTATTTTGTTTGCCGTGAGTATGGTGCACCTGCTGAATGATCTTATTCAGGCTGTAATTCCTGCCACATACCCTTTATTAAAAGAAGAGCATCACCTGAGTTTTTCTCAAGTGGGGATGATTACATTAGTATATCAGATTGCCGCTTCAATTTTTCAGCCTGTTGTCGGCTCATTTACGGACAAACATCCTGTTCCATATTCACAGATTATCGGTATGTCCTTTTCGCTTGTGGGTATGTTGTTGTTTTCCCAGGCACATAGTTATGCATGGATATTGTTCTCCGTTTTTCTTGTGGGGATTGGCTCCTCAATTTTCCATCCAGAGTCTTCACGTGTGGCTTACATGGCCTCAGGTGGCAGAAGGAGTATGGCACAGTCCATTTTTCAGATCGGTGGGAATGCAGGGACAGCTCTAGCACCTATTATAGTTGCTTTTCTGGTCTTACCTCGAGGACAGCAGGCTATTGCCTGGATGTGCTTATTTACACTTGTTGGCCAGTTTATTTCCTATTATATCGGTACTTGGTATAAGCGTCGACTTGCAAATGTTTCGAGATCAACAAAAAGGAATATTCGTGTTCCAGATCTTCCCAATTCACGAATTGTTGCAACTGTCATTATCCTATTGTTGTTAATCGTTTCCAAATATTTCTATATCGCAAGTATTACTAATTATTTTCAGTTTTACACGATGAAAAAGTTTGGGATCAATGAGGTGGAAGCACAGGTGTACCTGTTTTATTTTCTGATTGCCGTTGCGGTGGGGACCTTGCTAGGTGGAGCATTCGGAGATCGTTTTGGACGGAAATATGTGATTTGGTTTTCCGTTTTAGGGGTGGCCCCCTTTGCATTGGCCTTACCCTATGTTGGCCTCACAATGACCGGGATACTGATTGTGATCATCGGATTAATATTGTCATCTGCCTTTCCTGCAATTATCGTATATGCACAGGAGTTATTGCCTAAGAAGCTGGGTATGGTTTCTGGTTTGTTTTATGGATTTGCATTTGGCATGGGGGGAATCGGGTCTGCGGTACTCGGATGGCAGGCGGATCATACGTCCATCGAATTTATTTACCATCTATGTTCGTATTTACCCTTAATCGGTGTCGTCGCCTATTTTCTTCCTAATCTACAAAAAACACCCTATAAAGAGATTTAGAATATGATATATTAAAAAGCGGGAATATCCAATCTTTTTGGATACTCCCGCTTTTCTTTAGTTTTATTTATATCCCCTTAAAACCTCTTTTGAAGTAATCAATTCTCAGGGGCTTTTACTTTTTGTATAGTTTTCTCTTTATACTATTTTATACAGTCCATCCATGCTGCTGCCATCAGTTGCGCTCCAGCAAGGGTAGGGTGCACACCATCCGCTGCCCAATAGGCTCCTGGGGCAGTCTTTTGGGCATTGTCAAAGATTTTTTGATAGGGAAGGAGTATCGCGTTGAACTCTTTCGCAACATTACGTGCGGTCTCCTGATAAGCTAAAAATTTGGGGTACCAAGCATCCGTGATATGGCCTACCCCTTTTACAGCAAAAGGTTCTCCAATAATCAGTTTAACATTCGGAAGTTTTTGTAATGTCTCCTGCAACAATTGTTGGTACTGTGACTTATATTCTTCAACAGTCGTTTTGGCTCCGCTGTCTATCGTTCGCCAAAAATCATTTACGCCGATCAAGATACTTAATACAGTTGGTTTGAATGCCAATGTATCCTCCGCCCAACGTTTTTGAAGGTCGGGAACACGATTGCCACTAATTCCAGTATTATAAACCTTCAGTTTCTTTGCGGCATATTTATTCAATAATTCGCTTGCAGCCAACAAGGCATAACCCTGACCTAGGGCCTTGGTGTCATTGGGATTTCTGTTATTCCTATCGCGGCCTACATCCGTAATGGAATCCCCCTGAAATAGGATGACATCTTCGTCATTCAAACTTATTTTTGAAGATTTGAAACTATCCTCATAGGCATAAGCTTCGTTGCCCAATAAATTGGCTCCAGTCAAAAGACCGGCGCCAATGATACTTTTTTTGATAAATGATCTTCGGTTTGTGCTCATTATTAGGTTTTTGTTATGCTTAAAGTTACATACTTTAAGCATACTTTTCCAAACCTTTTATAATGATGTTACAGGCTTTTTCAATTTCAGCTTCCGTAATGGTCAATGGTGGAGCCACACGAAGTGCTGTTTCACAGTGAAGATACCAGTCAATCATAACACCATGTTCCGCACAGTATTTACTGACATTATAAACCTGCTCAAAGTTGTCCAACTGTAAGCACATCATAAGGCCTTGACCTCGGATTTCTTTAATTGCTGGATGGCTGAGCTTTTCCCTAAATAAGTTGGCTTTATGGGCTACCTGTTCAACTAGTTTTTCCGATTTGATCACTGCGAGTGATGCACGTGCGGCAGCACAGCTCACGGGATGTCCTCCGAATGTGGTGATATGACCCAACATCGGATTGTCTTTAATGACATCCATTACTTCTTTAGCGGCAACGAAAGCGCCCAATGGCATACCGCCACCAATGCCTTTGGCCAACATTAGGATATCAGGTACAATACCGAAATGTTCGAAAGCAAACAGTTTTCCTGTACGACCAAAACCAGTCTGGATTTCATCGAAAATCAACAAGGTGTCAGTATCGTCACAACGTTTTCTTACCGCTTGCATATAGGCCACATCGGGGACTCTGACACCAGCCTCTCCTTGAATAGCCTCCAGGATCACAGCAGCTGTTTCAGTTGTAATTTTCGTTAAGTCTTGTGGGTCATTAAACCTAATAAAGTCTATTTCTGGAAGGAGTGGAGCATAAGCCTTACGATAATCATCGTTCCCGATAAGGCTAAGTGCACCCTGTGTACTTCCATGGTAAGCCTTTTTTGCAGCGATAATCTGTCTCCGCCCAGTATATTTCTTGGCTATTTTCATAGACCCTTCGACAGCTTCTGCACCACTGTTGGTCAGGTATACTGATTGAAAATTTGAAGGTAATTCCGCCAGTAGTTCTGTCGCAAACTGGACTTGGGGAGCTTGTACAAATTCACCATAAACGGTGACATGCAAATATTGATCGAGCTGAGCCTTTATTGCTTCGAGTACCTTGGGGTGACGATGCCCGATATTACTCACATTAAAACCGGAGACAAGATCCATATATTCTTCCCCATTTGGCCCATAAAGGTAGACACCTTCGGCCTTAACCACTTCAACCAATCTAGGTGAGCTAGAGGTCTGAGCAGTGTTCATCAAAAATAATTCTCTATTGCTTAGCATGATTATACAAATGTCCGAAAATAAAAAAGAAGTCTTCAAGACTTCTTTTTTATTTTTGAGATTATTTCCTCCTATTTTGTAAAGATTTGTAGAGATGTTCCCTGAACTCCTGTTCTACTTCAAAGAATTGTGAAGCTCGGGCGTTGCCTATCACCTTGGCAAATTTTGCGCGGTACTCCTTTTTTATCTGTACTTCTTTGGCATCATATTGCAATACATCCCTCGATCCTCCTCTAAAACTGTTTTTAGGGGCTCCATTCAGTTTTTCTTTCCGGATATCCCATAATGTTTGGCTATATTCATTATAGAGTGGGAAGAATTGCTGTGCTTCTTTGGGTGTTAAATCTAGTTCCTTAGTAATATAAGCTATCTTTTCATTTTCAATAGCTTGAAATCGATTTTTGTCTTGCGCAAAGCCCAAGGCAATAGAAAATATACTAAAGAACAATGTTATCCATATGTTTTTTTTGTTGAACATCATTATAAGGTATAGTTTAGATAATCTTCTATCTCTTGTTTAGATATGTTAGTACCAAATCCTTTCGTTGGAAGATTTGTTTCATCCGTATATTGGGACATATATATTATGTCATCACCTGAAGCCGATGCCGAAAGGTAATTAATAATTTCCTGCTTGGGTATTTCAGACAAATGTTGACTGAGCTGTTCCTCGGCTACATTATCTTGTGCGATCGTATTTTGCTGCTGGAATTGATAGCCCCAATATCCACCTAGACCTAACATGGCTGTGAACGAAGCTGCCACAGCATATCGGGTATACCATTTTTTTGGCTTTCCTAAGCGACGGATCGGAGTTGAATCTCTTTCTTCTTTTATACCCTGAATAGCCCCGATAATTTTGTCTGAAAGCGTATCAAAATAATGTGCTGGCAGGTCAAAACCTGTGATAGGAACCGTATCTTTTAATTTTTCTTCCGCAACACGAGCAAAAATAGTTTCTTCAAGATCCGCATGATAATCTACAGGAAGGTCGAAACCATCCGTTGAGATAGCTTCCTTCAATTCTGCTTCCGCAACACGAGCAAAAATAGTTTCTTCAAGATCCGCATGATAATTTACAGGAAGATCGAAACCATCCGTTGAGATAGCTTCCTTCAATTCTGCTTCCGCAATACGAGCGAAAATAGCATCTTCAAGATCTGAATGATATTCTACAGGAAGGCCGAAACCATCTGTTGAAATAACTTCCTTCAATTCTGTTTCTGCAACACGAGCGAAAATAGCGTCTTCAAGATCCGCATGATAATTTACAGGAAGGTCGAAACCATCCGATTGGATTTTTTCTTTTAAGTTTTCTTCCGAAATTCGATGAAAGATATTTTCTGTTAGTTTATCTGAATACTGTTCAGGAATAGCGAAGCCATCTCCAGCGACCTGAGCTTTGAGAGAGTCAGCTGCTATTTTGCTCAGCACAACATCAGGGAGCGAATCAAAGTATCCTTCAGGAACCTCAAATACAGAATCATCGTTGCATTCTATCCATTTGACTTGCGCTATTATTTTAGATTCTAAATCACTGAAATAATTTTCAGGCACGCCAAAAGGATTTTCACGCAATGATTCTGGAAGATGATTAGATTCCAGCCCATCATGATATGTGCTATTTTCCTTCATAGTATTTGTTAGAACCGAATTTCGCTAAAAGGTTTAATCGTGGTTGTTAAAAAAAGCCTCTATTTTTTTTACTGCCAAATGGTAAGATGCTTTTAATGCACCAACACTTGTACCGAGTACATCAGAAATCTCTTCATACTTCATGTCTTCAAAATATTTCATATTGAAAACTAATTTCTGTTTCTCTGGCAATGTTAATAAAGCCTGTTGCAATTTCATTTGAGCTTTGTCGCCATTAAAGTAATTGCCATCAGCAAGTGTCTCTGCTAAGTAAGCAGTCGTGTCGTCATCCAACGACACGTTCTGCTTTTGCTTTTTTTTATTTAAGAATGTAATGCATTCGTTTGTTGCAATGCGATATAGCCAGGTATACAATTGTGAGTCTTCACGGAAGTTCCCGAGGTTCTTCCATACCTTGACGAAAATATCCTGAACGACATCATCTGCATCATCATGATCGATTACCATTCTTCGCACATGCCAATAAATCTTTTGCTGATATTTTTTCAACAATAAACGGAAAGCTTCTTCTCGCGTACTTTCTTCGGCGAATTTTGCTATAATTAAAGCGTCATCCATATATTGACCTGTGTAGTTTTGTTATTTTCTTTTGATTACTTTCTGAGCCGCAGCAACGATAGCGTCAGCGTTCAAACCGTATTTTTCCATGAGTTGAGCTGGAGTACCTGATTCACCAAAACTATCGTTGACCGCTACATATTCTTGCGGTCTCGGTAATTCTTTGGCTAATACCTGTGCAACGCTGTCGCCCAATCCACCAAGACGGTTGTGCTCCTCAGCTGTCACAACACATTTCGTTTTAGCAACTGATTTCAAGATCGCTTCTTCGTCCAACGGTTTGATCGTATGGATATTGATGATTTCGGCGTTGATACCCAATTCTGCTAATTTTTCACCCGCTTGGATGGCTTCCCATACCAAGTGACCTGTAGCGATGATGGTCACATCTGTACCTTCATTCAATAAGATTGCCTTTCCGATGACAAATTCTTGATCAGCTGGAGTAAAGTTAGGAACTACCGGACGACCAAAACGTAAATAAACCGGACCTTCAAATTTTGCCGCCGCAATAGTCGCTGCTTTTGTTTGGTTGAAGTCACAAGGGTTGATTACAGTCATTCCAGGTAACATTTTCATCAATCCAATGTCTTCCAAAATTTGGTGTGTAGCACCATCTTCACCCAAGGTTAACCCTGCATGAGAAGCAGCAATTTTTACATTTTTGCCTGAGTACGCGATAGATTGACGGATTTGGTCATAAACACGGCCTGTAGAGAAGTTGGCGAAAGTACCTGTGAAAGGAACTTTACCACCAATAGTAAGTCCAGCCGCGATGCCCATCATGTTTGCTTCAGCAATACCGATTTGGAAAAAGCGTTCTGGGAATTCTTTGATAAAATCGTTCATTTTTAATGAACCGATCAAATCAGCACATAATGCTACTACATTTTCATTTTGTTTTCCAGCTTCCAATAAGCCAGCACCAAAACCTGAACGTGTATCTTTTGACTCTGTGTAAGTATATTTTTTCATTTCTAGTAATCTCCTAAAGTTTCAGTAAGTTGATTCAATGCCGACGCCAATTGTTCGTCATTTGGAGCAACACCGTGCCATTTATGAGAACCCATCATGAAATCAACACCTTTTCCCATCTCTGTGTGCAATAAGATAACCACTGGTTTACCTTTTCCGGTACGTGATTTTGCTTCTTCCAAGCCCGCAACTACTGAAGCCATATCATTTCCTTTAGTCACTTCCATCACATCCCAGCCAAAAGCTTCCCATTTTGCGTGAAGATCGCCTAATGACAGTACCTGATCTGTCGATCCGTCTATCTGTGCATTATTGTAATCAACAGTCGCAATCAAGTTGTCAATCTTGTTGTGTGGTGCATACATTGCAGCTTCCCAAACCTGGCCTTCCTGCAATTCACCATCACCCATTAATACATAAACTAGATTATTGTCTTTATTCAATCTTTTTGCCTGTGCGGCACCGATAGCAACGGATAATCCTTGACCCAAAGATCCTGACGCAATACGGATGCCTGGAAGACCTTCGTGTGTCGTTGGGTGCCCCTGTAGTCTGGAGTTGATTTTTCTGAATGTTGCCAATTCGCTTGCTTCAAAATAACCCGCATGTGCCAATGTACTGTAAAATACAGGTGAAATGTGTCCGTTTGACAAGAAGAATAAATCCTCTCCTTTTCCGTCCATATCAAAGGAAGGATTACGTTTCATTGCATTGAAATAAAGCGCCACAAAGTAATCTGTACAACCTAAAGAACCACCTGGGTGTCCTGATTGACAAGCGTGTACCATACGTACGATATCACGTCTTACTTGTGATGCAATTTGTTCTAGTTTGTTAATATCTGCACTCATTTTTTTTGTTGGTTTCACAATTGGTCGTAAAGTTAACTATTTTTAAGCTAGATGCTTGTTAAAAAGTGAATTTCTTTATTTAGTATGGGCTTTATGGTGATACGCATAGCTATTTGGTTAAATAGGTCCTTAGCTTGCGAACGGATACCATTTCAATTTTAGACCTTTTCATGTTAACTTTTTTTGTACCTTGCTTTTAATTATAAAACCCACAATTTTCAAGATGATGCCTAATCAATCTAAACGTTTTCTGTTTGTTGCGACATTTTCCGTACTACACTTCTATTCTTTTGCTCAGGATAAACCCGTTTACCATAAAGATTGGATTGACTTCAACAAAAATGGTAAAAAGGATATCTATGAAGATCCCAAACAATCCGTAGTAAGTCGAGTGGAGGATCTGTTGAGCCAGATGACGACGCAGGAAAAGGCCAATCAAACCGTCACACTCTATGGTTATGGAAGAGTATTGAAGGATGAACAACCTACAGCTGCCTGGGACAATGAGATTTGGAAACATGGATTAGCCAACATAGACGAGATGTTAAATAGTCTTGCCTATAATAAGTCCGCAAAAAGCTCTTTTTCTTATCCCTTCAGCCGCCATGCTGTTGCATTGAATAATGTACAAAAGTGGTTTATCGAACATACCCGGCTAGGTATTCCAGTTGATTTTACTAATGAGGGAATACACGGTCTCAACCATGATCGGGCGACGCCACTACCGGCTCCGATTAATATTGGAAGCACCTGGAATACCAAATTGGTGCGGGGTGCAGGTGAAATAGTGGGGCGAGAAGCGAAATATTTAGGATATACCAATGTCTATGCCCCGATTCTAGATGTCTCCCGAGATCCAAGATGGGGACGTGTTGTGGAAACTTATGGTGAAAATCCCTTTCATATCGCAGAAATGGGTAAACAGGCTGTCTTGGGTATTCAGCAAAATGGTGTTGCGTCAACATTGAAACATTATGCCGTTTATTCAGTACCTAAGGGAGGGCGAGATGGAAATGCAAGGACAGATCCACATGTTGGTTTTCGTGAAATGCATGAACTTCATTTATATCCATTTAAACGGGTTGTCAAAGAGGCTAAACCAATGGGTATTATGAGTAGTTACAATGACTATGATGGTGTACCGGTCTCGTCAAGTAAATATTTTCTGCAAGATTTGCTACGGAAGGATTATGGATTTGAAGGATATATAGTTTCGGATAGTGAGGCGCTGGAGTTTATCAACAGTAAACATCATGTTGCTGTAGACTATAAAGATGCAATACGACAAGCGTTAGCGGGAGGACTCAATGTCCGGACGAATTTCGATCCACCGAGTACATATCTGACACCATTGATGGAACTTATCAACGAAGGCGGGCTTGATATGAATGTATTGGATCAACGTGTTCGGGAAGTATTGACTGTCAAGTTTAAGTTAGGATTATTTGATCATCCGCTTGTCGACAACACAACATTGGCGGACAAGAAAATCCATACACAGGCAGATGAGGATATTTCCCTACAAGTGAATAGAGAATCCATTGTTTTGCTTAAGAATGAGCAGCAGCTATTACCGATAGATGTCAATAAGTATAAGCGGATTTTGGTGACGGGCCCTATGGCCGAAGCAACAAATTATACAACAAGTCGTTATGGGCCATCCAATAATCCAATTACAACTATTAAAGATGGCATTATCGAATATGCTAAAGGGAAAGCAGTCCAAGTAAACTACTCGAAAGGGGTGGATGTTGTCGATAAGAACTGGCCCGAAAGTGAAATTATCCCAACAGATCTGTCTAAAGAGGAAATCGAAAGCATGACCGAAGGTGTACGCCTAGGGAATGAGTCTGATTTGATTATTGCTGTCATGGGAGAATCGGAACGTGAAGTTGGAGAAAGCCGGTCTCGCTCAGATCTCAATCTACCAGGTAAACAACGTGATTACCTAATGAAGTTAAAAGAAACAGGAAAACCTATCGTTCTGGTACTCGTTAATGGACGTCCATTGTCTGTCAATTGGGAAAATAAATACTTACCTGCTATTGTCGAAACTTGGTTTCTAAGTGGTCAATCTGGACACGTTGTAGCAGATATGTTATTTGGTGAGTATAATCCGAGCGGAAAGCTTCCGATTTCATTTCCTAAATCTGTTGGACAGATCGAAATGAATTTCCCGACCAAGCCTGCGGCACAAGCGGGACAACCCGGTGTTGGTCCCAATGGCTGGGGAAATAGTCGCGTTGTTGGATTTCTTTATCCTTTTGGCTATGGCTTAAGTTATACTGATTTTCAATTTTCAAATTTGCGTCTGAATAAAAAGCAAATTCGACCGACAGACTCGCTGACAGTTACAGTGGATGTACAGAATATCGGAAAAAGAAAAGGAGCAGAGGTCGTTCAACTTTATATCAAGGATGTTGTTTCTTCTGTAACAACTTACGAGATGGATCTGCGTGGTTTCGAAAAAATCGAATTGAATCCCGGTGAGAAAAAGTCTGTCCAGTTTTCAATTTTACCGGCGCATCTTGAGTTGTTGGATCAATACAATAAATGGACTGTAGAGCCTGGGAAATTTGAAATCTTTATTGGAAATTCATCTGCTAATCTACCATTGAAAGATTCATTCGATGTGACTAAAGAGTGATGCTCACAGCACCTGTTTGTGCAAAAAATAAATCCCCTATTAGGGCATACTAGATACAATTAGCTATAAAAAAGGATTCAGCAAAATTTCATATTGCTGAATCCTTTTAAAAATTCTTATGTTATCTATGATTACATTGCTTCGGCAACAACTTCTGTCACACCTGGGACCATACGCTTCAATAAACCTTCGATACCAGCTTTTAAGGTGATCGTTGATGAAGGGCAGCCACTACAAGAGCCTTTTAGCTCAACAGTTACAATACCTTCGTTGAAAGATTTGTAATGAATAGCACCACCATCTTGTTCAACAGCAGGTCTTACATAATCATGTAATACTTGTTGTATTTTCACTTCTGTTTCTGTTCCTTCAAAGTTTACTTCCGTATCATGATGCACAGCTTTCACCGCAAGCTCAGATTCTACAGCACCTTTTACGAAGTCTTTCAATAAGGCTTCGATATCTTCCCATTCCGCATCTTCTGTTTTGGTAATGGTAACAAAATTGCTTGCAAAAAATACACCGTTTACGAAATTGAATTTGAATAATTCCAGCGCGAAAGGTGAATCTTGTGCAGCTTCTTTATTTGGGAAATCCACACTACCATTGATCAATAACTTATTGACCAAAAACTTCATAGTTGAAGGATTGGGAGTAGATTCTGTATATACGTTGATAGTAGCCATTTAAATTTTATTTTTATTCCAAACAAAGATAGATCAAAACAAGCGTTGTTAAGGTCATCTATAAGTCAAAGCTTATAAAGTGACACCTGTGTAATTAGAAGGGCTGATTGCCTTTAATTCCGCTTTTACCTCTTCAGATACGTTGAGATTATCTACAAACGTTGCAATGGTCTCTTTGGTCACATGCGTATTGGTACGTGTTAGATCTTTTAATGCTTCGTAAGGTTTTGGATAGCCTTCTCTGCGCAAGATCGTTTGTAACGCTTCAGCAACAACTGCCCAGTTATTTTCAAGATCATTCGCAAGCGCCTGTTCATTTAAGATCAACTTACGTAAACCTCGCAATGTCGATTTGAAAGCAATTAGGGTATGTGCAAATGGAACGCCGATATTACGTAATACAGTCGAATCTGTAAGATCCCTTTGAAGACGTGAAATAGGTAATTTAGCGGCTAAATGTTCGAATATCGCATTGGCAATCCCTAAATTTCCTTCTGCGTTTTCAAAATCAATAGGATTGACTTTGTGTGGCATTGCAGAAGATCCGATCTGACCAGCAGTGATTTTCTGCTTAAAGTATTCCATGGAGATGTAAGTCCATACATCACGGCATAAGTCAATGATGATGTTATTGATTCGCTTTAATGCATCACAACTTGCAGCAAAGTTGTCATAATGTTCAATTTGGGTCGTGGTTTGTGAACGATCCAATCCTAGAATATTATTAACGAAATTATTACCGAAGGCAACCCAGTTGGTCTCTGGATAGGCCACGTGATGAGCATTGAAATTACCTGTTGCCCCACCAAACTTAGCTGAATAAGGTACGGTATGTAAAAGTTGTAACTGACGTTCGATACGCTCGATAAAGACATAGAGTTCTTTACCTAGACGAGTTGGAGATGCTGGTTGTCCGTGTGTACGGGCAAGCATTGGAATGGCCGACCAAGAGGTTGCCAAAGACTTTAGCTCATGCAGCAATTCTTCAATGATCGGTGTATAACTTTCTTTGATTGCCTCTTTCCATGAAAGAGGGATAGCGGTGTTGTTGATGTCTTGAGAAGTCAGACCAAAGTGAATAAATTCAAGATGATCCTGTAGTCCTAGTTTTTCAAATTGATCTTTTAAAAAATATTCAACGGCTTTAACATCATGATTGGTAACTTTTTCAGTGTTTTTGATCCAGATTGCATCTTCTTCGGAAAAGTTACGGTAGATATCTCGCAATTTTTCGTTCAATGTGTTGTCAAAATGCTGCAATTGAGCGATACCCGATTCACTTAATGCGATAAAATATTCAACTTCAACACGAACTCGATATTTTATTAAAGCAAATTCGGAGAAAAAAGCCGAAAGTTCATTGGTGTTATTGTAATAGCGTCCGTCAATAGGCGTGACTGCTGTTAAGGATGATAAAGCCATAGATTGAATGATTTTTGGCAAAGGTAAAAAAATGCTTGGAGCTTAGCAATTTAATTGGGTGAGATATAAAAAAATGCCTCCTTATTGAGGAGGCATTTCTATACTGGTTGAAATTCTGTTTCGAAGAATTATTTTTTAGCAGCAGTATCAACTTTAGAAGCAGCTGAATCAACTTTTTGAGCAGCTGAATCAATTTTGTTAGCAGCTGAATCCAACGTGTTAGCAGCAGAATCAACTAAAGCAGATGCTGAATCAACTGCATCAGTTGATTTTTTACCAGTTTCACCACATGAAGCGAAGGCTACAGTTAAAGCCAATCCTAAGAAACCTAATTTGAATGCGTTTTTCATTTTATTAAAATTAAAAGTAATTTCTAAATCTTGTTATTTAAGACTTAATACAGGTAAATTGAAAAGGTAACCCTGCTGCCCAATATTTTTTAAAAAAAGAGAGGCTTCTCTTGCGAAAAGCCTCTCCAAATGCGTTATTCAGCTTCTAAAATTATTTTTTAGCAGCAGTATCAACTTTTGAAGCAGCTGAATCAACTTTTTGAGCAGCTGAATCAATTTTATTAGCAGCTGAATCCAAAGTGTTAGCAGCAGAATCAACTAAAGCAGATGCTGAATCAGTAGCACCTTCAGCTTTTTTCTCAGTGTTGTTACAAGATGCGAAAGCTACAGTTAAAGCTAAACCTAAGAAACCGAATTTTAATGCGTTTTTCATTTTCTAATTTTCTAATTTAAATTGAAATATTTTCTTTTTCATCTCTTAATACACGGAACCCCAAAAGGTAACCCAAAAAAAATACATTTTTTTTAATTGTGTATAATGTACTTTAAATCAGTTGTTTATTTTCTTTGTTTGCTGCCATTTTACTGAGCGAGATGGTCCATTTAATAGAAGAAATTAAAAATAGGCGCAAACGATTTGATAGATAAAACTGTTTAGATAGCTATAGTACGGGGAAAACAGGCTTGAATAGATTGGAGTATCGTGGGCTACACAAACAATTTTCAAATATTTTTATTATTTTAAGAGGAAACCCTGTAAAAAAGAAATTGCGATTATGTTTGATAAAGTTAAGAATATAATGGATTTGGCAAAATCAATTGACTTTGGCAAATTGGAGGAAATCTCGAAAAAAGTAGACCTAGGTGCTGTCATGGATGCGGTCTCGAAAATGGATGATAAACAGCTTCATGGTTTAATGAAAATGCTAAATCCAGGGAAAGAAAAAAAGGAATTACCACCTATCAATGGGGATTTCTATGATATGGACAGCAAATTGAATGGGTCAGATCGCGAACTCCAGTTGAAGGTGCGTGAGTTTATGGAGGTTGAAGTGAAGCCTATCGTCAATAAATATTGGTTAAGAGATGAATTCCCTTTTGAAATAGTCCCCAAGTTAGCTGCTTTAAATATATGTGGATATACTTATGAGGGCTACGGGTGTACGGGAGGAAGTTCGCTGATGGAAGGTATCATTGCTGCAGAGATTGCTCGGGTAGATGCATCCGTTGCTACTTTCTTTGGTGTACAGAGTGGTTTGGCCATGGGGTCGATTTATATCTGTGGATCGGAGGAACAGAAACAGGAATGGTTGCCAAGGATGCAAAAGATGGAGGTGATCGGTGCTTTTGGTCTAACCGAACCGGAAGTTGGTTCCGGAGCAGCGGGCGGATTGACAACCACCTGTAAGAAGACTGCTGAAGGTTGGATTTTAAATGGTCAGAAGAAATGGATCGGAAATTCCACCTTTTCTGATATTACAATTGTCTGGGCCAGGGATCTTGATGATGGAGAAGTAAAAGGTTTTATTGTGCGTAAAGATAATCCTGGGTTCTCGGTTGAAAAGATCAAAGATAAAATGGCTTTGCGGATTGTGCAAAATGGATTGATTACATTAGACAACTGTATCATCCCCGAAACAGATCGTTTGCAAAATGCGAATTCTTTCAAAGATACAGGTAAAGTCCTTCAAATGACGAGAGCGGGGGTTGCATGGATGGCTGTGGGCTGCGCACGAGGAGCCTATGAAAATGCCTTGGATTATACACGCAAAAGAAAACAGTTCGGCAAGCCTATTGCATCATTTCAGTTGATTCAAAATCATTTGGTTGAAATGCTATCGAATCTAACGGCAATGCAAACGTTAGTCTTTCGATTATCTGAACTGCAAGATGCTGGACAACTAAGGGATGAACATGCTTCACTGGCAAAAGTGTTTTGTTCTTTACGGACAAGAGATATTGTGTCCAAGGCGAGGGAAGTCATGGGCGGAAATGGTATCTTGCTGGAGTATAATGTCGCTAGATTCCTTGCAGATGCTGAGGCGATTTATTCTTATGAAGGTACTAAGGAAATCAATTCTTTGATTGTTGGAAGAAGTATCACAGGATTTAGTGCTTTTGTCTAAAGCTTGTGTCCGAAATTAATTTAGTACAGATAATAATCGATATAGAAAAAGGATAGGGTTTTGGTGATCCCAAAACCCTATCCTTTTTTATGTTTTACTTGCGCTGAAATCTCATCATGGCAATATCGCCCATGATAAAGGTCAGTGTATTTTCATTGATATCATAGGTGTTTATTTTTTCTAATGTGGAAAAGAAGGTTGCTTCACCATTGCCTTCGCAGGCCATTTTCGTAGACATGATAGGGCCAAAGCTAATTTGGTGATCGTTCGTCTTAAATGTAGCATTGTAATTGTTGCAACTGCTGTTACCATTTATCTTTCCATCCTGTATGTTAAATGTTATCGTTGGTTTGCGATTGGGATACAGGCCCTCAAAAGCGATACGTGGTCCAGAGATGTAATCAAGCTCCCAGGTTCCACTTAAATTTTGCTTTTCCTCCATTAACTTAAATTTTGCCAAAGGAGCCATCTTTGCTTTATTTAAACTTAGAATACCATTATTTAGGCTGTAGTTGTCTGCTGTGATTAATGCCTTAGATAAAGCTTGCTCAATCGACATGTCAGGGCAAGCCATCATCGTTGACATCCCTTGCGCAAACTTAATTTTTCCATTGGTTGAAAAGGTCAGTTCGCCACCTATTCCGTTGCAACCACCATTGGCGCTATAACTTTTTTCCTCCAGTTTGAGAAAAGGAACCCGACCGTTGACCTGTTCGGAAACAGCCTTTCCGCCGATTTCAATTAATTGCCATTTTTTTCCAATAATGGTAGCGGATGCATTATCCGAATCCGGTTTGCCTGAATTCTTTTTTAATGCTGAACAGCTCGCCAAAGCAAGGACAGCCATCATCAATACCACAATGTTTCTAAATCTCATCTTTTAAATTTTTATATAAAACATCATTTCTAACGTTTGGTTTTACAAAGTGCTACAAAAGACTATTAACAAAAGAAGGCTTCCTATCGGGAAGCCTTCTTTATCAGTTATATAAATAATACTATTTATTTTTGTTTTGTTGAGCTTGTTGTTGAGCTCGCATCATTTCTTCCATTTTAGACTGGAAGCTAGATTTTTTATCAACTTTTGGATTCTTTTTATTTTCTTCCAGTTTAGCTAAGATCTTATCATCATTTACCATTGTGCGAATAACCAATTGCGTCAAGAATGTAAACAACGCACTTAGGAAGTAGTAATAGTTCAGACCTGCAGGGAAACTGTTTAGGACAAAGAAGAAAATTAAAGGCATGATATAACCCATGTATTTCATTTGACCAGTTGCGCCCGATGTAGCATTGTTATACCAAGTGGTCAACAATGTTGTCAGGGTCATCAAGATACACATCAAAGAGATGTGGTTGAATGATCCAAAAATAGGTGCAAATGTAAACAAGGTATCATAGGTTGACATATCCTTCATAAACAAGAAGCTCTGTCCTCTCAATTCAAATAAATTTGGAAAGAAATAGAAGAAAGCAATTGTAAATGGCATTTGCAGCACAAGAGGTAGACAGCCTCCGAGTGGATTCACGCCGACCTGTTTATACAGCTTCATCTGCTCCTGTTGCATCAACATCTGATTGTCTTCACCGACTTTTGCCTTGATCTCATCCAATTGTGGTTTCAATACCCGCATTTTAGCCATAGATACATATGACTTGTAAGTCATTGGCGAAAGAACCAGTTTTAACAATAATGTAAGTAACAAGATGACGATACCATAGCTCATATGGAAACCATCCAAGAAGTTAAATGCTGGCACGGTGATCCATTGATTGATCCAGCGCATAGGACCCCAGCCCATATTGATGATGGATTGGTAATCATTGCCTTCTGCTTTCAGTACATTGTATTGGTTTGGCCCGAAAAAGAAATTCAACGAATAATTGTTGTCTTTATGGTTGTCAAAAGCCAATTCAGCATTAGTGTTGTAAAATTTCACCACATCACCTTCCGTTGCATGCTTTACATCGATTTTCGCATTAACGAATCCATTTTTAGCATTTAGGATATTTGAAAAATAATGTTGTTTGAAAGCAATCCATTGCACTTTCTTTTCCAGTGCTTCATCATCGTCCTTCGATTCAGATAAATGGTCTACTTTATTATCTTCTTGGTAATAAAGGGTAGATTTTTGTCTTTCAGATTCAATATTCTGCTCTTTTTGTCTTAGAACAGTATTCCAGTTCAATGTCAATGTTTTTTGACTCTGCGGGATCAGGTTTTGAATACCTTTTGTATTAACATCTAGAGCTACGTTGTAACCTTTTCCAGCGATAGAATATACATATTCAATATATTGATCAGCACTGTAATTCAATTTGAATTTTACCGATTGTTTACCTTCACCCGAAACTTGGATATCAGAAGATTCTGTGTTAAAGAATAAATCGTTGGTGGAGATGTTTTGTCCCGCAGCATTGAACTGGAAACCAAACTTATTGTCCTCACCTTCGAAAAGCATCAAAGGTTTTCCATTGAAATTCTTTTCGCCTTTTAATTCGACCGATTTCACTTTACCACCTTTTGTACTGATTTTAGCAATGATAGCATCATTTTCAAGGGTAATGATTTTTTCAGTTCCAAATTTTGACGCACCAAAAGGTTTTTTCAGTTCAGCTGAATCTGCAATCACTGCTGTTTGTGCTGTTTTAGCTTTCGCGATAGAGTCACTTGTTACAGGCAGTCCTTTTGCTGTCTGGGCTTTTGCCTCTTGTCGCGCTTGTTCTTGTTTGATTTCTGATTCTGAAGGCTTCATCAGGTAAAATGAACCAGTGATGATGGCAAACATCAGGACCAAACCAATTAGGGTATTTCTATCCATCTTTAATAATTAAACTTAATTAATTTTATCCTTCTAATACTACTTTGATTTCTTGTTGGCCAAAGCAGCGGCTACAAAGCTAACAAAAAGTGGGTGAGGATTTGCAACAGTTGACTTTAATTCTGGATGAAATTGTCCTGCAACGAAAAATGGATGGTTTTTCAATTCGACAATTTCAACTAATCCAGTCTCCGGATTGAATCCCGAAGCGATCATTCCTGCTGCTTCATATTGTTTTAAATAGTCATTGTTAAATTCATAACGGTGACGGTGTCTTTCGGAAATTTTTGTTTTTCCATAAATCGCAAAGGCTTTTGTTCCTTTTTTAATTTCACAATCGTAGGCACCTAAGCGCATGGTACCACCCATATTCGTGATATTTTTTTGTTCCTCCATCAGATTGATGACCGGGTTGCTGGTATTTGCATCCATTTCGAAACTATTGGCATCTTTCAACCCCAATACATTTCTTCCGAATTCGATGACGGAGCATTGCATACCCAAACAGATACCAAAGAAAGGAATATTGTTTTCGCGCACATATTTGATTGCATTTAATTTTCCATCCAGACCACGTTCGCCAAATCCAGGGGCTACCAACACACCATCCATGCCTTTTAGTTTTTCAGCAACATTTTCTTTGGTAACACTTTCAGCAGCAATATAGCTTACCTTCACCTTGCATTCGTTTGTTGCACCGGCATGTATAAAACCTTCGATAATGGACTTATATGCGTCAGGAAGTTCAACATATTTTCCAACTAAAGCGATGCAAACCTCACTTGTTGGGTTTTTGAGCTTGCCGAGGAAGTTTTTCCAGTTTTCTAGATCCGGTTCGTTTTTGTTGGAAAGTTTTAGCTTCGTTAACGCGGTTTTATCCAGATTCTCTTTCAACATAAGTAAAGGAACATCATAGATTGTCGAGGCATCGATAGATTCGACAACAGCATTGATGTTAACGTTACAGAATTGTGCTAATTTTTTACGGATTTCCTGTGATAATTTGTGCTCTGTACGGCATACAAGGATATCAGGCTGTACACCATATTCCAGCAATGTTTTGACAGAGTGCTGTGTCGGTTTGGTTTTAAGTTCACCAGCTGCGGCCAAATAAGGAACTAAAGTTAAGTGGATAACCAATGAGTTATTTGCTCCCAGTTCCCAACGCAATTGCCTTACAGCCTCAACGAATGGAAGAGATTCGATATCGCCTACAGTTCCGCCAAGTTCGGTGATAATAATATCATATTCATTTGATTCACCCAAAAGCTGCATGCGGCGTTTGATCTCATCGGTGATATGTGGAATTACCTGAACTGTTTTTCCTAAATATGCACCTTCACGCTCTTGTTGGATAACGTGTTGGTAGATACGACCAGTTGTTACATTATTCGCTTGTGAGGTAGGGACGTTCAAGAAACGCTCGTAGTGGCCCAGATCAAGGTCCGTTTCCGCTCCATCTTCAGTAACATAACATTCACCATGCTCATACGGATTCAAGGTTCCTGGGTCAATGTTAATGTAAGGATCGAATTTTTGAATGGTCACTTTGTAGCCACGTGCCTGGAGAAGTTTAGCAAGGGAGGCTGCAATAATACCTTTCCCTAACGACGAAGTAACGCCGCCCGTAACAAAAATATATTTAGTCATAACAATTAAAGGATTTTCAATTTTATGTGGTCAAAATGACCAATAATAGTTGCTCTATGTACGGGATACAAAGATAGCAAATTTTTATTCAATATTATAATTGAAGATCGACTGAATAAATAAATTAAAAATAGATGTTGCCCTGATTATCGATTGTAGCCTTTAAATTGGGCTGCGATTTTGACTTAATCTCAATGCGATAGAATTTATTTGCATTGGAAAAGACAAGTTGATAATGCTTGCTAATAGTAATGATTTCAGGATATAATTGGCTCAATTCATCAAGAGATGTTGCATAGCGCTTATTCGTATTTCCGTAAATCTGTTGCAGGTAAAAAATATTCCAAGCTGTTTTTTCTAAGGCCAAAAATTGATCATCCATGGAATGTTTACTATCCTGATCTACAAATTTGATATGTCCCCATCGTTCGGGATAATGCATGTTGATCAGACCGATGGGCGACCATACCCAGTTTTCTTCCGCAAGGGGCTTACCCGTATTATCCTTTCTTTTGATATAACCTTTTCCATTGACATCATAGTGCCATTGTACGCGGGAGAAATTTATCTTCCACACTTCATTTGCCTTGATTTGATTTCCTTCACCAAAGTATTTTAGACTTTTGACCGGAATCTTCATTTCGACGGTCCAAAAATTATCTTTATCGGTTGGATTATTTATTGTTCCAGCATGGTATACAGCACTCTGGATATCTTTGGTATCCCAGTTTAAATTAGCTTTTCCACCAAAACGATAAGGTTTGGTCATCAGAAGGTCCATGATGGTGTTCAGTGCATTGACTTCAATTTCAATATATTCCGGAGATTGGAGATTGGGTTTTAAAAATACCTCAAAATCATTGTCATGATAAATAATGGTGTCTTTCTGTCTAAGATAGCCATTGATATGAGGTTCTTCCAATTTAGCAAAGAGGTAGAGGTTTTCATTGTCCCAAAGCATTTTAACACGAGTGTCAAATGATGGGGTAGGTTTACTTGTGCCTTCGATATCTTTGAATGCGTTTGTCCATGGTGCTTTTTCCCAGGATATTTCGTCATCTTTACCATCAATTTTGATGGGAGTTTGAGCTTTTTGGACATAGTAAGTCTCGGGCTTAGACTGTAGTTGGAGAAAATCACCTACATTTCGCTGCGCAAAAATGGTTGTCGTCTGTAAAGTAAGAGCAAGTATAAAAAAAACAGTTTTCATCAAAATATTGTATGTCTATTAGCCGCCAAGAAATTTCTATGCGTGCAATCCTTGCACTGTTTATATAAAGTTTTAGAGTCCCACTGATCTTTACACAGGGAAAGATTGGCAGCGCTAAAAGTAAGTAAAATGTTTTAGCTAGACAAAGAGGTGTGATTCTTTTTGAGAAAAGAGGTTCAATTGTCTTAATTTTATTACATGGGTTCTGCTATTCCTATTCAAGTGATCCGGGAGGCCGTATAGTTGTTCCGGAAAGGAAGTGGTTGAAGGGATATGAAATAAAAAAAGGCTTTGAATTTTATCAAAGCCTTTTTTTATGCCGAGGTAGTCGTAATTAGATTCTTTTCGATTTAATACGAGCAGCTTTACCAGTAAGGCCACGTAAATAGAATAATTTAGCGCGACGAACTTTACCGTAGCTGTTTACTACAATTTTTTCAATGTTTGGTGAGTTTACAGGGAAAATACGTTCAACACCTACACCGTTAGAGATTTTACGAACGGTAAAAGTAGCGTTAGCACCTTCGCTGTTTAATTGGATTACTACACCTTGGTACACCTGCACACGCTCTTTATTTCCTTCGCGAATTTTATAATGAACGCTGATGGTATCTCCGGCTTTGAAAGCGGGAATTTCATTTCTTACTACCGCTTGTTCTTCTACAAATTTTACTAAATCCATGATTTCGAGTAATTATTAACGATTTATATCCTGTAAAAATCGGAATGCAATATTACGACTTATTTTTTGAATATGAAAATACTTTTTGAAAAAACTATCGACCGACAGTCAAATCGGATGCAAAGATATGAAAATGAAATGGATAATCTAAAGTTATTTTAAATATTCCTATATAATGCCAATTGACCGCGTTTTTGACCTTGATAATGGGGATTTAAAATGTAACTGATAAAAATATTATGCAATTAATCAGTGGTTTAGTGTGAAAAATGAGTTTAGGTCTTGACAAATTGAAAAATTGATTCGATATTTGTGCCACACAAAACAAAGGTGATACCTTTTCGGGGTGTAGCGTAGCCCGGTATCGCGCCACATTTGGGATGTGGAGGTCGTAGGTTCGAATCCTGCCACCCCGACTAAAAAGCTCTAACGAAAGTTAGGGCTTTTTTTGTTTCTATGTGGGATGAGATCCTGCAACTTCTTAGGGGATCACCTCCTATTTATTTCTCTTCTTGGCTCCATTATTGTGTCAATTCTTTGCCGATAGCGAGCAAAGGAGTTGGGTATCGTGGAAACGAGGTGGATTTTTTCCTGACAATTTACCTAATTTGGTCGGAATTCTTTAGTTTTGACTATCTAATTAGTGAAAGATTAAACTATTGTCTCCTCGGCAAAGGAAAGGTTGAAAAAACTCAGAAATAAGAACAAACAATGATATTGAAAGAAAGAATCGGCGACAATTACCTGAAATACCTGTTTACCGGGGTACTTTCAGCTTTGCTGGTTACCGGCTATGCGCAAGAAGTGGAGAAACAGCAGAAAGAAAAGGGCCAACATAATCAAAAAGGTATTGAAGGGCAAGTTCAAACAATGGATTCCATCGATGTTGTACGCGACTACCGACCGATGCTGGCCGATGCCGTCAAGGTGCGACGGAGCCCGAATATGAAGCTTATCAACCGCGATGAGATCGAGACGGAGCTGCGCCAGATCGCCACCAGTACCTATTTGGCGCAACAAAAATACAAACAAGCATATTACCATGAGTTGATGAAACGTCATCCGGACGCTTCGCAAAGCAATATCGACAATTACCGCATCAGCTATCTGGCCTATGGTGCCGGCGAATACAAGAGAGCGAGCGGTATGATGGAATCGATGAAACCTTCTGATGCCTTTTTTCAAGGAGCGATCATGACCTTGGGCCATATCGCCCTGGAAACGGGCGACAAGCAGGCGGCGCGAAATGCCTTCGTCAAAGCGACGAAACTGGATCTCGATCGGCAAGTGAAAGCCGATGCACTATTTAATTACGCCAAGGTCCTTCTTGCCATGGACTCCACCCAAGCTGCACAAAAAGTCCTCGAGAAATATATAGCACAGGAAGAAAAACCTGTTGATCCGGGAGCAAAAAGACAGGAAAGCCCGGAATCACTATCAGCTGAAATCTTGCGCGGGACGACCAACTTCCATGCTGGGGTTAGCCTACTGGAGTCGCTGAAGAAGCGGGGCCGGGAGGTCGATGCAATCTATCAAAAGGTAACCTACTACCGTGGACTGGAATTTTATAACGAGCGTGCTTTCGAAAATAGCATCTCCATGTTTATGCGTTCGGAAAAATTCCCGATCAATGCAGAAATGGCGGCCCTGGCTACCTATTGGAAAGCGGAGGCGATGTATGAAGTGCGCAAATTCGGGGAGGCCGTGGAAAATTTCTCCCAGTTTCTGAGCTTGCCTGCGGCACGAAATAACGAGGTCTATAATTATGCCAATTACGGGCTGGCTTATGCGGCCTACCGAAATAATCGTTTCGCACTGGCTGCCGATTATTTTGAACGCTTTCTGAAAGCCGGCGGAAGTACGGTGGATGAAAATATACGGTATGACGTGATCGCACGTCTGGGCGATTCGTATCTGTGTCTGCGCGATTACGGCCGGGCCAACAGCTACTATGATAAATTGATCAACGGCAAAGCGCCCAATCAGGACTATGCCTACTTCCAGCGTGGTGTGATCTTTGGCCTACAGGGCGACAATGAAACCAAGCTTAGCACCTTGCGGTCTGTTCTGAAACAATATCCATCTTCCAACTATGCCGATGACGCGGCCTTTGAGATTCCTTACACCTATTTCACGATGGGCGATTATGAGAACGCGCTCAAAGGACTGCAAGGGATGATCGAGAAGTATCCGCGGAGCAGCTATGTCCCGCGTGCGCTGATGACCATTGGACTCGTGCAGTACAATAATGATGAACCCGAACCGGCCAAAGCTACCTTCCAACAGGTGGTGGAGAAATATGCCCGAACTGCGGAGGCTGAACAGGCAATGCGTTTCATTGAAAACATCTACCTCGACCAGGGCGATGCCACAAGCTATATCCGCTATGCGATCGGTTCCAATGTCGGTAATTTGAGCCCTGCGGAGCAGGATGACCAGGCTTTCCAAGCAGCACAATCCCTCTTTGCCAGAGGAGAATACGGAGCAGCAGTGGAAGCGATCAACGCCTATTTTGATAAATTTCCGAAACCCAAACAAATAAAATATGCACGTTACATCCGTGGGGTGAGTTCATACAAGACCGGGCATCCGCAGGAAGCGCTACACGATCTGAATATCATCCTAAACGACTGGACGAGTAAATATACGGAGAATACCTTGTTGACGGTGGCTGCACTGTATTTGGAGCTAAAGGAGTACAACGAGGCTATTGTGCACCTCAAAAAATTGGAGCTAAATTCCGAATACAAGAAAAACTATGGTTACGCAGTAACCAACCTGATGATCTGTTATTTCGAACTCGGCGATATGGAACAGATGGCCAAATATGTACAGTTTGTAAAGGATTATGATGGTGCAACAGAGGAGGATATTGCCAAGGCACACTTATACAGTGGCAGGGCCCTTCTGAAGGAAAAGAATATAGCGTCGGCCATGAAAGAGCTCAATCTGGCCGCTCTGAAGAGTCAAACGGCGGTGGGCGCGGAGGCACGATACCGTGTGGGACAACTGCAGTATGATAACAAGGAATACGATAAAGCCCAAGAAACAGCTTTTGATGTGATCAACAATAGGGAGACCCAGGAATATTGGGTGGCCAAGAGTTTCGTATTGCTTGCAGATACCTATGCGCGTAAAGGCAATGTTTTCCAGGCGAAGAGTACGTTGAAAAGTGTGATTGAAAATTATGAAAAAGACGATGATATCGTCCCATCAGCAAAAGAGCGTTTACAGAAATTGAGCAATAAGTAACAGTAATTTTTTGGCGATTGAAAAAGGGCCGTATCAAAATAACTATTTTGATACGGCCCTTTTTGTTTAATCCTAACAGTCAATAAAACCCAAGATCAAGACATTACAGCAGTTTCATTTCGGAAAAAACATATACTGACTTTAAGTAGCAAATATTAGAAGGGGGGCTTCCCACTAGGGGAAGCTAATTTCGTTCTATTTCCTGTATGACTAACGAAGGTTCAGACAAATGTTTTCTTAATTTCTTGATTGGTAAGTAGGTGAACAAAATCGATAACACACCTGCGAGTAAAGCATCTAAAATAGCCATTGCAGTCGCATTTAACTTGTAGTGTGTAGATAGATTATGTTGTGCTAGTAGCAGACATAGGAATACCAATAAACCCGTTACGAAGCCATGGATAATACACAGCTTGGTAATAAATTTATTCCTGTTCAGTTCACTGTCTACTGTTAATGCGATCGACTCCTGTTCTATGGCTGCGATCACCCGCTTGATAATATCCATTGTAAGAACAACAGGTAAAAATATCGCCATCGGCAGCGTCAGTCGAGCCAGGCTTTGTGGGCCAGCAAAAAAGTGCGTATATCCCAGCTCCTGAAAGCTGGCGTAGGCAACCAGGAAATTGAAGAATACATTTGGGAGGATATAGTAAATTGCGCGCTTCCTTAAAAAGCGCTTGAGCGTTGTTTTTTTTATTTTCTTTGATTCCGTAAACTTCGTCATGTGGAGTGCTATAGGGACAAGGTCATGATTGCGATCGCCTTATCTTTTATTTTAATCGCTTCTTCTTTTGGTAAAAAATCTTCATTGGACATAAACGTGAAATCCATTTGTTGATTGAACGTCGTTGCAACCAAAGTATTTGAATTCAACCAGGGGAAAGCCACTGTTGGACTGTATATGGTCTCCAGAGTGAAGTTGTTGTACTCGTTTGGAATCTGGAGCTTACCCATATTGGATAGTGTGACGTCATGTCCTCCTGGGCTCGATTTTAACATAGAAATCATGCGCTCCACGATCGGGTGCATCTGTTCACCCATCCAGAGTAGCTCCCGGGCATCCATCTTTTCTATTTTTTGTGTGAGCGCCGTTTTGATATCTTTCGCAGTATCCACGACATTATCATTCCCCTTTTTTAGAGAAAGCTCCACCGTTGGTGCAAAAGCAAACATGTGGTCCTGTTTGATTTCTGGAATAAAGTGCCGGATATCAACCGGACTGATCACTTTATTTTTTGCAGCTTTACCTTGCACCTCCCGAAAGGCTTGCATAAATGCCGTGCATAGGAGCGCATGGACAGAAATGCTTTGGTCTTTACAGCCTTGGGTTATGGTAGCCGTTGTTTCTGCATCCAGTTTCCAGTGCATCGCATAGTTTTTTCCTAAATTTCTTTTTCTGCTCTTTCGTTGCAGAAAAAAGAAAAATCTTGCCAATAGCAAATAGAATTTGGCTTTACGTGATTTTTTTTGAAGCTCAAAGCCCTGCGGCAGGAATTCATTAACCGATTCAAAGAGCTGGTAAGGTTCGAGTTCCCTATCGGGGTTATCCAACAGGCAAAGTAGCTCCCGCATCAGCGTGACGATACTGGTTCCATCACAGACACAATGTGGTAATACCCAAAGCAACTCCGAAGCGGAATTACCTTTGATCCATACCAATTGGGCTAGCGGCTTATTGTCAGCTTTAAAGGGGCGATACCATTCCCGTTCCGACTCTGTCAGCCAATCCATATCCGTTTGACGTTGGACAATATGGAGTGGAATAGATTCCATATCTTCTTTGACAGCAAATCGGGGTTGCTGTGCATCCTCTATACGGATAACCGATCGGAGCAATGGATGTTTTTGCTGAATTTTGTTGAGGGCATTCCGAAGATGTTCTTCGAC
Organism: Sphingobacterium sp. BIGb0165; assembly: GCF_024810095.1. NCBI lineage: Bacteria > Pseudomonadati > Bacteroidota > Sphingobacteriia > Sphingobacteriales > Sphingobacteriaceae > Sphingobacterium > Sphingobacterium sp. BIGb0165. The sequence goes on along the minus strand of NZ_JANUEB010000007.1, from coordinate 303,518 downwards.
GATCTCCCCGCTGATCTTTGCAGCAAATACACAGTTTAAGGGTGTTTTGGCATCAACATACATGATCCGTTCCACCATCATTAGTTTTCTCTCGATCATGATGCTACCTGGTAATCTAATTGTTGTTTGATCTGATCGATGATCTCATCGCGGATGGCCAATGCTTCCGCCTGTGGTAAATAACCCTCACTGCCCATAAAGGAGAAATCCATTTGTCCGCGAAAGGTAGAGGTGACCATGGTCGTTGTATTGCCCAAAGGACCAATGACCGAAGGACTGAAGATTGTTTCCAGGCTGAATGCCCGATATTGGTCCGGGATCTGTATGCGTCCCAAATTGGAAAACATACAGTCATTGGATGACTTGCCCCGTTTTAAGAGTTTGGTAAAGTTCTTTAGCGCATCGTGGGCAGATTCCATGACCATCATGGTGATATAAGGATTGAGTTTCGCTGTTTTGCGTTCCACGTCATCCTGCATCAACCGTAGGTTATCCAAAAAGCTCATTTTCTGGTTCGAAGACATGACAATCATTAATCCGAAAGCAAAAATATGGTCATCTTTTATCTGTGGTGCAAAACGCCTGATATCTACTGGACAGGAAACTTTATTGAATGCTGACGTGCCACGTACTTTCCGGAATGCCTGCAATACCGTCGCCCCCAGAAATGTATTGACCGTGACATCCAATGACTTGCAATGAGAAATAAGTTGCTTGCTGGTGGCTTGGTCAAACTTCCAATGAATCAGATAGTCCGTCTGCCGATCAATCGCTTTTCTGCCGACCGGAATACATTTAATAGCTAAAGCTGCTAATCGGCCAATTGTTTTTGCCTTAAATCGCTTCTTACCACTCTGTAAGATATGTTCGGGTACGACATCCTCAATACCAAGGATCGGATTTTCCAGTCCGATTTCCGCGGCCGGATTGTCCAGTACTTTTAGAAATTCATACAATAATGCCATGGCCGAGCCACCATCACATAAGCAATGATGGAAAACAAATAGCATATCTGAGACTTCTTCTCCCTTAATCCAGACAAATCGGATTAAAGGTTTCGTCTGATAATCGAAGGTCGAATGCCATTCCTTTTTGGATTCCTCTTGCCAGTCGTCTTCACTTTTTCGGTTTACTAACCGTATCGGAATCGATACGGTTAGTTCTGGAACTTGAAACCAAGGTGTATTTTTCTGATCATGTTGGATAAGTGCCCGCAGCCAGGGATGTTTTTCCTGTAATCGGCTCAAGGCGTATTTGATATCTTCTTCGCTGAAAACACCACGTAGCCGAAAGGGAATGACGGCGTTGAAGGGCTCAGTTCCATCCCCCAACAGCATGCGCTCACCAAATAATAGTTTTCTTTTCATCGCCTACACCTGTGCCAATGTCAAACATTCTTGTTTCACAAAATCTTCCAATAGCGCTACCGTCTGGTCGTTACCGCCAGCGGTTAGAAAGGTCTTCTGTACCTCCTTGGCGGCATTTCGATAGATCGGGTTTTCCAACAATTCAAACACAGTGTCCCGCAGCGCATCTATACGCATACGTTTGTATCGGATGCTAAGCCCGCAACCCGCCTGCTCAATAAGTTTGGCTGTATGAAAATGATCATAGGCGATGGGTGTGATCAGCATGGGCAAACCATTGGTAAAGGTGTCGTTCACCGTATTGAAGCCCCCATGGCAAATAACCATATCCATGTGTGGCATCAAAGCGGATTGGGGAACAAAGCCACTCACAATAAAATTGGAAGGCCATTCTTCAAATATTTCCGGTGGGGTAGCAGCAATAATTGTCACCGGTTGATCGGCAAAGGCCTCGATCAGTTTACCGAAAAATGCTTTTCGAATATCCACGAGTAGTGTACCTAAGGATACAAATACTTTTGGAGTAGTGCTGGCGGCCAAACGTTCCCAGTCAAAAGGGGTATTGTTTGGACGACCTTTGACCGGTCCGACAAATTTCATGTGTGGCGGTACCGTTTCAAAACCGGCAAAAGCTTGTGACGTAAATATCAGGTTGAGCTGATGGGAGTGTATAAAGATTCCTTCATCATAAATTCCCACGGACTTTTGAAGGTCTTTGATCAGATTTTGCTGCCACTCAAATATCTTAGGAGCACTTTTCTCCGTGTCACCCATGACATCCGGTGGAACGGGAGTTGTTGTCACACAAGGGATCTGATGTTTATGTGCAAATAGTGCACCTCCAAAGGTGATGCAGTCGTTTACGATCACATCAGGTTGCCATTGGCCGAGAAGACGTTCCAATCCCGGCATCATCATTTTCGCGATCGGGACATAGGTTTCTTCCAGCGCCAGTTTCATGACTTCGGGGCCCGAACAGGAGGGGCCATCATCCTGACGTTTCAATAGCTGTTGGAGTTCCTCCTGAAAAGGTAGCAGATCCGCTTCAGGATAGATATAATTTCCACCTGCAGGGATATGATGATCAGCTAGAGGCGTTATGCCAAACCACCGGACTTCATGCCCGCGGGCAAGGAGGCTTGCACCTACACTTAATGTTGGGCTGATATGTCCAAAAAATGGTGGAACAACAAAGAGGAACTTAGCCGGTACATCCGCTCTTGAAGCGATAGGAGCGGTAGTTTGTTCCAAGAGATCTGCAGCGGTTTTCGTGCCACCCGCATCGACAAAAGATTGACGTACGGTATGTGCAGCTTCACGATAGGTTGGATTATTCAAGATGGTATGGACACTATCTTTTAAATGATGTGCTTTAAAGCGATTGAAATTCAGTCGTTCACCGGCACCGGTACGGACTACGCGACCCGCGACATGTGACTGGTCGTAAGCGATCGGGATGACCACAAGTGGCAGACCCTGTGAAAGAGTTTCGGAAACCGTGTTATGTCCACCATGGCATACAACAGCATCCAGATGTGGTAACAGATCCAATTGCGGGATTTGTTGATAAACCATGAAGTTTTCAGGCCAGGCATCAAATAGCTGCGGATCTGAAACAACGACGACAGTCAGCTCCTCTCCCGCAAATGCATCGATAACCTTTTGGAAAAACGCTTTCTTATGGTCGTGATCAAAGGTAGTACCAATACTGACCAGGATTTTTTTTCGATTACTCGCATGCAGTTTATCCCAGTCAAATTCAGCCGATACCCGACGTTCGGCCAGGACAGGTCCTGTGAACTGATAGTTTGAGCTGAGATCCATCTCACCAAAGAAATAACGGGATGTCAAGACAAGCGTAAGCAAATCCGAGCAATCCAAAGATTTATTTCCAGCGACACCGAGTTCCTGTTGTAAAGCAACGATCTGCTTTTCTTCCCATTCGTGTACCTTTGGGAGTTCACTGACAATTTTAATTGCTGCGGGAGCCGTGACAGTAGTCGCATAGCGGAGCCCCAGTTTTTTTGCAGCGATGGATGCCGCAAATAATTGATGGTCACCAATCACGAGATCAGGTGCAAATGTTTCTAATAAGGTAAGGATACCTTTATAACAATGTCTATTTAAAGGGATAAGTACATCTTCATAAAGAAACTTGATGCTATCAATACCATAGACGATCTTTTTTGAAATGATATCGAGGTACTGTTCACTTTCTTTTTTTTCTTCATCCGTCTGGTCATATTGAATAAGCAAAAGCTTTCCGCCAGCTGGAAGTTTATCAGTTAAGTTTTTGTCGAGACTGATCCAGGCCACCTCATGTCCTCTTTCCAATAGTTCAGCACCAATGCTCAACGTCGGATTGACATGACCTGTCAGTGGGGGGACAACAAACACAAATTTAGCCATGGTTTTGTAATAAAGGGTTAGATAAAAAATCAACGATAGTTTCAGCTATCTGTGTAGGTTCTTGTATGGGAATATTGTGATCTCCCGGAATGAGTTCAAGTTGAGCGCCAGATATTTTTGTTTGCAGCCATTCCCCCGTTGGTTTACAGTTTGATGTTTCTCCATACAACAGTAAGGTGGATGGCGGTAATGTTGCAGTATCCATTTCATGGAGGAAATATTTTTCCTTGATCATATCAGCTTTGATGCTCGTCTGGTTGAATAAAAACTCGTAAAGGCTATGATTTTTTTCAAATTGTCGCTTACCCATTTTCATTTTTGTTGTATCGGTAAAATTGGCGATATAATGCTCCAAAAATTCCTTACTATACTCATCGATGATGTTGCGTGCTTTCTCATCCTGTGGATCCGGAGCCTCCATAACGACGAGTCGTTCCACACGGGTGGGGATCTGCAATGCGGTTTTCAACGCGATTAGTCCACCAAAACTGTAACCCAGCAGATGGACGTTCTGAAGTTGTAGACTATCCAACAAAGCAATCAGATCGAATGACATATTTTCAAGATCATAGCCTTCCGATACACGTTCACTCATGCCATGACTTTTGAGATCATACATAACCACGTGGAAATGCTGCGCTAGGATCGGAGCAATATTAAAATAGTAAATAGAGAGGTTGCTGAACATGCCGTGGATCAGTACCACGGTATGTTCAGCACCTTTATTTAGTTCTTGTATGTGAACCTTTCTGTTGTTGACCGTAATTATTGGCATTCGTAGATATAATTGATGATCATGCGGAGGTCAAGATTGATCAGTTGATCCAGGTCCATCGAAGATAACCAGCCTGTGAAATCAATCTGGTCACCAAAATGTGCTTTGATTTTCTCTGAAAAAGAAACAATTTCAATGCTGTCCATTTCAAGGTCCTTTGTGAAGGAGCTTTCTGGCGTGATATCCATCTCTTCTACAAATTCTTCGCCGATAACTTCTGTTATAAAGCCTTTTAATAAAGCGAATAATTCTTCATGATTTAATTTTAGTGTGGTGTTTACAGTGTCCATCCGATAATATAATTTTGGTGTTTGATCGTTTTTATTTCTATTTGATTGATCCAAAGATGATCTCCCTGGATGCGTTCTACTTCATGTCTTTTTGGGTTGCCCTGTAGGCCAGTCCCCAGAAATTTTCCGTAAGCTTCTTTCGCTACCCAAAAACGGGTCGTCCATTCGGCCTGTTCCCTGTCTTTTAGCAATTCCATTTCAGCATCGGTAAAGACCAGTGGGTAAAAACCGGCACTGCGCTCCTCGATGAGTTCCATGTCAATACCTACAGATCGGTCTTGGCGGGCGATAGCTACGGCATCTTTTCCCTTGTGGGCCAGTGAGACATGGATATCTTTAGTCTCATCGCCTAGTAGATAAGGTTTACCGACTTCATCCGAGCGGATCTCAAACGTAATGGGATAGCAGGGAAGGCCTTTCTGATGGTTCAGTAGCTGGCGTACAGCATCTTTTACCGCAACTCGGCTCACCATCCAACTTTTTCTGCGGTTGGGCAGCAATTGTTGGTAGTGCTGTTTTTCTGTTTGGTTAAAGTAGCGTTTCAGGATAAAGTCCCAGGAAGCTACACGGGTATAGGCTTGGTGGAAAAAGAAAACAGCTGGTGCGATTTCCGCTGAGAGACGGTTGTGCAATGGCGACATGGAAACGTTCCACAACGCTTCGTCGATTTCCAATCGTCTATTTTGCCATCCTCTGATTGAACACCATACTTTCCCGTTTCGTTGAAGCGTAATGTTTGCGATGGCAAATTCATCGTTCAGCTCAGTTAACACACAGGTGCATTCAAACAGACCGTCCTGGTTATGAATCTCATCGAAAAACTCAATTTCTTTGATTTTAACAGGGAATGCAATGCGATCTTTTATCAATGTAAGCTGAAGCCACAAACCGAACAATTGTCCCGCATTATCCAATAGCGAGCCCTTTCCACCATTGCCCTTGATCTTGCCAATGATACCTTTTTTACCTACAGCGGTTACCTCCATAATCCCTTGATAGGCTGTTCCATGGAACATATGCTTATCATAGATTTCTTCGGAAGTACGCGTGATGGGCAGGGGCTCACCTATGGAAAGATCAAACTCTGGTGCGTCGGGATATGCCGTAGACAGCGCTACCTCTGCATTTGCAAAATTCTCGATATCCAGATAGGCAAGTTGAGCGGAACGCCATTCGCCCTTGACCATTTTTTCAAAAGGTTTGGCTACATTCATCCATTGGAACACACTCACATGCATGATCTTATGGATCTTGGTAGCAGGTTGTTCTGCCTGAGCGATTTCGGCCAGCAATTCAAAAATCATGGTCATCGGGATCACCGGTTCCATGTCCGCTACTTCTGGCCATCCCTGTGGTTGTCGCAGCAGACTATGATCGATCAGGTAGGGATGACTGTCCAAATTGACCTGCAGCATTTTTGAAAAATGTCTGTCTACAGGTTTTTCTACGACAAGGGGCTTGGTGACAGTTGCCACAACGCTAGGCGCTGGTCGGTTCTGAAAAAGTGTCAATACTTCTTCCTGCATCCGGATCATATCGGCGATATTCTCCTGAAATGCCTGTACCAATGGATGATTGCCCCTTACAGCTGTTCCGGCGGTCAGTTGTGGCTGTACAGTATCAAAAGATTTTCCTAAGCTCTTGACCGCGTCGAAATTACGGACGATAGGCGAACCGAGCTGTAACTTCATGCCTTTGTTTGTCGCCTTTTTTATATGGTTTTGTACCGCCAGAAAATCCAGTGCCACTGTTTTGCCTTCTACAAATAAAGCCGCCACGACACGTTGTAGCTGAGCAAGCGCTGAACGTGTTACCACACTTGACGCTAGGGTGCTGAAAGCTTTTCCCTTTAAGGTATCGTCAATAAAGCCAATCAGTCCACCAGTACCCACCTGGATAAAGAACCGGACTCCCTCGTCATAAAGCTTTTCCGTTAGCTCGCGGAAACGGACCGGTTGTACAAGGTGTTCGGCACTCAGTTGGCGGATGGCCTGTTGATCCGATGGATATGGCATCAGTGTGGTGGCCGACCACAAAGGGATCTTGGTTGGCTGAAACTGTACTTTTTCCATACCTGCTAGGATCAGATCGAGCTTGTCTGCCACAAAAGGTGAGTGAAAACCTGATTGGAATGGCAGGATCTGATGAAATATCTGTTTCGCTTTCAGCAGAGGTACAAGCTCTTCTAGAGCGGTATTGCTGCCGCATAGAATGACCTGATGTGGACAGTTGTCATTGGAAACATAAATATTAGGAATTCCAGTAATCAAAGGTGTAATTTCCTTCAGCCCGGTTCCGATGGCAATAAATTTGGAATCCTTGAGTTCAAAGGTCTTCGGGTGAAGAACATCAATAAGATCCTTGACCGAACTTGCTTCAGCTAGTTCCGAAGAATAGCCCGCCAGCCATTCACCTAAGCTATGCCCAGCATTCATGTCTGGATATATTCCCAGTTTTTTTAGGGAATTGTCTAAAATGCTGCAAGAATTGAAAATAGCCAACGCATCATTCAGCAGTCCTTCACCTTCGGTTTGTATAGGTGCAGTCAGTCCAAAATAGCGGCTGACCGAGTCTACCTCTCCCTTCGCTAAGCCATCTAAACCAGGGAAGACGAAGGCAACCTTGCCACCCTCTTGTAATAATGGGGTAGAGGTATACCAGATATCCTGCTTGTTGCGCCAGGCTTTATCTTTAGAGACGATTTTGATTGCCTTTTCAATCCGTTCTGGGGTGGGATCAAATAGAGCGAGGCGATAATGGCCTTCACCCACTGTTGTGTCGTTATGCTGTAAGGCAGAAAGTAATTCCGCATGTGTTGGTCGGGCAAGTAACAATACGGGATCTTTTTTAGGCATATCATAGCCTGTTAAGACCACGTGCGCGTTAATACCGCCGAAACCAAAAGCATTTACCGCGGCCACCTTGGGTAGACCCGTCTTTGACCAGCTTTTTGCTTCCTGCACGGGAGCAAATCGCGTTGTCTGCATATCAGCGGTAGGGTTTTCGCAATAAAGGGTTGGTGGTAGTGTATCATGGTGTAGCGCTAAACAGGTTTTTATCAGGCCCGCGATTCCTGCCGCAGGCATAGCATGACCAATATTGGATTTGACCGAACCGATCCCAGCAACTAGAGCAGCGTCTTCTTTACCGAAAAACTGCGACAGTGTCTGTAGTTCAGTTTTATCTCCAAGAGGTGTCCCTGTACCGTGTGCTTCCAGATAGCCGATCTGTTTTTCGTCCAGTTCAGCATTTATCCAAGCCTGTTGTAAAGCTTTTAATTGTCCTTTCACCGATGGACTCATGACACTTGTGCCATGACCATCGCTACTTACGCCCACACCTTTGATGACAGCATAGATTTTATCCTGGTCATGTACAGCATCTTCGAGTCGCTTTAATACAACAAAACCACAGCCTTCACCGATGAGTAAGCCATCGGCATCCATGCTGAAAGGTTTGATCTGTTGGTTGTGAGAAAGGGCACCCAATTGGGCAAAGATGCTCCAGAAAGCAGCATTTTGACCTGTATGTACACCGCCCGCAATCATGATGTCACTACGGCCACGCTGCAGTTCCTGTACAGCATGGTCTACAGCGATCAGGGCGCTGGCACAAGCAGCATCTACAGTAAAGGCCACACCACCAAGATTGAAACGGTTGGCAACAAGCGAAGCAACAAGATTAGGGATTAAGCCCATAGCCGTATCAGCGGCAAAGCGTCCCTTGCGTTCCTGGAATGCTTGTTTTACCTTTTCGATATCAGCAGCTGGCACCTGCGGTAAAAGTTCCTGTAAAAGGGAGGAAATCTGTTCGCCTGTACGTACAATTTCTATGGCACGGGTAGCTCCCGGACCAGTATAATTTCCTTTCCCGATGACAATTCCCGCTTTTTCCAGTGATACCTGTTTTTGAAATACGCCGGCATCTTCCAATGCTTTCTGTACCAGATCAAGTGTTAACAGGTGATCCGGCTCGGTTCCCTCAACGGCAAGAGGTAAAATGCCAAATGCCGTTGGATCGAACACATAGTCTGAGATAAACCCACCACGTTTGCAATAAAAGCGATCTACAGTCCCCGGACCATCACTAAAATGGATAGGGTCAATGCGATCGGCTGGAGCAAATTCCGTGGAATCGACCTTATTAATGATATTTTGCCAGAACATATTGGCATCCTGTGCCCCCGGAAAGACACAAGATAAACCAACGATGGCAACATCTGTTTTCTTCATAATCAATGGATATGACGGTTTACCAATTGTTGCCTGACATAATTAACACTTGGCTTTCCGTACCATACCTGATCTCGTTAAGGAAAATTTCCTTCCCTTCATCCAAAGGAATAAGGGAGATGCCACGGCGTTCATATTCTGTTTCCAATGTCTGTGAAACCATGCCGGCACCTTTCCAAGGACCCCAATTGATCGAAATAACCTTTCCTTTCAAGCGTTTATTCAGTACATTGGCATAGTCATCCAACACACTGTTTGCTGCTGCATAATCTGTCTGACCTTTGTTGCCATAAACAGATGCTATACTCGAAAATAAGACGACGAACTGACAGTCCGAACGTAGTTGTTCCGCTAATACGCGTAATGGTTTTACTTTGGTATCAAAGACACGTCCAAAAGAACTGGTCGTTTTTTGTTTGAACAGTTTATCTTCCAACAAACCTGCACCATGGATAACACCATCGAGCTGTCCATATTGTTCATAAATCTGGTGGAGCAAGGCCGTTAATCCAGCCTCATCACAGAGATCCAATGATTCATAAACGACAGTATTTCCTAAGCGTTCCATATCGCGGATAGTCCGTAGGATCTGATTGTTCTTATAGATGCGGAGGGTCTCTTTCTCAATTTGTGCTGGTGCATGGAATAGTCCTGATTGAATAAGATTAGCTCTGATCTGTTCCTTGGAGGTCATTGTTTCCAGTTCTTTCGAGATCGGGATGTCTTTTCTTGGATCTGCTGACCTGCCCACAAGGATGTAAGTACAAGGGTAGGAGGCCGACATGTGTTTTACTAATTCAGAAGTGATACCCTGTCCACCGCCAAGGACAAGGACAACAGATTTTTGATCCAGTTGGATTTGCACTTCTTCGTTGCCTGTCGACAGTGGTGAAGGAATGATATCGACTGTATGACGTTGATCATTTTTGTAGATAACCTCTACGGTTTTATCGGTTGTCAAGATTTCTTTTAGTGCGATTTCAGCGATCTGATCTGTTTCCTGTGGTGTGCTTAAACTGATCAATCGACAGCTGGTCTGTTCAAATTCACGAGCTAGACTTTTAAACAGTCCAGGGTAACCCTGGTAGTGGCGTAAGGCATGCGTATCATTTGTTTTTTCGACATGTGCCGGAATATCAGAGATTAAATAAACCCATTTGGCCCTGTCCAGATCCATTTTTTTGATCAGATCCACTTGATCTATAATATTATGTTGTACTGTTGCTGAAAATATGTCGGAGATAATTAGCCCATCGAAGACAGCAAGATCATTTTCCGGATTGACCAGTTCTGCGATAGCACCATGTTTTTCGAGCATGGTTTTGATGGCTAGTGTCTGTTGCCCATGATCTGGAGCAATGGCAAAACGTTTGCCCTGTAGAATTTCTGTATCTTGTGCTGAAGCCGCATCCGCTGGTGTCAGGTCAAAACGAAGTCTGGACAAGAGGCTCTGTTCAGGAGCTGTATCACTAACTTCACTAATCCAGGAAGCAAGACCGTTAAGGGTTTTAATCGCTGCTAAGGTTTCCATTAGATCTTCGGCATGTTCGAGATCCTCCCCAAAACCAATTTTGGTCTTCAATTCAGCAATGATTTCCATCCGTTTGATAGAGTCTATGCTCAAATCCGCTTCCAGGTCCAAATCCAATCCTAACATTTCTTTGGGATAACCGGTTTTTTCGCTGACGATATCCAGTATTGCTGTTTGTAATTCTGCAAGGGAGAGTGAAGACTTGTTTGTCGTTGCGCTTGCAGGTGTCGATACTGCTGCTGGAGTACTTGTTGCTGGCGCCGCTGTTGCACCGCTGAATTCCGTTAACCAGGAAACCAGGCCATTTAAGGTTTTTATGGCGGCCAATTGTTCCATGACTGTATCTTCATTTTCGTGATCGAACTTCAGTGTTCCAAGCTCTGTACGTAGGGTTCCGATAATTTCCACCCGTTTGATTGAATCGATACTGAGATCAGCCTCCAGATCCATTTCCATACCCAACATTTCATGTGGATAGCCCGTCTTGTCGCTTACCACCTGCAACAATAAAGTTTTAATGTCTTTGGTTGCTGTTTGTACAACTGTTGCGACAGCGGAATTTTCACTGAGAGCTGGTTGAATAGGAATCGGGTTAGAACGATCTGCAGTCACATTTGGTGCAGGGCTCGAATAGACTGGCATAGGTGCTACTTGTGGGTTTTGTCCCAAAAAGGAAAGCATGACATCACGTTGCGCCTGGATCAGCATTTTCATGCTGTTTAAATATTCTTTCAGCATACGCTCAGCAGCAGGTTGTGCTTCTGTCGTTGCAGCTATAGGGTTGTTAAGGTTACTCATTTTAATGGGGCTTACTATTGGCAATGCGCCATTGACAGGTAGCGTTCCTGTCGTTGGATGTGCAGCTTGTCCATTGACACGCCATATAGTAGGGTTTTTCTTATATAAGTTTGGTTGATCTAGCTGGATTGGTTGAATCTGACGGCCTTCAAAAAGTTTATCAATAGCGAAATTGCGACCAGTTCCCAAATATTGTGCAAGCATACAGAGCAGGTGCGTCAATTTGTTGCGGTTGCTATCCTCTACGTACAGGGTCAGTTGATCTTGCTCCAGACAAGATTTGGTCAGGCCCGTCAGCACTTTACCTGGACCTACCTCAATAAATATCCGTGCGCCATCTGCATACATGGCCTGAAGCTCCTCAACAAAGCGGACAGGTTGAACCAGATGATCAGTCAGTCTTGCTTTTATTTCGGATACCGAAGTAGGATATAAGCTTGTTGTTGTGTTTGACCAGACCGGTAGTTGCATTTCTTGGAATGGAACATCCTTCAATACACTCGCATAAAGCTCTTTTGATCTAGCGACTAAAGGACTGTGGAAAGCACAGGCAACCTCCAACTTTTTAGCAGAGACACGTTCCTGTTTTAACAGCTCCATAAGTTTCCCGATAGCTACTGTGCTACCTGCAACAACACATTGCGTCGGAGAATTGTAATTCACCGGATAGCAGCCTTCCACTCGATTTAGGAGTGTCTTCAACTGTTCCGCATTTGTGTTAACAGCAACCATGGTGCCGGGATCTCCATTTTCGACCGAATCCAGGATGGATTGAGCCCGCTTGCTGCTCAGTTCGACTAATTGTTCTTCGTCAAATACGCCGGCGAAACACAATGCCGGTAATTCACCGTAGCTATGGCCTGCCAGCATATCTGGGACGATACCCAATGACTGGAGGAATTTAGCTAAGGCTAAATCGACAATACCCAAAAGCGGTTGCGCCAGACGTGTATCTTTAATGATTTCCTTTTGTTGTTTCAAAGAATCGGCATCAAAGGTAGTTGAAGGGAAGACCACTTTTTCCAGTTCAGGATACTGGGCGATCAGCTTTCGCATTGCAGGGAATACCACAAAGAGATCACGGGCCATATTGATGCGTTGACTACCTTGTCCCGGAAATAAGAATGCTATTTTACCTTCGCGTTTATTGACTATAAAGGTGTCTTTGCTTTCAATACCAGATAACACCAATTCGATTTTCATCATTAGGTCTTCGGCTGTATCGGCAACAATGCTGAGCTGGATCTCTTTTTCAGAAGCAACAGCTAAGCTATAGGCGATATCTTTTAGCGGGAGGCTATCGTTAATATCTAACAGTGCTTTTACCTGACCCAATTGACCCTTAGCTTCGTCGTAGCTGTCGCCACGGAAAACAAATAGTTCCGATGGCCAAGATTGCAATGCAATTGTACTATCTTCCTGCGGATGATTCGCAATAACAGCGTGGAAATTTGTTCCACCAAAACCAAAGGCGCTGATGCCAGCATAACGTCTTTTTTCTCCCCATAAACCTGTTTCGGCATGGAAAGCAAAAGGACTGGTTTGGGCATTATAATATGCATTTGGTTGTTGAAGGTGAAGTGTCGGTGGTTTTACTCCATGAAATACCGCTAGGGAAGCTTTGATTAAGCCTGCCAATCCGGCAGCACATTTTGTGTGACCGATCTGGGTTTTGACCGAACCTAAATGCGTTTGTGCTGGTAAGGCTCCTGAACGGCTGAATAAATTGGTCAGCGCACTCAGTTCTGTTTTATCACCAACAACTGTTCCTGTACCATGCGCTTCAACTAGACCAACAGATGCTGCGCTGATACCCGCTTGATTATAGGCACGTTCCAGTGCGCGTACCTGACCGATTTCTCGGGGAGCTGTGAGGCCTAAAGCTTTACCATCACTGGATCCACCCACACCTTTGATAACCGAGTAAATGCGGTCGCCATCACGTACAGCATCTTCGTAGCGTTTGAGCACCAATATAGCTACCCCCTCGCCAAGAGCAATCCCATCTGCATCACTGTCAAATGTGGCACATCGTCCTTTACGTGATAGCGCATGTGTGCTGGAAAACATCAGGTAATCGTTGATTCCATTATGGAGATCCGCTCCACCAGCAAGCACCATATCCGATTTACCCAGAATAAGTTCCTGACAGGCGAGATCAATCGCTGCAAGGGATGAGGCGCAAGCAGCATCTACCGTAAAATTTCGGCCGCCGAGATCCAGTCTGTTCGTGATCCGACCAGCGATAACATTTGCCAGTATACCAGGGAATGAATCTTCAGTGGTATGAGGTAATGCCTCTTTCACTTCCTCATGAAGTTCTCCGAATACCTGTTTGTAGTATCCCCTAAAGCTATAGCTGTTGGCAAGGTCGTTGCCACCTTCTGCACCGATAATAACGGAAATGTTTTCGCGGTTGATTTGTTTTTCGCCATAACCGGCATCTTCCATGGCACGCTTTGCTACCAATAGCGTCAACAATTGTGTTGGTTCAATAGCTGCGAGCGATTGCGGTGGAATACCGAAAGCTAAGGGATCAAAATCAATTTTCGGAATAAAACCACCCCATTTTGAGTGCGATACGTCCGGACCGTCTGCTTCAGGTTTGTAGTAAATAGCCTTGTTCCAGCGTTCATCTGGAACTTCGGTAACGCTATCTTTTCCAAGGATAATATTGCGCCAAAATTCTTCCAGATTTTTGGCTCCCGGAAAAATACACTCCATTCCGACAATGGCGACATCCAACGGTTTTTCGCTGGAAAGTGGTTCTTCCGGTAATATCGCTTCATGGATATACTGCTGATTGTCGATGCCGACATGTTGATGCAGAGCATCTAGGGAGATTACCTTGTTTTGCATGGTTGCAATCTGGCCGATCATATACATACCCAGGTCCAGTTGTTCACTTTTAGGGATGTTGACCAGTTGATCTCCTTGACGGTCGACACCTTTAGCTGCAATACGCAGGCGACCGACGTTTAATTTTTCGAGTTTTTCCCAGACATCTTTCCTATCCACACCTGCAGCCAATAGCTTGGACTTTTCTCGATTGAAGTGTTGTGCAAAAGCCGTATTTAAGCAACGGGTTTCATGCCCTGGTGCTGTCTCCAGGAGGACAGTGTCCCTGGCTTGCATGGCTTGCAACTGAAATTCTTCCTGAATTGCACCTGTACTTACAGCCTCTTGCGTATAAAGATACGCTGTTCCCATCAATACACCGACTTTTACGCCTCGCGCAGCTAAGGGAGCTGCCATGATAGAAACAAATGCTGTTGAGAAAGCATTGTGTATGCCGCCGGCAAAGAAAACACTGATATGTTCTGGATGATCCTCTTTTAAGATACGTTCGATCTGTTTTTCCCAGAGCACAGTGCTCGAAAGTGGTCCTACGTGGCCACCGCATTCGCGACCTTCGAAAATGAAATTTTTGGCACCCTCCTTTAGAAACATGTCGAGCAAGGCAGGAGACGGTACGTGTAGAAACGTTGTTATGCCTGCTTTTTCAAATACCTTAGCCTGTGCAGGTCGACCACCGGCAATCAGGACAACGGGAGGTTTAGCTTCCAGGATATAGGCCGTCTGTTCTTCACGCAATTCCTGTGGTGCAAAGCCTAAGATGCCCACTCCCCAGGTTTTGTTTCCAGCGAGTTGTTTGGTTTCCATAACCAAGGTTTTCGCTTGTTCACCACGGAGTAGGGATAGGGCAACAAAGGGGAGTGCTCCAGCTTCCGCTACAGCATTGGCAAAAGCAGGGACATCACTGACACGGGTCATGGGACCCTGTGCTATTGGGTAACGTAGGCCTAGTTGTTTCGCTAATACATTGTCCCTGTCAATCGGCTGTAATGCTTTTGCCTGTTTTAAATGGCCGTACATGGCTTCCTTAAATCCGAAAATAAGCTTTTTCAGTGTTCTGAAATCTTCATAAAGATCGATGGCCAAGGAAATGTCTTGCCCCATCGGGATATAACTCGTAGCAGGATTCAGGTCGGTAAAATACGTTCTGAGTTCAGCTGTGTCAACCTGATCCGATAATGTCGGTGAATTTGGCCGCACGAGCACACGATGATTGGCAATGATCTTGGTTTCCGTCCCGTTTAATTTTCCACAGAGCGTTTTGAAGTCCTGGGTAATGGAACATTCCGGAAACAGTGCAAGTTGGCTGTCCAACACAATTCCAGTGGCACCGAGGGATTTTGCGGCAGCAGCGGTATGCAGACCTATGCCGCCCTGTACCCAAATAGGTATGGACTGGATTTCTTTGATAATCCGTTGGAAGAGTACAAACGTGGATTCATATCCAACAAGACCTCCAGCTTCATTTCCTTTTATGATAATTCCTTTTGCGTTAAGCTGTTCCGCTTGTTTGGCTTCTTGCAGACTGCTGACCTGATACACTATAGACAGGTGCGGAGCCGTAGGAGCTAGGGTACCAAAAGGAAGAATGACGACACTTACTTTCTCCGGAATTTCAAGGGATAGAAGTTTATCATTTGGAAAATAAATTCCATAAGTAAATATAGCAGTCTGATCAAGTTGATTCAGTGCTTCCTGAGCGCTGGCTAAGTCGTGTCCCAAACTTAATACGGGAAATGCACCCGCGTGATGGAGTTTGGGCATGAGATTGACGTCAGGCTTTTCAAAAGGCGTTAATCCAATAATGGTTAAATTTTTCATGCATTGATGATCTTGAAAATATAATAGCAGGAGATCCCATAACAAACATCAAAATCGTAGTGGTTTTGATAGGAGGGTTGTTATGGTGGAATAAAAGTAGTTAATTTCTATTATATTTTTAATAATTAAGGTAATTTGATAATGATTTTTTAACAAAAAAGTAGTAAACACCTGAGTATTATTAACCAAGAGGCTACAAATTTATTGAAATTCAGTTGTTGATCGTTTTTTAGGTCTGTGTTTCGAAAAAAATAAATATTTTCTTTATGTTGTAATAACTAAAGGGATAATTTTATCTCATAAAGCTTTTTGAGTTGTGTTTTATAATAATAGGTTGTCGTTTTTGATTTTTACATTATGTTATGCACGATCCTTTTTGGACCTCGCGTAAAGCGAATAAAGCTTTTTGGAATGGGAATATCCTGCTTCACATACCGGTTTTATATTTAACTTTTAAGTTAAATATAAATATTCGTTAATATCTTTCATTAGATCAGCTGATTAGTTTTATTTTTACATTTATGCTTGCAAGGAATGCCTAATAAGCGTATATTTGTGCACACAAAACAAAGGTGATACCTTTTCGGGGTGTAGCGTAGCCCGGTATCGCGCCACATTTGGGATGTGGAGGTCGTAGGTTCGAATCCTGCCACCCCGACTAAAAAGCTCTAACGAAAGTTAGGGCTTTTTTTGTTTCTAGGCAGGACGAGAGCCTACGACATCTTAAGGAGCTGCGAGGTTCGATCCGGAGGAGGCTCAGGGTCGTGCTTGGGCATTGTGTGGCTGAGCCGATACTTCCTCCCGACTGAAAAAGTGTGATGTACATAGCTTTTTTTTTATAGTCAACAATCAATATAATTTTCCACCTTGTTGATCAATCCATTTGCTAAAATCATAAACTAACAGCTCCTTTGATTACAAAGATATTTTGGCATCTATTCCAGGTGCTCTTGAAGATTGTTTAATTTGTCAGTATTTCAGTCTAAACGAACTTTTGGTGATACTCAATCCAATAACTCTGAACCGGTAAATTCCCAACTTGGCAAACTCCGGGATAGCTAAACTCTTGTTTTAATAGTTTGGGTTCTTCATGTGTTGACTCGTAAATGAATGCACGATTTTTGCTTTTAATTTCATTCGGTTTCGGATCGGAAATTAAATATGGATATAAAGAATTCATGCGATGCTGTTTAAAGAGATTCATCTGGCGGGAATAAAATCGGGAAAAATTACCTTGGCTTTTCGTCAATGGAAACAGGCTGCTGTCAAAAGCGGGACGCTGTTAAAGACTTCGGTTGGTTTGGTTGAAATCGGTGCGATTGAAACGGTCGACGAGTCCGCAATAACGGATCAAGAGGCTGTGAGTGCTGGTTTTAAAGATAAAACTCAACTCTTAAAATCTTTCAGACAGTATCATTTGGCAACGATTTTCAGGATACCTGTCCGTTATCACTCCGAAGACCCGCGGATTAAGTTACGGGAGAGGACTGAACTCTCCGAGGAGCAGTTCGTGCAGTTGAAAATAAAAATAGCCCGCTTGGATACTTTTAGTAAACAGGGACCATGGACCAGGTTAATCTTATCTACCATAAAAGAAAATCCCAATCTACATGCGATCGGTATTGCGAGGTTACTGGGTTTTGAAAAGGAATGGCTGAAACTAAATATTCGCAAGCTGAAAAACCTGGGTTTAACAATAAGCCACACCGTAGGTTACGAGATTTCACCTTTGGGTGAGCAGTTTATTCAACTGTTAGAAGCCGAGGAATAGCGATTAAAGCTGACATAAAATAGACCGTTGCGCGATCTTTAATAATGAGGCTGCCCAGACGCAGCCCCATCGTTTTGATCTTCTTTACTGTATGGCTATAATACCTTATTCTGCTTCAGAAACAACTTATAGTTGTCCTGATGTTCGAAATAGGCAACCTGACCTTCATTTCCAATAAGGACAATGTATGCCTTTGCTTTATCTACTTTTGACCCGGTATGTGGATCTATGGCATAGCGTACGTTCGCATCTTTTGGGATTCTCTCTTTGCAATTCTCGCAACAGCCGTAATAGATCTTCCCATCCAAAGGCACTGCCAATTGCTTTTTGCCCATAAATTCGTCATTGACCATACAGACCATATCCTGTGGCACCTGTTGGCCTTTTTTATAACCAAATTGCTTTTGCGTTAAAGCTGGTTCAGCTGCATTGTTGTTTGTGTTTTCAGGACTACCACAGCTTATTGCAAGCGTAATTAATAAAGCTGAGAATAGCATTGATCTTATAATTTTCATATATTTTCTATTTAATAGGTGTTCCTTCTGTGATTTCTTCGTTGGCCATTTTTATCAGCTGGTCGCCCTCCATGAGTTCGCCGAAAACTTCAATTTTATCATTGAGTATTCTTCCCTTTTTTACAGGAATAAACTTTGCGCTACCAGCGGCATTTTTGATGACATAGATTCCCATGTTGCCTTCGACCAATGCCGAACGTGGTATAAAGAAAGTTGCTTTGCTGTTTTTAAGCTGAACTTTTGCTTCGGCGACCATAAAAGGCTTAAGATCCGGATCGTTATTGACAAAGTCCGCTTCAAACTTTTCGGATCGTAACTTCAGATCCAGCGTACCACTTTTTCGGGTTATTGTTGCTTGGAAGTTCTTTTCAGGAAGTGCCCTTACCGTGAAGTTGACTGTGTCACCTATGGCTACATAGGGAACATGTGCTTCCGGAACCGATAGATTTAAACGGAGCTTAGATGAATTTTGGATGACAAGCAGAGGTGTTCCACCCATGGGACCTACATAGGCGCCGATATCTGTATTTCGGGATGTAATGATGCCACTGAAGGGTGCCCGAATAATTAAATACTGATTGATATCCTGTATTTCTGTATAGGCGGCTCGAGCTGCTTTTACACTGGCTTCGTCCGAAAGTTTTTGCGCGGTAATTTGATCCAGGGCATCGCGGGCAATAGCGCCCTTAGTCTGGTTTGCCCGAAACATACGATCGTAATTGGCTTTTGTTGCGGTGTAAATCGCCTCTTGCGAAAGTATTTTGGCCTTTGCATTGGCTATTTGAGCCTGCAATTCGGGTGCTTCCAGTACCATAAGTATCTGCCCTTTGCTGACCTGCGAACCAATATCTACATGGATCGTCTTGACATAACTCTGCACCTTTGCAAACAATGCTGTCTCCTGATCAGGTTTTAGTTCGCCCGCCAGTTGTAACGGAACAGTAGGATTCATTTTGGCAATCGGGATGGTCATTAAAGGCATGGATCCCATTTTCGCGGCTTTTGGGGTTTCCTTTGTGGCGCCGTTGTTCTCTTTTGTATCAGGGTCGCATGCGCTAAATAATAGTGCAATTGCTGGTAATATGATTGACTTAAATTTCATAAAGAATTAGATTTTTGTTTTAACAAAATGAATGCTTTCCTCATCTTCAGGATCCAAAGAAGGTGAGGTCGTTGTTGCTTTGTGCTGTATCCATACAAATACCAGCGGGAGGACGATCAGTACGGAGAAGGTTGAAAAAAGAAGACCTCCGATAACAGCGCGGCCCAATGGTGAGACCTGGTCTCCACCTTCACCAAAACCGATAGCCATTGGTAACATCCCTGCAACCATAGCAATAGTTGTCATGATAATGGGACGGATCCGAAGCTTGGCTGCCTCAATGGCGGAGGTTAATGCATTCTGGTTTTTCAGTCGTAGCGATTCTGCATTATTGATTAATAAAACTGCATTGGCAATCGAAACACCGACAGACATAATGAGTCCCATATAAGACTGTAAGTTGAGTGTCGAACCGGTTAATTTTAATAGTACCAAAGCCCCTAAGATCACAAAAGGAACCGTAGAGAGAATAACGAGTGATATCCGAAAGGACTGAAAAGTTGCTGTAAGCATCAAAAAGATAACCACAACGGCAATCAATAGACCTGTAGCGAGATTACTCATCGTCTCATTCAATACAGGTGCCATCCCCGCGACTTCAATATTGATACCTTTTGGTAGCTCGCCCAAAGATGCAATAGCTGCTTGAATGTCCTGCGAAGCCTGTCCCAGATCTTTTTTATGCAGATTTGCGGCAACCGTGGTGTAACCCATTGTCCCCAAATTATAGCTTTCACCAAGTTCTTTGGTTGCTGTGATTGTTGCGACATCGCCCAGAACAGGACGGTCTGCATTCTTAGAAAGCGTTAAATTCTCCAGTTCTTCTTTACTGTTTAATATATTTTGTGGCGTTTGAACCTGCACATCGTAGGCAATTCCCATCATTCC
Organism: Sphingobacterium sp. BIGb0165; assembly: GCF_024810095.1. NCBI lineage: Bacteria > Pseudomonadati > Bacteroidota > Sphingobacteriia > Sphingobacteriales > Sphingobacteriaceae > Sphingobacterium > Sphingobacterium sp. BIGb0165. The sequence goes on along the minus strand of NZ_JANUEB010000007.1, from coordinate 283,163 downwards.
ACCAACCCAAAAATTCTTATTGGTATAGCGTGTGGATGCGGTAGCGGTGATCAGTGACTTTGCGATATCCTGTGCATCGAGTCCCAGTTGTGCCGCTCTTGTCCGGTCGATATTAATCTGTAGGGCCGGATAATCCATGGACTGGGGGATCTGTTGGTCGCGCAGGTAGTCGATCTCCTTTAACTTTCCGAGAAGTTTCTGCGCATACATGCGATTCATCTTTTTCATCATCCCTGAGATCCGGATCTCGATAGGCGTATTGGTGCCCTGACTTAGTATTTTCTCGGTAAGTTCAATGGGTTCGAAAGAGAGCTGTATCTCCGGCATCTTTTCATGAAAGTACTTTCTGAGTTCATCCTTTAGTTCATCCGAATTACCTTTGAGTTTCTTCAATGCCACCTGCATCAGGGCCTCGTGGGGCCCGGCATTGTATAAATAAATTGGGCTAACGGCGAAAGTGGAGGGGTGCTGACCGATAAAAACCGATGATATGGCGATATTATCAGGGCCGACTTTATCTTTTAAAAGGGTTAGAAACTGTTTTACTTTCCCTTCGGTTACTTCGATACGCGTACCTTCAGGGGCTTTTATCCGTACCTGAAACTGACGGGAATTGACCGCAGGCAATACATCTTTACCAATTCCTTGATATAAGAAAAAGCATGCTACCAATGCAAAAATCAGACTTAAGCTTACGATTATCTTGTGTCGGGCGACCAAATTTGACAATAGATGCAGGAAGCGCTCGCGAAAACGATCAAACCAGTTTTTCTTATGTGCAGGATTATGGCATGTTTCGGGATCATGTTTCATCATCCAATTGGCCATCACGGGTACAAAAGTCTGCGACAATAAAAACGAAACAATCATTGAAAACCCGATCGCGAGAGCAAGAGGCATAAACAATGCACCGGGAATACCGGTCATCATAAAGGCAGGAGCAAATACGGCCAGGATGCAGAGCATGATCAAAAGTTTCGGAAAAGCGATTTCCTTACAGGCATCCCAGATCGCTTGGGCACGCGTTTTTCCCAGGGCAAAATGCTGATGGATATTCTCAATGGTCACCGTACTTTCATCGACCAATATTCCGATGGCCAATGCCAGTCCCGATAAGGACATGATATTGAGGGTCTGTCCAAATAGCTTCAAAAATAAAACACCAGAAATAATCGAAATGGGAATGGTCATAATTACAATCAGTGCTGCCCTACGGTCGTTCAGAAATAGAAGCACCATCAGGCCGGTCAGGACAGCGCCCAGAATTCCTTCGATGACCAAGCTTTTCAGGGCATTGCTGATATAGACCGACTGGTCAAATTCGTACGAAATGCTGACATCGTCAGGCATATTTCGCTGGATTTCGGGCAAGCGTTCTTTAAGTTTATTGACAACATCCAAGGTCGAAGCATTTCCTGCTTTAGCGATATTAATATAAACCGATCTTTTTCCATCAATCAGTGCATAGCCCGTGGCGATATCAGCACCATCTTTTATGGTTGCCACATCACGGATGTATACATTGTCTACTGTGTTTTTAAAGATTGGAATTTCCCCCAGTTCTTCTATTTTCTTTACCGTATTGTTTGTCGGTGTCAGATAGTTTTTGTCACCGATATAGACATTTCCGGAAGGAGAGGTGATGTTATTTCTACTGATGGCTTCAACAACCTGTTCCGGAGACAGGTTGTGCGCCCGCAGCTTGTAAGGATCGATGTTTACCTCTATTGTCCGAGGGCTTCCACCAAAAGGTGGAGCTGTTGTCAGTCCCGGTATCTTTATTAAGAATGGTCGCGCACTGAAGTTCGCGATATCCTGTAGTTGATTGTTGGTTTTCATATTGCTACGAAAGACCAGCTGACCGACAGGCTGGGAGGAAGCGTCAAAACGGATGATGAACGGTGGTGGCGCGCCCGGAGGTAAAAATACCTGGGAACGATTGGATAATGCATTGATGGTTGCGATTGCTTCTCCCATATCAATACCCTCATAGAAAACAATTTTCATGAGTGTCAATCCCTGGGTATTCTTTGATTCTATACTCTTAATACCATTGGTAAACAGGAGCATGTTGACGTACATTTTGGTGAAATAACCTTCCATCTGCTGTGGGGTATAGCCGTTAAAAGAGTGGGCAACATACACGACAGGCAGGTTCATTTCGGGTAAGATATCTACTTTGACATCTTTGGTTGCTTTGATACCAAAGAATAATAGGCCAATGACAATAACCATAATGGAAATTGGTTTTTGCAGGGCAAATTTGATGATATTCATAAAGGATAGATTTAAGAATGATGAAGGAAAATATTGAAATCACCCTGCGCAGCGGCCAGCAATAGTAAGGCCTGCCAAACATTATTCTGTGCAATTTCATAGTCGATCTCAGCTCTATTTAAACTATACAATGCCTGGGTATAATCAACCAGGGTTGTCAGACCATTTTCATACAATGCATTATGCTGTTTGTAAGCAAGACTAGCAGCAGACAATTGAATCTCGGTCTCCTTGAAATTGTCAATGGCATTTTTAAGCTGAGAATCGGCGAGGAGAGACTGCGCCATAAAATCTTTTTTATGCTTTTCATGTTCTCTTTGGATTGCCTGGGTATACAATTTTTGCTCCCTGTTCCTGGTATCAAAACGGAAGATATTAGTCAGGTTCCAGCTTAATGAAACGCCAAGCAAATAGTTTACTCGGTTTATACCCACTCCTTTAAAATAATTTGAAGAGTATGCCGAGTTATCCTGCATATAGTTCCAATCGAAACCGGTGCCGCGTCCTTGTAGTACGCCAAAAGCGGAAACAGAGGGCATGCGATTAGATTTTAGGATCTCCTCGGTTTGTATGCTCTCATTGATTTTGCTGTTTTGGAATAGCAGGAATGGATGTTTTTCTACGGAACTTGCAAGTGGCGCTACCGTGCTGTTCGGGATGCTGGTATTATAAGTCGTATCCAGTTGATATGTTTTAAAATCATCATTTAACAAGATGGCGAGTTGTTTTGAGTACTCCAGTTCCTTGTCATACGATTTGATCTGTAGGGATTTTGCATTGGAAACTTCCGCTTTGGCCAATTGGGCATCCACTTCGGCGATTAAGCCACTTTCCGCCCTAGCGGCAGTCATTTCATAAAATACCTGCGCGCGATCCAGATTTTTTTCCAGGACATATTTTATCCGTTGGCTCGCCAATAGATTCAGATAGGCAGCACTTGTTTTTATTTTGTGCTGAAAGATTTCCTGTACAAGATCGGCCTCGGTTGTCTGTTCCTTTATTGAGCCGAGGAACACCTGATTTTTGATCCTTCCAAAGGTGTATACATTCCAGTTGATATTGGCAAAATAGAGCGATCCAAATGCGGCATTCCAATTTTGCTCCGCTAGGGGCATGGATGTTGAGCCCGATGCAAGACCGCCATAGGCATACATAGGGCCATGTTGAGCATTTATTGTTCCAAAGCTCTGCTGTGCTGCTAAGGTGAGATCCGGAAGATATTGTTGTTTTTGAAAGACAGTATGCTGTTTTGCTGCCGATGCAACAAATTGCTTTGATTTTATCTGGTCGTATTGTTCAACGGCACGTGTGAGGGCATCTTCGAGTTTTAAGGTCTGTGAAAAGCCATGTAGGTTCATTCCACAGATTACACCCAATGACGCAATGAGTTTTAATTTCATCGAAAATAAAATTTGTTAGTAGACATCAAGAATTAAGGTGGTACCTGTTTAGGCACCACAAGCTTTTACAAGATGTATGCTATCAAATTCGATAAGTACAATGAAGGATATAGAGCGGATTGCTCCAGATGGGGCTTTTTAAGGATAGATAAGTGAGGTGTTTGTCGTTATTGCTATTGACAAAGGATATATCAAATAGGGCACCCAGCAGTTGGTTGGGTATCGCCGAACCCCAAAATTTTACCGAAAAGTCAAAGTGAGATTGCTTTTTTATACTGTCGTTGAGTTTGACCAGTTTGGACTGATGTTTACAGCAGTCTTTCTTTTTTTTGTTTAATTTCTTGTCCTTTGAAGAGCAGATCGGGCAAGGTTTATTGTTGTCAGGGTTTTCAGTATTCGTCCAGCTGTACAGTTTTACAGCTGTTCCTTTGCAAATATGCTGGTACTGTGTAAGGCCTAAGGCCAATACCGAATATATTATGGAAAGAAAGATGACGACTAATTTTTTCACCTGTTTTAATTTATCTATTGAATTGCCTGCAAATTCGTCTGCGTCATAGGTTGCTTGACAAATCGCAATGGCTTCATGTATCAGTGATGCAAATATATTTTTTCTTTTAAAGGCTTATTTGTACAATTTCATCAAAGTTTTATAACATTTCTCCAAGACTAATGCGAGGTGATTTATCGGAGGTAACTATGGGGGGTGTTAGAGTTTGGTATAATACTTGTAAATGTACCCCCAAAAAATAAATTATTAGCACATTAAAAATGACTTTTAAAAATTGGATGCTGCTATTGCTTGGAGTAATTGCGGTGGGAATGACGTCTTGCAGTAAGGAAACCGTTGATAATATTGGAAGGGATGCTGCACTGAATATAATCCGTACCGGAAATTGGGAACGCTGGACTAAAACTGTTGCAGGAAATAGTGTTGGTGAGTTAAATGTGACCCGTGAAATGATGGAGCAGGGCGAGACACTTAATTTTGATAAAGATGGTGCCTGGCATAAGAAAAAAGATAAATCTGCGGTAGCTTATGACTACAGTATGCCTGATTCAAAAACAATGATTTTTGATGGTGTTGAATATAAAATTCAGGAAAATATTGTCTCTACAGTATCGAAGCTCACACTGGTTAATCAGCAGGGGGCGATTAAAACCACTATGGTAATCAAAAGAAATTGGTAATCTAGACGAGATCAGATGGTCAGTAGCTAAATCTAAAATCTGCTGACCATTTATTTAAGGACTTTTCTTTTATAAATATGTTGTTTATTGGTGTTTTTGAAATTATTTGTCAATATATCAGTTGGTTAAGCGTGTCGTTGAAAATAATTTTGAAAACAAAATATTTTTAGTGTACTTTTGTGCCACACAAAACAAAGGTGATACCTTTTCGGGGTGTAGCGTAGCCCGGTATCGCGCCACATTTGGGATGTGGAGGTCGTAGGTTCGAATCCTGCCACCCCGACTGAAAAGCTCTAACGAAAGTTAGGGCTTTTTCTGTTTCTAAGCCGGACGAGAACCTACGACCTCTTAGGGACTATAAGGTTCGATCCGAAGGAGGCTCAGGGTCGTGTTTGGGCATTGTGTGGCTGAGCCAATCCTGCCACCCCGACTGAAAAGCTCTAACGAAAGTTAGGGCTTTTTCTGTTTCTAAGCCGGACGAACTTGTGACCTCACAATGTTAAAGAGATTTCCGAATGATAACTTGAGTAGGATTGCGTTCGTTTAAAGTTTTCTTTTGAAGTATAGCCTTAGCTGCCGCTTTTCCCATTGCCCGGAAATCAGTAGATATTACCGTAATTCCCCCCTCAAGGATCTCTTTGACGTCAGTATCATTATAGGAAATAAGGCCTATATCCTCGCCCAATGTAAATCCATGTTTCTTTGCCAATTTAATTAAGGATACATCATCCGAATCGTAACGACTAAAGGTGATAAAGGCTGTATGCTTCTTAAACTTTGTCTCATCTACGTCTGGAATAATGTCATAATTAATGCTTGACTCTTCGCAGTATCGGACGAAACCATTGATGACATGTTCGGCATGTAAAGCTTCCGGATGTGCGATCAATATAATTCTTTGGTACTTTTGAATATTATTCTGCAATAAGGAAAGGCTATTGTAAATATCGTATTCATAATCCTGATAGATAGCCGTATAATTTCCGGAGAGTCCCAATTGATTGTAGTCGATAATAATCCGTTTGTTCGGAGGGATGAGATTGATGATCGGAGATGGGTCATCTTTCAGGAATGTAACAATAACAAAATGCGTATAGTTGTTGATGTTTTCGGTGATAATATTGCGAAAGACATTAAAGTTGTGATGATGAAAATAGACGTCGATCGCTGCGGTCCCTTTGGTCTCAACTAACAAAGATTGATAAATCTGTTCACGCATGGTATTCATTTTATCCAGAAGTAACAGGATGCGATAAGAATGCTCCACCTGTTTTTTCTTTACATAATATCCTTTGCGATAGACAGACTCAATTATTCCTTTTTCGAGTAGATAATTAAGACCTTTCAAGACCGTCTCTTTGCTCATGCCGAGTTGATCCTGCAATTGATTTAAAGAGGGAATACGGTCTCCAATATGTAGGTCGTTCTTTTCGATCAATGCATGAATGTGATCTACTAGTTGAAGATACTTCATGCGAGACCCCTTGCCTGTTTCGTTTGTAGTGGACATGTGATGAATAGTCATTTACGATAATAGAGTCAAACTTAGATAAACTTGTTTTTATATGCAAGTCTCGATATTATTCAGATAACGGAATATGTTTGATGATTTTCTCCCCCCTTGAAGATATTCTCAAGAAGAAACTACATCTTTTTTTAATTTTTTTTTGCAGGGGCAAATATAATTTATACTTTTATAAAAGCAAACCAGTCTAGACCAGACTAGATTGCAACGAATAACTAATTATAAATACTATTATGACTCTATTTCATCTAAAGGCGGCTCTGCTTTTATTGGGGATTTTTTTTCTAACGTTGTCCTCCTTTGGACAACAGCCCACTTCTGTCAAAGGAAGAGTGATGGATGTCGAAGGGCTTCCTTTGGTCGGAGTTACAGTATCTAATCAGTATAAAACTGTAACAACTTCTACAGACTCATTGGGTAATTTTTCTATATCGCCCATCTCTCAAGGTGAATTATTACTTTTTTCAATGGTTGGCTATGTTACTGTAAAACATGCGGCCAGATTGGATCGTTCCCAGAATATCCAGCTTTCACGAAGCGAACAGATACTCGATGATGTTGTTGTCATCGGCTATGGGACAACAACCAAGCGCGATCTGACGGGAGCTGTAGGTCAAGCTAATTTGACAGATATGCGTAAAGCCCCTGTTGCCAATTTCGAGGAAGCCTTAGCCGGTCGGGTGGCTGGTGTTAAGGTAAGTTCAAATGATGGACAGCCGGGAGCGGAACTCAGTATCGTTATTCGGGGTAATAACTCGGTCACACAAGATAACTCTCCACTCTATGTCGTTGATGGATTTCCGGTTGAAACATCTGTTGGGAATACCATTAATCCCGAAGAGATTGAATCCTTGGAGGTGTTGAAGGATGCTTCTGCGACAGCGATTTACGGCGCTAGAGGAGCCAACGGGGTGATTCTTATTACAACCAAAAAAGGTAAAGTTGGAACCCCGGTCATTAACTACAACGGTTGGGTAGGACTCAATCAGATTCTAAAAACGCAAGAACTGCTAAATCCATACGAATTTGTGAAATATCAATTGGAACAGAATCCCACCCTGTATACAAATATATACCTAAAGGATGGTAAAACCCTTGAAGATTATCGCAATATGGAGGGAATCAATTGGCAGGACAAAGTTTTTAGAAAAGCTGTTACCCACAATCATTCTATAGCGATACGTGGGGGGACTGATCGTACACGATATGCGATCTCTGGATCATTATTGGATCAGGATGGGATAATCCTAAACAGTGGATTTAATAAATATCAAGGAAGAGTAGTGTTGGATCAGACTATAAATAACAAATTGAAAATAGGCTTGAATCTAAACTATACGGCCTTTAAACGATATGGTACCGTGGTGTCAGAATCTCAACCTAGCCCGACTGCGAGCCTGATGTATGGGCTCTGGGGGTTTCGGCCGATCACTGGAAATGCGCTGACGGATGCTTCTTTGATAGACGATCTGTTTGATCCGGATATGGACCCAAGCTTAGGTACCGATTTACGGATCAATCCTTATCTAGCTGTGCAGAATGAGTATAATCCCCTGTTCAGTACAAATCTTGTTGCTAATGGTTATCTGGAATATAAATTGGGATCGGAGTTGACGTTTAGGGCTACTGGTGGCTATACGCGTATAAACCAACGACGGGAAGTATTCTTTAACTCAAAATCCAGAGCAGGACATCCCTTTTCAAACAATAAAGTAAATGGTTCTATTTGGAATAACGAAGTCACTAATCTATTAAATGAGAATACCCTGTCTTATGACAAGAAATTTAATGGGGGGCATCGGCTAAAGGCGGTCGTCGGGTTCACTGTGCAAGATGTCCGAAATTATACCAACGGATTTACGTCCATTTTGGTACCCAATGAATCATTAGGTATTAAAGGCCTGGACGAAGGACAGATTACGATGGCGCCAGTGACTGACGCATCCAATGGGCTGATATCTTATTTGGGGCGGGTTGATTATAATTATCGATCAAAGTATTTGCTGACACTGTCTTTCAGAAGTGACGGCTCCTCTAAATTTCCGAAATCCAACAGATGGGCTTATTTCCCTTCGGGATCTTTTGCGTGGCGATTGAAAGAGGAAAACTTTTTGAAACCGATCAAGATTATCAGTGATGCAAAATTGCGCGTAGGAATAGGTTCTACCGGAAATAATCGTGTATCAGAGTATGCATCACTAACAGCCTTACAGATGAATCCCGCTTCAGGCTACAGTGTAGGTAACAGTGCCGGTCAGGGAATGGTGCCGACGAATCTTGGAAATCCAAACTTAAAATGGGAGACCACCGTTCAAACCAATGTTGGTCTCGACCTCTCCATACTCAAGAATAGAGTGTCCCTTACAACAGATTATTATCACAAGGAGACACGTGACCTATTATTGAATGCAACGTTGGCTCCCAGTATGGGATTCCTGACAGGCTTCAAAAATATTGGACGGGTATCTAACAGCGGTATCGAATTTACATTGGAGACCAAAAACATACAGACTCCAAATTTCTCATGGAGTTCAAGTTTTAATATTGCATTTAATAAAAACAAAGTTCTTGAACTCAATGAAGGAGAGCCGAGTTTGGCAACGCGTGTCACTTGGGGAAATTTCAATAATGCATATCCTTATATCGCAATACCAGGACAGCCAATAGCCTTGTTTTATGGGTATCTTTTTGATGGTGTCTATCAATACGCAGATTTTGACCTCGTCAACGGGAACTATCTGCTGAAGGCGGGGCAACCCAATAATGGAGTCCCCAGAGCAAACATTAAACCAGGTGATATTCGCTTTAAGGATATCAATGGCGATGGACAGGTTGACAATTATGATCTGACAATAATAGGCAATCCAAATCCAAAACATATCGGCGGATTTAACAATAACTTCAATTATAAAAACTTCGATCTGAATATTTTTTTACAATGGAGCTATGGTGGGGATATCTTAAATGCCAATCGCATTGAGTTTGAAGGCGGAGATCCTGTCGCTCGCGGTTTTCTGAATATGTTTGCTTCTTTTGCTGATCGTTGGACACCGGAAAACCAGACCAACGCGTTATATCGTGTCGGCGGTCAGGGGCCAGCAGTGTATTCTTCCAGAACGATTGAGGATGGATCCTATTTACGACTTAAGACCCTGTCTTTAGGATATACTTTCAATGCTGATCAGCTCCGAAGATTACGAATGAAATCCATTCGACTTTATGTCGCTGCACAAAATCTAGTTACATGGACAAAATATTCAGGGCTCGATCCCGAAGTGAGCACCCGTCCTGGAGCATTGACACCTTCGTTTGATTGGTCCGCTTATCCGCGCCCTCGTACGATGACAGTCGGAATTGACCTTAATTTTTAAACTAACCTTTGATCAAGATGAAACGCATTTTTATTTTTTCTATATGTATTGCTTGTCTAACCAGTTCATGCTCCAAATTGCTGGATAAAGAACCTGACTTTGTGACCACTGAAAAATATTTTCGAAATGAAAGCGAATTGATGAATAGTCTCAATGGAGTCTATAACAGGCTGATCGACACCTATGGGCGGATGTATAGCCGTGGGCTTTTTAGCTATCTTGTCGTTAGTGATGAGGCCTATTTCAAGAATATATCAATCAACAATATTCGAGTGATGGTCATGGACGCTGCTGATTTGGACATTACTAGATTATGGGAAACCTTATACGAAGGGATAAATAGAGCAAATCTATTATTGGAAAATGTTGATCGTGTAGAGATGGATATCACCAAAAGAAACGCCATCAAGGGCGAAGCACTCTTTATGCGCGGATATTACTATTATATCCTAACCGATTTCTTTGGAAAAGTTCCTTTAAAACTATCCTCTACACGGTCTCCCAACGACCCTTACCCAGCTCAGGCTACCCTGGCGGCTTTATATACGCAAATTGTGAAAGATATGCAGGAAGCGGAAAACCTGGTTTACGAAAATGGAGTAGTGGCTAATGAAAGAGTGTGCAAAACGGCTGTTCAGGCCGTACTGGCCCGTGTGTTTCTAAAAATGGCGGGACAGCCCCTCAATGATCACGCTCGCTATCAAAATGTTATCGAATATACGGATAAAGTGATTGCTTCAGGAAAGCATCAGCTCAATCCCAATTATAAGCAAATATTTATCAACCATTCACAAGATATCAATGAGTCGAAAGAATGCCTTTGGGAAGTTGGCATGTTTGGAAATAAGATCGGCAACATCGATCAGGCTGGCATGGTAGGTATTGAGAACGGTATAGAATGTCCCGATGAACGTATTGGATATTCAGGCGGAGCAATGCGGATTACAGCCAAATTATACGGTTTGTTTGGTCAGAAAGATACGATGCGGCGCGATTGGAGTATCAGTCCTTACCGATTTGTGACTACGGCGGGAGTTACGCAAAAACAATATTATAGTGCAGCTCAACTTTATGATCGAAACCCTGGAAAATGGAGACGGGAGTATGAGACCGGTACCAAAGTAAGAAGTGCCAATTCAACCAATTTTCCAATTATAAGGTATAGCGATGTATTACTGATGAAAGCTGAGGCAGAAAATGAGGTCAACGAATCCCCAACTACAGCCGCCTATGAAGCAATCAATCAAGTACGTAGGAGAGCTTTTGGTAAGGCGTTAAATGAGGTTAATGGAGATAGTGATGCGCCTAGCGGAATGGATAAAATAGCTTTTCTAGACTATATAAAAGACGAGCGCCTGCGTGAATTTTGTTTCGAGGGTATCCGGAGACATGATCTAATTCGTTGGGGAATTTATATGCCCACTATGAATGCCTTGGGACGCGATATTTCAGTCAATGCACCTGCGGCACATCGATATGGTGGTAATGCTGGCCTGAACACGACGGAGAGAAATGTGCTGTTTCCCATACCAAATACAGAGATAACCATTAATAAACAGATTGTCCAAAATCCAGGTTGGTAAATCTGGTGGATCACAAAATAAATAGACACAGATGAAAATATCGATGATGTATCTCATGCTGGCCGTATTGTGTGCCAGTTGTATGAAAGAGGATATCGCCAGTGCCGATATGGAGGTCAGGACGAATGCCTCAAGTTACAAGGTAGGTGATACCGTTGTATTCCGATTTGAGGGAACCCCTGACAATATTGTATTCTATTCTGGAGAGAACGGACACAACTATGACTTGAAAGATCGCCTTTATGCAGATAACGATTTACAGGTAGATTTCAAAACACTCGTACAATGGGGTGTTATCTATGACAATCTAAAATTATTGGTTTCCAATAATTTCAGCGGAATATACACTAAAGAAGAGGTTGATAAAGCGGCCTGGACAGATATTTCAGACAAAGCCGTTTTCTCCACGGGGCAAGATAATACGCCCTCCGGAACTGTAAGTTTAAAATCGTATCTCAGTCCAGTTGATACAGGATCAATATATCTGGCGTTCCGATATACCGACTTTCAAAAGCCGCAACAGAACAGATGGGTCATTCGCAGTTTTAATGCAGTAAAAGTATCGCCAGAAGGCGTGCAGACGAATGTTGCTACGATATCCAATGCAGGCTGGAATGCTGTAAGTTTTCTAAATGACAGTAAGGGATGGACAATTTCGACAACACAGCTATTGATGTATGGCGGTGTTGCATCCGATACCGATAATGATGATTGGGTGATTAGCAAAGGTTTTAAAGTAAAGGAATCCATCGCGGACAAAGGAATAGCACTTAAAAATATTAGTTCAAATCTGCGGGAATACAGCTATGTGTACAAGACCCCAGGTGTCTATAAAGCTGTGTTTGAAACCTCCTCCGACTGGTACAGTGGTCGCAAAGCTGGGTACGCCGAAGTGACAATAACCATTACACCATGATCGATATGCAACGGTTAAATAGAGGATACAGTCATTGCGCAGGGGTATGGAAGACGATGATGATACTGCCATTTTTATGCTTCGCAAATGTTTTCGCACAAAGCGGGGCTGATGTCCACCTAGAAAATAGTGTGCTCCAACTGATCTGGCGTGAGGGTAAAAATGGCTATCAGCTTCAATCCCTCGCCTTGAAAGATGGAGCGGGAGGAAAAAAACAGCTAACGATGGCGACACAGCAGCGAACGATCCTTTATGCTAAAAATAAACCACTAGATAAATCTACGACTGTTTATGATCATAATGGGAAGCTCATTCATTTTCCAGACTCTCAATATCGTTATGTAATTCCAATCTGGTCGCAAAGTTTATCACCTGTAAGCCTAAATACAGCTGGTGAAGTATTACACTATCAGCCGACTATAGTGGCTTCAGATTCACCCTCGGGGTTGAGATTTCAATACGAAAATGAAAAAATTGCCCTGTCAGAAGAATGGAACCTTGATCCAGATCATACGCATGATATCCGTGTACAGATGACTTTAAAAGCGAAACAAAGCGGTTATTATTCCCTGTCGTCGCCATCACTGGCGATTGGTGATCGCAAGCAGTTTCAGTGGGCGGTGATTCCGGGATTATTCCAAGGAGCAGCGCTCAATCCTGACTTTGTGGATGCCTACGCTTATGGACATGGCATCCCTGATCGTCCGGTCATTGTCCGTGAACGTACAGCCTCTACATTAGCGGCGCTGTTAACGACACAATCTGGAGTGACCTTAGCGACCGTAGCTGAACCCGGAACTGCAAGGGATCCCTGGTTGAAAGACACAAAGACTCATGCGGACTGGAAACTTGGATTGTCATTGATGAATCGAAATAACGAACTTACACCGACACTCTATCATCCAGTACTGGGGGAGGCTGGGTCTTACTTGAACGAAGGACAAGAGATCACATTTTCATTTCGATATACAATTCAGCAAACTTCGTGGTACAATGTTCTAGGGCATGTGATAAAAGATGTTTATAAGTTTAGTAATTTTTTAAAATTGAAAGAGACAAATCGTTCCTTAACGGATCGCCTTTACGCGATGTATGATTATGTCTTAGCAGATAGCACTTCCAAGTGGCGGACCGTAAATGATAAGAATACGGTGATTGGTGCTCAGGATTATCTGGGTGGCGTGTATGGATCTGCAAAAGATGCCATGAAAAACTCTGATTATGGTGCGATGTGGATGCTGGCTAGACTGACTGGAGATACCACACTCAAACAGCAACGACTCCCTGCAGCCTTAAACTTCAAGTTGCAGCAACAACAACAGAAACCTGGGGTCTTTTATGGATCAGCTGCCGGGCAGTATTACCTATATCGCAGTCAGCAGTTTACCGAAGAATGGGGTCCGTATAGCGAGCCCATTGGCACCAGCTATTACATGTTGATGGATATCGGCAATATATTACTTTTTGAACCAGATCGATCTGATCTTAAACAAGCCTTGCGTAAAGCCGCAGATTGGCTGTTGTCAACAATGAATCCCGATGGACACTGGGAGGTTGCATATGATAATAAGTCAGGTCGTCCCATGTTTGAGGACCTATCCGATCTCCGACCAACATTTTATGGACTCTTGGTTGCGCATCAGTTGCTAAAGGACGAAAAATATCGAGCTGGAGCAATTAAGGCCGCAAACTGGTTTGTCGAACATGCCGCAAAAAAAGGATGGTTCCTCGGTGTCTGTGGTGATACGCGATTTGCACCTGATTTTGCAACAGCACAGTCTATACAGGCCCTCCTCGATATGTATACATTGACCAAGGATCCACGCTATCAAGCGGCAGCTTATCAGGTCACCAGATACTATACAACATCGATCTATACGCATCCGATCCCCTCTCGCGAGATCAAACGTGTGAATGGGACCGCTCGTCAAGATTGGGAAATCAGTCAAGCGGGGCTAGGATTTGAACATGGAGGTATTATGGGCTCTGCAAATCATCATGGCCCTATTCTGTTATCGAGCCATGCAGGGCTGTTTGTAAGACTGTATGCACAGACGAAAGACAGTCTATTGCTGGATATGGCAAGAGCTGCAGCTTGGGGACGGGATGCTTTTGTGGATGCCAATACCGGAGTCGCTTCCTATTACTGGGATGCGATGAATAAAGGGGCTGGGCCATTTCCACATCATGCCTGGTGGCAATTGGGATGGATTACCGATTATCTGCTCTCCGAAGCAGCAGTTCGTTCCAATGGTAAAATCTCCTTTCCGAGTGGATTTATAACACCTAAAGTTGGGCCACACCGCAGTTATGGCTTTGATAAAGGGAGAATATTTGGCAGGTCTGTCGATTTGAAAATGAAAAAGGGACTTATCAGCCTCGATAATGCACAGATAGATTATATCCTGGCAACGAACAGTGATACTAAGGAGCTCTATATTGTTTTGTTGAACAATAGTGTGGATCAGCAGGATATTCAGCTCAGGGTGGATAAAGGCCAATCCCAGCGTCTATTCGGATCAGAGCAGCGGGAGGCTTTTCTTCTCAATGCCAATGGGGAGAATGAAATCGGAATGTCAGCATCTCCAGGGTGGAAAATCACCCTGCCAGCAACGGGACTAAAAGTAATAAAAATCAACTATCAATAACCATTTAAAATCAACTAATAGTATGAATAGCAACATTAAACATTTAAAAAACTGTTGGATTTTACCAGGATTCTTTGGACTAATGTTTACGGTTTTAAGTTGTACAGGGATCGAAAAGAGCTTACAGCAAAATGAACAGCAGAATCAACAACAAGTAGAACATAAACTTGCACGAATGGCGTCTGCTGCCGGGCAATTGGATTCACCGATGGTGAAAAGTCTGGCTTATCAGGTTATCGTCAACAATGATACCTTGGACGTATGGCAAGAAACCTGTTATGATCTGGCCCAAAATGGCGGACAAACGGATTTACATACCGCATTGTTTAATTATGTGCCCGGTACTCAGGTCAAGATTATTTGTAGCAGTGCATTCTCAAATTTTACGCTTTCACCTAAAAGATTGAATATACCGGTTGTGAAGAATGGAAATGAATTGTCCTTTACCCTCCCGGAATATTACAATTATGCGTTAGCTATCCCTGGTCGAGCACCCTTACTATTATTTGGATCTCCCGATTACAGTGCGTATAAACCTGGGGCCGTTGTTTTTGCCAAGGGGATACATCATGGCGTAAACGGAGTTTTTAAACTTGAGTCCAATAAAACCTATTATTTAGAAGAGGGCGCGATTTTAAGAGGAAAGGTATTGATAGAAAACGTGTCTAATGTCAAATTGATCGGTCGAGGTTATATTGATGATCGTACCGCTCCTGTCGCTGGAAACTTTGTCAAAGTCTACCGTAGTCAAAATGTGGAACTTAGGGGATTTGGTGTCCGGCATGCCGCTTTAGGTTGGCAAGTGGATATGGTCAATTCGTCGAATGTCGACGTATCCCATCTTAATCTATTGAGCTTTGGGCAGAACAATGATGGTTTGGATTTAGGTTCAGGATGTCAAGATGTGCATTTCTCACACTGTTTTATTGGATCGGGGGATGATGGTTTTGGTTGGCACGCAACAAATGCCGCTGCAGATGGTGAAACACCACTTTTAAATTGTAGCGCCCACGACTGTATGATCTGGAAAAACCAGGTGGGCGTAGGTATTCGTATAGGTTCTTCATTGGAAACCAGTAGTGTCGAACAACTCACATTCAAAGATATTGATATAGCCAAAATGACTTGGGGAGGTCATTCTGTGGCGATACCACATTCGGATTGGGCCGATGTGAGGAATATCACCTTCGAAGGGATCCGTGATGAGACCATTGGAAATACACGATTCGTGTTGATGTATATTAAGCAGAACTCGAATTCAAATCCAGTCTATAGACCCGGAACCATTTCTAATATTCGATTTATTGATTGTGTCAGCAGTGCCACAGCGGCTACTTTCGAGGGCTATGATGCGGAGCATATGATTAAAGACGTGACCTTCAAAAATGTAAAAGTGGGGGGCAGGAATATGTTGCAATCAGATATCGTTGCGAATTCCTTTACTTCGAATATCACGGTTGTAGATTGATGTTAAAAATATTTTACGAGGACTTGTATTCAAATGGTATGCGTAGCTATCAATTAATCATAACGATCCTATTGCTTTTTTTTACAATGACTGATTTGAGTGCGCAGAATACCCGGGAGCTCGATAAGATTGCCGCTTCACAAGGTACTGCCTCGCAGCTATTATTTTCTGTGGATCTCCATAAAGAGGAACTTATTCATCCAAGCGATTTTGAGCGAGATGACGAGTGTATAGTGCGCGGTGGTATTCCTAATTTTCTTGCTAAAATTACTGATGGTCAAGATGTGACCGTCGCATTTATTGGTGGAAGTCTGACACAGGCAAATTATTGTTACAGAATGCAGATTTCCACCTATTTGCAGGCACGTTATCCATCTACCAGGTTTATGTGGGTCAATGCCGGCGTATCTGGTACAGGTACAGATCTGGGAGCCTTTAGAATTCAGGAGCAGGTATTGACACAGCATCCCGATCTGGTTATCATAGACTTTGCAGTCAATGGCGCCTATGCCGCGGGCATGGAGGGAATGATCAGACAGATTATCCAGCATGACAATCATACCGATATCTGTTTAATTTATGCCATTTTGGGAGGGCAAACCAAGCTATATCGCAATGGAAAAATACCGTTACATATTAAAGCCCTGGAAGCATTAGCCGATCATTACCGTATTCCTACAGTACATTTGGGAATGGAGATTGCTCACCTGGAATTTCAGGATAAGCTGTTATGGAAGGGAGATGTGCAAGCTGCAGGAGAACGCATTTTATTTTCAACCGATGGTATCCATCCACTTAAAGCCGGTGGAAATCTATATGCAGCGGCCATTGCCCGTGGAATTGACAAAATGAAAAGATTGTCAAGGACGGAGTCTCATCCATTGCCCAAACCGCTAGTTTCTTCCGAATGGGATGTCGCGGGGATGTACATACCCGATGATATTGCTGATTTTGATATAAAATGGGGGGCGATTTCAACAAAAGAATCCAAGTTAAAGGCGTTCAATGGATGGTTTGACACGGTGATGGTAGCTGGGGAAGAGGGAGCGCAGTGTTCATTCGCTTTTGAAGGCGATATATTTGGCCTATTTGATATCGGTGGACCCGAGGTGGGACAGCTTGAAGTCTGGGTAGATGGCCATCGAATAAATCTACAGAAATTACAGTCAGATAGTTTTCAGCCCTATGAAATAACAACAGGGGATAACGGTAATACCCTGTTGAATCGTTTTAATGCCTACTGTTATAATCGATATAGAGGTCAATATGATTTGATCAGATTGCCACAAGGGAAGCATGAAATCAGTTTTCGTATATCATCATTGAAAGCAGATAAGCGGCTGATTTTGGGGCCATCTCAACAAGAGGATATTGTTCAACATCCTACAAAATATGACTCCTCTGCAATTTATTTAGGACGGATACTCTTACGTGGGAAACCAATTTTAAAGACGGCTAGAAAACAAGAAATAAGAGAGATGAGACCAGATACTTATACCGCCAAGGGTAGCATGAACCGAGTGAACCAAACGATTGAGCTCACGAATACCTTAGAATACCAATTTAATGAGTAAACGAGCTCATGAATACCATTGAAAATAAATACTGATGAATAATGTCTTAAAGAGGGAAATCGATTAATGAATAAAAAAATAATTAGATGAAAGCAACTCAATTAATAAAGCTATTTAGCTGTCTGTTCCTCTGCTTGGGCATATCGTTTACCTATGCCCAAACTGTATTGACACAGCAGCAGAAATGGGAGGAGAAGATACAGCGCTATGAACGTCTGGATAAGCAAAATCCACCACCCGACAATGTAATCTTATTTGTAGGTAGTTCGACCATTGAAAATTGGAAAACACTAAAGGACGATTTCGTCGGTAGGGCTGTGCTGAATAGAGGGGTCTCTGGAACCAAGACAATCGATCTGTATACCTATAGAGACCGATTGATTACACCATACAATGCAAAGCAAATTTTTATTTATGAAGGCGACAACGACATTGGGCTGCATTGGTCTACAGATCGTATTGTAGCGCAGTTTGCTGCCTTGTTTAGTGAAATACGAAAAACCAAACCGCATGCTGAAATAATTTATATCTCCATCAAACCTTCACCGCGCCGATTGAAAGATAAAATACAGATCGAAGAGGTTAATGCACGCATTAAACAGTTTTTAGAACAACAGTCTGGAACGGCCTACGCAGATGTATATTCCAAAATGCTGGATGTCAATGGTGATTTAGTAACGGCATACTATCGGGAGGATGGTCTGCATCTGACCGCTGAAGGATACACTATCTGGAAAGATGTGATTTCCAAATTTATAAAATAGACGAATTTGCCCCAGTATAAGGGGTGTTGAATAAGGTGATAAACTAGATAAAAAAGAAAGTATATATGATTTATAGCAAGGGGGGAACCTCCAGAACATTAAAGAAGGAAGTTGTTACCGCTGATTTAACGGTTGTGGGTGGTGGTATGTCTGGCGTGTGCGCTGCGATTACAGCAGCTAGGCAAGGTTTGCGTGTCGTGTTGGTACAGGATCGGTCTGTACTTGGAGGGAATGCCTCCAGTGAGGTTAGATTGTGGATACTGGGTGCCACTTCCCATATGGGTAACAACAATCGTTGGAGTCGAGAAGGTGGAGTTATTGACGAAATATTGGTTGAAAATGTGTATCGTAATCCGGAGGGTAATGCCGTGATATTGGATATGATTTTACTTGACAAGGTAAAACAAGAACCCAACATCCGATTGTTGCTTAATACCAGTGTCTATGAAGTCCACAAAGAAGCTGGTGAACGGATCAAATCATTAAATGCTTTTTGCAGCCAGAACTCCACACAATATACCCTTGAATCATCTTTATTTTGCGACGCTTCTGGAGATGGTATAATCGGTTTTCTCTCCGGAGCTGCTTTTCGCATGGGGGCTGAAACACGAGAAGAATTTGATGAGGCTATGGCACCAGATACTTCCTATGGTGAGCTTTTGGGCCATACCCTTTATTTCTATACCAAAGATGTCGGAAAATCTGTGTCTTATACTGCCCCAGCTTTTGCCATGGATGTTACCAAAGAAATACCACGGTTCAAAAATTTCAATGCCAAAGAACATGGCTGCAAGTTGTGGTGGGTGGAATATGGGGGGCGTCTAGATACTGTACATGATACTGAAGAGATCAAATGGGAACTTTGGAAAATCATCTATGGTGTGTGGGATTATATCAAAAATTCAGGACAATTTCCTGAAGCTGATACCCTCACATTGGAATGGGTTGGAATGGTTCCCGGAAAGCGAGAAAGCCGTCGGTTTGAAGGTGATTATATCCTGACACAAAAGGATGTGGTCGAGCAGCGTCAACATCCAGATGCCGTAGCCTATGGAGGCTGGTCCATCGATCTGCATCCTGCGGATGGTGTCTTTAGCGACCGTCAGCCCTGCAACCAATGGCATAGTAAAGGTATTTTCCATATCCCTTATCGTTGTTTATATAGTCGTAATATTCAAAACCTCTTTTTGGCGGGGCGTCTGATCAGTGTATCCCATGTCGCATTTGGTGCGACTCGGGTAATGGCGACATGTGCTTATGTTGCGCAGGCTGTGGCGGTAGCGGCAAAACTATGTGTTCAGCACCAACTTGCACCACGAGAAGTTGGACAATCCTATTATATGACGGAATTGCAAAAAGAGCTGCAACGAGTCGGTCAGTATATCCCTGGTTTTCATTTGTCCGATAACAGCGATCTTGTACAGCAGGCAGAACTCACTTCTTCGAGCAATTTGGACTTTAAAGGATTCTTCAAAGAAAATATTTTGTGGAAAAATCTAGACATTTCCGCAGCACAACTTCTTCCTGTAGTTGCAGGCGCCTTGCCTATCTTTCTTTTGGAGATAGAAGCGATGCAGCCAACAATATTGGAAGTCGAGTTGAGAAGCAGTGAAAGGAAAGGTGGTTTTACGCCAGATCAGGAGCTAGGGAAAATAAAAATTAGTGTAAAACCTGGTGTTCAGACAGTAACATTGGATTTTGGATTGAAGATACATGAGGATCAATATGTTTTCCTTACGTTTCTCCAAAACGAACATGTGCGATTGGCCTATACCCCGCGGCGAATATCTGGATTGCTTTCTGTTTTTAATGGAGTGAATAAAGCCGTTTCAAATAATGGTAAACAAGTAGCCTTGTCGGGATCTGGAGTGGATTCATTTGAATTTTGGACGCCACAACGTCGGCCCGAAGGACATAATCTCGCCATTCAACTATCATCGGGACCGTCCATCTTTGGGATCGAAAATGTGCGTAATGGTATTGATCGGCCGACAATCCGTCCGAATGCCTGGGTCGCTGCAACGGACGATCAGCAGCCAATAATTTCGATTAAATGGAAGCAGAAGCAGTGCATAAGAAGGATTGAAATTAATTTTGATACCGATTGGGATCACGCGATGGAGTCGGTATTAATGACCCATCCTGAGACCGTGATGCCATTTTGTGTTCGGAATTATAGCATTGAAGATGGAAACGGAAAGATTATTTATACACAGCGGGCAAATTTTCAGACTAGAAATGTGATAGAACTTCCTGAACCTTGTGTTACGGACGAGCTGGTGATATCTCTCGAACACCCTTCTGCAGATGTGCCGGCAGCCGTTTTCGCTATCAGGTGTTATGCATAGTTTATAAAATGATAATATTCAGTAATTTAATGTTTGATATAAGATGATAGATACAGTAGTCATAATCGTTTTTTCAGTATTCATCATGCTGGTTGGGATAAGCTTTTCACGAACCGGAAGAAATTTGAAGTCCTTTTTTGCTGGAGGTGAATCTGTGCCCTGGTTTATAGGAGGAATGTCCCTATTTATGAGTTTTTTTTCAGCAGGTACCTTTGTCGCTTGGGGTTCAATAGCCTATAGTCATGGCTGGGTAGCGATTACCATTCAGTGGACCATGTGTATAGGTGGGCTAATTACAGGTCTTTATCTGGCTCCCAAATGGAAGGCTACAGGAAATCTTACTGCGGCCGAGTTTATTAAGGAACGCCTAGGAAGCGCTGTACAGAAGTGTTACATCTATGTCTTCATGATCGTTTCGGTATTTCTCAAGGGCTCCGTGTTGTATTCTGTGGCCAAACTTGTTTCCGAATCGTTGGACTACCCCCTGATCCCAGTTACCATTGTGCTGGGCATCCTAATGATTGCCTATACTGCCATCGGCGGTTTGTGGGCCGTAATGGTGACAGATATTCTACAGTTTGTCGTCCTGACAGCAGCGATCGTGATTGTCATCCCATTGGTTTTTCAGGAAGTGGGCGGTGTACAGTCCTTCTTGGACAAAGTGCCAGATGATTTCTTCAATGTTGTAAATGGTGAATATACCTGGGGTTTTATTTTAGCTTTTGCGTTGTATCATATTTTTTATATTGGGGGCAACTGGACATTTGTACAGCGGTATACCAGTGTTGATACGCCACGATCAGCATCCAAGGTCGCTTATTTATTTGCTGCATTGTATATTGCTAGCCCGATTTTGTGGATGATTCCGCCAATGGTTTACAAAGCGATCAATCCGGACTTGACAGGCTTGGCGACAGAAACGGCTTACATCATGGTGTGTAAGCAGGTACTCCCAGCAGGATTACTTGGATTGATGCTCACAGGAATGTACTTCTCCACTTCGGCATCCGCAAATACGGCCTTAAATGTTGTATCAGCTGTTTTTACAAACGATATCTATAAGGGAACTTTAAATCCACAAGCGTCAGAAAAAAAACTGATGTTTATCGCTCGCGCATCATCTTGGTTTTTTGGGTTTTTTATGATTATTGTTGCACTGATCGTGCCATTGATTGGTGGGATAGTCGAGTTCACCCTAAGTATAGGCGCCATTACCGGTGGACCATTATTGGCACCACCAATATGGGCGTTGTTTTCAAAGCGATTGACAGGAAAGGCTACTGTGTATATAACTGCTGTCAGCTTAAGCGTCAATCTGCTGTTTAAGATTATTTTTCCTTTGTTGATAAACTATAAACTTAGCCGGGCCAACGAGATGCTGCTTGGAGTTGTACTGCCCTTTGTGTTGTTGATCTGTGTTGAACTATATGCGAAATCACGCGGGAAGATAAGTGCAGAATACCTTGCACTCAAACAAACTAGAGCCGCACGTAAGGAAGCTGTACAGCAGATTGATATAGAAGAAGAGATGGCACTGAAAAATCAGAATAAATTTGGATTGAAGATGATTGCATTTTCACTTACCTTTATTGCGCTGTTGCTTTATGTACTGTGCTTTTTCTTTGCCGACCGTTCTCCATTAGTTGGTGGAATTGCCACGGTAATACTTATCAGTTCATTGATTCCATGGCGAGCAGCCCATCGTGTTTTTTATGAATCGGATTTAAAATCAGATTAATACAAGGCATTTTTTTATATGATCAATACTGGGAAATCAGTTCATACTACTTGCAAGGCATCGTATTCTTAGCATTTTTTAACACGATACTCCTTGGATACCAGAGTCGAAACAGTTAAATTGCTGGAAATTTATTGTCAATTAGAATATAAACATAAACAATATGAAAAGAAAAGCGGCATTTCTTTTAGGGCTTTTGGCTTCTGCTGCGCTACCGCAAGCAACTTTCGCTAAAGATTCTATAAAGGAGTCAATTGTTCAAAACCAAGAAATTGAAGGAAAAGAGCTAATCGGGCGATGGGATATCGAGGTAGACGTCAATGGTACCCCTGCACCTTCCTGGCTTGAAGTGAAATTGTCAGGTTATAAAACTTTAGTAGGCCACTATGTGAGTACTTCGGGGAGCGCGAGACCCGTTTCACAAGTTTTTTATGAAAACGGAAAATTTAAATTTGCGATACCACCACAATGGGAAGGCGGAAAGATGAACTTAAGTGTGGAAGGGGAGATCCAAAATGGAATATTACAGGGAACGATAACAGAACCTGATGGGAAAACACATCGCTTTAAAGGTGTACGCGCGCCAGAATTAAAAAGAACAACTGCCGTTAAATGGGGGAAACCGATCCAGCTTTTTAATGGAAAAGATCTTTCGGGTTGGAAAGCTACAGGTAAAACAAATCAATGGGTTGTGAAAAATGGGATCTTGACCAGTCCACAGTCGGGTTCTAATCTTGTTTCGGAACAAAAATTTGAAGATTTTAAGTTACATGTTGAATTTAAAATTCCTGCGGGAAGTAATAGTGGGGTCTATCTAAGAGCGCGCTATGAGGTGCAGATTGAGGATAGCCCGAAAGATGCACATCCGAATGCCGTACTTTTTGCAGGAGTCTATGGGTTCCTGGCAGCAAATGAAATGGTGAATAAAGGAGCTGGAGAATGGCAGACATTTGATATCACGCTGGTCGGACGACTGGTGACGGTTGTAGCGAATGGCAAAACAGTGATCAGCAATCAGGAGATTCCGGGAATTACTGGTGGTGCGTTGGATAGTAAGGAGGCCGAACCGGGACCATTGTATTTCCAAGGAGATCACGGGCCGGTAGAATTTCGTAAGGTCGTCGTTACCCCAGCAATCAAATAATAACAAGATTTATTGAAGAGACTACCGCATGAGGTGGTCTCTTTTTAAACTCCAATGACGACAACTACAATGTCTTCATTCTGGTAAGAAGTATAATATCGGTCAATTGAACCACTCTCTTTATAGTCCTGTAATTCCTTAAATATCATTTTTTTTAAAGTGCCTTTTCCCTTTCCATGAATAAACTTGATTTCGTTCATTTCCCAATAAATGGCTGCATCTAAGTTGGATCTTAAAAAATCAATGGATTCTAATATCAGTTCGTCAGCTGAGTAGTCTTCCCAGTCTTCAAGGAAAGCATCGGCATGTAGATCAACTATAGCGGGTGGTTTGCGCATGATTCAATATTTTACAGTGCCGCAAATGTAAAACAAAACAATGACTTAATAGCTGAGGTCCGCGAGGAAATAAACCGCATCGGCAAATTTTTCATGCCATTTTTTTATAATGGCTGCCATTTCATATTCTTCCTCTTCTGCATGAGTGAGCATCAATAATTCGATCGCATCCAGTAATTGTTTGTGGTCCAGAAAGAAGCCATCATAGTCGCGGTAGGCTGAGACCGTTTCCTGAATAAGTTGTAGGCTGTCGTGTCGAATCAGAATCATTGCATGACGGGAGGAAATACGGTCCAATAACCATTCCTTTTTAAAATCAGATGCAATATGCCTATTACATGCTTGGTTAAACAATAGTTCGAATTCAACAATCTGACTTTTTAGACCATGTATAGTGGACTGGAGTTCCTCAAAAGTACTGATGATCCGTTCCTGTGTCTCCATATTTCTTGATATAATAGCCATGATATTTTACTTAAAGTTTATATGGTACTGGTTCTTAATGTTTTAAATAAAAGCATGTAAGGTATATACAAATAGTTTGGAGAAATGTTTTCCCAATTATGAATAATAATAGACTGGTGATCTGTCGAATACTGCACAACAAGAGTTAGAAGCCGACTGCTTTTGTGAAAATTTGATTCCATTTAAAGCTTGTTCAAGAAAGAATAGCTTTACTTTCTCAATAGTGGAAAATAGGTAATTTGCGTTTTTTTTGCGTTATTCGCATAGGATAAAAACAGGTTAAAAATTGAATTGAATGAAGGAGAAAGCAATCGGAAATTATCAATTAGAAATATGTTCCAATTCAGTCGCTTCGGCGATCGAAGCTGAAAAAGGAGGAGCAACACGTATTGAATTTTGTCAAAACTTGGAGAATGGAGGAACTACACCTTCTTTTGGTCAATTGAAGTTGGTACGTGAGCTTGTGCATATCGGTATACACGTACTGATTCGGCCACGTGGGGGAGACTTTCTATATACAGAGGAAGAAGTATTGGAAATGATCGCCGATATCGAGCTGTGTAAGGAAATGGGTATGGATGGCGTTGTCATAGGTGTATTGAATGCAGATGGTACTGTTGATAAGATCAATACGATGCGTTTGGTTGATGCTGCGCGTCCGATGCATGTGACATTTCATCGTGCCTTTGATCGTGTGGAGGATCCTTTTGCTGCATTGGAAGATGTTATTGCTTTGGGGATCGATCGTATACTGACTTCGGGTTTGAGAAATTCAGCTTTATCGGGGGCACCTTTACTGCAACAATTGATCGAGCAGGCTAATGGGCGTATTGTAATTATGCCGGGCGCTGGGGTGGATGCTTCCAATATCCGGACGATATTAGCTGAAACCGGGGCTATTGCTATACATAGTTCGGCGAAGGAAAGCCAGCCTTCAAAGATGCAATTTGCACAGGATCAGGTCAAGGGAATGGATGAGGCACAGTGGATGAGCTCAAAAGAAAAAGTCCACCAAATGGTAGACTTATTAAAAAGCCTTTAAAGTATAACTTTAAAGGCTGCTAATTTCTTTTTGCTTACTTAGCTAATTGATTTAAGATAGCATCGTTTTTAACGATTTGGTTGTCAGCTTTCATTTTTGATCTAGTACCTAACTCAACGTTAGTTCCTAATTTCAAGAACTGAACTTCAACACGTGAAACAGTTTTATTTCTTCTATCTTTTCTTTTTAAACGTGTAACTCCCATTTTGATAATATTTTTATTGTTTAAATAAAACGAGGTCGGAAGCGGATTCGAACCGCTGTAGGAGGTTTTGCAGACCTCAGCCTAGCCACTCGGCCATCCGACCCTATTTTTTTTTCCTTTGAAGGTCTGCAAAAATAAAACTTATAATTGGAATTAGGAAATCTTTGTGATAAAACTTTTGTGTTTTTGGACATTATTCTGAAAACCAAGCTGGTAGTTTTTAATACAGGTGTCACTTTAGATTTATGATCACCTTGTCGATTGTAGGTGGAGATGTTGAAAAAGTTGAGGTTTATTCAACCTACTGTATCTTTTAGAGGACATTCAAAAAAAATCTGGTATGAGTTTTTTCTTTTGTTTTGAATTGGATATGAATAGTTTATGGATTTTGGAATAGATATTGCAAATGAGACTGTCAGAAATCTCATACAAGAAATATATGAGAGGAAATGATAAAAGAACAAAGTAAATTAAATTAGGAAACATGAAAAAACTATTATTATCTGCGGCAATTTTATTTGGTTCATTGGGAGCTTTTGCACAAGGTGGATTGGGATACGGCCTACGTGCGGGTGTAAATATTCCTAAATATTCAATTGAAAATGGAAGTTCAGAGTCTAACACAGGCTTTTTTGTAACAGGTTATTTGGACGCGCCTGTATCTCCATATTTCTCTATTCAGCCAGGATTGTCCTTACAAAATAAAGGAGCAAAATGGTCGATTGGTGATGGCAATAACTCTGCAGAGGTAAAACAAAGTGTTATGTCTTTGGATATCCCAGTCAATTTAGTTGCTAAACTCCCTACTGGTGGGTCAGGTAATTTCTTTATTGGTGCTGGTCCCTATGTAGGTTTTGGTTTAAGTGGTAAAAATAAGGCGAGCGGAAATGGTGGAAAAGTTGAAACTGATGTAAAATTCGGAAGCGGAGATGGTGATGAATTAAAACGCACCGATTTTGGTGTAAACTTCCTAGCTGGTTATCAATTGACTAATGGTTTTCAGATTAATGCTGGTTATGGCTTGGGTTTAACAAACTTGGCGCCTAATAGTGGTTCAATCAAAAACCGTGTTTGGTCTGTGGGTATCGGTTTTGGACTATAAGAAATATAAGTATTTAAGCTTATTATGAGGAAGAAGTCCCTGCATTTGTAGGGACTTTTTTATTGGGTTAAAATTATGTGCACCAAATTTGTTATTTTTATTCAAAAGTATACTGCATGAAAAGATTTCTCTCTTTACCATTCTATGTTAAATTAGCCTGCGTATTAATTAGTATCCTTCTTTTAGGCTATTTGGCGAAGATCGGTGACACGATACTTATCCCTATGATCTTAGGGCTCCTATTTGCTTTGCTGTTGATTCCGTTGAGTAATTTTATGGAGAAGAAGTTGCGTTTTCCCCGAACATTGGCCGGAATACTGAGCGTGATTCTGTTTTTTGGTGTTCTGGGTTATGGCCTCTTTTTGCTGGCCTCACAGCTGACGCTGCTCAAAGAGGACTTTCCTGCTTTTAAACATCAGATTATGGATGGCGTGGATAAACTGCAGACTTGGGTTAGCCAGCAGTTTGGTATACAGCACAAAGATCAGATCGACTTTATCAATAAAACAGCTTCAAAATCTGTTGATTCAGGAACACTGTTTCTCGGTACATTTATCATGTCCTTGTCTTCTATTTTTATTCTGTTTGTCTTCACATTCCTGTATACATTCTTTTTGCTGATCTACAGAGGGCATATTGTTAAATTCCTGCTGTTTGCTAATCGTGTCGACGATCGTCCGATTGTGTTGGATGTGGTTAATCAGATTCAATATGTAGTCAAAAAATACTTAATTGGCCTGTTAATTCAGATGAGTTTGGTTTCTCTTCTGGTCTTTGTTACATTATCACTGATCGGTGTAAAGTATAGCCTCTTGCTGGCTTTAATTACGGGGGTGTTCAACGTATTACCTTATGTGGGTATTTTCTCGTCAATGCTTATTATTGCTATTCTTACCTTCGCTACATCATCATTTACACATGTTGTACTGGTGATCTTAGCTTTGATTATTGTACATATGATTGATAGCAACTTTATCGTCCCCAAAATTGTGGGATCAAAGGTCAAGGTCAATTCGCTATTTGCGATGTTATCCATTATTATCGGTGAGATGGTGTGGGGTATTTCGGGAATGTTTTTAGCTATTCCTATTTTGGCAATTGTTAAGATCGTCATGGATCGTATCAAAGAACTTAAACCTTGGGGATTTTTATTAGGGGAGGAGAACAGTAAAGATGAGGTCTACAAAGATCTATTCGATTCTTTAAATCCTATCGAGAAGAAGTTTATTGAAAATGAGGCGAAGGAATGATCTTCCAAGATGGTATTTCTATTTGGAAGAGAGCGCTATGATTATGTTCAGGTGTGAGGTGTTTTGTATTTAAGTTTCCCCTTAAATTTTTGCCAAAGGGATCATATGCGAGTCCCATCGTGATGATGAATTCATTAAAGGCCCATTATCTATTCGGATGTTAAATTTTTGTTTATAATGAATTGATTTTTTGTTATTTTACAATAATTAATGTATTTTGCGTGAATAATTAATTCTTTTTATGAAAATTATGATAATATGATGAATAGATCTCTACTTGTATTTTCTGTTTTTTTCTTGTTTCTTGTAGCTGGTTGTGAAAAGTCGGAAGAAAGTGGTGCTGATTCCAAAGCGAGTATTTTGTTTTCGGACAACAATCATGCTGTTAGAGGAAAAGTGACTTACGATTACAATTTGGATAATTGTGGACAGATTAATCTAATTACCGCAGTAAAGGAAGACAACGGTGATTACGCTGAGTTGAAGTTGACTTTACTTCAGAATGGTGCACTGGCCAAGGTGCAGTATTTGAAACAAAACTCGCCGGATGATAGTAATTATTTTGCGCCGCATCTCCAAACGGAGAAATCTTTTAAGATCACAGATTTTAAATATGATAAAAAGGGAGGCCGTTTGTCCTTTTCCTTTGATGGGAAAGTTTTCAAAAATAATAAACCCGAAGGTGAACGTATATTGGCTGGTAAAGTAGAACTTAACTCAATTCAATATGCTCCATGTAAGATATTTATATTTGATGTGATGACGGTTAATCCCGCTTTTAACTTTTTCGCTATTCCCGGATCGTCCAATAGCTCAGCGAATGGTAGTGGAGGACCTGATAAATATAAAGAATTTGCATATAATATTTATTCCAACGCTGGCCAGTTCCTGAGTTTGAGGCTGGGTCGTGACATATCGAAATTGGTTGGTCAAGAGATAGCATTTGATGAAGAAAATAAAATGTTTAGTGTACAGTATTGGGAATATATTGGACCTTATATGCTCTCAGAATCCTATGGGCCGATTGACAGAAATTGGAAGCGTTTTCAGACAAGAGGAAAGTTAGTTAATATCCAAAAAATGTCTGATAATCGGTATGGTAAGCCTTATTATAGTGGGTTGATCATCATGGATATATTCGATGAGGACCGGATGATAAAACAGGCTGTTGAATTGCCTTTCCATTTATCATCTTGGCTTGATTAATAATAAGGAAGGTAATGTAAGGATAACGGATTTTATTGACGATTTATTGCAAGTAGATCCATATCAAAAAATATTAGTTATAAAAGCCACGAGATAAGATGTGGCTTTTACTGTTTTAGTGATCAGTTATACGAATTGGACAACTTCCTTATGTTGAATTATAGATACATCAATTTTTGTAATTCTAAAAAAAAGTTATAGAAATATAAAGAGCTTTTTTAGTTGTATTTCAGTGAATTATATGCTATTTTCGGTCTATATTTAATTTGTTTTTTAATGAAAAGAAAATTACTATCAATCGCTGCGGCATTATGTTTTATTGCCGGAGCCAAAGCGCAGACATCGTATGGTTTCAAGGCAGGTGTTACTTTTCCTAAAGTGACCGCTTCTTCCGAGAACATATCTGTTTCCACAAAAACATCTACATCATTTTATTTGACAGGTTATTTAGATGCACCTTTAGCACAAAACCTTTCCATTCAGCCAGGCTTATCCCTTCAAGGAAAAGGAGGTAAGGGAGTATCAGTGAATGGCTTTGAAGAATTGGGCAATGATGGAAAATTAGATCTGATGTATCTGGAGATACCTGTAAACTTTGTATACAGTATCCCTACCGGAAATTCTGGGAATTTTTTCTTGGGAGCGGGACCATATGCAGGATTGGGCTTATCTGCTAAGGCTAAAACAGGAAACGTTAAAGTGGATATTGGATTTGGAGACGATGGTTTAAAACGATTTGATGCGGGACTTAACTTTTTAGCGGGCTATCGTCTATCAAACGGTTTTTTGATTAATGGTGGTTATGGTTTAGGATTAGTTGATATGGTTGGAGCAGATGGAGGTTCCTTAAAGAATCGCGTATTTTCGATTGGAGTAGGTTATCAATTATAATTTAAATCGAGGTATTAAAAAAGGGCTTTTCTTACGAAAGGCCCTTTTTGTTTTCAGTGACTGAAATCTATCACACTTTGATTTCTACTTCAACACCTGAAGGTAATTCAAGTTTCATCAATGCGTCAACAGTTTTAGCGTTTGATGAATAGATATCCAACAATCTTTTGTAAGCACACAATTGGAATTGCTCACGTGCTTTTTTGTTAACGTGTGGTGAACGTAATACCGTGTAGATTTTTTTCTCAGTAGGCAATGGAATAGGACCACTAACAACTGCACCTGTAGGTTTTACTGTTTTTACGATTTTTTCAGCTGACTTGTCAACCAAATTGTAATCGTAAGATTTCAATTTAATTCTGATTCTTTGGCTCATTTTTATTTATTTAAAATGATTGCTAATTAGAGCTATTCACAACTAGCAATCGGTGTGTATTTTTTGATTAAAGAACAAAGATAAACGATTATAGTCCTTCATCTTTGTTCCTTTATTTTTGAGTTCTATTATTCTACAGAACCTTTGATTTTACCTTTTGATTTTGCAATCACGTCATCAGCAACGTTACGAGGAGCTTCAGCAAAGTGATCAAATTCCATTGTAGATGTTGCACGACCTGAAGTGATTGTACGTAATTGAGTTACGTAACCGAACATTTCAGAAAGTGGAACCAATGCTTTGATAACCTGTGCACCGTTACGTGAATCCAAACCTTGCATTTGACCACGACGACGGTTTAAGTCACCCATTACATCACCCATGTTTTCTTCTGGTGTTAAAACCTCTATTTTCATAATTGGTTCCATTAACACTGGAGAACATTTAGGCAATCCTTCACGGTATGCTTGACGAGCAGCTAATTCGAAAGACAATGAATCTGAATCGACAGCGTGGAATGAACCATCAATCAAACGAACTTTCATTCCTGATAATGGGAATCCTGCTAATACACCATTTTTCATTGAAGTTTCAAATCCTTTTTGAACAGAAGGGATAAATTCTTTAGGGATTTTACCACCAACGATTTCATTAACGAATTGAAGAGGTGATTTAGTTAAATCGAAATCTTCGTCCGCTGGAGAGATAACAACTTTGATATCCGCGAATTTACCACGACCACCTGATTGTTTTTTGAATACCTCACGGTGCTCAGTTGTACCGTTGATAGACTCTTTGTATGATACTTGAGGAGCACCTTGGTTAACCTCAACTTTGAATTCACGTTTCAAACGGTCGATCAAGATCTCTAAGTGAAGCTCACCCATACCAGAGATAACTGTTTGACCAGTTTCTTCGTCAGTTTTAACAACGAATGTAGGATCTTCTTCAGCTAATTTACCAAGACCAATACCTAATCTATCTACGTCAGCTTGAGTTTTAGGCTCAATCGCTAAACCAATTACTGGCTCAGGGAAAGTCATAGACTCTAATATGATAGGCGCTTTTTCGTCACAAAGTGTATCACCAGTTTTGATGTCTTTGAAACCTACAACCGCACCGATATCACCAGCCTCAATAAAAGGAATAGGGTTTTGTTTGTTCGCGTGCATTTGGAAGATACGAGAGATACGCTCTTTGTTACCTGAACGAGTGTTCAATACATAAGAACCAGCATCTAACTTACCTGAGTAAGCACGGATAAAACATAAACGACCTACGAATGGGTCAGTCGCAATTTTGAAACCTAAAGCTGCGAAAGGTTCGTTAACATCTGGTTTACGTAAGATCTCTTCACCTGTGTCAGGGTTAGTACCTTTTACAGCGTCGATATCAAGAGGTGAAGGCAACAATTCCATTACTAGATCCAACATGGTTTGAACACCTTTGTTTTTGAAAGATGAACCACAAACCATAGGAACGATAGCATTATCTAATACTGCTTTACGTAAAGCATCTAAGATTTCGCGCTCAGTTAATGAATTTGGATCTTCGAAGAATTTCTCCATCAAAGTCTCATCATAACCAGCTACTGCTTCTAATAATTTCTCACGGTATTCAGCAACTTCATCCAACATATCCTCAGGAATAGGAACTTCTGTAAACGTCATACCTTTATCATGCTCATTCCATACGATACCACGGTTGTTAATTAAATCAACAACACCAGTGAACGTATCTTCAGCACCGATAGGTAATTGTAAAGCGACAGCATCAGAACCTAACATTGATTTTACTTGACCAACAACTTTCAAGAAGTCAGCTCCTGAACGGTCCATTTTATTAACGAAACCGATACGTGGAACAGCATAGTTATCTGCCAATCTCCAGTTAGTCTCTGATTGAG
Organism: Sphingobacterium sp. BIGb0165; assembly: GCF_024810095.1. NCBI lineage: Bacteria > Pseudomonadati > Bacteroidota > Sphingobacteriia > Sphingobacteriales > Sphingobacteriaceae > Sphingobacterium > Sphingobacterium sp. BIGb0165. The sequence continues at coordinate 250,435 of NZ_JANUEB010000007.1, read as the reverse complement.
GCTCAACACCATCAACCGCAGAGAATAAGAATACTAATCCGTCTAATACACGTAATGAACGGTTTACCTCAACCGTGAAATCCACGTGTCCAGGAGTATCGATTACGTTTACTTGGTATTTATTACCACGGTATTGCCAGAAAACTGTAGTAGCAGCAGAAGTGATTGTAATCCCGCGCTCAGCCTCTTGCTCCATCCAGTCCATTGTTGAAGCACCTTCGTGAACTTCACCAATTTTATGGTTTACACCTGAGTAGTAAAGGATACGCTCAGTTGTTGTAGTTTTACCAGCATCGATGTGAGCAGCGATACCGATATTTCTAGTGAATTTTAAATCTCTTGCCATAATATTTTTAAGCAGCTGGCCTTATGGGCCTTATGTGTTTAAATGTAATGTTAAATAAGTACACCGACCTTGATAAAAGATTGTTCGTTTATCGGAGGTCGGTGTAATCATATTTTTTTGAATGTCTTCAAAATTAGAATCTGAAGTGTGAGAACGCTTTGTTAGCTTCCGCCATTTTGTGCGTATCTTCTTTCTTCTTAACAGCAGCACCTTCACCTTTAGAAGCTGAAATGATTTCTCCTGCTAATTTTTCAAACATTGTTTTTTCACCACGTTTGCGAGCGTATGAAATTAACCATTTCATACCCAAAGCGATTTTACGGTCTGGACGAACTTCCATAGGAACTTGGAAGTTAGCACCACCTACACGACGTGATTTAACTTCAACAGCAGGCATAACGTTGTTCAAAGCTTTTTTCCAAGCTTCTAAACCGCTTTCTTGTGTTTTTTGTTCTACTAATTCTACTGCATCGTAAAAAATAGAATAAGCGATAGATTTTTTACCATCTACCATCATATTGTTTACGAAACGTGTTACCTGAACGTCGTTAAACTTTGGATCAGGTAAAATGATTCTCTTTTTCGGTTTTGATTTTCTCATTTTTCTTTCCTCCGTTTAATTATTTCTTTTTACCTTTTGTTGGAGCTGCAGCTACTTGTCCTGGTTTAGGACGCTTAGTTCCGTATTTAGAACGACGTTGGTTACGACCTGCTACACCTGAAGTATCTAATGCACCACGGATGATGTGGTAACGCACACCTGGTAAATCCTTAACACGACCACCACGGATCAATACGATCGAGTGCTCTTGTAAGTTGTGACCTTCTCCAGGGATGTAAGCGTTGACCTCTTTACCGTTTGTTAAACGTACACGAGCTACTTTACGCATTGCTGAGTTTGGTTTTTTAGGGGTAGTAGTATATACACGTGTACATACACCTCTTCGCTGTGGACATGAGTCCAACGCTGGTGACTTACTCTTATCAACCAGAGCTACTCTACCTTTTCTAACTAATTGTTGAATAGTAGGCATTTACCTGTTTTTGTTTATAAATTTGATACCTAAATTATTTTAAGTTCGCAAAGATACTGATTTCGTTTTGAATATTAAATAGTTAGTATATAAAATTTAGATTATTTTTTCGAAATGGAAGCTCTCTTTTCCCTGAAGCGAAGCCATTTCCCCACGTGGGTTGACAAGTTCGCGCTCCTTCTTCTGTATATTGTCCTTGGTCTAGATGATTTAGTCGGGTGGATTTTTCGTTTGCTCACCTGTCGAGATCATTTCGACACCCGTCCACGTCATTTTCCACAGCAACTAGCTGTCTTTGTCGGGTGTCGGAACGGTTTAGTCTCCAGTCTATTTCGTTTTGTCCATGGCCTGGATGATCTAGTCGGGTGGAATTATTATTTACTTACCTGCCGAAAGCACTTCGCCACGCGTCCAAGTCTCTTAGACAGTTGGGAGAAACGATATTTTACTCGGGTAAATGACACCGACAGGACGCATAATTGCGTTGTTAAGCCCGGTAATATGCCCGTTGATTTTCCTTTGCGCTTGTCATACCGACCTGCTGATCTTTCAATAGGGGGCTTTGTTGCTATTCCGTATGGAGATTAATTGAACAGCAAGCCTGTTTATTTTTTTGCTTCGTCCTTAATCGAATTTGCCCGCGGCTTTTTTTTAATTGGTGCGCAAAAAAAAGAAACATAAGGAGAAATTCAGTTAAGTCGCTCTATTATTGTTCGGTAGCTATGGGTAGGATGCGAATTCTTGAAATGGACTATCTACTGGTTTCTGAGTATATTGTCTATTCTGCATGTTGTTGCGTTCTTTTGGCAAGACATTTGTTGAAAACGAAGAGATAATTTTTTAGTAAAAACAAATTAAAGTATTCAAGTTATGAAAATGAAATTAATGTATGCAGTGGTATTGGCGCTGGTAGCGTTCGCTTTTGTGGGATGTTCAAAGGATAAAGATGAGCCTATCCAAACAGGTGGAAGCATTGATGCGGCTGTAGGAACTTATAAGGGTAGTATAGATCTATCAAATATCAATGGACCAATGTTTGATAAAACTTTGACTGTTACAAAAATATCTGACAATACATTGAAAGTTGAGATTGGGGACAAAGCACTTAAAATACCTACGAAAGAGTTTAAGGTTATCAATAATATGAACGTATCAATTCAAACGTCAGGCGTTTCTCCAGAGGGATCGTTTTTATTTGATGTGAAAAACAAAACACTTCTTTGTCAAGGCGAGAAAACTAAAGAAACAGATGTTTTTTTTACTTTTAAAGGAGCCAAACAATAAGTTTCTTTTACATTATAAAAAAGCCCTATCAGCGTTACTGATAGGGCTTTTTTATATAACTGGATTGTATTACGACAATAACGTAAAATCAATCTGCCGTTTATCCAGATCAACTTTCTTCACGCGGATCTGTACCTCATCACCCAATTGGAATTTCTTTTTCTTCCGTTGGCCAATGATCGCATAGTTCTTCTCATCCAGTACATAGAAATCATCCGTGATATCACGTAAGCGTACCATACCCTCACACTTGTTCTCTTCAATCTCCACATACATACCCCATTCGGTTACACCCGATACGATACCAGTATATTCTGTGCCAATCTGATCTTGCAGGTACTCTGCCTGTTTGTATTTGATGGATGCGCGTTCCGCTTCAGCTGCCTTTTTCTCCATTTGTGAAGAATGCTCCGACATTTTCTCGTAGTGCTCGGCATTGACGTTTGTACCACCATCCAGGTAGAACTGCAAAAGACGGTGTACCATCACATCCGGATATCGACGGATAGGGGAGGTGAAATGGGTATAATAGTCAAATGCCAATCCATAATGGCTTGTTTTCTTAGTTGTATAAATTGCTTTGGCCATGGAGCGCACCGCCAGGGAGGTCAGCATATTCTGTTCCTTGCTACCTTCGATCTTGGTCATTATCGCATTGAGGGATTTCGCTGTTTCCTTGTCTGTTTTAATGGTCAACTTGTGACCAAAACGTGCCGCAAATTGTGAAAATGTAGTCAAAGTCTCCGGGTTCGGAACATCGTGGTAACGGTATACAAACGTTAATTTGTTTTTACCTCGACCTTGCTTACCGATATACTCAGCCACTTTACGGTTGGCCAACAACATAAAATCTTCGATCAACTTGTGGGCATCTTTACGTACTTTGGTATATACGCCTGTAGGTTTGCCGTTTTCATCCAAGGTGAATTTAACCTCCTCACTTTCAAAGGAAATTGCTCCATTTTTAAACTTACGTTCACGAAGGATATAAGCGAGCTCATTTAATTTTAATAGCTCATGGCTGAAATCACCGGATTTCGTCTCGATAACTTCCTGTGCCTCCTCATAACTAAACCGTCTGTCCGAATGGATAATCGTGCGGCCAAACCATTGCTCATGAATAGTAGCTTTTTCGTCCATTTCGAATACTGCCGAAAAACAAAGTTTGTCTTCATGTGGGCGTAATGAACAAACGCCATTGGACAAACGTTCCGGAAGCATTGGAATAACACGGTCAACCAAATAGACCGATGTTGCACGGTTAAAAGCTTCTTTATCCAACTCGGTATCCGGAACCACAAAATGCGATACATCGGCAATATGTACACCGATCTCGTAATTGCCATTCTCCAGCTTTTGGAAAGATATGGCATCGTCAAAATCTTTGGCATCTGCAGGGTCAATCGTAAATGTGGTAACACCTCTAAAATCACGTCTTTTGGCAATCTCTTCCTTGCTGATTTTCTCTGTGATTTTATTGGCCTCATCTTCTACCTTTTTAGGGAATTCCAATGGGAAGCCGTAGTCTGCCAAGATCGCATTCATCTCGGTATTGTTTTCGCCTTTGACACCCAGAACATGTTTGACCGTTCCTACCGGATTCTTACTGCCACTTGGCCAGTCAATGATCGAAACCACAACTTTCTCTTTGTCCTTGGCACCATTCAGGTTGTCCAGTGGAATAAAGATATCGTGCAACATCTTGCGATCATCGGCGATAAAAAATGCGAAATTGTTTGAAATGCTGATTGTTCCGGTAAAGTCGGTTTTGGCCCGCTGTAGGATTTCAATAACTTCACCTTCTTTTTTGCGACCACCTTTTCTCTTCTCAAAAGTGTGTACTTTGACAATATCGCCATGCAGGGCTTGCCTTAATTTACGTGGCGCAATATAAATATCGTTTTCAAATTCATCCTCAGGAATAATATAGGCGGAACCATCTGCTGTCATATCCACTTTTCCGGTGACATATACTTTAATTTGTTTCAGATTAAATTTTCCGCGCTCTACTTCCACAAAAAGTCCGCTTCGTACATTTTCCTGTAAAATATCGGCAATGGCAACTTTGGAATCGTTGTCCGTCAGATTCAATTTGGAAGAAACTTGTTTATAGTTGAGGGGCTTGTTTCCTGATTTTTCGAAAATATCGATGATCAGTTGGGTTAATACCTCTTTATAGGGATTATCTTTTCTTGTCTTCATTCGTTTTATTATTTACTCATTTGTATTAGCCACCAAGTCATTTGTATGATCGCTAGTGTGTTGAATAGCGGTTATTACCCCGTAGGTACAATAAACCAACGCTATGCGCAATCATTCAACAGTATGATTACGCTGTTGATACAAGGTACAAAAAAATCAGCATTCACCCGTACAATAGCCGAGCCAATCGGAGTGAATCCGATTTCCAAATTATAGACAGATCAAGCGGAAAATTGTTTTGAAGCTGTAGGTTTGATTTATTTTTTACAATGATTACATACGCCGAGCGCGTTAACGGCAATCGCCTCCAAGCTAAATCCATCGGGGATAGACACTTTTGGCAATGTAATTTCATCCAGACAATAGACCGAGTTGCATATCCGACAGATGAAATGCACATGTTGGTCATGATGGTGATGTTCGGAGCAGTTGGTGGAACACATAGCATAGGTAGCGGTTCCGTGTAGATCAAAGATCTTATGGATAATACCCTTTTCCTCAAAACTGGCCAATACACGATACAATGTCACGCGGTCGATATCTTTACCCAATAATTTCTCCAGTTCCGGCTGGGAAATAGCCGAATCTTTCGTTGAAATAATTTCAAGCACCTTTAACCGGGGTTGGGTGATTTTTAAACTATTTCGTTTCAGAATTTCTGGATATACAGTATTGGATTGTTCCATGGACTTATTCGTTATAACCTTAGATCAATTACAAAAATACGGAATTTATCCACATAAGAAAACCGATAAGGTTAAGATTATTGTCATCTTCCCCTTATCGGTTCAAAATCTATACCGAAGTATAGTCTATTTTATTTACCCGCAGCTTTAGCGTGGTCAGCCAAGAATGTCGCTAAACCGCTATCTGTCAATGGGTGTTTTAGCAATGCTAACATTGCAGATAATGGGCCTGTCATTACATCTGCACCGATTTTAGCACAACCTAAGATGTGTGCGCTATGGCGTACAGAAGCTGCTAAGATCTGTGTTGGGTATTGGTAGTTATCGTAGATCAAACGGATATCTTCGATCAATGCCAATCCGTCTGTAGAGATATCATCCAAACGACCAATAAAAGGTGATACATAAGTAGCACCCGCTTTTGCAGCCAATAAAGCTTGACCAGCAGTGAATACCAATGTACAGTTTGTTTTAATACCTTTTTTGCTGAAATATTTAATTGCTTTCACGCCATCTTTGATCATAGGAACTTTTACAACGATCTTGCTGTCAAGAGCTGCTAATGCTTCTCCTTCTTTGATCATTTCTTCGTAAGTTGTAGAAATAACCTCAGCACTCACGTCGCCGTCAACAATTGCACAGATTGCTTTATAGTGGTTGATTACGTTCTCATCACCGCTGATACCTTCTTTAGCCATTAAACTTGGATTGGTCGTTACACCGTCTAATACGCCTAAGTCTTGGGCTTCCTTGATTTGCTCTAGGTTCGCTGTGTCAATAAAAAATTTCATTGTGTATGTTATTGAATGATAATTATTTGATTATTTTAATGTTCAAAATAATAGGTGCAAAGTTATTGATTATATTCCAGTATTACACATCTATTTCGATGAATTACATCATTATTTTTGCAAAATAGAATCTCTTCCCGTTCTTTTTTGTTATACTTTTATAGTATTATCTTTATATATGCAGGTTTTTAGGTCTCTCCATTATAGAAACTTCCGTTTACATGTAATAGGACAAGCAATTTCCCTAATGGGAACTTGGATGCAGCGGATAGCAATCAGCTGGCTGGTCTACGAACTGACAGGTTCGGTCTTCTGGTTGGGTTTCGTTCAGTTTATTTCCTTATTACCCTCTTTGGTCTTGTCCCCTTTTATCGGAAGTTTTGTTGATAAACATAAGAAGTACAAGCTGGTGTTATTGACGCAGATTGGCCTGATGGTACAGGCAGGTATGCTGACATTGCTGGTTTACCTCAAATTGGAGACTGTGCTGTGGCTCTCGGTTCTTGGGCTGATACAAGGAGTCATCAATTCCTTCGATGTGCTTGGTCGACAGTCCTTGATGATGTATCTGGTCGGTGACCGTAAGGATCTGCCCAACGCCATTGCACTCAATTCAACCATCTTTAACGGTGCCCGGATGCTGGGACCCGCCATCGGAGGGATCTTACTCAGTACCTATGGTGAATTGGTCTGTTTTGCATTGAATTTTATCAGTTTTGTGCCCGTTATCATTACATTGTTGATGATGAAGGTGGATGAAACCAAGGTGCAACTAAGTAAAGGGAGCAACTGGGAGGGACTGGTCGAGGGATTTCGTTACCTCAAACGTTCACCGCATATCTCTTCCTTGATTATTATCATGACTTTTTCCAGTTTGATCGTCATTCCTTATACCTCACTCTTGCCTGCGATAGCGAAAGAGATGTTTCATGGGGACGAGCGCATATTCTCCTGGTTTGAAAGTGCTGCCGGATTGGGTGCCATGATCGGTGCGTTTAATATGGCCCGACTGAAATCGGGAACGAATCTACGCTATCAGGTGATGGGAGCAGCTGCACTGATGGGGCTAGCATTGCTATTCCTGGCGCATTCAAGTATGTTACAGATGGCTTTAGTGTATGTAATGCTGGTTTCCTTTGCCATGATGATGCAGAATTCCAGTATCAATACCTATATTCAGACGCATGCCATACCGATCTACCGGGCGCGGGCTATTTCGTATTATGTCATGGCCTTTCAGGGTATCTTTCCAATAGGTACACTCATGATCGGTTCCCTGGCAAGTTACTGCGGTCTCCGAACTACCTTATACCTGATGGGAGGACTGGGAATAGTTATTGCGCTGCTCTATTATACCTATCTGCGGATGCATATCCATAAGCGGCTTTTTAAACTGTAGTAGTGCGTATTGAGATCTTGGTATAGCGAGCCAGAGGCTTATCAGTTTAGTGCGGGATATTTTTACAGCTTACTTACTCTTTATTTTTCGGTCCCGCAAGCGTAATGTCTTTTTCGCATAATCAATAACAGCACCATAATCGGCGAAAATATCACCGCCTAATACCCCGATCACGGGTTCCAGATCCATTTGCTGATACGCATAATTGATCGAACTTAGATCCAGTACTGCGGTCTTCAATTTGTTGATGTGCCAGGTACCGATTGCCAAACTGGGAATTTCCATGTTAAAGCTTTCCATCGAGTTCGTGCCAAGACCTGTTGATAGAGTTTCCGATGGCTCCAAAAGCAATTGATCCTCTAAAAGATGTCCCATTTGGGTTTTATCAAATACGGTTTTAGATGCTCCCGTATCGATGACCATTCTAAAACTGCGTTCATAAAGTGTTACATCAACGAGAATATGTGTTCCTTGCCCCTGAAGATCTAAGATTTGAAAAGGTACTGTTGTCATATTCCCAAACATAGCCAAAAATTTAATTAAAAAAAAAGTTTGGAGCAGCCTTATCTTCCTGTGAAAGTAAAATCTTTTTTGCAATATGAAAAAAGGCCGTTATTTACAATAACAGCCTTTCCTTTCACTCGTGTATGTTGATTACAATACCTTAATCTCTTTCAATACATTATTCATCGTGCGTACGGCATCAGCACTTTTGCTGAATTTTTCCTTATCTTCCTCATCCAGTTGTAATGGAATAATACGATCCCAGCCTTTTTTGTTAATAACAACCGGAACACCGAGATTAATATCCTCCTGACCAAATTCACCTTCGAGGTAAACAGAAGCGGTAAATAATTTACCTTGGTCACGTACAATACTTTCGACCACTGCGGCAGTAGCGGCACCAGGAGCATACCAGGCCGATGTACCAATCAGGCTTGTTAAAGTTGCTCCGCCCACCATCGTCTTATGGACAATCTCTGCCTGTTCTTCTGCAGTAAGAAAGTTACTGACCGGAATGCTGTTCCACGTGGAGTGCTTTATCAGTGGAATCATGGTTGTATCACCGTGGCCACCAATGACAATGGCATTGAGATCTGCGGCCGATGCATTTAATTTTTCACTCAATTGATATTTGAAGCGCGCTGAGTCCAATGTACCTCCCATTCCGATAATCCTATTTTTAGGCAAACCGCTTGATTTGAGCGCGAGGTAGGTCATCGTATCCATTGGGTTGGAGACAATGACAATAATGATATCCGGAGAGTGTTTTACCAAATTCTCTACAACTGATTTGACAATATTTGCATTTGTCCCAATCAATTCCTCGCGGGTCATTCCCGGTTTACGGGGAATACCTGAGGTGATGACAGCAACAGTAGAGCCCGCAGTAGACAGATAGTCATTGGTTACTCCTTTGATTTTGGATTCAAAACCCAGTAGGGCTGCCGTTTGAGCCATATCTTGTGCTTTTCCTTCTGCAAATCCTTCCTTGATATCCAATAACACAATCTCCTCGGCGACATTTCGACGGATTAAATTGTCTGCTGTAGTTGCACCTACAGCTCCAGCACCAACAATAGTTACTTTCATATGTAAATTATTTGTTTTTTAATGGCCATATGGAATATCCAGTCCATTTTCACGAATGCTTGTACTGTTTTTTGACATGGATATTTCATGAGCATTATGTGGATTAATAAATAATGCTTGAATTTAACGAATTATTGTCAGTAAATCAATCAATTTCACCGGAATAACTTGTTTTTAAAAAGATAATAGAAGCGCCCATAGGGGTTTTGCTAATCGTGATGCCCTTCTGGCACTATGGTGGTATAAACTTTTATTGCCTACTAATGGATGCAAATGCTTATAGAACCAAAAAGGCAAAAAAAGACGGTCCAAAAAGACAGTCCTTTTTTATGTTTGAGGTAAATTTTCATCCCAGTAGTATGACTCAGTTCTAGAACGGATAACCAATAGCCAGATTGAACATCAGGTTATCTTTGCGCCATTGCGAACTGCCAAAATCTATATCCTTAAATACCCAACGTTCTCCTTTAGGTAAGTAGGGGATACGGAATGGAATAGAAAAATCTGTTCGGATAATTAGGAAGGTAAAGTCGAAACGCAAGCCGGCTCCGCCACCTACAGCAAGTTCATTCAAAAAGTTTTTGCTGAACTTAGCCCCGGGTTTGTTCACATCTTCTCGTTGTAACCAGACGTTACCTGCATCAATAAACGCCGCCCAATGGACAAAACCAGCCAGTTTAGAACGATATTCAGTATTCATTTCCAATTTGATATCACCGGTCTGATCAGCATAAAATAACCCATTGCTCAATTTCTCTGGAGCAACCGTTCCCGGACCTATCGCGCGGGCACCAAAGGCACGGATACTGTTTGGCCCACCGACATAGTATTGTTTCAAATAGGGAAGGGACCGCGAGTTTCCATAGGAATAGCTCAATCCGAGACTCACTCGGGAAGCCAATTGTGAATTCTCAGACAGTTTCATATAATGCCTTCCGTCGCCGCTTAATTTAATATACTGGGAGAAGTAGGCATCGAACAGTTTGAATGTCTTGCCCTTATTGAAGTCTGCCCCTTTAATTAAACCAAGGATATTACCCGAAAGATCCAAATTTCCTTTGAAATAGAACGTATTCTTCAAGTGCTGCTTCATCGTATTCTGGAACGTGAAGTTGTAGTTTGGTCCGATCGTAAACTGTGGGTCAATGGCATGTCGCAAAGCGGGAATGGTATCCATCTGTCTTTGATAATTCTCCGAAATACCTTTAGGCTGTACATAGGTAATTTCCAGCAAGGCCAGGTCATGTTGCTTTTCCTCCGATTCTTGCCAGATATAACCATAATCTAGGGCGATTGAATTGAGTGTATAGGCCTTACGACGATTTAAGAATTCATAACGTCCCTTGACATAGGTTTTGGGGATAAAGCGACGTGAGGGGTTAATACTGCCAAAAGGAGACAGGATCCGAGGAAATGTCAGGGTCGCTTCCATTCCGTAACGGTAATAGCTGGAATTCAGATCCGCATTTCCTCCGGTTTGGGTCTCATATCCTCCAAAGACATTAAAGCTCAACTGCTCGGCACCCTTAAATGCATTGCGCAGGGTCCAGTTGACGTTGACTTCTGTACCATTATAAACCGATGCCATTTTTCCCAGTAGTTCTACCCGCAAGGATTTTTTTGGCAGTGGTGTGAGATAGTAATAGACATCCAGTGCATTGGGGACCTCCTTACTATCCACAAAGTTGTTCTTAACAAATTTCCAACTGTTCAGATTGACCAAATGGCTGATCGTCTGGTTGTGCGCTGTACGGTTGTACGTATCTCCGGGATGGAAAAAGATATGTTTTGCGATAACAGGTTTGCGGAATGTACGATTACGGTCAATAAAATAGTAGCTGCTGTCAAATAATTCTGCATTTCGGGTCGACCGTTGGTAACCTGAACTGGTCTCCGTGTAATTAGGAAAAATATAGATCTTATTGATTTTGGATGGAACCTTCGCTTGCGGCGGTGTCTCCTTCTTCACGGTTACGTACATGTCAACCCTGTTGTTACGATGCGAACTGTCGACTTCAACCAAAATATAATCTGGACTAAAATAGTAATAACCTTTGTTTTTAAGGTCATTGTCAATGCGGTCACGCTCATTCAGCACAACATCAAGACTATAATGTTTACCCACCTGCAAAAGACTCTTGTCCGAAGATGAACGGATATCCCGCCCCAATTGGCTTGTGCTATCGATATTAAATTTGACCGACTGGATTTTGTAGATGATATTTGGTTTGGCGGTATAATTTACGGTTGCTTTTTTTTCCTCCACCAGTGTGTCGGATTTTACCTCAGCATTGAAAAAACCAATGTTCTCCATACGGTTCCGCAGTAAGTTCTCATTGTATTCACGGTTGACATCACTCAACAAAACGGGTTCTTCACCAATTTTCTTGAAGAATCTCTTGATCATGTTTTTATTGGCGGAATCACCGGCCATATTATTAAAATAAAGCTTAAACGGAACACCTGCCAGACGTTTATTGGGTTTGGGCATCAATGCCGACTGAAGATAGGTTGCAAGCTTTTCCTTATTCTCCTTTGAAATGGTATCCGAATCTATAATCACATTGCCTTTGACATACAGGCTTTCCCCTTCTTTCAAATTCTTGGTGGAAGAACAGGAGGCTATTATTGTGCCCAGTGTCAATATTCCGATAGCAAATTTCAGTTTAGCTCGCATGATAACTCCTTTCCTCATCTTCATTTTTAATTGCTGTCGTTCTGATAGTATCTAAATTTGTTTTTGGACTTGGATTTTTTGGTGCATTTTTACTTGAGTCCAATTGTTGTTTACGTTTTTCTTTTTCACGCTCTTCAATACGTTTTCTATACTCCGGGCTATGGAGCATCAAACTGTCTCTAATGACTGTACGTACGCTGTCCCGATAGACGGAATCCGTTTCCATCCGTTCCACATTAAAGCGTTTTCTAAACCCTTTGCTGTCGGTATCATAGTACTCCTTGAGTTTTTTGGAACTCATCCAGATCTCTTTAAACTTATTATAGTCCATATTGATAATAAATCCGATACCTGTTTCTACATACTGGCCCTGAAGGGTCACTTGATATTGATTTTTGCGATAAACGCGGGCGAAATAACGGCCGTCTTGAGATAGTTGATAATCCAGTTGGATATCGCCCGCAATATTATTGGCGGTTTCACCTGGTCTCGTATTGCCTTCGACTTCAAAATTGGAACCTACGGTAATTTTAAGCCGGTCATTCAAGAGCATTTTTGATACACCGATATTTAAGTCGGTTCGAGTTTGTCCAGCTCCGGTTGCATAGTCCTGCTCGGAGGTTAAGTTGAAATCCAGTTCTACACCAGTGATCAACTCTGAAGCCAAACGGTTTAACTGACCGCTCAGGAACGAACTGATACTATTCCGAACAATAGCCTCTGTACCACCACCACCGGATAAACTTTCAAACGGATTGGTCGACATAAATCGTCCCAATACAATGAGTGAGAATACCTGTTTATTGAGCTCCGATGGATTTTCACGGAGGGTAGTCAAGGCATTGTTTACCTTACTGACGACATCCTGGGATACGATGGAGTTATTCTCGTCCAGATCAATATCAAAACCCAATTGTGGCTGGAAGAGTTTGTCCGTAATTTTTAGCAATACATTAAATGGTACCCGTTGTTTATACAGGTTCGCATTTTCTGAACCCAATTGCGTTGCCACCAGTTCTAAGGTAGGCGCTTTGGTCATATAGGCTGCCGTAATATTAAGTCGCGCATCCAATGGATCCCCATTCCAGGTGATGGTACTTCCTTTTTGGAAGGTGAAATCTTTTTTCACCGGGCCAAAACTAAACGAGTAGCTTCCTTTGTCTACGGTAAATGTTCCCGACAAGGTGATTTTGCTGCTGGCGTCTATACCTGCATTTAATTCCGCCTGCCCCTGGATATTGAGGGCATCTTGCGAACCTGCATCCAAAAGAATCTTAAATTTAGCCTCTTTATCGGTTTGTAGATTCAGATCCACATCCATTCCGGTCAATTTGGTAACAGTCATCGAATCCAACTTCGCAAATATATTCGCACGTGTTGTATCACTCTTATCAACGAATTCGACTACCCCTTTACGGTCTGCCATACCCGGGTTCTCATTCGGCATAACAAAGGTGAAATCGGTATCACCAAGGACCTTAATTGTTCCATCGACAACAGGTTTGTCCAGATTTCCTCTGATCCGTAGGTTGGATGTCAGGTACATCTTTCCATAGAACATGTCGTTGTCTGTCTGGGTTGAGTTTAGCACCTCAAAATTGTCCGTATTCACATTCAGATTAAAATCAAAATCAGTATAGGTTTTTGTATCGATCGAACCAGTAACTTTGGCAATATTTCCTTTCTTATCCTCCAACGCAAATTTCGTAAAATTGATTCCGGTATTATCAAAATGCACCGTCTCATCCTTTGCTTTGAAAAGGGCATTCAACATCGCGATATTGAACTGGGCATCTTTAAACTTGACATCACCATCTATCAACGGTTTTGAAGGCGATCCCGTAATTTTCAGCTTACCTTCAAGGTTTCCTTTTGAATCTTTCAAATAGCCCAGGCTAAATGCCTGTACAGTCTGCATCGTCAATGGCTGAATATCCAATGTGAAATCCAGACTCGACTCGCCCTTAGGTGGGCTGATAAAGTCCCCACTTAAAACGACGTTATTGCCGTTTTCGCTGATGCTGACATGTGCATTGTAGGTGTTCTCTTTCTCGTTGTTGACTTTGATGTTCACATTTCCGACAGTATCTTTTCCAACATAGAATTTATCGATGATCAGATCCGAAACAAATACAGGACTGCTTTCCAAGCGTGATATTGTCGCCTGCCCATTGATACCACCGCCTAGATCCACGATATCGCTCTCTAGCATTTTACTTAGGGTCTCAATACGGAAGTTCTTAAAAGAAATATTTACTGGCGAATTTAATACACTGTCCTGCGAGGATATACTCAATTCTTGCCCCTTACTGCTCAGGATAAAATCTTTTGCCTGAATACCTGTATTTCCAAATTTAAGCACATTGGCAGGATTTACATTCCACTTGTCGTAGTTCAGCATTAAACCGTCTTGATGAAGACTGAATACAAAAGCACCATTGTCAACGGCCATATCCCCACCCAGATGGTACTGCTCCTTCTCTTTTCTATCTTTTATCCACAAGCCAAAATCCAGGTTATTTTGAATGACGGAACCACTAAATACAGTATTGACAAGTTCAATGTTGCTGACCTTGATCTTATTGATCAGCGCCGAATAGTATAGGGTGCTATCCAAGGTATTGATATCCAAGGTAACGTTGTTTATCTCTGTTCCGCTATAGACTATTTTTGGTGCATCCAATTTGGCCAATATTGTTTTTGTTTCACTGTTAAACATCCCATCGAGTGTGACATCTTTCATTTCTGTCAGTTCCGGGACAAAGTCTTTGACAAATTTGGTACGGGTCAACTGTGCCGAAAATTCGATATTCTGCGGTTCATAGGGTGGAACCTTAACAGGCTTTCCGGGTTGGTAATATACCTGCAAAATATCCCGAACGGCATTCTGTAGTTCTAGTATCTTATATTTTCCGACTAGGTGGGCATTGAAAAAAGCAGATTTTAGAAGCAGCAAATTTCTCGATGTATCTGATTTAGCAATCAACGAGATGCTATCCAGCGAATAATATGCATCATTGTAGGCGATGGACGAGCCGGTGATATGTGCCTCCCCATTCAGAAAGTTTGGATCAGCTGAAGTAAAATGCCCGACCATCTTACCGTGGTATTTAAAATCGTCTTCCATCAGTTTCAGATTTTTGAGGTTGATGGTGTCCACCATCAATTCAAAATCCACTTGTGGATATTTAGATTTCATATTGGCTGTAGCATCCAGCTTTAACTTAATATTGGGGTCAGGACTCACTACGGAAGCTTTAATATCTCCTTTGTCTGCAGTGAGGTTCATATCAATATTCTGATAACGATAACCCATGGCATCCATACGGTTTACTTTGCCGTCGAAATTGGCGACAAGTTTCTTGGGATCTGTTCCATGTCCTTTTATTTTTCCTTCAAAGGAAAGAATACCCAGGGTGCTATCCATTTTCATGATCTGGCCAATATCAAAATCACGGATGCTAACAAAAGCATCGTAGGTCGTATCTCTGCTCGCCATGCTCACTTTCCCATCAACTTTGGCTGTACCTTTTTCGGTCACCAGTGAGAGGTTGGTGTCAAAGGCAGTCATTCCCCCCTTGAATGTTCCCGTTAGTCCGATTGTATTGGGCAGTTGAAGACCTGTTGGCAACATGGTTTTGGCGACAAGTTTTTCAATATCTGAGCGACCTGTTGTTAATTTTTTCAGATTAAGGTCCATCGACATCTTATCTACATCAGGTAGTCCCTTTAAGCGCATACTGGCAATAACACGTGTATTGGAGAGAGTCTGGAAATCAATATTGGGAATATTTAGGTCGTTGAGTTTACCTACGACACGGCCGTCAATATTAAACTTTTTATCCATCAATGGTTTCATAACCTGCATGGTATCCAAAAAGGGAGCAAAGTAGTAAATGTCGCGCATATCGACATGGCTCTTTTTGATCGTAGCATTCACGTAGATCAATTCAGGTTTTTTGGTAATGATATCCAGTGAAGGGTAGCTCACTTTTAGGTAGTCCCGAATGAGTGTACGTGGTGTTTCCGCATAGAGATTTTTAATTTCGGCCCCTGTATTGGTATATTTAAAGTCCCCTTTAAGCTGTTTGATAACAAGACCTGAGTGATCGGATGCGGTCAGTTCATTCAATGATCCACTGATCGAATCCGCGCTATAATATAAATCCGTCAGATTTGTTTTTATTCCTGGAATCTTGATGTTGAAATAATCAAAGCCTTTCATACGGGCTTGATTGTCATCCCGGTAAGCTAGACTTGTATTGTTGATATTGATGTCTTTAGCTGAGACGACCCACTTGATTTTTGTAGTATCAGCGGTTGTATTACCTTTTTCTGGAGTTTTCTTGGCTATTTTACCAAAGAGCACATCATTGTCGGAACCATCTAAGTGGATGGTCTGGATATCGACCAGTTCTTTGTTTAAATCAATCTTGTTGATATCTACACGGAGATTTTTAATATTAAACTTGGTTTTCAGCGCACTGGACTGATCCTCATAGCGGACAAGGATATTGGCCAGGTCGGCAATTTGTATCCCCACATCCGGAAGCAGGGTTGTCGTCTGTGCCGTCTTGTCTGTGATACCAAAGTCTTTGACTGTTGGAGCCGTGCCATCTACGACCGGTTTCCATTGTTTTACGGTCGCATTTAAACCATCTATTTTTACCTTCGGTAGATTGAAGGCCATGTTTTTGGTCAGGTCAAACTTCTTGATATTGGTGTTTAGCGTACCTAAATAGACGTCAGCACTTGTTCCGATAACGTCATCAGCGTAAACGATATGAAATTTATCAAGCTTTATTTTATCGAGATTGAACAGAAGCGCAGAGGTGGTATCAGCTGTAGGTTTGCTTTCCTTTTCGGATGCAAATGCTTTGACGATATAATCAAAATTAAAGGAACTGTCCGGTAGTGTTCTGCGAATTTTTGCGGTAATCCCTTTCGCCTCGATACTTTGGATCTCGACCGTGTTTTTCAATAGCTTGAGCATATTGATGTCTACAGCTATACGCTCTCCAGCGACCAGGGTATCCTTGCTCTGATCTTCCAGATAGATGTCCTGTAACACTAATTTTTTTGGGAAATCAATGTTTATATAACCGATTTTTACCGGTGTACCTATTTTTCCTTCAACATAATGAGTTACTTTTCCTGCAATATAGTTCTGAACGGAGGGGATTCGGATTAAAAATACAACTAGAATAACCAGCGCAATTATTACTCCAATAATCCACAATATTGTTTTGAAAGCAATTCGGGTAAATCTGTTCAACGTATAATTTGATTTAAGTATCTATTAATAAAAATTAAAACGGAAAAAAGTTTGCAAAGTTTTTTAGATATTAACTTATATCACCGCCATTTCAGCAAACTAAGATAAATTTGCTTGTATATGCAAGTTTAATTTGTGCAACATATGTATGCAAATTTTAGACAATTCCCCATTTACCCCTAAAAGCTTTGTGTTTGAAGGGATAGTATTTAAAACACATCAAATAATTGACCAAACCATTTTTGGAGTATAAAGTTTTTTGTTTTTTAATTTTCTGCTAACAAAAGCATGCAATATCGATCAATTTGTCAAGGAAATTACTCCATTAGCTTTTTGTATTTACCCCAATTTTCAAAAATCACCCATAACCAGATAATGAAAAGTACAGCCCAAATAATTAATCCCATTTGGCTGTAAAAAATCATGTTATGCGTAAAAATGCCGATGAGTATTGGAAAGATAACCAAGGCGCCTAACGTTCTCGTCTTTGGGAGGAGAAATAATAAGCCGCCCAAGATTTCGATGATTGCAACGAGCGGCATCAGCCATTTTATTGTGATGAATGCCTGAAATACCTTTTGCATATCCATGTCCATAGGTGGAACAGGCATATAATGAAAGATTTTATCTAAGCCCGCATTGACAAAAAGAAGGCCAAACAAAACACAAAGGATATTCTTTATGATGTTCATGATCGTAAAATTTAAGGGCCAATTATTTAACAGTGATTGTTGTTGGAGGCTCCGCAGAATCATCCGGCTTTTCCGCTTCTTTCTTTTCGCTGTTTCGTTCCACAGTAATTGTACATTCGGTGAGCAAGGCCGCAACTGCACCAATAGCAGCAAATACAGGTGCTAAGATCAGCCCTATTGCGCCAACGGTGATCGGAAAGCTCATAATTTCTTTGCCATGTTTGTCCGAAATACTGATTTTATTTACATTACCCTCTGCAATGATTTCTTTGATCTTTTGTAAAAGGTTTTCACCGTTGATTTGAAATGTTTCCTTGAATCCCATAATGCTATAATTTAAGTTCGCTCTTATAAAGTTATTCATTTTTTTACAGGAATTCTTATAAAGTTAAAAATCAACTGAAAGGCGATAACACAAAATTTTAATCATTCCATGGAATCGGATGTGGGTATGAAAGTGAATAAAAGGAAAGCAGCCCAAAAAGTAAAGGCAAACCAAAAAAGTCCCGCGAAACTCGCGGGACTTTGAAAAAATATTGTCGATCGTTTTAACCTAAAGTGGCCAAGCTATCTTGAAGAATCTTAATTTTAGCTTCTGCATCAGCTTTCTTGCTTTTTTCGTTTTCAACGATTTCTGGTTTTGCATTTTGTACAAAACGTTCATTTGAAAGCTTTTTGTCTACAGACACCAAGAATCCTTTCAGGTAGTCCAGTTCTTTTTCAATACGTTCGCGCTCTGCATCTACATCAATATTGTTTTCCAAGAGTACATAACATTCATCCTTACCCGCCAAGAAACTTGTTGCACCAGCTACTTTTTCCGTAACAAATGTGACAGCTTCTAGGTTAGCAATTTTCGTGATGATTGCAATATACTGTGCGAGATCAGTGTCAGACTGTTGGTTGATCGCCAGAGGTAATGCTACCTTTGGTGAGATACCTTTCGAATTCCGGATATTACGAACTTCGGAAATGATCTGTTGTGCTACAGCAAAATCTTTAATAACCTGCTCATCAAAAGTACTTACTTTTGGAAATTCAGCGACAATGATACAGTCTTTTTCCTCTTTTATCCCGAACAGTTCATCATGCCACAGTTCTTCCGTTAGGAAAGGCATAAAAGGATGTACCAAAGTCAATATACGTTGGAAGAAGGATTTTACCATTTCCAACGTTTCTGAAGCAATTGGAGAGCCATAAGCTGGTTTCACCAGTTCAAGGTACCAGGCGCAGAAGTCATCCCATACCAATTTATAAGTTGTCATCAAGGCATCTGATAAACGGTAATGTTTGAAGTTTTCTTCAATTTCAGTCAATGCTTGGTTGAATCGTGCATCGAACCATGCAGCTGATATTTTGTCCGAGGCTGAAGCAGGAGCATCGATAACTTCTAAGCCTTTCACCAAACGGAAGGCATTCCATATTTTATTGGCAAAATTACGGCCCTGTACACACAGCTCAACATCAAAAGGTAAGTCATTTCCTGCAGGAGCCGTCAATAACATGCCCATGCGCGTTGCATCAGCGCCATATTCGTTCATCAAATCAATTGGATCAGGTGAATTACCCAGAGATTTTGACATCTTGCGTCCTAATTTATCACGTACGATGCCTGTAAAATAAACATTTTCAAAAGGTAGCTGTCCCCGGAATTCGTAACCCGATACAATCATGCGTGCTACCCAGAAGAAAATAATATCTGGTGCAGTGACTAGATCCTGTGTTGGGTAGTAGTAGTTGATCTCTGCATTTTCAGGTTCGTTGATACCGTTGAATACAGAAATTGGCCATAACCAAGCTGAAAACCAAGTATCAAGTACATCTTCGTCCTGACGTAAATCTGCAAGCGTTAGACCTGCATTGCCCGATTTTTGCTGTGCCAATGAAAGCGCTTCTTCGGCAGTCTGTGCAACGACAAAATCATCGTTACCATCACCATAGAAGTAAGCAGGTATTTGATGTCCCCACCACAATTGTCTTGAAATGTTCCAATCTGTTACATTTTCCATCCAGTTGCGGTAGATATTTTTGAATTTGGGTGGATGGAATTTAATGGTATCATCCATGACATTATCTAGGGCAGGTTTTCCCAGGTCTTCCATTTTCAGGAACCATTGGTTAGAGATCTTAGGCTCAATAACAGCACCGGTTCTTTCAGATGTTCCGACATTATTGGTGTAGTTTTCTACTTTTTCCAATAATCCTTTTTCTTCCAGTTCTTTTTCGATCTCTTTACGTACTTTGAAGCGATCCATGCCAGCATAATGTAAGCCGTTGTCGTTTAATTTCGCTTCATCGGTAAAGATGTCCACAAACTCCAGATCATGCTTTTTACCTAGTTCGTAGTCATTGATATCGTGTGCCGGAGTTACTTTAAGACAGCCGGTACCAAATTCAAGATCCACATATTCATCTTCAATGATATTCACTTTACGTCCGACGATTGGTACGATCACTTGTTTTCCCTTTAACCAGGTGTAGCGTTCGTCGTTTGGATTGATACATACTGCTGTATCACCAAAGATTGTTTCAGGACGGGTTGTGGCAACGACAATATATTTGTCCGTTCCTTCAACCTGATATTTCAGATGGTATAATTTGCCGTTCTTTTCCTTGTAAACAACTTCTTCGTCAGAGATATTGGTTTTTGCTTCTGGATCCCAGTTAACCATGCGGTAACCACGATAGATTAACCCTTTGTTGTAAAGGTCAACAAATACGCGGATCACCGATTGATACAATTCAGGATCCATGGTAAAACGGGTACGATCCCAATCACAGGAAGCGCCTAGTTTTTCCAGTTGCTTTAAGATAATGCCACCGTACTTTTCTTTCCATTCCCAAGCATGCTTTAAAAAATCCTCACGGGATAAGGATCTTTTGTCAATACCTTGCTCCTTTAACATAGCGACGACCTTAGCTTCAGTGGCGATGGAGGCGTGATCTGTCCCCGGTACCCAACAAGCGTTTTTACCCTGCATACGTGCGCGGCGAATCAAAACATCTTGAATCGTATTGTTCAGCATATGACCCATGTGCAATACGCCAGTGACATTCGGTGGCGGCATTACAATCGTATAAGGTTCACGTTCGTCAGGAGTAGACCGGAAAAATCCGTTCGCTTTCCAATAGCTGTACCATTTTTCTTCAGCTTCTTTTGGATTGTAAGTTTTCGCTATGCTCATTTTAAATTCTATATTCAATTTTTTAAGGAATACAAAAGTAAGGAATTCTATGTTATTTTCCTTGTTATCATTGATCTTGTTATTGATTGTAGATCAAGGACCAAGGATTAAAGATCAAGGACGAGGAACTAAAGATGAAAGGGGCAAGCATTAAAGATGAATGTTCAACGAGGCAATACTTGAAAAACAGTAACCATTCAAATAAGCCGAAGGCTTGTACAAGTAGAATCTCAATACTCACTACTCGATATTCAAATCTTAATACTTTTTTAATCTTTTCTTCATATTACTAGTCGATTAGCCTAGTTTTAATGTAAATTAATGTAAATTTGCCTGTTTTATTTTTACACGAAGGGATGCAACGATTTGCGAACGAACTTAGGGCGTTAACACAATATTTTTTGTTTTGGCTAATTATCTGTTTTATAGATAGATTTATTTTTATTTCTGCTTTTTTTGAGAAAATAGGAACAGCCCATTTCACCGAGATTTTTAGAATTTATTTTCATGGATTAAGCCTAGATTTTTCAGCCGTATCCTATATATGCGCTATTCCATTTATTTTTTATTGCATACTAAGCTTTTTCCCAAAGGTTCAGCCAAAACGTATCATCCTTGATATTTACACGATTGTTGTATTGGTTTTATTTTTCGTCACGAGTTTTATCAATGTCAATATCTATCGAGAATGGGGTGATAAAATATCAAAACGAGCTATAGATGCTTTCCTGGCATCACCATCCGGGGCGGTTGCTTCTGCAGAGTCTACACCGGTTTTTCTTCCGATCCTCGGGATGTTGGTTGGGATATTTTGCGGATATTTTCTCTACCGTTGGATGTTCAAAAAAGTACATTTTTATAATGTTAAATCACCGATTGGCAATTTTTTAAAACTGGCGGTCGGTATTTTTGTTCTCTTTACCTTTATCCGTGGGGGCTATGGCCGTGCGACCCTAAACCCTAGTAAAGCTTATTATTCTGAGGTTACCTTTTATAATCATGCGGCTGTGAATACACAATGGTCACTTTTGCGTGACTTTTTCACTAAAAGTACAAAGCTGAAAAGTCCGTATGATTTCTATGGTTCGGATCAAAAAAGTATTCAAGAGCACTTGAAACCTGCTTTCCAGAGCCAGCCTGATTCTGCAGTCGAAGTTTTATCTACGACACGCCCCAATGTTGTTATCATCATGTTGGAAAGTTTTGTCGGTGACCTCATCCAGTCTTTGGGTGGAGAGAAGGGCATAACGCCACATATGGAAGAATTGATCAAAGGTGGAATTTTATTCGATCACATCTATTCCGCCGCCGATCGTTCGGATAAGGGGATGGTTGCTATACTCAGTGGATTTCCGGCACAGGGACCCGAAAGTATTATTAAATATATCGACAAACACGAAAATATGCCTGCTATTGGGCAGGAATTTGATCACGCGGGCTATGAAACTTCATTTTATCATGGTGGACAAAGTGAGTTTTATAATTTCAAGTCCTACATGTTGACACATGGTATTTCCAGAGTGGTTGATAACGCTAATTTTGGTCTGGATGCCGAACGGGCTTCCTGGGGAGTCTACGATCATGTGGTGTTCAACCAGATGATCCATGATTTTAACAAGGAAAAACAGCCTTTTTTCTCGACGATATTTACATTGATCAATCACGAACCATTTGAATTAAAGCACGGTTATAAATTTGGCAGTACCAACAATGCCGATAAGTTCAGAAGCACGGCGAATTATACGGATTCGGCTGTTTTCGATTTTATTGGTAAAGCCAAGAAAGAAGCCTGGTACAAAAATACCCTTTTTGTGATAGTTGCGGATCATGGCCATCGCTTGCCATCGGAAAAATGGGAGCTTTTCCATCCAAATAGATTCCATATCCCATTGATCTTTTTCGGTGATGTTATCAAACCGGAATACCGGGGTAAGATCTTCAATCGGATCGGAAACCAAACGGATTTAGCCACGACGCTGTTGACACAGTTGAAACTTCCGACCAATAGATATCACTGGAGTCGGGATTTATTTAATCCGACGACACCACAGATCGCTTTCTATAATTCCAAAGATGCCTTTGGTGCAGTTACACCTGAACAGTCGGTATCTTTTGATAATGTTGGCCGTATCATCAATTATAGATCCAATAAAGAATATCCTGCTGCCAAAACCGATAGTATATTGAATATTGCCAAAGCGTATTATCAGCAGGTCTATCGTGAATTTCTAAAATATTAACCTGATGAAGTTAAGAGGAATATTAGCACCCTATTTTGCAGTCGCCATTCGCTTTGCCTTTCTTTTAGTCGTTTATGCCCTGCTCAGATGGGGGTTTTATCTGCTGAATGCCTCATTATTTCCTAACGTAAATGCAGGAAAACTGTTTGTGATGTTTGGTGGAGGTATGCGTTTTGATACAGTTGCTTTGCTCTATCTGAATATTCTTTACATTGTAATGCAGACGGTCCCCGGACCATTCATAGCTAATCCTACCTATCAACGGGTTTCCAAATGGATCTTTGTTATTGTCAATTCACTAGGGATAGCCTTGAATCTGATTGACTATGCCTATTACCCTTTTACACTAAAGCGGACCACTGGTACGGTATTGAGCCAGTTTTCAAATGAGTCAAACTTATTTAAATTGGCATTTGACTTTTGTCTTGATTACTGGTATCTCTTGCTGATATTTGCATTGCTCGTTTATGGCTTATCGAAATCGTATCAGTTGATCCAACTGGAAAAGCCAAAACGTTATTCTTGGAAATCTTTCCTTGTTCAAGTTCCTTTCTTTTTATTGACTGCTTTTCTTTTTATAGGTGGTGTTCGTGGCGGCTGGGCGCACAGTACCCGTCCGATTACATTGAGCAATGCCGGTGACTATGTGGACACCCCCGAAGAAATGAATATTGTCCTGAATACGCCATTTAGTATATTGAAAACCTTAAAAGCTGTTAGTCTCAAGCCGGTGAACTATTATCCAGAGCAAGAGCTGAGCAAGTTGTATGACCCAATCCATCTTCCACAAACGGACAAACCCTTCAATAAAAAGAATGTTGTTGTCTTGATTTTGGAAAGCTTCGCGAAGGAACACTTTGGTGAACTGAATAAAGATATTCAAGGTGGGAAATATAAAGGTTATACTCCTTTTTTAGATTCTTTGATTCGCAACGGCTATACCTTTACAGATACCTATGCGAATGGTCGCAAATCCATCGACGCTTTGCCTTCGGTGATCACAGGCATCCCTTCTATTGGTGAACCCTTTGTACTTTCAGTGTATTCGGGTAATGAAACCACTAGTTTGGCTAAACTCCTGGGGAAAAAAGGGTATGAAACGGCATTTTTCCACGGAGCTCCGAATGGAAGTATGGGTTTTTCCGCCTATATGAAGTTAGCCGGAATTCAACATTATTTTGGCAAAAACGAATATAACAATGATCAGGATTTTGATGGTATCTGGGGAATCTGGGATGAACCTTTTCTACAGTTTACTGCGAATAAAATCAATACGTTAAAACAACCGTTTTTTGCGAGCTTCTTTTCGCTGTCCTCGCACCATCCCTTTAAGGTGCCAGAGAAGTATCAAGGAAAATTTCCGAAAGGACCGCTACCCGTGCAGGAACCTATTGGCTATACCGATAATGCACTTCGCGAATTCTTTGCGACGGCATCTAAAATGCCTTGGTTCAACAATACCTTATTTGTGATCTGTGCTGATCATGCAACGGTAAGTTACCTGCCCGAGTACCAGACCACAGCCGGGGGCTTTCAGATCCCGATTATATTTTATGCGCCAGGTGAAGGATTGGTCGGTAAGGCGGATAAACTGGTGCAACAAATCGATATTATGCCTACCGTTTTAAATTACCTCCATTACGATGAACCCTATTTTGCGTTTGGTTCGGATGCATTTAAACCGGGAAAGGACAATTTTGTCCTGAACAATAATGCAGGAAGTTACAATTTTTACTATAAAGACTATATGATGTCTTATGATGGTCTTAAACCTGTATCTCTTTATAATATGAAGCAAGATCGCTTGATGAAACAAGACCTGATAAAACAACATCCTGCAATTCTGGATACGATGGAAACCAAGATGAAAGCTTTTATTCAACAATATAACAATCGGATGATTGAAAATAAGTTGACCTATAAAAAGTAGGTCAGCTTAATTCGTTTGCTGTTTTTGAAACTTGATCCGGATGCTTCTATCGATGACAAAAAGAATCAAATCATAGAAGATATAGTATAATGGCATGCTGACAATGAATAATAAAATAAAGCCCCGGGCGTTATGCTCAAAAATACCATTGATCATGTAATTTGCCAAACCGGTCCAAAACCAGCAAAAAATATTGAATGAACCAGGTACAATCAGATTTCCAATGAGCAATGCGTAACGGTAGCGGCCGGTTTTGTACTTTTTGTAGATGTATCTGATGTGAAAATAAAATAGTACAAGAGAGCTGATCAAAGCAAGGAGCTCAGGGCTGATCCAGAGGATTGCGCCTGCTAAAAATGAGGTCTTCCCCCCAACTTCGATTTTAAAACTGTCCTGTTTTCCGACGGATTCAATGGTCCAATGAACGAGTGTGTCAGTTTGCTGTTTTGGAACGCCCAAATTCTGTGTGTAAACCTTCATTTTATTCCCCGTATGTAGGTACAGATCAATCGGCCCAAAGGAAGACCAGTACTTCGAAGGAAATAGGAGGTATTCAATTTCATATTTTGTAAGGATATCCCGTCGGTCATAACCCATAAATGCACGGTATTGAATTTTGATGCTGTTTTCACCCTTATGAAGTTTGGCTGTAAAATAAAAGGCGTCATTCAGGTTAATTTGTTCCCATTCCGCATTCCCATAGCTGATCTCATAATAACCATCTTTGAACCGTAAGAACGGTAATTTGGGATTTTTTTGATCCAATGAAATGGATTTAATCTCTTTTTGGTTAACAGTCACGTTTTCTAATCCATCTAAATTGAGGGCAAGGAATACCAAAGGGAAATCCATGTTTTCCTCCGCATGGATAATATACTCGATATTGAATTGGCTCTTATCCTCATAATCCAAGGTATCGCGTACAAGGTGTATATCAATTCGTTCGCGAAGTACTTTTGCTTTACCCGAAGGAACCAGTTGCGCTGTGATGCTATGGGGACCAAAAGGATTGGCCATGTTGGCAGAGAGTGCCAATGTAGCGAGCAAAAGAATAATCGTCAGACCTATTACCTTACTGTTCATAATTGTTTATTTAATACATCTTCCATTCCGCTGGTCAAAAAATGAACCTCGTTAGCTTATTTAATTCGCTGATAATTTATTAGCAAACAAATATTC
This sequence comes from Sphingobacterium sp. BIGb0165, assembly GCF_024810095.1. Taxonomy (NCBI): domain Bacteria; kingdom Pseudomonadati; phylum Bacteroidota; class Sphingobacteriia; order Sphingobacteriales; family Sphingobacteriaceae; genus Sphingobacterium; species Sphingobacterium sp. BIGb0165. The sequence continues at coordinate 223,922 of NZ_JANUEB010000007.1, read as the reverse complement.
ACAGATGAAAGTATAAATTAAAAAGAAGAAATTAAAACCTTGATTTAGATTCGTAGGTAGAAATCTCACAAAAGCCGAAGTAGGTGGGCTAGGGAGAAGATAGCGGTTATGCCCAATTCATATTCGTAGAATCCCGAAGGAAAGGAAGTTTGGAGAAGGGGAGATAACGTACAATAAAAAAAACCTGTACGACAATCGTACAGGTCTTTTTTAATATTATAATTTTGGTAACAATTATACGCCCAACAATAAACGAGCTGGATCTTCTAATAATTGTTTTACACGAACCAAGAAGCTTACTGACTCACGACCGTCAATAATACGATGATCGTAAGAAAGCGCGATATACATCATTGGACGGATCACAACCTGACCATTCTCAGCGATCGGACGTTGGATGATGTTGTGCATACCCAAGATTGCTGATTGTGGTGCATTGATGATAGGAGTTGACATCATTGATCCAAATACACCACCGTTCGTGATTGTAAATGTACCACCTGTCATCTCGTCGATCGTTAACTTGTTGTCACGTGCTTTACCCGCCAATGTAGCAATCGCTTTCTCGATTTGCTCCAATGACATCGCATCTGCGTTACGGATAATAGGAACAACTAGCCCTTTAGGTGCAGAAACTGCAATTGAAATATCTGCAAAATCAGAATACACGATTTCATTTTCTTCGATACGAGCATTCACTGCTGGCCATTCTGCCAATGCTGTAGTTACTGCTTTTGTAAAGAAAGACATAAAACCAAGACCGATACCAAATTTCTCTTTGAACGTATCTTTATATTTAGCACGTAGATCCATGATCGGCTGCATATTGACTTCGTTGAAAGTTGTCAACATGGCTGTTTCGTTTTTAACAGCTACTAAACGTTTTGCAATAGTTTTACGTAAAGAAGATAATTTCTCACGACGCTCATTTCTGGAACCAGCAACTGGTGCAGCTGTAGCGGCAGGTTTTGCAGCTGGAGCTGCAGCTTTTGCAACAGGTTGAGCTTTGTCAGCATCTTCTTTTGTGATGCGGCCATCTTTACCTGTTCCTTTTATAGTTGAAGGATCAATTCCTTTTTCTCTCAAAATTTTTGCGGCAGCAGGAGAAGCTGTACCAGCAGCATAGCTGTCTGGATCTTCGTCTTTTGCAGCAGCAGCAACTGGAGCTGCAGTAGATGATGCCTCAGCAGCAGGTGCGGCAGCCGGAGCTGAACCACCAGCAGGAGCTTGACCTTCTTCAATTGTACAAACGACAGCACCGATTTCTAAAGTATCACCTTCTTGTGCAATGATTCTTAAGATACCTGCTTTTTCAGCTGGTAATTCAAACGTCGCTTTGTCTGACTCCAGTTCGGCGATGTTTTCATCCATCTCCACATAGTCGCCATCTTGTTTCAACCATTGTGATAAGGTTACCTCCGTGATAGATTCACCTACGGTTGGTACTTTAATTTCTAAGCTCATATATAATGTTCTTTATTGACAATTGCGTCCTATACATAAGACGCAATTGATTTTAAATTGTTTTTATTCGAATGATTTATTTAAGATCTCTGCTTGTTGAGCAACGTGTTGTTTCATATAACCTGTTGCTGTACTTCCGCTTTCTTTACGCGCTACGAAACCTGTAAATGCAATTTCAGTACCCATCAGTTTGCGGCAGTAGTAAGACCATGCACCCATGTTCTCATTTTCCTCTTGCACCCATACAAACTCTTTGGCTTTGTTGTATTTTTTACGGATCGCTTTCAAATGCTCAGCCGGGATTGGGAACAATTGCTCGATACGAACGATGGCTACATCCTTACGTTTGTCCGTTTCTTGTTTTTCCAATAAGTCATAATAAACTTTACCAGAACAGAACAATACACGTTTTACATCTTTTGCAGCTACATTTGCATCATCGATGACCTCTTGGAATACACCTTCTGTGAAGTCTTTCAATGGAGAAACAACTTTCGGGTGACGCAACAATGATTTCGGTGTAAAGATCACCAATGGTTTACGGAATTCGCGTACCAATTGACGACGTAACAAGTGGAAATAATTGGCTGGTAATGTACAGTTTGCCAAGATCATGTTCTCATCTGCACATAATTCCAAGAATCTTTCGATACGTGCCGAAGAGTGTTCAGGACCTTGACCTTCCATACCATGTGGAAGCATCATCACTAAACCGTTTGAACGTCTCCATTTTGTTTCCGCACTCGATAGATATTGATCTACGATGATTTGAGCACCATTGTAGAAATCACCGAATTGTGCTTCCCAAATTGTTAACGAGTTTGGATTTGAAGAGGCATAACCATATTCAAAACCTAAAACAGCATATTCTGAAAGTAAGGAGTTGTAGATCGAGAATTTGTCGCCACCTTTGATATTTGCCAATGGAATATATTTCTCTTCAGAATCTTCCAAAGTCAATACTGCATGACGGTGTGAGAATGTACCACGTTGTACATCTTGACCTGAGATACGAACACGGTTGCCTTGATCCAATAAAGTCGCATAGGCCATTAACTCTCCCATTGCCCAATCGTATGCATCATTGCTGATCATTTTTGCACGATCTTCAAACAGACGAGTGATCTTACGGAAGAATTTTTTGTCTGAAGGCAAAGTTGTAATCTCTTTCGCCAATTTCAAGAAAAGATCTTTTGCAACTTTAGTTTTATCCGTAGTTGTCGATACTTCTCCTTTTTTCGCCGGACGTAATCCTTCCCAGGCACCTTTAAACATCGGAAGATCTTCAGTCAATACTTCAATAGTTTTCGCTTCTTCAAGTTTAGTCTGCAATTCCGCCTTAAATTCTTTTTCTATATTTTTTGAATACGCTTCATCAATACTTCCTTCGGAGATTAATTTTTTCGCGTATACTTCTTTTGGGTTCGGATGTTTTTCAATGATTTTGTACAACAAAGGTTGTGTGAACTTCGGTTCATCAGCCTCATTGTGACCAAATCTTCTGTAACATAATAAGTCGATAAATACGTCTGTTTTGTATTTTTGACGGTATTCAACAGCCAAATTAATCGCATAAACTACAGCTTCTGCATCATCTCCATTGACATGGAATACAGGCGAAGAAGTGATTTTTGCAACATCTGTACAATATGTTCCAGAACGTGCATCTTTATAGTTTGTTGTAAATCCGATTTGGTTATTGATAACGATATGTACTGTACCGCCAGTTTTGTAACCATCTAGTTTGGACATTTGAGTTACCTCATAAACTACGCCCTGACCAGCGATTGCAGCATCACCATGGATAATGATCGGTGCAATTTTCGATGAATCACCATCGTATTTGAAGTCGATTTTAGAACGTACCATACCTTCTACAATTGGATCTACTGTTTCCAAATGGGAAGGGTTTGGCGCTAAACTCAAGTGAACCGATTTGCCATCGTTGGTTTTTACCTCTGAAGAGAAACCTAAATGGTATTTTACGTCACCACCGAAGTTTACCTCTGGATCGTCTGCATAGGTTTTACCTTCAAATTCCGAGAAGATGGATTTGTAAGATTTACCCATGATATTGGTCAATACGTTCAAACGACCACGGTGAGCCATACCGATTACAAACTCTTGGATGCCAATTTCTGAACCTTTTTCGATAACTGAATCCAATGCAGGGATTAAGCTTTCTGCACCTTCCAAAGAGAAACGTTTTTGACCTAAAAATTTAGTGCCCAAAAAGTTCTCAAATACAACAGCATGGTTTAGTTTGTTCAGGATTCTCTTTTTAGTATCCAAAGAGAATTTTGGCATATTGCGATCCGCTTCCATGCGGTCCTGCAACCATTTTATCTTTTCTGGATTACGGATATATTTGAATTCTGCACCAATAGAACGGCAATAGGTATCTTCAACCAGTTGACGGATATCTTTTAATGTTGCTGGACCTAAGCCAACTTCAACACCTGCATTGAAAACGGTGTTCATGTCTGCCTCAGCAAGACCAAAAGTTTCCAATTCCTTTCCAGGGTAGTACTTACGTCTTTCGCGAACAGGGTTAGTGTGAGTGAAGAGGTGGCCACGGTCACGGTAACCGTTGATCATGTTCAGCACATTGATTTCTTTCAATACGTGCTCAGGAGTTGCCTCGCCTACTGAACTTGTTGTTCCACCAGCATTTTGACCGAAATCAAAACCTTCAAAGAATTTTTGCCATCCGAAATCTACCGATTGGGGATCTTGCTTGTACGATTGATATAAGCCATCGACATAAGCCGAATCAGCATTACTCAAATATGTCAGATTGTCCATTTACAATTAAAACTATGAAATTTGTCAAAGTTATGAATAAAAAAAGAGTTTCTAATACTGAAATTGAATAATTTAATCAATAAATCTATCCAATTCTTAACATTTTTAGCATGATTTAAAAGCGCCCTACAGGGCCCTACAAATTTCTTTTGTTTTGAAATTATTTATTTCTGCCGAAGATTTATTTAGCAAATAATTCATCCAATTTTGGAAGACCATTTGGGAAGTTGGTTTTGATCAATTTCTGCCAGTCCAAAGCCTTGTTATCCTTTTCACTGGTGCCTACGCCAGCGACGTGGGACCATTGCCCGTATACGGTGGCTGGAGAATAGTCCAAAAGCTGTTCTTCAAACCAGGATGCTCCCTTTAACCAATTGACCTGATATTCATGTACCAGATAACTGGCGGCGATCAGTCCCGCCTGATAAGGGATATAACCCGTCTTTTTCAATTGTATCATGGTACTATTGATAAAATCATGCGCTGTCTGACCGGATTTCCATTTCTCGAATAGATCCTCATTCATCGTTAACGCCGGAATATCTACCGTAGTACTGTTTTTTGTACCCAGCGATTTGAAAAATACATTAGGATATTTTTTGAGCATAAAACGGAAATAATCCCGCCAAAGTAAGATATCTATTATTTTTTCAAATCGTTTGTCTTTTTTTCCTTCCCCTAATTTTTTAATGTTGTTGTAAAGAAGGATCGGGGATAAAGCTCCAGCAGCGATAAACGGCCCCAATATGACAGGATCCTGCTCCGTTTCCGGATAAGTGGACAATACCGAATGCATAATACTCAATGCCGTATCCTCTCCGCCCAATATATAGATGTCATCAACAGATTTAATCTCCTCATCTGAATAGCCCAGGTCCTTTAAGGTTGGGATCTTGGTGTCCTCAAGATGCGGAGGAGTCAGGAAATTTGAGGGAAAAGGAATCGGTTGACGTACCGAACTCTCACGTTCCACCTTTTTCTTGAAAACGGAAAATCCATTTGGAATATCTTTGATCGGAAAAGGAAGATCTTCTTTATGGTAAAGTGTGTGTCCAATAAAATGACGGAGGTTGATTTTGCTGCTCCAAAGTTCACTCTCCACTTTTTCAGAAATAGAAGTCTCGCGTAGTGCAACTTCCCGATGATGATAGACTTCATTGACCTGATATTTTTGGGCAATACGCGGGATAATATCTTCCGGCTTGCCAATATAGGTCAGTAGGTCACTTCCATGGCTTTTTAATTTTTCTTTTAAGGCAGTGACGGCTTCGATCACAAATGCGGCACGCAGTACACCTGTATTTAAATTGCCAAATTGATTGCGGTCAAAATAACGGGGATCAAAACAATAGACAGGAATGATGAAGGAACTCTTCTCAGAGGCTTGATAAAATACCTCATTGTCATGAAGTCTTAAATCATTTCTAAACCAGATCATTGTAGCCCTTTTGTCCATAGAGGTGAAGATAAATACTTTTTAGTGCAGCCTATTTTCAGAAGATTTACAAATATATAAGGATATTGTGTTTGTGAAAATATTTAGGCGTGAATTGACATTAAAAGGACAAAGAAGTGGTTTTAGACAGAATTGTTGTATGTAATAAATTTCTGACAACAGTTTCATTTACTTAAATCATGTATAGAAAATAGCCTAAATGATCAATGATTGCTCCTTTATTCGGAAAAACATTTGTTCAAATAGAAAAATAAAAATAGTGTTAAACTTATTTGAGGTTTCTCTGTTCTAAAATTAGGGAATTATGATCGTAGTTAGTCAACGTATTTGAAGAGAAAAACATCATGGGCTTTGCAATCTATAGGACAGTTAAAATAAGATTCAGCCGATCGTCTGGTTACTCATTAGAAACCGCAGAAGGTGGTTTGATGCTTACCTTAAAAATAATAATAAAAAAATGACTGCAACTAGCACATTTATACCATTGAAAGCGAGTGCTCAGAAATAATAATAAGAATGAAAAAGGTGTTAATTAGTGGGCTAAATACCTATTTGGGACGACGGGCGTCATGTTATTTACAAACGAAGGATTTTGATGTTACAGGTTTGGTGCGCAACTTATCCATTTTTAATAAAATCGTGAAGGAGAAGGTGACTGCAAGACTTTTTGAACTTGATTTGTTGCGGAAAGGCCCCGCTTATGATAATTTTCAGATCAGTGACCTGAACTTCGGAATATATTTTACGCAAGTTCCGACCTTGGACAACGATATCCAACTCCAGCTGGAACTACTGGGGCTCCGTAATTTTGTTGAAATCTGTAGACGGGCGGGCAATAACCGTGTAATCTATGTGGCCCGGCTGATGGATGAACATTTTTTAGAACCTGTTCGGAATCTATTGGAAGCTTTGCGCGTACAGTATACCATTGTTGTGAAGAGCAGCGTCATTGGAAAGGAAAGCGTGCTGAATCGAATTTTTGGTAAGTTGGCTAAACGGCAAACGATATTCTATTGGAACTGGGTGGCCTCCCTGAAATTTCATCCCTTACCTTTGTTGGATGTCTACCGTTGGCTTCGGGAAATGCCCTGGGAAGGTAACTTTATATCCGAGGTGATTTACCTCGGTGGACATGAAGAGGTAACGTTTAGAAACTTATTTTATCAATTTCTCAATTATACTTCTGATACACAAAAGCGTGAGATCGGCGTAAATAAATTTTTTGCGAAGCTATTGCTGAGCAGGTTCAACGATATCAATAAGGAAGATATCGATGAATTTAGACGAGTGCTCTATTATGAAAAAAATGTGGACAATTCAACTTGGCAGAAGGTCCAGTCCTTTGAATTTACGCCACTGAAAGCCTATGTCAGTATGGATACCTGATTTTTTCTGAATTGTCTAATAGCCAACGAAAACCTGCAATATGCTCCCTTTTAATGCTTTTTTGCCTGCTTTTGGTGCTTTTCGCTGTAGGAGTTTTTTGGGTTTGTGAGCTTATGATATTTATGTAAAGCATTTGTAGTCCCAATGGAGATAAACAGGGATGAATAATTATTTACTTCTAAATTATTCTGTTAAATTTGTGGATTAACGCGTTGATACAGATTTAATATATGGGATACAATAGTCTAGCAGCATGTGTTGCGGATCTTGAAAAACATGGTCATTTAATCCGGATTAAAGAGGAAGTCGATCCTTACCTCGAAATGGCTGCAATTCATATGCGGGTGTTTGATGTCGAGGGGCCAGCATTGTATTTTGAAAATATCAAAGGTTCGGAATTTCCGGCTGTATCCAACCTCTTTGGTACATTGGACCGTTCGAAGTTTATGTTTCGTGATTCGTTGGATCATCTTAAAAAGTTGGTGGATGTTAAGATGAATCCAGGTGCTGTGCTAAAAAATCCATTTCAATATATCGGTTCATCCATGACTGCTTTAGGTGCCTTACCTTGGAAAAAGAAGTCGGGAGCTCCAATCCTACATGGTAAAACAAGCATCAGTAAGCTTCCTCAAATTGTTAACTGGCCAATGGATGGTGGTGCTTTTGTCACCATGCCACAGGTCTATACGGAAGATGTAAATAAGCCGGGGATCATGCATGCCAACCTAGGGATGTATCGGATTCAGCTTTCAGGCAACGATTATATTCCGGACCGGGAAATAGGATTGCACTACCAACTGCACCGCGGAATCGGTATTCATCAGACAAAGGCCAATGAACTTGGTGTGCCACTTAAGGTAAGTATTTTTGTGGGTGGCCCACCTGCGCATCCTCTGTCTGCAGTCATGCCGCTGCCAGAAGGCCTTTCTGAAATGATTTTCGCTGGAGCCTTAGGCAATAGACGGTTCCGCTATTTTTATGATGATGAAGGTTTTTGTATTTCGGCGGATGCAGATTTCGTGATCACGGGAACTGTTTATCCCAATGAGAATAAACCGGAGGGACCTTTTGGCGATCATATTGGGTATTATAGTCTGACGCATCCTTTCCCCTTGATGAAGGTGCATAACGTATACCATAAGAAGGATCCGATCTGGTCATTTACAGTGGTAGGACGACCACCGCAGGAAGATACAAGCTTTGGAGCACTTATTCACGAAATCACAGGGGCGGCAATTCCTCAGGAAATCTCAGGCCTGCATGCCGTCAATGCGGTGGACGCGGCAGGAGTACATCCCTTATTGTTTGCGATAGGATCAGAGCGCTACACACCTTATCAACGTGTGGACCGTCCACAGGAGATTTTAACCATTGCCAATCAGATTCTTGGAAAAAACCAACTGAGCTTGGCCAAATATCTTTTTATTTCGGCATATGAAGATAATCCCACATTGGATATCTATGATATTCCAGCATTTTTTGGACATATTCTCGAACGGATTGATCCTGCGCGGGATCTTCATTTTCAGACAAATACGACCATAGATACTTTGGATTATTCGGGCGATGGATTAAATGCGGGTTCGAAGGTAGTATTTGCCGCTGCGGGGACAAAGAAAAGGGAGCTTGCACGGGAGTTGCCTGCAAATTTTGATCTGCCAAGGCCTTTCAACCAAGCGAAGCTGGTGATGCCGGGTGTCTTGGCGATCGATGGAAGGGCTTTTACGACCTATGGAGATGAAGCTGAGATAATCGGGGAATGGTGCCGCGCGGCTAAAGGGTTGGCATGGGAAGGTTTTCCACTGCTGGTGCTGTGCGATGATGCCAGCTTTACAGCGGAGACTGTCAATAACTTCGTTTGGACAACCTTTACGCGGAGTAACCCAGCATTTGATATCTATGGAATCAAGAGCTTTACTACGTTCAAACATTGGGGCTGTGAAGGACCGATTATTATTGATGCACGGACGAAACCCCATCATGCACCAGCATTGATTAAAGATGGAGCTGTTGAAAAACGGGTTGATCAATTGGGCGCAAAAGGTGGATCGCTCCATGGAATTATTTAGAAATTCAGTAGGAAAGGCTAAATACAAAGAACTTTAATAAACAATTAGCTTAAAGTATATACAATTTAATCGGATGAAAACAGAAGAATTATTAACGAAGTCAAAGGGAAGCCAGCTTCAATTTCAGGAAGTTTTGGATCATATCGCAGAACAGTATACCTATAGCCCGACGTCATTTCAAAATGGAAACCTGAAAAACTCGGCAACTGAAAATCAGGGAAGCGCAAAAGTATTGTATTTTGCCAAACTAAATGATCTTTCAGTCGCAGATACCCTGGTTTTGTTTGCAGAGCATTATCAGAATGTATTGGATAACCCCGCAGGTGAGGGGCATCAAAATATCCGCCAGTTTATGGCAAATGGCTGGGATGGGGTTGTTTTTGAGGCTGATGTACTGACTGATAAATAAGTCGGGAATGTGATCATTCATTTGAGTCAAATATAAGCCGACAGCCATTGGAGGATTTGTACACGATCCGATCAAATATATAGGGGCCTCGAAAGAAGCCCCTATTTTTGTAAACTAATTTATAGTACAGCGCACCTGTCTATTAACTTTTGCTTTCGCAATCTTCGTCTTTGCTGCCACCAAAATAGACCATCCAGCAGATGCCAAACTGATCCTGGAATGAGCTGTAGAGTTCGGCAAAAAATGTTTCTCCCAAGGGCATTTCCACTACTTTTGCATTGACGCTTAATGCCGTATGTAAGGTTTTTGCTTCCTCAGCATTGTCACACATCAACATCACATAGGTATTATTGCCCTGTACGTACTGCTGACCGAAAGCTGGAACGACGTCCGCCCCCATAAGCATGCTCTCGCCATTGATGGAAATAGCTGTATGACAGATTTTGTTTTTGGCCTCATCTGGAATTGCTGGCATTTGTGGATCTGCAGGGATATCACCATAACGCATGTATCCCGGATTTTTGGTTTGAAAGACCTTCTCATAAAATGTGAAAGCCTCTTCACAGTTACCATCGAAATTTAAATAAGCGTGTAATTTTGCCATGATTTCTAATTTTTGAATATATTGATTATTTCTTGATGCGTATCTTTTCACATTAATGCTGCTAAAAGACCCGCGTTGTACTTTATCTTCTCAAATTTCTCCCCAATGAACAGTAACCAGGAGGACTGTCTTTGGACGTGAAGATAAAATTAAGCTGAAGTTTTGATAAAAATCTTGTCCTAAGGCAAGATTTGAAAAATGGACCTTCGCTGACAAGAAAAATCTTTAATTGCCGTGAACAATTTCCTTTCGGATACGGCTCAATGAGGTATCTGTGATGCCGAGATAAGAGGCGATATGTTTTAAAGGAGCCTGCTGGATCAGGATTGGTTTTTCTTTGATCAGACGCAGGTATCGGCTGGTCGCGGGTTCGGTGATCATGGCAATAGCTCTGTTTTTGCTGTGTACCAGTTCTGCCGCCATCCATGAACGCCCCCATTCCCGAAATTCAGGGATACGATGAAATAGTTCCTGATGATCTTCAAATCGTATTTTCCAAAGCTTGGTGTCCGTAAGCGCCTGAATATTTTCCACTGTGGGCGTACGCTGGAAAAAAGAGGCAACTTCGATAACCACATCGTTGTCACTGCAAAAGCCGATCGTGACCTCGTTGCCTTCGTAGTCGTGCAAAAAAGATCGTGTAAGACCGTATTCTATTAAATAGTAGGCATTTGAAACCTGTCCTTTGTGTAGTATAAAATCACCTTTTTTTATCGTAATGGCTTGGTGTTTCTCTTTTATGGAATTCAGTTCATCAGGCGTAATTGCGAGATCACTGTAAAAAGTTCCTATTAGATCCATGTCCTTGGTTTATTTGATTACTAAGTGAATTTAATGATAAATCTTGAAAGCCGTTGTTAATCTATTGTGTGATTATTGTAAATAAATAGTTGTTTTGTTGCTAATTTTATTTGTTTAAATGATGTTTTTTAATAAAAACACAATAAAAATTAAAAATTATTATGAATTTAGTTTTTAATTGTTTTACTTTGTGTCAAGAACATAATGTAAAAACGAAATATTTAAAATTTTCATAATATGTGTGGAATTATTGGCGCTTTTGAATTGAAGCAACCTGCAGACTCATTGAGATCCCAAGTATTGGAAATGTCAAAACGTATTCGTCACCGTGGTCCAGATTGGTCCGGCATATTTACGGGCGAAAAGGCTTTATTGGCCCATGAGCGACTAGCTATTGTTGACCCGAAATCAGGTAGTCAACCTCTGTACAGTCCGGATGGCAAAGTTGTATTGGCTGTAAATGGCGAGATCTATAACCACCATGAATTAAGGAATAGCCTTCCGGATTATGCGTTTGCGACACAGAGCGATTCGGAGGTAATATTGGCATTGTATTTAGCCAAGGGGCCATCGTTTGTCGATGAGTTGAACGGTATCTTTGGTTTCGCATTATATGATTCGCGTGATGACTCATTTTTTGTTGCCCGTGACCATATGGGGATTATCCCATTGTATTACGGAAAGGACGAGCAAGGACAACTGTTTGTCGCTTCTGAATTAAAGTCTTTGGAAGGTTTCTGCGAGACGATCGAGCAATTTCCTCCGGGACATTATTTATATAGTAAAGAAGGTACAGCACCGCAACGTTGGTACCAACGCGATTGGGAAAGCTATGATACAGTGAAAGATAATGAGACTGATATCGCCGTATTGCGTAAAGCATTGGAAGATGCAGTACACCGCCAATTGATGTCTGATGTTCCCTATGGTGTATTGCTTTCGGGAGGTCTTGACTCTTCCGTGATTGCAGCGGTGACCAAAAAATTTGCATCCAAACGTATTGAAACGGATGATAAAGAAGATGCCTGGTATCCACAATTACATTCTTTTGCCGTTGGCTTGAAAGGTGCACCTGATTTAATTGCAGCACAAAAAGCTGCTGATCATATTGGAACAATCCACCATGAAATCAACTTTACCATTCAGGAAGGCTTGGACGCCATCCGCGATGTAATCTATCACCTGGAGACCTACGATGTGACGACTATCCGCGCTTCGACTCCGATGTACTTACTGGCACGTGTGATCAAATCCATGGGCATCAAAATGGTGTTGTCTGGTGAGGGATCCGATGAGCTTTTTGGCGGCTACTTATATTTTCACAAGGCACCTAATGCCCAGGAGTTTCACGAAGAAACAGTTCGTAAACTGAAAAAACTCTACCTCTATGACTGTCTACGTGCAAATAAATCGCTGGCAGCCTGGGGTGTCGAAGGACGTGTGCCTTTCCTGGATAAAGAATTTATGGATATTGCCATGCGTATCAATCCATCCGATAAAATGATCCGTGATGGTAAAATGGAGAAATGGGTCGTGCGTAAAGCTTTTGAGGATTATCTTCCGGAAAGCATCGCTTGGCGTCAAAAAGAACAGTTCTCGGATGGTGTCGGTTATAGCTGGATAGATACCTTAAAAGAACAGGCAGAAAGTAAGGTTTCTGATCAGGAGTTTGTTGCAGCAGCCGAACGTTTCCCAATCAATACACCAAAAAACAAGGAAGAATTTTTGTATAGAACAATCTTCGAATCGCATTTTCCTTCTGCAGTTGCAGCACAGACTGTTCCTTCAGTAAAATCTGTTGCTTGTAGCACACCGGAAGCCCTTGCTTGGGATGCTTCTTTCCAAAATCTGAATGATCCATCTGGAAGAGCGGTAGCTTCTGTGCATCAGGAGAGCTACGAAAAATCCAAAGTGGAAGCTGTGTAGATAATCAACCAACCATATACTAATGTTGTAATAGGGGTGTCCAATGGCATCCCTATTTTTTATATAAACAGGCCCCCATGAATATGTTTTTTGAATTATCTTTAGTAATTTTCTAAAAAAACCAAACCAGCCGAACCTATGGAATGGTGAACTAATTAAATTACAAATGAAACGATATACTAAACAAAGAAATTTGAAGTCTTTTGGGTTGGCATTTATGCTATTGAGTTGCTCAGCGATTTTTGCACAAAATAAAGATGCCGTTGTTGCGGCTATTGTCCAGGAAGCTCAGGCAAACTCACAGCTCGAAAACTATGCTTTTGAACTTGTTGATATGATCGGTCCTCGTTTGGTGGGGAGTCCACAGATGCAGCAGGCACACGACTGGGTAGTCAAACAATACACAGCACTTGGTGCGGATGCACGAAATGAACCTTATGGAGAATGGCGTTCCTGGGAAAGGGGAACCTCAGCGGTAACGATGACCTATCCACGGATCAAATCTCTCGAAGGGACACAATTAGCTTTTAGCCCGATGACGAAGGAAAAAGGTGTAGAAGCAGATGTGGTGGCGATGCCCCTGTTTAGTTCTCAGGCTGATTTCCAATCTTGGTTAAAGTCGGTAAAAGGTAAAATTGTCCTGATTGGAATGAACCCGATCTCGGGTCGTTCGGATGCCAACTGGAAAGAATCTGCCTCTGCCCGAAGCTATGAGAAATATCAGGCTTTAAAGAACGGGCAGCTCAAGCAATGGGAACTCAGTATGACCTATACTGAGAGTACACGACGTACACTGCCATTGGTATTGGAAACCGCTGGTGCTGTAGGTGTGATCGATTCTTACTGGACCGAACTTCCGGGGCTTACACGGATTTTTGATGCGAAATCGAAGCAGATTCCTGTTTTTAATATTGCTTTGGAGGATTATAGTCTCCTGTACCGCATGGCCGCGCGTGGTGTCAAACCGCGTATACTCTTGCAGGGTAAATCCAGGGAACTTGGTACAGCGAAGACTTATAATAGCATTGCCGAAATCAAAGGAAAAGAGAAGCCCAATGAGTATGTAGTTTTGTCTGCACATTTAGATTCCTGGGATGGGGCTTCTGGTGCGACAGACAATGCAACGGGGGTGATTACGATGATGGAAGCAGTTCGTATCCTGCGGAAAGTATATCCCGAAAATAAAAGAACGATCCTGGTCGGCAACTGGGGGAGTGAGGAACAGGGCTTGAACGGCTCGTCGGCTTTTGTGGAGGATCATCCTGATATCGCAAAAAATATTCAGGTGGTATGGAATCAGGACAATGGAACGGGACGTATTGTGCGTATCGGTGGTAGCGGTTTTGAAAAGGCGTATGAATATATCGGCCGTTGGTTACAATATCTACCCGAAGAATTTCGCAACGAGATCCAGACCAGCTTTCCGGGAATGCCGGGAACGGGTGGAAGTGACCACTCTTCTTTTGTACAAAAAGGAATTCCGGCCTTTGGCCTTTCTTCCACTTCTTGGGATTACGGAAAAGTAACCTGGCATACGAATCGGGATACCTACGATAAAATTGTCTTCGACGAAGTCAAGCAGAATGCGATTATTGTTGCGGTATTAACTTACCTGGCTTGTGAAGAGCCGGAATTGGTGTCAAGAGAGAAAATAGTATTGCCTGTGGATAAAACCGGTAAACAAATGGAATGGCCAACGAATTTACTGTCCAAAAGGACAAGCGGTAATTAATAATGAAACAGTTTTTTGTGTATTAAATAGTTTGTTTTTACGAGTGGTCTTTCCTTTGTGTAACCCGAAAAAATACAAAGGCGCCAATCCGAAAAGAAAGGCGCCTTTCTATGATGAGCTGTTACTACTTATTTTTTTAGATGCTGATTAAAATAATCCGCAATTTTCTCGTACATATGGATACGATCTTTGCCCATCACATTATGTTCGTGGGTAGGGTATAAGAAATAATCGACTTGTTTCCCGGCCTTAATGCAGGCTTCCAAAAACTCCATGCTGTTTTGTTGTACAACCACAGGATCTTGTGCGCCATGAATGATCAATAAGCGCCCTTTTAGCTGATCCGCTTTGTTCAACAAGGAAGTCAGTTTATATCCTTCAGGGTTTTCCTGAGGTGTGTCCATATAACGCTCGCCATACATTACTTCATAAAACTTCCAGTCAATAACTGGACCCCCAGCGACTGCGGCTTTAAAAATATCATTATGATGTAACATAAATGAAGTCGTCATAAATCCACCGAAACTCCAGCCGAAGATCCCCATACGTTGTTGATCGACAAAGGACTTTGATTTTAGGAATTCAATTCCTTTGAGCTGATCGGCCATTTCATTTTGACCAAGGTTACGGTGAGTAGCCGTATAAAAATCACGACCTCGGTAATTGGTGCCGCGATTGTCCATTGTAAAGACAATATATCCCTGTTGGGCCATATAGAGATCAAAGTAACCTGCTCCACCCAACCATTTGTTGGAAACCAATTGCGAATGAGAACCGCCATATAGATAATACATGACCGGATACTTCTTCGCAGGGTCAAAGTCATTTGGATAGATGATACGGCCAGTCAATGGATATTTGGCATCAGCCGAAGTCAGTTGGACGAATTCTATTTTTGGATTATTAATTTTTCCGTTGAATGGATTGTCAGCTTTGACCAGGACAGTTCCCTTACCCGATTTGACCTCCTTGATCTGGATCATGTTTGGTGTCTTCAGGTCACTATATTGGTCATAGATATATTTGCCATCACCACTCAACGAAGCCTGGTGTATACCCGATTCATTTGTTAGCTGTACTGTTTTTCCGGATTTAAGGTCTACCTCAAATAATTGACGGTCCATACCATTATTGGTGACACCGATATAGCTTATTTTGTTTCCATCAGCTGAGAAGTCCAATAGGTTTTCTAATACAATATCCTTGAAGCCTAATTTTCTGGTCAGTTTTCCCTCCGTATTGTAGAGGTAAAGCTGGTTGTAGCCATCTTTGTCGGATTGGTAAAGAAATTGATCCGCTGTATTTGGCAAGAAGGTCAGTGGATTTTCAGGCTCTACCCAAGTTGTTGCGGTTTCCTCAAACAATGTTTTAACTAGCGCTCCAGTTTCAGCATTGTATTTATTGAACTTGAGGTCATTTTGACCGCGGTTGAGAACGCCTACATAAATGAATTTGCCTGAAGGATCCCAGCTTACACTGGTCAGGTATTGTTCGCTATGATCTCCGGTCTGTAAGGTTACTTTTTGTCCTGTAACACTGTTGTAGACAACCAGTGTTACCTCCTCAGATTTTTGCCCTGTCATGGGGTATTTTATCCATTTGATTTCGGCTACTTTCGGACTCCATTGGGGGAGTGGATAGTTGGCGACCATGGTTTCATTCTTGCGGTAGTAGAGCAACTTGTCATTTTGAGTATTCCACCACATGCCTTTTTTTATGCCGAACTCCTGACGGTGGGTATAATCACTGCCATTCACAACACCTTTGTCGCTGTCGTTGGTTACTGCAGTTACTTTTCCGTTTTTGTCAACGATGGCGATATTATTGTCCACCAAATAAGCAATTTTAGAAAGGTCTGCGCTTAGTTCGCGGTTAGCACCTTGGCTATCGTTTCCGATAAAACTTTCGATATTCTTGGATTTGACATTATAGAGGACAGTATATACTTTGTCTTTGCCATCTACCTGAAGTAGGAGTGAATTGCCATCACGCCATTTGTAGTCGTAAGGAAACATGCGTAAGCTGAATGTTTCGTTTGGAATTGCAGCTTTTAAAGCTGTTTCGAGCTCAGTTTTAGACAATAAGCCTGTCTCTGTCCAATTGTTTGCTGCGCTTTTGGAGAGCAGATTTTGATACGATTTATCGAGGTAAGAGAGGCTGTTTGATTTTGGTATCCAGGAAGCTGCTGTAATCGATGTTGGCGCATAGGTGCGCGGTCCGAATACCGTTTCTTCCAAATTAAGGTTTCGTTGGGCATGGCTGGTTAAGGCACTTGCCAACAAGAAGAATAGCGCAATTCTTTTCATTAGAATAATTTATTTTTAATGATGCTGAGCCGACCATAAGTGTTTTTTGTTCTTATGATGGAGTTTGCTTTTAAATTTTATAGGGCTAAATTAGGGAAATAGCCCTATAAAACCTAGTACAGAATTGTTGCTTGTCTAACTGAAATTGTTGTGTCGATCTAAAGTTTGCGGAGCCAGATATTTCTAAACTGGACCAGATCACCATGATCTTGCAGGATAATGGGGCCGGGACCATGGCTCACCTGTTTTGGAAGTCCAATGTACTCTGTTGTGCCATCAATCTGGGTGTTATTCTGGATAAGGACGCCATTGTGGAGAACAGTGACCGTACCTTTGCTGATTAATAGACTGTCTTTGTTAAACTGGGGAGCCTTGTAGATGATATCGTATACATGCCATTTGTCCGTTACGATGACCTGAGCCAACGGTGGACGTTGTTTGTAAAGACTTCCCGCACCACCATTGACATAGGTCGGATTGTTATTATTGTCCAATACCTGGATTTCATAGAGCCCCTGCAGGAAAATGCCGCTATTCCCTCTGCCTTGCCCTTCGCCCTTGATGAGCTCGGGACTCTTCCATTCAATATGGAGCTGAAAGTCGCCGAAATGCTCGGTTGTCTCGATATTTCCAGTTCCGGGTTTTACTTCAAGCGTATTATTGGCTACTGTCCAATTTGCATTTCCTTTTTCGCTCTTCCATTTACTCAGATCCTTACCGTCAAAAAGAACAATGGCATCACTTGGGATTCCCTTGTTAAGTGTTACTGTTGGCGGAACAGGTTTGTAATATTCTGTATCGCTGGGTTTCATATTTGTTTGGGCATGGATTGCGCTGGAACCGCATAAGATCGCCAGGCATAGTGCCGTAGATAAAGAAAAGTTCATCTGTTGGGTTTTTGGTGTATTTAAACTTAGGAAAATTTGCTTTTATATACAATTATAATTTTAGAATAGGATCTATTTAAGCGCCTGAATGTATATGGATGAGATTTTCCTCTGGTCTGATGCTATTGAATTCGTCGAAACTGTAGGTTTTTTGATTTCGGAACAATTTGCTTAGGTTTGTGCATGGCAACCATTTTACAGACAGTCTCATTGAAAGAAGCGCGGTTTTATGCGCCAATTGGTTATTACGAGGAGGAGCAGATTCTCGGGAATGAATTTTTTGTGTCTATTGATGTCTCTTTCCCTTTTCATAATACAGAAACCGAAGATTTGCGTAATACGCTAAATTATGAAGAACTGTACCAGATCACTGCTCGTGTGATGCAGCCCAAACGGAAACTGCTGGAATCTGCAGCTGCAGAAATATTGGAACAGATTCGGCTAGGGGTACCGCATGCCGTAATGATTGAGGTTGTCATTCGCAAATCGAATCCTCCCTTTGGCGGCGATTTATCCTATTCGCAGGTTGGTTTGAAATACCTGAATGATTAATTTTCAAACTGGACCAGTAAAAGTTTGAAATACCTGCCTAAATTTGCGGATCCATTGTATAAAAGTGTCAAATTGATAAGATGAATATTTACGATCTTGTTATCGCCGATAAGGAAAAGATTGCGCTAGAAGATGTTTTTTTAGCGGAAGATAGCCGGCAGAAACTGCAACAGCTGATTAAGGAACATCGCTATATCCGAGAGCTCTCGCAATATGGTCTGCCTGTAAGCAACAAGATTCTCTTACACGGTTATTCGGGCTGCGGAAAAACAACAACGGCAAAAGCGTTGGCGACGGCACTCGACAAACCGATCTATATCTTGAATCTGAGTAACTTGATCTCATCCCGCATCGGTGAGACTTCGCAGCATATCAAGCAGGTTTTTGACAAGGCAGGACGTGAAAAGGCTGTACTGTTCCTCGATGAATTTGACCAGATTGGAAAAGCGCGGATCAGTGAAGAGAAAGATGTCGGGGAGATGCGTCGCCTGGTGAATACGATTATCCAACTGATCGATTATTTTCCCAACGAAGCTGTATTGATTGCGGCAACCAACCATCCCGAGATATTGGATACAGCAATTATTCGACGATTTCAGCTTCGCCTGGCTTTTGAATTACCCACTCATGCGCAGCTGGATGCCTATTACGCTAAACTATTTTCCCCCTTTCCGCAATATGATGCATTGGTATCACGGATTTATGATGTTTCCTATGCCGAGGCAAAAGATTATATCTACGATGCTGTTAAGTTTTTGCTGATTAGGGCACTGGAACAAAGAGAAAGACCAGAACCAGAAGGGTAAAGCGCCAAGGTTAATGTTTTGTAAAATTAAATCCGCCTGAAAACAGTTTGCCTACTGCTACGTTAATGCTATACCGGGTAGTGGGATCATGTCTTCCAAGCAATGACAATATCGCGCCCTTTTATGGACGGTTTTAAATGTATTGTGTCAAAATGTCGCTTTGAATTATTTTAAAATGACATTTTGTCTTTGTTTTGCAACTGGTACGTGAATTGAATATCCCCTAGAAAAGAGTTAGAAAATAAAGCTTAACAAAAAATAAAAAAATTAGGAGGACAAAAAATGGCATTAATTAAATTCCCTACAAAAAGTTTAAATACCGACGCAGTAAATCCATTTGTAAATACTGTATTTGACAATCTATTCAATGATAATTTTATTTCAGATCGTTTAGTTTCACGTGTTCCAGCAGTGAATATTTCGGAGTCTGAAAAATCATTTAAGATCGAAATGGCAGCTCCGGGATTGGATAAGTCAGATTTTAAAATCAATGTGGATAAAAATCTGATCACTATTTCAGCAGAGAAAAAAGAAGAGCAAGTAAGTGAAGAAAAACTATATAGCAAGAAGGAATTCAATTATAGTTCATTTTCAAGATCATTTACTTTGCCTGAAACAGTTGACTATAGCAATATTGAAGCAGCCTATGAAGGTGGAATATTGATTTTAACTGTTGGCAAGAAAGAAGACGCTATTATCGCAAAGCGTTTGATCGAAGTAAAATAGTTCATGCTGCTTATATGATAAACATCATATGACAAGCGCATCCTGGCCGATGGTCAGTTGATACTCAAATAAGATAGTTTTTTAGGTTAGTTTATGTTTTGATCCCTCGGAATACAAAAATATTCCGAGGGATTTTTTTATCCAATCTCTTCATATCCTACCGCACGTGGTACTTTGGCTAAATAGGGCTCCATTTCTTCCGGTAACTTGGTCAGTTTTCGCAGCTTTAAGTCAAGCCAAGCGCCATCAACGTTTACTGTACAACATAATGTGCCATCCTGGCGATAGACCTGATGGATAAAAGAAAAACGACTATTGATTTTATTGTATTTAGTCAATTCCACTTTTACCTGAACGTATTCATCCAGGTGTACCTCCTTTGCGTAGATCAATTCTTCCCGAAATAGAATCGGTCCGATCTGAAATTGGGCGAATTTGTCCAAGGAAAAACCCATTTTGTTTAACATATTGCTCCGTGCCTGTGCACAGATATCGGCATAGGCCGAATGGCGCATGTGCCGATTGGCATCTATTTGTGCCCAGATGACCTGTCCCTCATAAAATATATTTTCCATAATTATTATCGTGATTTGCCTCCTTTTTATGAACAATTTACATATTTTTAAATTAAGCTGTAACACTTTGTTTGTTTGCTATACTTATTACCTGAAAAGATCTTAAAAAGAAAATTTACCATTGGCTCATTCGGAAACAGAATTTCTTCAGTTGATTGACGAAAATAAAGGAATTATCGTCAAGGTGAGTCGTATGTATATGGATGACCAGGATGGACGGCAAGATCTTTATCAGGAAATTGTGTATCAGCTCTGGAAGTCTTACGCAACGTTTAAGCAGCAAAGTAAATTTTCAACATGGATGTATCGTGTTGCATTGAATACCGCGATGGTATTTTTAAAGAAAGAGAAGAAACATCAGATTTACGATAGCCTAGAAGAACGACATGATTTTCCGGACGAATCTTATAATCCGGATAAAGACGAACAGCTAAAAATATTCTATCAGGCGGTGCATGAACTGAATGCCGTAGAAAAAGCGTTGATCTTTTTGTTTTTGGAAGGCCAGAGCCATCGCGAAATCGCGGCGCATCTTGGTATATCTGAAGTCAATGCACGGGTCAAATTAAATCGTACAAAAGAACGGATTCAACAAATCATTAAAAAATACAATTATGAATTTTGATGAATTAAAAAAATCTTGGCAGGAACAGCCAACAGATGAGGATTTACAAAATCCAAATCTCAAACATTATAAGGAGGTCGGCAATATCATGGCCAAACTGAGACGCAATATCAAACGTGAATTTGTTTCCTGGTTGGTGTGCATGTTTTTCCTGATTGCTGTACCCATGCTGCCAATCTATAAAATCTCTGGGTATGCAGCTTTTGCGTATTACTTTTTTATTGTGCAGATCTCGCTGTCGAGCCTGCTGTATTACCGTAGGTTCTATTACCTGATCAAAAGTGCCAAGCAGATTGATCTCCTGGCGTCCCGAGAGCATCTACTAAAGCTCTATTATGACCTTAAATATGCGGTCGAAACTTATCGTATCGTTGCCTATGTGATGATTCCGCAAGCCTTATTTCTTTACCTCATTATGATTGGACAAAATAGGACAGTCGCTTGGTTTGAGAAATTATATCATTTCAAAGATACTTTGCAGCAGGATCCTAATTTTATACTATGGATGATCCTTTCTGCACTTATTTCGATCGTTATTATCGTGTTGATTACCGAATTTATGATTCGTGCCTATTATGGGGATTATGTCAAACGGATCAAAGAAAACCTGGATCAGATGGAGGCGGAATAAGGGTGTTGATGCGAAAAAGGTAAGGTCTTTGTGTTTTTGGCACTTGGATATTTCGTATCTTGTTATCGAAAATCCTTGTCCATGATGTACAATCCGACCAAGAAGTTACAACGTAGTTCCCAAATCTTAAGCATATTAGCAAAATATGGTTTCAAAGATGCCATTGCCCGATTGCCATGGAAAGGGCCAAGAGCGAGTTTAGAGCGTAATATAGATGTTGACAAAATCAGTGTATATACGCGTATCCGCATGGCTTTGGAAGAGCTCGGACCAGCCTTTATCAAGTTGGGACAATCGGCTTCCACCCGCGAAGGTTTGCTCCCAAAAGATCTTGTCGAGGAACTCAAAAAGCTCGAAGATAATGTCCCGCCCTTTGAAGTAGACATTCACGAATATCTCACTGAAGAACTCGGATTAGACATCACCGAACAATTTGAGACCATCGCGTCGGAGCCCTTTGCCGCAGCGTCTATTGCTCAAGTCTATCGGGCGACATTAAAAGATGGCACAAATGTCGTCTTAAAAGTGCGTCGACCGGGAATAGATGAGGTCATGCGTGTAGATCTTGCGCTCATGCGTGATATCGCCAAGATTCTGACCATGTACAATGACGCACTGGAAAATCTCAACCTTTCCCTCATCGTAGAATCTTTTGCCATGACGCTGCAAGAGGAAATGTCTCTGGTCATCGAACGCCATAACATTGAGCGCTTTGCTAAAAATTTTAAAGGGAACAAACTGATCAAGGTGCCCAAAGTGTACCCCGATCTGTCCTCTGACCGCGTGCTCTGTATGGAGTATCTCGATGGTTTCAAAGTGACAGATGTCGTGGAAATTAAACGACGGGGAATGGATGTGGAAACCTTGGTGAAAAATGGGATCAATCTGTATCTGGAACAGGTGATTATCCACGGTTTTTTTCACGGTGATCCGCACCCCGGTAATATGATGGTAATGCCCGATGGGCGTATTGCCTTTCTGGACTTTGGCAACATGGGCAAATTGCTCGGAATTGACCGACGACAGCTCGAGGAGTTTATCCAATCAGCGATTTCCGAGGATGCAGTCCGATTGGCGGATGTCATTGAAGACGTGGCTGTAGTGAGCCATATCCCTGACCGAAATCAGTTCGAACGCTCCCTATATGAAATATTTGACATGATTGATAATGTTTCCTTGGGTGATCTCAGCCTTGATCTGCTGTTTAATAAACTCTGGAAGATCATTGGTGATAATCGCTTGTATTTTCCGGAATATATCTATCAGCTCATGCGGGGTATTTCTTTGATGGAGGGTATCGGCCGGCAGCTTTATCCTGATCTCAATATCATGGAGAGCATTAAGCCTTTTGCGCGACGGATCATGATGGAACGCCTATCGCCAGAAGCTATTCTCAAAAAGGGAAAACATAAGATAGAGTCTTTCGCACGCGATGTCGAAAAACTTCCGGAGGATATGCGGGCTTTGGTACGCTTATTCCGTACGGGGAATTTCACCTTGAATCATCGTCTGATCAGTGCCCGGTCCTTCAATGCCATACTCCGTAAAGGGGTCAACCGTATTGTGATCGGTATCATGTTTATGTCACTCAACTTACTGGGCGGAATGGTGATTGTAGCGCGTATTGAACCGCAATGGTGGGGCATTCCCGTTTTTGCTTGGATATGCCTGGGCTCGGCATGGGTCTTTGCGGTCTATTTGTTTATTGCCATGATCCGGGCAAAAGATAATGATTAAATGACCGCCCCTAGTTCATCTATATTTTTTGAATAATACACACAACGAATTAGCTGGTATAAGCTAATAGCATACGAAATAGTTATGGAAATCAATCTAATTGGAAAAAAAGCCCTGATTGGCGCAAGTTCTGCCGGCATCGGTGCCGGGATTGCCAAAGTTTTGGCATCCTGTGGTGCCTCGGTTACCCTAGCATCACGTAGTGAGGAGAAATTGAAGCATACTTTGGAAAGCCTGGACAGCTCGAAAGGGCAGGTGCACCAATATATTCTGGTCGATTACAATGATCATGAAGACTATAAAGTACAAATAGATCGTTATTTTGAATCAAACAAGGTGGATATCCTGGTCAATAACTCCAACGGACCACAAGCGGGAACGATTGATCAGAAAAATCTGGCGGACTACCAGCATGCCTTTGAACTTTTATTTCAGAATCACTGTTATACGACATCTTGTGCCTTACCTTATATGTTGGCAAACGGTTATGGACGCATTATTAATGTATCGTCTTCGACTGTAAAAGAGCCCGTATCTAATCTGGTTTTATCAAATACCATCCGTACCGCCCTGATAAGCTGGAGCAAATCGCTTTCAGATGATGTTGCAAAGGACGGCGTGACTGTCAATAGTATATTAACAGGGCTGTTTGATACCGAAAGAATTCAGTCTTTGACCAATATGGATGCACAGCGCTTGGGTATATCCTATGAAGAAGCTTTGCAGTTGCGCTTAAAACAGGTGCCAGCGGCACGTTTGGGAGAGCCGGAGGAATATGGCTACCTGGTCGCCTTTATCTGCTCGACCTACGCCAACTATCTCACTGGAGCCAATATTCCGCTGGATGGTGGTATGTTGAAGGGCTTGTAACGTAAAAAAAGAAATTCGCCCGAGAATGAGAACGGCGAGCTTATGGCTGAGTAGTCGTAAGCCTTTAAAAAAAAGTGGCTATCTAAAATCTTGGGTAGCCACTTTTTTTTGTGTGATTTAAAAAACTTTGCTTAGTTCAAAACCAATTCAGTATTGACAATAATGTCCACATCAGAGGCAACTGCTTCTACGCCCGAAGGTAATTTATCATTGTATTTGATCCCAAAATCCTGACGGTTGATTTTTGTTTTTGCTGTAAAGCCTGCACGTGTTTTTCCCCAAGGATCGGTAATAACACCACCATTTTGAGTGACATCAAAAGTTACTTTTTTAGTTACGTCGCGGATGGTCAGATCTGCCACCATAATATATTTACCTTTCACTTTCGCATTTTTGAAGGTGACGGATTTTAAAGTCATCTTAGGAAATTTGTCCGCAGCGAAGAAATCATCTGTTTTTAAGTGATTGTCACGTGCTTCAATACGCGTATCAACACTATTGACATCAATGGAAAAGTTTACTTTTGCATTGTTGAAACTTGTAGCGGTTGCAGTTTCCACTGTTCCCTCCACTTTGGTAAACTGACCATCGACAAAACTGATACCAAGGTGTTTCACATCAAATCTTGCATTGGTATGTCCCGGATCAGCAGACCATTTTACCTGCGCTACAGCAACATTAACCATTAACGCTGCCACTGCCAAAAATTGGAAAAATCTATTCATGTTGTTTTCTATTTGTTTATTTATCAAACGTTTAATTGTTCAAAATGTTTGTTTGAACAAGCTTCTGCAAAGGTGGGATAAACTTGAATAGAAAAAATTGATGTAGGTCAAGAATTTCGATTAGGCTTTAAAATTTGTCTTTTTAAGCGGCTCAAAAACTCTTGTGTCACCCCAAGATAGGAGGCCAGTTGCATATTGGAGATCCTGGGATATATTTTAGGATAGCGTTTGATAAAATCCAGATAGCGTTCCTGAGCTGTAAAACCTATGCTGGAGATAATACGGTGCTGGGATGCAATCTGTGCACGTTGGGCCATAATTCTGGAAAGTTTTTCATAAATCGGATGGTCTTCGTAGAGTTTGTCTTTATCCGTTTTTGATAACGTGAGTACAACTGAATCTTCGAGTGCCTGAATATTTTGTAAAGCCGGTTCCTGATAGTTGAAACTGGCAATATCACCCACCCACCAGTCTTCTATGGCAAATTGAAGGATATGTTCTATCCCATCAGCCGTGACATAGAATGACTTAAACAGTCCACTGACGACATAAGCTTCATAATGACAGACTTCACCCGCCCTTAAAAAGTATTCCTTCTTCTTGATTTTTCTGACATGATAACGCGATACAATATCATTTAATTCTTCTTCGCTGACATTGATGCGTTGTTTTACAAATTCCTTGAACTGTTCCATTAGGGTGTAAAATACGAAAATTTGCGCTTTATAAAGTACAATCAGCAGCTAGAATGATAGATTTTTAAGAAACTTATGCCTCAGGCGAATTTTTGTTTTCAGTGGTGACACAATTACAAAACGATGAAAATAAAAAAAACAGACATCTTTTATGCATTGTATCGTTCGTTGTTCATTGCCAGAGTAAAGCTGTTATCGATGGTAATAGTAAAGATATGTTGTCCTAATCTGTCAATTGGACATTTTGGTGTAATATTTGAATAACAGGAAACGTAATTCAACTTAGTTTCATCAATAATTGGTATCTTTTAATGAAATTTAAAATTTTGGTAGAAGTCCAACGTTAAACATGTTCTAATGAAGTTTGTAGCACCGAATAAACTTGAAAATGATAAGGTCATATTAAAGTTGATTGACCCAAGTGATTTTGATACGCTTTATCAAGTAGCTAAAGATCCGTTGATATGGGAGCAGCATCCCAACAAAGACCGCTGGAAGGAGGAGGTTTTTCGGTCTTTTTTTGATGCTGCATTGGAAAGCAAAACAGCTTATCTTATTTTGGATAAAGTGACGGGGGAATGCATTGGAAGCACCCGATATTATGGTCTCAATGAGGCCGAAAAATCTATTTTTGTTGGCTTTACCTTCTATGCAAGGGCTTATTGGGGGGCGGGTATCAATCCTTTGGTCAAAGAAATGATGTTTGACTTTGCCTTTAATTTTGTGGATAAGATCTATTTACACGTAGGTGCTGAAAATTTCCGCTCACAAAAAGCTGTCGAACGTTTGGGGGCAAGCAAAGTCGCCGAAAAAATGGTGTCTTATGTCAACGAACCCGAACGGAAGAATTTTGAATATGCACTGGAGAAATCGACCTGGCTTAGAGCCAAGAGATAAGGGACTGATCTCTTTACAGGATTATCCCTTGACTCCGCTCAATATACTGCCTATAATCACAGTCAGCACAATCAATGTGATGACGATATAGAGCTTATCTTTTTCGATAACGAAACCGAAAAGGGAGCCGATCACCCGTACGATCGGTGTACAGATCAAAAGCAAAACCCCAAGTTGTATGATTTGGGGAATATTTTTGCTGAATGCTCCTACGATAATACCGCTGATGGTCGTATTGGATTTACCCTCACCGACGAAATCTTTATAGTTGGGTACCGCATCCTGTCCGTGGACGATCAAATACCAGATCCCACCGATCACTAACACGGAGGAGGCCAGGATAACACCTGTCCGTAAAATCTGTCCCACCAAAAGTGAGATATCCTTATCACTCCAATAGTTTTTTGAAAATACCTGTTTCATCTGCAAATAATTATTTATTAAATGTCTATGGCCAAGGCCATAAACGAGCGCATTAATTTTTTTACGCAATTGAACTTACACTGTTCAGAGCTGATATTCGACTGTGTGATACTGGCGAATATCAGCTGTGTAAAGCTTATTCGCCTAAAATTTATGTTGAAATCCATTGAAAATCATTTCCAGTGCGACCAATGTGATGGCAACGGCAAAAATAATACGCAAGGTCTTAGGATTCATTCTTTTCAAAAGCTTTGAACCGGTAATGGCACCACAAAGTACACCCAGAATGACTGGAAAGGCAATCCCTGGATCCATATAACCCCGTTGTAGATAGACCACAGCTGAAGCTGCGGCTGTCACCCCGATCATAAAATTACTCGTCGTGGTACTGACTTTAAAGGGAATTTTCATCATACTATCCATGGCGAGTACTTTAAGAGAACCTGAACCGATACCCAGCAAACCAGATAGAATACCTGCGACACCCATCAATGAAAAACCACCGACCACATTGGTCAGTTTGTAGGGGACAAGTTTGCCATCCAATGGATAAGTGCTGTTCAATTTTAGCTTTTCGGCTAAAGCTGAGCCGCCGGAAAAGGCATGCTCATTTTTCTTGCGCACCGTCATTGCGGCTGAAAAGATCAGCACCACACCAAAGATAATGGCGATCGTATTGGTCGGCATATAAATTGCAATAACAGCACCGATGACAGCACCGATTGTGGTCGCAATTTCCAAAAACATGCCGAGCCGGATATTGGTAATCCCTTCTTTGACATAGGCTGTAGCAGCCCCGGAAGAGGTGGCAATTGACGCCAGCAGTGCGGCCCCAATAGCATAACGGATATCAACATGAAATAGAAGGGTCAGCAATGGAATGACGACGACCCCTCCCCCCAAGCCTGTCAGCGATCCTAAGAGTCCCGCAACAAAAGCACCCAAAAGGAGGATGAGTGTAAAGGTGAGAATAGTCATATATTTTGTTTATTGATCCAGCATGGAATAATACCAACTGAACGATAATTTGTTGTAAACTTAAGGGCTTTTTGTTGTTTTTGAAACTTTATACCCTGAATAGATACAAATGTTACACCAACATGTATCTCGAAAAGAAATACTGCCTTACACCTCACGGCATAGGCAGTATCGATGACCGTTAATGGTCTAAGTATATAGTATATAAAATGGACGTTATTAATCTGCGATTCTTCGTTGTACTTTTTCGGTCCGATTGAAGATATCATAGATGATCGGGAACACGAGCAAAGTCAAGATGGTGGCGGATATCAGTCCACCGATAATGACGATCGCTAGCGGTTTTTGTGATTCCGAACCTATACCAGTAGAGAGTGCGGCTGGCAACAATCCAATTGAAGCCATTAATGCCGTCATGACCACAGGCCGGGTACGTGATTTGACCCCTTTGTAAATAGACTGATCGTTGGGAAGGCCATCTTTTTTGTTCTGATGGAATTCGGAAATCAGGATAACACCATTTTGGATACATATCCCAAATAAGGCAATCATGCCCACACCCGCGGAGATCCCGAAATTCATGCCAGTCACATGCAGTGCAATAATTCCGCCGATCAATGCAAAGGGGACGTTGGCTAAAACGAGCAAAGAGTCTTTGATATTGCCGAATAAGATAAACAATAAGAAGAAGATCAAAACCAAGCTGATCGGCACGACCTGCGCCAGGCGATGTGTCGCCCGTTGCTGATTCTCAAACTGACCTGTCCAGCCAATGGAATAGCCATCGGGCAATTTGATCTTACTAACTTTCTGCTGTGCTTCGGCAATGGTACTCCCCAGGTCACGATCACGGATGGAAAATTTGATACCAATATAGCGTTTGATATTATCCCGATAAATAAAGGCTGCACCATTGTCTTTTTCTATTGTTGCGATACTTTTTAGGGGAATCAAGGTGCCATCACCACAGGGAACCATCAGCTGGGCAATATCTTTTTCCGTCTTCCGGTATTCTGGCGCATAACGCAGGCGAATGTTAAACTTGCGCTCCCCATCGTATAATACGGAGGCTGTCTTTCCGCCAAAAGCCATTTCCAATACTGCCTGGGCATCGGCCGGTAACACATTAAATGCAGCCATGCGTGTTCTGTCCAGGATAACACTGACCTCAGGCTGACCGATATTCAGGATAATACCGGGCTCCTTGATCCCTTGTATATCCTTGATCTGTGCAAAGACCTCTTTCGATAGGCGGTCCAGCGTAGCGAGGTTGTCACCAAAGATCTTAATCCCATTCTCGGCCTTAAATCCAGCGACAGCTTCCGCGACATTGTCCGAAATGGGCTGAGAATAGTTGTAGGTGATTCCCTGATACTGCTTGAGCTTATGATCCATTTCTTCGATCAGCTGATCCATGTTAATTTTTCGTGTCCATTCCTCCTTAGGTTTCAGTGCTACAGCAAATTGCACAAAGCCGAAACCGTTTGGATCTGTTCCATCGTTGCTCCGTCCGGTTTGCGATAATACACCTGTTACCTCCGGAAAGGATTCCAATGTCGTTTTTAATACTTTGGTTGTTTTGATGGATTCCTTTAAGGAAGTACTCATCGGCATTTCGGCGGTTACCCAAAGTGAACCCTCATTCAATGTGGGCAGGAACTCAGTTCCTAGAAATTTAGCGGAAAATAATACCATACCCAGTATGACCAGTGATACAATTAAACTCAGACGTTTATTTCTAAAGGTAAATCCAAAACTTTTAGCGACGATTCTGTTCCAAAATTCCACAAAAGGATTATGCCGTTCTTTGACATTTTTGTTCAACAGAATATGAGATAGTGCCGGTACCAGGGTCAGTGTAAATAACAGCGCACCTAATAGGGCAAAACCGAGGGTAAAGGCCAGCGGCGAGAACATCTTTCCTTCCACTTTCTGGAAGGAAAATATAGGGATCAACGAGGTGATGATAATCAGTTTGGAGAAGAAAATGGCTTTTCCCAATCCGGTACCGGTCTGTTTTATCCATCCTGCCTTGGCCATTTTGTTGAATTTTTCCATCCCCAGTTTATGGGCCTTATGATCCAGCATGACAAATATACCCTCGACCATGACTACGGCACCATCGATAATAATTCCGAAATCCACCGCACCCAAAGAGAGTAGATTGGCGCTCATACCCGCCAGTTTAAGACATAGAAATGCGAATAACAGGGCCAGGGGAATGACGATGGAAACGATTACTGTCGTCCGCCAGTCGGCCATAAAAAGCAATACCATCAGGGTGACCAGTACAATACCCTCGATCAAATTGTGCATGACCGTGTGGGTCGTGAAATCCATCAGGTTGTCACGGTCATAGAAGGTTTGCATTTTGACATCTTTGGGCAAGATCTTGTCGTTGAGTTCCGCAATTTTTGCTTTTACGGCGGTCAGTACCTCCCTGGGGTTTTCACCCTTACGCATGACCACTGTACCTGCAACAACATCATCGCTTTTACCAAAACCGGCTTGCCCTACCCGGGGCATGGAACTTTCTTTGACCTCCGCTACATTTTTGACGAATACAGGGTTTCCACGTTCGTTGATCACCGTAATGTTTTCGATATCATTGATGGAGTTGACCAAACCGATACCACGTACGACATAGGACTGTCCACTTTTTTCGATCACATCGCCACCGACATTGAGGTTACTTTTGCTGACAGCATCGTAAACCTGTAAGGGGGTAAGATTGTATTTGTCCAATTTGATGGGATCGGTACTAATCTCATAAACGAGATCCTGGCCACCGAATACATTGATGTCCGCAACCCCCGGAACACCTCTCAATGCCCGGTCGATAACCCAGGTTTGTAAGGTCAATAGATCCCTGGAATTTCGTTGGTCGCTATGTAGGGTATACCTGAATATTTCTCCTGTCGGACCGTATGGCGGTTGCACCTCAGGGTCTATATCTTCAGGGAGGCTGACCGAACGCAGCAAGTTGTTGACCTGATTGCGCGCAAAAGTATCATCTACCCCGTCATCAAAGATGATTTTGACAATGGAAAGCCCAAACATGGTCGTACTGCGGATACTGGTTCTCTTCTGAACAGGACTCATGCCCAGTTCAATAGGGGTGGTCACAAAGCGTTCTACCTCTTCGGCACTACGGCCGTTCCATTGGGTGATGATGGTAATCTGTGTGTTGGTTACATCTGGAAATGCCTCAATAGGCATACTTTTGAAACTTATAAAGCCAGCAATAGCCAAAATACCAACCCAAATAAAGGTGAATGCTTTATTTTTTATGGAAAAGGCAATGATATTTTTAATGAATTTGTTCATTCTCGTAAAAAGCTAACACGGGTTAATTATTCAATGCTCTATAGATCAAAAGCTTGTTGTTGACAATTACTTGCTCGCCCTCCTGCAACCCGGTACTGATGTAGGTGGTTTCTACATTTTGTTTCATGGGTTGGATCTCGTGGATCTTAATGTCATTCTGTGATTTGTAGATTAACACAAAATACTTGTTCTGATCAAAAATGACCGCATCTGAAGGGATGGCCAGTGCCTGTGTATTGGAGTGATGCAGCAGCTTGATCGTGGCTTTACTATCGGGAATAAGTAGGCCGTCTTTGTTATCCAGGACGACGCGTGCCTGCATGGCATTGGTTTGTGGATCAATGATTTTAAAGATTTTGTCGATACTTCCCTCGAATTTTTTGTCGGGATAGCTCAATGTGGAGACAACGGCGGGCATGCCCATGCTGATCTTGTCGATATCCGTTTCATTCACGTTGAGTATTGCCCAGACGTCTTTGGTGTTGGCGACATCAAAGATATTGTCGCTGCGGTCACTACGCAATTGCATATCTTTATTGATGTTTTTTTGAACGATATATCCATCAATAGGGGATACAACGGAGTAAATATTGCCTTTACGAACGTTGTAAATCTGACTGACGGCCTCTGAACGGCGCAGTTGCTCCTTTGCTTTGGTCAATTGCCCTTTAGCCTCAAGCATATCTTTGTCAGTACTCAATTTACCGTTATACATATCCTCTGCGACACGGTAATTCTTTTCGGCAAGCAGCACATCCGTTTTCGCATCGGATAGATCTTTTTGTATACCCGCAACCTCTGTACTTCTGATTGTTGCGAGTACCTGGCCTTTATGTACATAATCACCCAAGGATACATTGACGGATACAACATTCCCACCAACGAGTGGAAAGATGTCAATGTAATTGTTCTGATCGGCCGATATCTTACCGAAGAAATTTAGTTCCTCCGTTACATTTTCTTTTTTTACAGTGGCAAAACTCGTCGATTTGAGCATCGTTTCGCTGATTTCAAAACCTTTGACAATCGCTGAATTGTCGGTTTCTTTATGATTCTGGCAGGCGTATAAGAATACGATGGCCACAGTGCTTAGGAGAAGTTGTTTAGTTGACATGGCTTGAATTGAATATAGAGGTTTGCGCCAAGTAGTTAAGCTGCTCGGCATTGAGGATAATTTCTTTTTTCATATCATATAGCTTGAGGATAGATATCCGGTAACTATCCATAAAATCGGTGAACTCAACAAGGGAGATATTGCCTTTTCTGAAATTGCTGAACACACCATCGTAGACTACAGCAATATTGTGCAGGTCGTCAGCCGTAATAGTGAAATATTGATTGTATTGATTTTCCCAAGACTGATAGTTGGAACGGATCTGCGATTCCAATAGCTGCCGTTGTACTTCGATATTCTTTTTGGCTTCTTCTTCGGCATATTTGGCCTTGATGATATTTCCCTTATTTTGTTTCCATAGTGGAAGTGGAATCGCTGCTTTGAGATTCAGTTCATTGTGAAATGTTCCTCCGTTTTGGCTGTATTCTAATCCGAGATTGATATCGGGTGTATTCAATGATTTTTGCCATTTGGTAAAAAGCTGTGAGCTTTCGGCAGTTTTTAACGCAAATTGATAGTCGGCATTATTTTCAAGTGCGAGGTCGAACATCTTGTCCATGCTCATTGTAGGTCTGATTGCTAATTCCCGATCTGCCTCCGTATCCGATAGATTGGGGAGTACATCTTCCTGATTGGAGAGCAGTACCCTTAATTGTTGTTGCATACCGATAATGGTATTGGTGGCACTCGTTTTTTCGTTGGTGAGATCGATGGCCATGGTTTGCAGACGAACTTGGTCCCGAAGTGAAACGTTTACCTTTTTACCTTCTTCTTTGTAGGCTGTCAACAGGCTGTTGAGGTAATCCAGTTGTACATTGATGTCGGCCAGTTTATGCTGTTCGAAATAAAGAGAATAGAATGTTGTCCTTAGTTGTGCCCGTAGACTGGCCAACAACTGGCTGAATTGCAGTTTTGAAAGCTCAACATTTGATTTGGCAAACTCAACCTCATTTTTCTTTTTTCCACCCAGATAAAGCAATTGGGATACGCTGGCATCTTTTGATCCTCCCACATGGAATGCCTTTTTATTTTGTGGGTCATAAGCATTGACAGCGACTTCCAATTGTGGAAGTTCCCAGATTTTGGCCTGAATGACATCCGCTTCGGCCTGACTGATATCATATTGTTGCGCCAACAAGGAGAGGTTGTTTTTTCGGAAGGCTTCTTCGCATTCAAGAAGCGTCATTTTTCTGCCAGAAGACTGTTGTATTGTTTTGAAAGTTGTATTTTCAGAATGAGTAGTTGTATTTTCCGAATGCATAGCATCGAAGGCTATTGGCGGTTTCTGTTGTGCAAATGCAACGGAATTTAAAAACAGCAAAAATAGCAAGGATTTCTTTGTCATCATGATCGAATCTTATGCAACAAAGAACGCGGGCACAGATTAAAAGCCCCTTAATAAATACTTAAAAAAAGCTTAAAATTTGATCATTCTTTACCTCAGCTGCCTATTGGATGGGTAGCGAGTCGCTGTTTTCGGTAGTCGACTTGGGGAATCTGAGTGTAAATGTATGGGCCGAATGCTGTGTATTGGCTTTGTATTCGACGGTTGCCTGATGAGAATCCATAATGCGTTTGACGATCCGCAGCCCTAAGCCCGATCCGGTGGTTTCTGCGGCATTCTCGCCGCGGCTGAACGCATCGAAAATACGCTTTTGATCCGTGCTGCTCAGCGCAGCTCCATGGTTGGTTACCCGTACTTTCAGTTGCGTCGGAGATTCATGGATAACAACAGTTACTTCAGGGTGATAGGAGTACAGCGCTGCATTTTTGAATAGATTGACAAAGGCGATTTCAATCAACTGTGCCGAACAAACGAGGGTCAATTTAGGATCTGCGACGCCTTTAATAGAAAAGTCAAGCTGCAGATCGGGGAAGGCTTTTGCAACCTTTTCGTATGCCGTAAAAATGATCTCGTCAATCCGTTCTTCCTGATAAGTGGTTTGGAGTGTTGCCGAATCAAATTTTGAAAGGAGCATCAGCGAGTTTGTGACTTCGGAAAGATGCTGTGTTTCTTTTGCGATATTGTCAAGTACATGGCTGACATTTTCATCAAGCTGTTGTTGATTCCGGAGGTTCTCCAATTGGAATGACATTCTGGCCAGTGGTGTGCGCAGCTCATGAGATGCACTTGAGTTAAATTCTTTTTGGGATTCAAAAGCACTGGACAGCCGTTTCAGCATGGTATTGAATGCTTGGGTTAATACCGCGATCTCATCCGTATTTCCGGCATATTTAACCGGGTTGGTCAACTTACTGGCATTGATTTGTGTAATGTCTTTTTTGAGTCTATCCAAAGGATGTAATAAACGAAGAATGAGATTGTAGCTAAAGATCCAGATCAGCAAGGTGCTCAGTAAAAATAGGATCGTTAATACGATCGCCAGGTGATCTAATTTCTCATTGCCAGAATAATCCTGGGCTTTGACCAAAAGGTAGTAGGTCTGTTTGTTGATCAGATAATATTTGCCCAATATTTCATATTGGTCCTGTTTGTAGAAGATTCGTTTTTCATTGTCCAGACGGTTGATAATCGCCTGATTCCAGGTAATCGTTTTATCTTTTACCGTGCTGAAAATAAGTTTTTTATGCTTGTCCAGAATAATGACATCCTCATAAAATAGTCCATCTTCAATATCTTGAAAATAAGTTTTATAAGATTCGCGGTCAAAAGAAGGCGTATTGGCAATATAATGTGAAATATAATCCAGTTTATCTACCAGTCGCTGACGGAATTGATCATTTCTGAAATCAACACTGGCATAATAGATAATGAGCATCGCGACTCCGAATAGGATGGAGAACGCAATACTAAAACTGATCGCTATTTTCTTTTTTAAAGTCATTTATCCGCAGCGAGGTAATAGCCAAATCCAGGTCTGGTGTGGATAAGCTTATTTTCAAAATTCTTGTCAATTTTTTTACGTAAAAAATTGATGTAAACTTCGATGGTATTTTGTGTTGTCTGAAATTGATTTTGCCATACTTCTTCGGAAATATGTTGTTTGGATAAGGTGCGTCCATTGGCCTGAGCCAATAGCAACAGCAACTGAAATTCCTTCTGTGTCAGGTTGATTTCTTCATTTGACCGCAGCACCCTGGCCTCTTCGGGATAAATGATCAGATCATCGATGACCAATGTTTTGAGGCTATTGCTTTCGTTGTGTTGCTGCCGGCGAAGAAGTGAATTGATGCGCATCAGTAACTCATCCAGTACAAAGGGCTTGACTAAATAATCATCTGCGGCACGGAGAAATGCTTCCTTTTTGTCGTCGATATCATCATAGGCGGAGAGAATGATAATCGGGGTCAGCGCATCATGACTACGTATTTTCTTACAGATTTCTAGACCGTTTATCTTGGGAACATTGATGTCCAGCAAGTAAAAGCCGTATTTTTTTTGATGCGTCTGCGCCAAAAATTCAATGCCATCAAAGGCCTGGTCACAAGAGAAACCCTGACTTAGTAAAAAGGATTTAATTTCAGTAGAAAGAACCCTGTCATCTTCGAGTAGCAAAATGTCCACCATAAATGTATGCATTGTCGTTTTGTAAAAGTAAGCAAATTTTGCAAACCCTATCCATCGCATCCATTTACGATATTCATCTCTTGACAAATTCTCCACTCTTTTGACATATTCTTCTCCTGTAAATAATTTAGTAACACAAGATTTACACGAAGAAATATGAAACAAAAAGAAATCTAAGTAGATTCAAATCGAAATTATAGATAAACATTATGGAAAGCAGAAGAGAATTTCTTCGAAAGACCTTGTTATTTTCCGGAGCTGCTGGTATCGCTAGTTTTATGCCGGCCTCCATTCAAAAAGCCTTTGCGATAGATCCAGTGCCAGGAAGTAGTTTTCTGGACGCAGAACATATCGTGATCCTGATGCAGGAAAATCGTTCCTTTGATCATACGTTGGGGAGCCTCTCCGGTGTACGGGGGTTCAATGATCCACGTGCGGTGCGGTTACCCAATGACCTTCCGGTATGGTATCAGACAGATAAGGTGGGGAAGGTATTTGCTCCTTTTCGGCTAAATCTCAAAGAGAGCAAGGTGACTTGGATGGGCTCACTTCCCCATAGTAGGGCGAGTCAGGTGGACGCCTATAACCAGGGGAAATACGACCAATGGTTGACCGCGAAGCAATCGAGTAACAAGCAATATGCAGCAATGCCACTGACGCTGGGTTATTTCACACGTGAAGATTTACCTTTTCACTATGCGCTGGCGGATGCTTTTACCGTATGTGATCAGAATTTCTGTTCAGGCATGACCAGTACAACCCCCAATCGTTCGTTCTTTTGGACAGGTAAGATTACCGAAATAAAAGATGGATTGCAGAAGGTCAATATTCGTAACGATGATTTCGGTTATGGCAAAATGACCTGGGAGACCTTTCCGGAGTTGTTGGAAAAGAACAATATAGACTGGCGTTTTTATCAAAATGAAACAAGCTGTGGTGGTGGACTATCGGGTGAAGAGCGCGCTTGGTTGTCCAATTTTGGTTGTAATCTATTGGAATTTTTTCAGGCCTATCAGGTCAAATTCAAAGATACTTACGTCAGCAACCTTGCAACACAGGTACGTGATCTGCCAGGGCAGATTTCCAAGCTCGAAGAGCGGTCGCCGGAATCCGAAGAGCAGGCGGAGAAAATCCGTGTTGATATCCGTAAGAAAAGTGAAACCCTGGAGCGGGCTGAAGCTGAATTGAAAGAGTTCAATGCCGATAATTATAATAAACTGTCTGATCTTACGAAATCTTTACATCAACGAGCCTTTACGATCAATAAAGGGGATAATAATTACCGTAAGCTGGAGACATTGCAGTTTAAGGAACAGGGTAAAAAGCGGACTTTGGAGGTGCCTAAAGGGGATGTGCTGGATCAGTTCCGAAAAGATGTCGACGGTGGTAAATTACCTGCGGTATCCTGGCTGGCTGGTCCCAAAAATTTCTCGGATCATCCCAGTGCTCCTTGGTATGGTGCCTGGTATGTGTCGGAAGTATTGGATATCCTGACCAAAAATCCGGAGGTCTGGAAAAAGACCATTTTTATTATCACTTACGATGAGAATGATGGCTATTACGACCATGTGAAACCTTTCCTCGTACCGGATCTAAAGAGGAAAGATACAGGAGCCTGTTCGGAAGGAATTGATAGTGAAGTGGAAATGGTGCGTTTGGACAATGAGCTCAAACAGGGGATTCCAAAAAAACAGGCCCGTGAGGGAGCGGTTGGGTTGGGATTCCGAGTGCCGATGTATATCGCATCGCCTTGGTCACGGGGAGGAAAAGTCTGCTCCCAAGTGTTTGACCATACCTCGACTTTACAGTTCCTGGAATACTTCTTTAATCATAAATACCACAAAAATATTCATCTGGAGCATATCAGTGCCTGGCGGCGGACGATCTGCGGTAATCTGACAGCAGCTTTCACACCCTTTGTCCAAGCGCAGGAGCAGCTCCCTTTTCTAGATCGAAACCAATACATAGAAACCATATACAACGCCCAATTCAAGGATAATCCGGGCGGGTTTATTGAAATTACTGATCTGAAGCAGGCTAAACAGCAGGTTTGGACTTCGGAATTCAATCGTGTACAGGAGAAAGGAACCCGTAAATCAGCGGCCTTGCCCTATGGACATGATGTCGTTGGCTATGTGCAGAACGGTCAATTTAACCTGAAGATGCAGGTGGATACAACTATATTTGGTGAAAAAACGAATGGAGTGCCTTTCAATGTCTATAGTCCACTTGCCTATACAGACGAAGAGGGCCAAATCGAAACCTATCGAAACTGGAATTTTGCGGTCAAGGCCGGAGATAACCTCGACTATCAATGGGATCTGCGGAAATTTGAAGGACAGCACTATGCCTTTGAGCTCCATGGACCAAATGGTTTCTACCGAAAGTTTGCTGGACAAAAAGACGCGCCAACGTTGTTGGCCGCGGTGTCTCCAGAACTTAAATCACTGACCAAAGCAGCAACAGGCAAGTTGCAACTAACACTCAAAAACCTGGATACAAAGACTGTTCAGGTGGAGGTGAAAAGTTTGAATTATCAGCATTATACAGCGACAAAGGAAATTGGATCCGGTAAAGAACTTATCCTGACCTTGGATATTGCCCCACAGGGCAATTGGTATGATCTTGCCGTCAAGGGGTTGGGCACTGCTGATTTTGAACTACAGCTTGCGGGACGATTGGAGACAGGAGTGGAAACTACGACTGATCCCTTATTGGCCTAAACCCATTTATAAGGTGATAAATTTGGTTTCGGGAAAATGCTTTTGAATGTAATTGCGGAGATAACGCTGTGTTTCTGTGCTGATGGTGCTGTCTTCAAGTACGGGGAACGTATTGTAGATGACGGTATGCAGATTGATCCCACGTGTGGCAATGGCTTCCAGGCTTAATAGGGTATGATTGATACTGCCCAATTTGCCGGAGGTTACAAAAAGCAAAGGATAACCCATTTCCTTGATATAATCTATGATTAGGTAATCCTCAGTGAGTGGTACCATGAGGCCACCGGCACCTTCTACCAGTACAGCATCATAGCGCTGGCTTAACTGCGCTGTCGCTTGCCTGATTTTTTCGAAGTCTATTTCGCGTTTATCTATTTGTGCCGCTAGGTGCGGTGATGCGGGGTAGCTGAAAATTTCAGGCATGGTTATTTTCTCCTGGTCATCTTCGGTAAAGGCAATGCCCATCAGTTCGCGGTGTAAGATAATATCTTCGGAAATAGCTGTATTTCCGGTCTGTACCAGTTTTTGAGTTATTGTACGCAGACCTTCTGCATTCCATTGCTTAGCAATAAGACCAGTTGCGTAACTTTTGCCTATTCCGGTATCTATGCCAGATACAAAATAAATGTTGTTTTTCATTTCTATGTTTTTTTGCTGCTTATTCGATTGCCAATTCAGTATTATATGCTGTTAAGATTTCAAAAAAATCTGTCATCTGTCAGCGCATTCAGGAGCAGATTTACTACGCATCAGTTCGCTTTCCTATTTGGCGCTCTTGTTTAATTATTCATTTTTTCTTTGCGATGATATAGATGGGGTGATAAGTCAGCGGAACCCGCGTGCCCATAGCATAACGATCTATATATTCGGTACAATAGGCCTGAAGCTTGCTTTTTGTCCAGCGATGATTTTTTATGCCTGTCACTCCGGTTTTTTTTAGGTGGGTGAGTACCTGCAAGGGGCTTTCAAAACTGAGGTTCAGGAGTTCTTCTTCTACGGAGAGAATTTCATAGCCCGATGCCAACAATTCCGCTACCAGTGCTGATTGGGTATGATAGGTTAAGCCGACTCCTGTTGTGCTGCTGATCTCGCGCATATTTTCTTCGCCAAATGTGCTGAATGCTAGGATACCACGCGCATGAAGTGCGGTATGGCAGCGTGCAAAGAAGGCGCTAGGGTCTTCAAACCATTGAATAGTGGAACAGGAGGTGATGAGATCCAGTTCGTCGGGTAAACTGCAGGTTTCGGCATCGGCACAGATAAAGCTGTAATGTTGCGAACCATGCTGCGGCAAGACGATATTCATCACACTTTTGATCATTTCTGGGCAGATATCGTTGAAGATCGTATGCTTCGGAGAGAGCTGCTGGAGCAACAAGCGGGAAAAGAGTCCGGTTCCACAGCCTATTTCGAGCACCCTATCTGGTCTGATGAAAAAAATATTCCGGAGCAGTTTGATCATTTTTTCGGCAATTTGACCTTGCACAACCGCCGCCGAGTGGTAACTCTGTGCGGCTTTCGAAAAGCGGGATCTGATCCGTTGTTTGTCCATGATGTTAAGCATTTTAGATTTCCTGCAAAAGCTGTTTAAATAATTTTTCGGGATAGTGGGCCATGTCGACAAATTTATGAGGAGTGTGCGCCCATGCCCGTTGTTGGTTTTCCGAACTGAAAATGCGGTCATCATTTCCGATATAGGCCTCATCCCATTGGAAAGCTGTTGCTGATTGTACTGTCGCCTGCACTTCAATTGCAGTTAGTTCTTTTCGAAGACTCGCTATGTCCCGCCTGGGGGCTTTAGCAAGAAAAAGGTTTAACATTTCCCTTGAACCGCACATCCGTAGTCTGAATTTATCAAGCGTTTTTTCGCTTAACGTGTTCAAGGTGGAATGGAATACCTGGACTGGAATTCCTCTGCTGTCATCAATCGGAAATGGCGTGCCATTGATTGCTGTACAGGTACTGATCGGATAATGCTTTAACCGAAGTTCCGGTAATACCTGTGAAGCTGCCCATACGCCCATAGACCAAGCGAAAACCTGGATTTCTTCGTAGCCCTTTAGGAGGTTTTCGTCCAGTGTTAAGGAAGAATAGTTGTAGGCGATCATCAGATCCTGTCCGGATCGGGCGTAACCCGAAAACAGATGCTCATCCATTCCCCATCCCACAAAGAATAGGACAAGCTTTTTGTTGGATGGTATTGGATTATTCAGTGATACCAAATTATCTGGGTTAGCCGAATGATGTGCGGGCGTAATTTTTTTGAATATCATAGGCTTGCTGCAAGTTGAAGGATAAGCGATGTTGTTATACCCGATGTTAATGAAATACGTATTCTTGAAGTTCCTTCCGGTACGGTAGGTGGACGGATGGGCAGTACATAAAATCCTTTTCGCTGCAGGTCTTCTGCTTTCAGTAACGCCGCACTGCTATCGCCTATTATAAGGGGTAGAATATGGCTTTGTGAGCAACATTCGTAACCTTTTGCGATGATCTGTTGTTTGAGCAATATACTGTTTTTGCACAATTGCTGACGTCGATCTGAAAAACTGTCCAAGCGTTCCAGAATAAATAAGCTCCAGCGGAGATTGATCGGCGGGAGTGCAGTTGTGAATAGCAATGTCCGCATTTTATTGATCAGATAATCCCGAATCGGCTGTCGACAGACGAGGTAGCCGCCTAGCGAGGCTAGCGCTTTTCCAAAGGTGCCAGTCAGGAAATCAATAGCAGCAATGCATCCCTGCTCTTCTGCGCAACCAAGTCCTCTTTCACCACGTACGCCTACCGCATGAGCCTCATCCACATACAACATGACATTCGAATAACGGCATTTGATACGAACCAGATAACTGAGGTCTGTACAATCACCGTCCATACTGAAAATGCTTTCAGTGACGATAATGACGCGTTCGAAGCGGGAAGCATGTTTTGCTAGTAATTCTTCCAGGTGGGCATAGTCGGCATGGCGATACCGGAAATGCTGTGCTGCTGAAAGCCGGATGCCATCAATCAAACTGGCGTGCACCCATTTGTCAGCCAGGATTACGGTACGCCCATGACAGATGGCTGGAAGTATACCTGTGTTCATGTGATAACCACTATTAAAGACCAGGGCACTTTCGGTACCGAACATAGCGCTCAACCGCTTCTCCAGTTGGGTATACAGCACATGATTTCCAGTTAAGAGGCGTGAAGATGAAGCGCTGAAAAGCGCATTATCGCTGTTGATCGATTGTAAAAATTCTTCACGCAATGTCAGGTCTGTAGCCAGATCCAGATAATCATTTGAGGAGAGGTTATAGCCGTTTTTCTCTTCGTATTGGATGCGGTTTCCCTGCTGGGTAATCAGAGGGAGTGTTCGCTTATTTCCTTGTTTTTCGAGTTTGTGAAGCTCATCCACAAAACTGTTGAGTAAATTGTTTTCCATTAGTAGATCTCTTTAACGACCTTGAATTGAGCCTGTTCTTTCTTCTTAGTTTATACACAAAGCTACGGTGTAGACTGCTCTCCATTAATTGATTTCTTTGATGACCTTGAGCAAAACCTGTGTCAGTTTGTTTAGCTCTTCAGTACCAATGATAAAAGGCGGCATGATATAAACCAATTTGCCAAAAGGTCTGATCCAGACACCTTCTTCAACAAATCGTTTTTGTATACTGGCCATGGATACAGGATTCTTCATTTCGATAACAGCAATGGCTCCCAAAATCCGGATATCTTCTACCTGTGGGTAGTCTTTTGCTGGGGCAAGTGTTTGTGTCAGTTGTTCTTCAATAGATTTTACCTTTGTTTTCCAGTCTGTTGACAATAATAATTTGATCGAGGCAAGCGCTACGGCACAGGCCAGCGGATTCGCCATAAAAG
The DNA here is from genome assembly GCF_024810095.1 of Sphingobacterium sp. BIGb0165. Lineage (NCBI taxonomy): Bacteria > Pseudomonadati > Bacteroidota > Sphingobacteriia > Sphingobacteriales > Sphingobacteriaceae > Sphingobacterium > Sphingobacterium sp. BIGb0165. The sequence continues at coordinate 181,280 of NZ_JANUEB010000007.1, read as the reverse complement.
TCGGGCCGTGCATAAACATACCCGGACTACCATTGGAAATGGTTTCTGCAACAGCCGTGGAAGTGATTACTGCAGATAAGGTCATGTATCCGCCTGTTAAGGCCTTACCCAGGCATAGAATATCTGGCGCTATAGCTGCATGTTCACAAGCAAAGAGCTTACCGGTGCGACCGAATCCGGTAGCGATTTCGTCCAAAATCAGTAAGATGTTATTTTCCTTACAGAGTTGTGCTGCCTGACGAAGGTATTCGGGATGATAAAAGCGCATTCCACCGGCCCCCTGAACAATGGGTTCAAGGATCAGACCCGCCAACTCGTCCTGATGTGTTCTGATAAGTGCGGCCAGTGGAGCAATGTCGCTGGCATCCCATTCTTCATCAAACCCAATTTGAGGGGCCGTTGCGAAGTAACGAAGGGGGAGGGTATTGCCGAAAATGCGGTGCATACCGGTTACAGGATCGCATACAGACATGGCATTCCAGGTGTCACCGTGGTATCCCGAACGAACGGTAACAAAGTTGGTCTTATTGACCTTCTTTTGTGCCACCCAGTATTGTACAGCCATTTTGAGTGCCGCTTCCACTGCAACGGAACCGGAATCAGCATAAAATATTTTGTTGAGTGAAGGCGGTGTGATTTCAAGGAGCATTTTGCCAAGAGCAATTGCCGGTTCGTGTGTCAAACCACCAAACATGACATGCGACATCTTATTGAGTTGGGCTGTTACCGCGGCATTTAATACCGGATGGTTATACCCATGGATGGTACACCACCAGGATGACATGCCGTCGATCAGCTGCTGCCCATTTTCCAGTTCAATCATACAACCATCCGCCCGCTTCACCTTGTAGGCTGGCAGTGGGTCTGTGATACTGGTATAGGGATGCCATAGGTGCTGTCTGTCGAAATCGTCGGTCGTATGCTGCGCTGTCATGATATTATTTTTTTCAATTCCTGATTTTCTGTCCCTGAACTATTTTTCCTGATGCTGTTTCACCAGATTGCGTTGAATTTTGTGGTCAGGTCGAGACCATTGTGGTTTTTCACCTAGTGCCTGGTATTGACTATCCTCCATCGCGATGGTTTCAGGCTGGCTTTTTTTCTCAAAAGGCTGTTGGGGAATCAGCCCCAAAGTTTTGAAAAGCTCCATATCCTCGTTTATAGCAGGGTTGGGGGTTGTTAGCAGCTTATCCCCTGCAAAAATGGAATTTGCGCCAGCAAAAAAGCATAAGGCTTGTCCCTCGCGACTCATATTGGTGCGACCCGCTGATAAGCGAACCTGTGTTTGCGGTAATAAAATTCGCGCGGTGGCAACCATGCGCACCATTTCCCATATAGATACCGTTTCCATCTCTTCCATCGGTGTACCAGCGACCGGAACCAGCGCATTGATCGGTACCGACTCGGGTTGTGGAATGAGCGAAGCGAGTGTAATCAGCATATCCGCCCGGTTGGCTATGCTTTCCCCCATACCAATAATACCGCCACTGCATACCGTGATATTTGTCTTACGTACATTTTCGATGGTCTGCAAGCGGTCATTGTAACTTCTGGTCGAGATAATTTCTTCATAATACTCAGCTGAGGAGTCCAGGTTGTGATTATAGGCGTAGAGTCCTGCCTCTGATAACCGGAGTGCTTGATTTTCGGTCAGCATACCCAAGGTACAGCAGACTTCCATATCGAGTCTGTTCAGTGTACGGACCATATCCAATACTTGGTCAAACTCGGGACCGTCTTTGACATTGCGCCAGGCAGCTCCCATGCATATCCGTGAACTGCCGCCAGCCTTGGCTGCCAAAGCCTGCGCTTTTACCTGTTCTACACTCATCAGCCGTTCGGCTTTAACGTCAGTATGATAGCGTGCTGCTTGCGGACAGTAAGCGCAATCTTCAGGACATCCACCAGTTTTTATGGAAATCAAGGTAGATACCTGTACCTTATTTGGATCATGATAGGTACGGTGAACTGTAGCAGCGTCGTACAACAGTTCCATGATCGGTTTGTTATATAAGGCAACAACTTCTGCCTGTGTCCAATTCTTTTCTGTGCTCATATTCTTTGTGTTTGATCGTTTGGTAATCAGGTTGCTATCACAGAAAAATGTGGTAGATATCAAATTTCCATGCGCCTGTTTTTTTCAGTTGAATTGCAAAGATTACAGTTTAAACCTTAACTTTGGTAGTCCGAAATAAACATAATGAGTAGTCCGGTTAGTATAGGTTTTCATTCGATTATCAAGATAGATCGCCGCAAGGAGGATGCTGTTTATATACAGATCGTCTATCAATTTATCAATGCTGTCAAGCGCAACCTGCTGGAGGATGGGGATCTTCTCCCGGGAAGCCGAAAGATAGCGACGGAATTGAATGTGCATCGAAAAACCGTGGTCGCCGCGCTAGCGGAACTACAGGAGCAAGGCTGGGTGGAGATTCTGCCAAACAGGGGTACCTTTGTGAAAAATCCCGAACGTGTGATAACTGCTGCTTCGGCAATCGAAGCTTTTCGGCAACCACCGGATCGGGCTCCGTATCATTTTAGAAGGGAATTGATCCTGGATACGCCGGTATTTGAAGTTCCTGAAAAATATTATTTTACGGATGGTACCCCAGACTACCGTATTATCGAGACTGAGGAGCTGGTACGTTTTTACGCTTCGATGGTAAAGCGTAAAAAGAAGAGTGATGAGTTTCCTGCTACGACTGATGGAAATCTGTTTTTTAGGGATCAATTGAGTTATTATCTCAATTTGACACGTGGTTTCCATCTCTCGCGAAACTTTCTATTGCCCATTGCCAGCCGTGAGCAGATCTTTTCTATTTTATCGCGCTTATTGATTCAACAAGGAGATATTGTACTGGTCGAAAATCTAAGCTATTTTTTGCCGAATATGATCTTTAGCCAAGCCGGAGCCAAACTGAAAACGGTTCCTGTAGATGCGATGGGAATGGACATTGATTATATCGCAGATCATTTTGCGCCCGGTGAGATCAGGTGTGTTTACATCAATACAAAATGCCAATACCCTACTACAGTAAGCCTTTCTGAAAAAAGGAAAATGCAGCTGTTGCAGCTGGCCGAACAGTATAATTTTATTGTGATCGAAGATGATGTTGATTTTGAATCTTCGCTGGTCAAAGACAAATGGGAGTCTCTTTTTCGTAAAAATGCGGGGAATAGGGTGATCTATACGGGGACTTTTGGCCGTTTTTTGGATCCCGGTTTTCAGATGAATTTTTTGATTGCTCCGCAAGATCTCCTGGAGGAGGGTAAAAAATACCTAAATCTCTTTGGTAAACCCAATTTTATGATCGAAAAAACATTGGGCGAAATTATCCATCAGGGCGATATCTTTCGGTATCAGCGGAAGTTTCAAAAAATAGTTGCTGAACGGAAAGACTTATTTGCACAATTGCTGCATACCAATTTTGAAAACAAGGTCACATTTGAAGTTCCGGTTTCGGGCTTAGCTTTTTGGGTCCGATTCAATGTCAGCTTTTCACTGACCACCTTACAGGAAAAAGCAAAGGAAAAAGGCGTATTGCTGCCGAGTAACTGCCTGTACCAGAACAGAACTGTGACAGCCTTGCGCTTAGGTTTTGCTCATCTCGATGAGAAAGATATGGGCGATGCGGTCCGTTTGTTGCATGAAGCCTATCAAGAGACTGTCGGAGCTAGGTAGGGTTGTGCCAACCTTGCGCTTGGGTTTTGCCCATCTCGATAATAAAGATAGCTGTGATCCGTCTGCAACCTGAGATCTATATGAAGATAGGATCGGAATTTTGGTCAACTAATCTGCAGGATAGCTATCAATTTTTTCTTTATTTCCTGAGTGGGAATCCTAAGATCAATAAAGTATTGTCCCTGCCATTTTTTACTTTGTGTTGCCTGCTTGTTTTGGGTGATACTCCAGTCTGGATATACACGAAATCCACGTTTACCCTCCTTTCGCACTGTTGTTAAGATTTGTCTGTCGATCAGAACCTGTTTTGGAAAAACAAAGAAACCAGTATGTGGTTCCTGTTCAGTAGCAATAATGTAATAATCAATAGCGTCATCGGCTGTAAATGCTGTCGTTTGCCCTTGGCCATCACGTTTCCAAAGGGTGACGAATTGTCCCACCTTTGTGGGCGTTATTTTGGCTTTTCGAAACTTGATATTTCGCTCATCAAGTTGAAAATTAAAACCGAAATAACCAGCACATTCCTTGTCCTCCGTCAGGTTCGTAATATTTTTGGATAGGATCTCTCCCAGTTGTTTTAATTCTTTAATCATGTATGCTGATACTACCTTCTCTTTTTTGAATTTATGGCTGTCAAGAAACACCTAACAAAACCATATCCTAGCTCCTCCTATTTTTGACGCTAGCTCGTAGTTTTTATTTTCTGTCAGCGTTGTAAATTAACTGTACGACACCCGATTTGAATGCTCTATTTTCTACAAGTTTTAAATGCAATCGTTCAGATAGATCTTCGAATAATGGTTTTCCGTTACCCAAAACAATTGGATGGACGGAGATGCGGTATATATCGACAAGATTTGCCTGTATAAAGGTTTTGATTAGACTTGCTCCACCATAAAGCCAAATATCCTTTCCCTCCTGCTGCTTTATCGCTGAAACTTTTTGATGGATGTCATCATTGATAAAGATGGCACCAGGATCTTGTCTTGGCTGATGGGAAAAAACATATTTTTTCTTTGCGTGAACGTTTCTCCAAAGACTAGCTTCGGCTTCGCTGGCATTGCTGTCTGGCTGAAAATTTCCCCAGGCATCATAACTGACACGTCCATAAAAGATGCTATCGATGCCCGCTAAAAAACCATCGAAGTCCATATCATCGTCCATGATGCACCAGTCGATTTCGCCGTTTGGACCTTCAATAAATCCATCTAGCGTCATGGCCAGATCCAATATGATTTTTCTCATATTCCTATTGCTTTAATCTATTTTTTAATGGATAAACCCTATCATAATTTGTCGTGCGGATGTTGGGCAGAAGTGTTGAATTATGGGGATCCCTGCGTTTTTAAGGATGCCTAAATATAGTTAAATTAAAAAATGTAGACAAATGAAAAGAAAAAGCCCGGAGAGGAATCAACCGGGCTTAGAGATTATATAAGGGGAATAATACTTGCTTAAAAAAGTGAAGACCTAGTCTTCATCGGTGATAATGTCATCACCATCTAACTCGAAACCTTCACCAAGAAAGGTATACTCTAGTTCGAATAATTCTGAATCTTTAATCATTTTATTTCTTATTTTTTGATATTCAAATTTATCACTCTTATTTAAGTTTATCATCAATATAACATGAAGTTTTTGTTAAGGTGACGATTATATCTTTTTGAGTGCAATATCTAGTTTTTGCGCCTGGATAATCCGACTAAAAAACTCCTTTAGATCAAAATACTCTTCGGGCAGATATAGCGGTTTATTAAATTGTGTTGCGCTCTCAATAAGTAGGGTATTCGGATCCGAATTGCTGACTTTAAAAATATAGCGGGCTGCCCGTTCGGGGAGTGCCATACTGATGTTTTTTAATTTTGTCTCGGGGGCGTATGTATACCCTTTTGGTAATTTGATCTCCATATAGCTTTCTTCCTGGATCAAGGATCCAAAATCAATTGGGTAATTTCGTTCGGTCAGATTAAAAGGATTTTTGGTGGTTTTGCTTTCAATGTAAGGATTGAAAGCAAGCTGTTCATTTTGCAGGCTGGCAAAATTTTCAATCTCGATTTCAAACTCTTCGGCGAGTGGTTTGTCTAAGGAGTCCCTGTTGGAAACCTTAAAGCTATTCATTTTGATACGGTTGTTTTCCTCATCCCATTTTTCGTAAAATTCCTCTTCTGAATTACTGCCCTGTAGGCGTTCGCGCATTCTTGAAGCCAGGTAGCCATTGCGGGAGGTCACCCATTTTCCTTTTAATGTACCGTTCTCCATGAGTTCACCAAAGAAGAAATTACTCTGTGAAGAGGGGAGTTTTGACTCGAGTTTCACCCAGTCAGACTCACCAGTCAAGGGAATAGAACGACCTTGATAGTTGACGCATTTTAAAGGAATATTGCCGAAGGGTTCATAGGGAGAGGTTGCATCCAATAAATAGTATTCCTCACCGAGTTTTACTTGGGCGACAACATGGTTGAATTCCGATATTGCAGGTGAATACAATCCGGCATAGCCATTGTCGCGTGTAGATAAAATAACTGGAATAGCCTCTAACTGGGCATAACGCAGCGCATTGACCAATCCGAGATTGATGTCGGCACTATTGCCTGTTCTTTTTTCAAGCGCTTCTTTGATATTTTTCGCGTAGATTGAGTGCTTATTGTTCCATTTGATCCGTTTCTGAAAATAAGCATAGAGGCGGGAGGCTTTAGTGATATCATTATTTGCCCCTTGTAGTACAGGTTCGATAAATTCTTTTAAGGCTCCTTTTCGCTTGACCTGACCACCGAAACTTTCATCTACGACCAATTTTTCCCGTACGTTTTCCCAGGTTAGGGAGAAGTCATTTGTGGGACCGATAGGGACGCTATAACGACCGAGTTCAAAAAATAGAATAGATCGGAAGTTTTTAGAAGAAGTCATATAGTCTTCACTATGGAAGGCTGGGATATTCTCCATGATATAGGTCGTTTTTGTGCCCAGAATATCACCGATTTTACTATGCAGGTTGGTATTGTAATTTTCTGTTTTACGGTCTTTGATTGGAAATCCTCCTTTTAAATTTGATTTGTAATGACAGATTTCCGGTATACGTGTGACATACTCACTATAGATTTTGGGAAGTTCTTCCTGAAATTCCCAGGCATTGAGGTTAAAAATAAAAGGCGATTCCGTTTTGTATCGATATTCAATAATTGTTCCCTCCTGAACCTGCGGAATGGCAGCCTTGGTTAAGGAGATGTTTTCTGAAGAATTTTCGTTAAAGATATTTGCCTTTGTCATTTCAGTTTCGACGACTTTATCACCCTGGAGGTGATAGGAAGCTCCTTTGATGTCGGTGACAACCTCACGTTCATTTCCGCTTTTGTAAAGCGGGATGGTGAAGTTCGCATGTTCATAGCCTTCCTTGTTCAATATTTTGATCCGAACATGTTTGACGAACTCGACAACCAGGCCCGTATGCGAAGTGTAGTTGACCTGTGCGGAACCATACTCCCGAATGACAAATGCGTTGGCTGCAGTGTCCAATTTGCCAATATCGATCGCGAAATCTTCTTTTTTTACCTTACCGAATGAAAAATCTTGGGCATGAGCCCAAAAACTGCCGAGAATAAGCAGGCTGGTGAAAAAACCTTTCATAAAAAGTCACTATATGGTTAAGAATTATAGTGCTAATGTATGAAATAATATTAAATTTTATAAAGTAAAATTTTCCGTTTAAGTTGTTGTTGAACAACCTTTATGTGGATTGTTCAACAAGCTTTAATTTCTCACATATTTGCTGAATGGGTTCAGGCTGATCGGAGCGTGGAACCTAACAGTGTGTTTCGAGACCATGACCTCAAAAAGAGTGTTTTTTTAGCGCGTTAAAGTCCTTTTTTGATGGGTTTTAATACGTAAAATCAAAGGTTAGCGTTACATATCGGTTGTCCTCACCCTTCCATTTTGGTCCGGAAAGTAAAATCTCCTTGGCTTTGTTGTCCAGATAATCATTGGCACTTTGTAAGATATTGATATTGGACGGGAAACCATCTTTATCGATATAGAAATTCAAGCGCACGGTACCTTCGTATCGACTGTTAGCTGTTTTCTTTTTAACGTAATTATTAAATGACTTCCATCCCCAAACGGGTTCTGCACTTTTTGTTTTCCGGGAGGACATGGTTGTAACCACCACCTCGTCAAGTGTCGCACTGGAAGGTTGTAATTTTATATTCAGGTTTTTGTTGCGACGCATATTTAATGCAACCGTGTTATAACCTACAGCCATGATGTCGACTAGCGAGTCCACTGTGCTCGGTTGAATGGTGGCCTTGCCCTGAGCATCTGTATTTGTAGCCAGTTTGCTATTGGGCTGCATGATGGTAACACCTGATATCGGTAAGCCAGTTTCTTTGTCACGTACAGTGACCTGTAAAGGACTGCCAGAGGTCTGTGGGGTCACATTGACCCCAGCTATTCTACCAGCGAGCGCATTGCTTTGATTGACCTGTTGGCCTCGGATCACAACTGAACTTCCGGTGATACTCTTTTTCGCTTGGGGGGTATAACCAAATACCTCCACACTGTCTAACATTTTTGAATCAGCTATAGCTCGGTCCCTGTGGATGCCATTATTCATTTTTTCAACCGGAGCTATGCGTGTCGATGGTTCCTGATGTGCTGGCACTGTCTCCTCCTTATATTGACCTAGATCGGAAGATCTACTGTTGTCCGCCAAGCGAGGACTGTCCTGCTCTTTTATACGAGGGTCAATGGTAGATGAGGCTGCTGTGTCATTCTGAGGAATCGATTTTGACGAGGGGACATCAGCTGGCACAGCGGCATCTGCTGTACGCTTTGCCTCAGAAGGGTTTTTCTGTTGCTGGAAATAGAGAATCCCCGCACTTAAAACCGCGACTACAGTAGCAGCGATGGCCAGTCTCTTCCAGTCGAAGACTTTTATTTTAGCTTCTTTTTTTTGCTCAATGCGTTGGGCAATACGCGCGTTGAGTTCGGAAGGAACAGCACTGTTTTGATCCATTTCTATACCCATAAGAATATCTGCCAACATGGGATCACGTTGGGCCTCACGTTCAATGGCGTACATCTCTTTGGGAGAAAGTTGGCCGTTGACGTATTTCTTTAAGTACGCTATGTCATAATTACTGTCGCTCATTCCAAGCCTCCATGCAATTTTTTAAATTCCGCTTCCCATTTTGGATGTAACTTTTAACTTCATTTAAGCTATATCCTGTCGAGTCGCTGATCTCTTTGTAACATTTTTCCTCCAGAAAAAAGAGTCTGACGGACTGTTGCTGTTTGTCCGGTAGTTTTTCCAGACAGCCTTCCATTGCAGTCAATTGTTCCTCTTTTTCATCCTGTTGTTCATACTGATGCAGATCTTCGGGATATTTCACAAATTCATCCAAAGAAATTTGTGATTTGTTCTTTTGCGACCTTAAATACATCAGGCAATGGTTTTTGCTCAATACATAGAGCCATCTTGGAAAGTCTTTGATTTCTTGCTTATTAACTTTGTAGATGAGCTCTTCAAAAATATTCATCACGGCATCTTTACTCAATTCTGGATCTTGGAGATACCGTAGGCAGACATAATAAACCATTTCGGTATGTCGCTGATAAAGGTTGCCCAATACCTTGAGATCAGATGCCTCCTGGTATTGTTGCAAGAGCTCCTGGTCTTGCGTTGAATCCTTTTTTGACGACTTGAATGCGAACATTTTATTTGCCAAAAATATTTTTTTTTTCTGGTTTATGGAAATTTAATATTAGCTGCATCCCTTGACAAAAAATTGAACGATATGAGAACGATACTTTTTTTAATGAGCATGCTGCTATCCATTGGTGGATATGCAAGCCAACAATACGAAGTGAAAGGAAAGGTGACGGATGCAACGAGCAAATTAGCGTTAAGCGGAGTGGTGGTAACAAATGTGCAGACCAACGAACGCAAATCCACTGACCGTGATGGAAATTATCAGATTCAGGTCACTACAGGTAAGACTACTTTGGAATTCAGCTACCTCGGTTATATTACACAGCGTGTCGAGGTAAAAAGAAAGGGTAAAGTCGATGTCGCAATGGTACAGGATAACCCTACACTGGATGAAGTTGTCGTTATGGGTTATGGTAGAGTTGCGAAAAAAAATACGGCAAATATGATGACTGCCTCTACGGCCTTAGCAGGTCAGACACAAGGGATCTATATTCGTGGAGGGTATACAGCAGACCAAAATCAAGAGTCGTATCAGAAAATCAAGGAAAATAAGTTTATCAATCCAATGAAGGAGCCGTTGTCAACATTTGCTGCAGATGTGGATGCAGCTTCATACAGTAATGTCCGTCGATTTATCAATGCGGGCAGTTTACCCGATAAGGATGCTGTACGTGTTGAGGAGATGATCAATTATTTTCAGTATCAGGTAGCGGGGCCAAAGAATGGCGAACCGGTGAATATTGTTACTGAATTGACCAAAGCACCTTGGAACAATGCACATCAGTTGATGCGGGTGACGTTAAAAGCCAAAGATATCCCGACGGATAAACTCAAAGCCTCCAATTTGGTTTTTTTGATCGATGTCTCAGGATCGATGATGGGACCGGGACGATTGCCTTTGGTGAAATCTTCCTTGAAAATGTTGGTGGATCAACTGCGTGATATTGACCGTGTCGCTATTGTGACCTATGCAGGTTCGGCCGGAGTGAAATTAGAGAGTACAAGCGGTAGTCAGAAAATGAAAATCAAAACAGCCATAGATGAACTTGAGGCTGGAGGAAGTACTGCCGGTGCTGCAGGGATCAAAAAAGCCTATGAGATTGCTCGCCAAAATTTGGTCAAGGGTGGAAATAATCGGATTATCTTGGCTTCTGATGGTGATTTTAATGTGGGCGAGAGCAGTGATGAGTCTATGGAGGAACTGATCAGTAAAGAGAGTAAATCTGGTGTTTTTCTGACTGTGCTTGGCTATGGTATGGGAAATTTGAAAGATAGTAAGATGGAGATCTTAGCAGATAAGGGGCATGGTAATTACGCTTATATCGACAATATTTCCGAAGCTCGGAAAGCCATGGTCACCGAATTTGGAGGAACATTATTTACGGTGGCTAAAGATGTGAAGATTCAGGTAGAGTTCAATCCGAATTATGTACAGGCCTACCGTCTGGTCGGCTATGAAAATCGTTTACTTGAAGCGGAAGATTTCAACAACGACCAAAAGATGGGGGGCGATATGGGCGTAGGTCATGTGGTTACCGCCCTGTATGAGATCGTTCCTGTCGGTGTCAACTCGACAATGGTCGGAACAGTTGATCCGTTGAAATACCAGCAGAACTCAACCAAAAATATCGCCGTCAAAGGAAATGGGGAATTGGCAACAGTCAAATTTCGTTACAAAGAGCCTGATGGTGATAAAAGCAAATTACAGCAACAGGTGGTACAGGCTAAAGTAACCGAGTTGAATAAAGTCAGTGAAGATTTGCGCTTTGCAACTGCTGTGGCCGAACTAGGGATGTTACTCCGTGATTCGGACTTTAAACAACAGGCTAATTTTGATAGTTTGATCGCACGTGCGAAGACTGCAAAGGGAGCAGATGATGAGGGTTATCGTGCCGAATTTATCCGAATGGCAGAAAATGCACGGGATTTAGCGAAAACGAAAATGTAGGGGGGTACAGAGTTAGTGTATTAACAATTAAGTGTTGGGGAAAGGTGGAGAAACAGCTTGGGGTAGTTGATAAACAAAATCGCTGTTCCAGGTTGTTTTATTTTTATGGCTTATTTCGAAATAACACTTGTCGTTTGGTTGGTATTAAATTTGGATAAATAGATTTTGGAAAATAGACAACTGAAAATCGTAAATAAATAGATATTTTTAGGGACAAATAATTGCTTATTTCGCTGTGTGCCGGAATTGATGCTGGTGCAGGCTAATAAAGAATAGACAAATAACACAATTTTGAATGAAAAATTTCCTTTTATGTTGCTTTCTCTTAATAGGGATGGGGATACAATCACAAGGTCAAAATACAGCGCTCAACAAACAGCAGACCATAGCTTACATCAATAAGCTGTACAAGATTGCCTATCGCTATAAAGAAACCAAAATTGACACGGTTACGGTGGACGGAAAAGTCCTGACCGTTTTTCTGTCCACTGGTCAGCATTATAGAAGCGATCTGTCAAAGTCCGAACCACTTGTCATTGCACGGGTAAAATCAGGTTATCAAATCCGTTATAAATCTGCTGCAAATACCGAGGAGATCTTGTGGGCCATTCAAACCGAAGATGATGCCAAACGTTTACAGAAAGCTTTACAGCATTTGATCGGGATACTAAAGACAGAAAAGAAGACTGATCCTTTTGGAAGCTAACGTCGCGTTGTCGTACTGTAGCTAAACTTTTTTTCTAGTATGTCCGGCAAGACACGAACTCGCCGAACATAAGAGAAAGTCTGGGGGCATGCACACAGAAGGTGTGTTTCGGATTGCTGAAGGGGTTAACCAAAATGCCCGCTGATATAATTACGAGTGGTTTCGTGTTGTGGATTGTTAAAAATCTGATGCGTATCTCCTTGCTCTATAATCTCCCCAAGATACATAAAGACGGTTTTGTCGGCGACACGTTGCGCTTGCTGCATATTGTGCGTGACGATGACAATGGTATATTTTTTTTTCAAATGGTGAATAAGTTCCTCGATCTTTAGGGTACTCACCGGGTCTAATGCCGAGCAAGGTTCATCCATCAAAATAATTTCGGGACGGAGGGCTACCGCACGGGCGATACAGAGTCTTTGTTGTTGCCCTCCGGAAAGCCGAGTAGCTGGCTTTTTCAGATCATCTTTTACCTCCTCCCAGATATACGCTTCTTCCAATGCCTTTTGTACGGTTGTCTTATCAGCAATCAGATTGTTGATCTTGAGACCATAGGTAATGTTTTCGTATATGCTTTTGGGAAAGGGATTGGCTTTTTGGAATACCATACCCACACGCTTGCGTAGATCCGTAACCTCTATATCTTTTTGATAGATCTCGCGACCATCCAGTTTGATATGTCCCTCTATTTTGGCTTCTGGATAGAGATCATGCATACGGTTAAAACTCCGCAAAAGGGTACTCTTACCACATCCTGAAGGTCCGATCAGAGCGGTAACTTTATTTTCCTCAAATTCGATATTGATATTTTTCAACACCTGTTTGCTCCCAAACCATAGGTTGAGATTTTCAGTGACCAATTTACTTTTCATTATTTCTAAACTTATATCGAATATAGAAAGCTGTTAAATTCATGAGGAAGACCACAATGATAAGCACCAATGCTGTTCCGTATGCAATAGGTCTGACCTCCTCAATCGACTGATGCTGCGTGGATAACATATACAGGTGATAGGGCAGTGCCATAAACTCCTGATTGAGGTTGCCAAAGGAATTGGTGATATAGAATGCGGCTCCTGTAAATAGTATGGGTGCAGTTTCACCGGCCGCGCGGGAAAGTGTCAGGACAATACCTGTGAGTATCCCCGGTAGAGAAGCTGGAAGTACCACATCTTTGATCGATTCAAATTTGGTGGCTCCTACAGCCAATGCGGCCTCCCGCATGCTTCGTGGAATACGGAGCAGGGCCTCCTCCGTTGTGGTAATGATATAGGGAAGGGACAGCAAGCCCAAGGTCAATCCGGCAGACAAAATCGAGGTGCCGAAATTCAATGCCTGAACGAAGAGTGCCAGACCAAACAGGCCATAGATGATCGATGGAACACCAGATAAATTACGGATGGAAGCCCGGATCGTTCGGGTCAGCCAGGTATTCTCTGCGTATTCGTTGAGATAAATGGCACAACAGATTCCAAAGGGAATGGAAAATAATGCGGTTATCAGGGTCAGAAATACGGTGCCTATAATCGGAGTAAGAATACCTCCCCGTGTCATACCATCGGAAGGTAGCTTGGAGACAAATTCCCAGGATAGCACATGGGAGCCTTTCGTGAAAATATCGTATAGGATCACGCACAAAAAGAAGCATACAAGTCCTGTGGACAGGAGAAGCGTACCCCATTCGACGATTGGTGCCAGTTTTTTAAATTTATGCAGCATGGTATTTTCTAAAGCGGTTGATAAAATATTCACCAATCAGATTGGCCACCAAGGTCATAAAGAATAAGACAATCGCTATGGCAAACAAAGCATAGTAATGTGTGGTCTGATAGGGGACTTCGCCCATTTCGATCGCAATAGTTGCGGTAATGGTTTTGACCGAGTCAAAAAATCCTTTAGGAAATATTGCCGCATTCCCCGTGGCCATCAATACAGTCATGGTTTCGCCGATGGCTCTTCCCAGTCCCAGCATGACGGCGGCAATGATTCCTGGTGCTGCTGCTGGGATCGTGATCTTGCGCAGTGTCTGCCAGCGAGATGCACCGAGACCATAACTCGCTTCGCGGTAAGTCTGCGGTACAGCATGGATGGCATCTTCGGAAATGGTAATGATCGTTGGAAGGGCCATAATGGCCAGTAAGATTGCTCCATTTAATGCATTCAGCCCATTGGGTAGGTTGTTTAGATCCGCTATTCCGGGACCAACCAATACGATCCCCAAAAAGCCGATCACGACCGAAGGAATTGCTGCAAGCATCTCAATGGCTGGTTTTAAGATCGTCTTGAGTTTGGGGCTTGCGTATTCGGAAATAAAAGCTGCGGTACCCACTCCCAGTGGAATGGCAATCAGCATAGCACCCAGAGAAACGATCGAGGTACTTACGATTAATGGCAGAATGCCGTAGGCAGGTTCTGCTGCCGTGGGATTCCATTGGCTTCCGGTGATAAAATCCAATGGCGAAACTTCCAGAAAGAAGGCAATTGCATTGTAAAGCAACATGAAGAAAATACCACCCAAAAGTGCAAGCACCAGATACCCGGTGGACTTGAATATGATTTTGGCGATCTTATCGATGGCGACTCGTTTTTTGTACTGCATGTTATTTTATTGAATAAGGTAATAACCTGAGTTTTCGATGATCTTGGTCCCTTCTCCTTTGGTTTCAAATTGGATAAATGACAGCACTTTGGCCCATGATTTTTCGGGAATAAACTGATAGAGGGGACGTTGAAAAAAATATAATCTATTTTTTATTGCTGTAGGATCTAAGGGTGATATAGCATTGGAATCTGCATCATTTTTGATTTTCAATACTTTGATACCTTTGTTATCCTGAATCTTTTTGGAAATATAACCGGCACCGACATAACCGATACCAGACTTGTCAATTTTGATGGCTTCCAGAATTTGTGCATTTCCGGTCATTTCTTTGGCCTTTTGGCTATAGGCTATTTTTAGCTTCTTGCGAATAAACGAATAGGTTCCCGAACTGCTCTGTCTACCGTATATATTGATCGGAACATCCTGCCCAGAAACAGATTTCCAGTTTTCGACCTGACCGCTCATGATTTTTGAAAGCGTTTTTATATCGATTTCTGTGATCGGATTGTCGCTGTGAACAACAAAAGCGGTGGCATCTTCGGCAAAGACAACGGTTTTCAGGGGCATGTTCTTCTTTTCGAAGAGTGCCTGTTCTTCTTCCGTCAAGGGACGCGATGAGTTGGCGATATCTGCCTGACCATTCAATAGGGAAGTAATACCAAGTCCCGACCCGCCACCGGAGATAGCCATACTGAATGTTGGATCTGTTTTATTGTAGGCCTCGGCTAGATTAACAGCAAGATTCACTTCGGTATCCGAACCTTTCATTTTGATGGTATGATCGGTATTACCGCAGGACCATAACAGGGTACTGAAACCAAGAAGGACAGTAGAAATAAGACGATTGAAAGCCATATCATTCATTCTTACTAAGTTAAACACAAGAGGAATGATTTTGTGTTAGGTTTGTGTTATCTTATTGTGAATTAATATTTTGTAAACACATTACCTGATGTTGGTCGTTGTCAACCGGGGTGATTTATACGGCAAACAGCTAAATAGTGTTAAAGCGTTTTTATAAACTGAAATGAACCACCTATCGCGCTACTGAATCCCTTTGGCGGGAAACCGATCACTTTTTTCTACGAACTTTTCAGCAAGAATGGAAAACGAGCTAGAGCAATGGAGAGGAATATCCAACTTGCGGTTAAGGAGAGCAAAATAGACAGTGTCTTTAATAGAAATGCTGTTAAAATGAGTATCACCATAAAAGACGAGGATATTACGACTTTTATGGAAGCCTACAGGTCAACTTTTGAACAGGTGCAATCCTGGAATACGTATGATCTGTACCTTTATATGCAGAAGAATTATGAATCATTTACTGTGAAACGAGAATAGCAATCCTGTTTATCGTCATAAGGTATTTGGCATAAAGTTCCATCATTCTTTCTCTACTGTTACTATACCCAGATAAACGCTGTTCATACTACGATTGCTGCCATCTGTTGCTGCAAAACCGAGATAGAGATGAAAAATTGAGCTTTCACTGACCTTAGGTAGATCAATCAATTGAGATCTATATTCGATAGAATTGCCCAATGATACTCCAGTGGCATGGTTTTTCGGATCCTCAGGCAATAAGAGTATTATGCTTCTAAAGTCACTAAGCTCATGGTGCAGCAATTCTTTCGTTATGTTGAGTTCCCATTTGATATCGAGCTTGTCATTTACGATCTCGGTGGATGTGGAAACGATAATATCTTCCAGTCCTCTACTGATCGCAAATTTTTCATAATTGATTGCAGGCCCCTGTGTATCCATGAGGACAGCATGTTCAAGATGATAGGACATCGCCGCATTAAATGCGGTCATATTTTCTTTATATCGCTGAAAACCTAAGCGGAAAAATTTTGTGAATTGACCCAGGAAAGCCTGTGTAAAGGCAAATTTACTTCTATTTTTATTTTCACTGTCAGATAGTTTTCTTCTTTTCTTGACTTTAGGAAGCGAACGTACATAGGTGATATCCTTCCATTTGCAAAACACGACAGCGCCAACCTTTCCGGATGGAGCGCCGTTTGCTCCATTATTTACTCGTGCCATAAATTCATTTATAATTTGTTTGACTCTTTTAACAGACAAGTAGGGGGAAAGTTTGCTTCAAGCAGTGTACTTAATGTAAATTAACTGATATAAAACAGGGGTATAACAGGGAGATTATACGCTTTTATTCGAATGAGGTCCGGGTAAAGTCCGAATGAGGTCCGTATGAAGTCCCTATTAAATGAAAGTTAGGCCCCTAGTTGGCCCCTAGTTAAAGACAAGTATTAGTATTGAATGGGAGAGGGCTGCGGCTTGTGATTAGTACAAAAAAAAACAGGCATTTCGCCTGTTTTATATAAAATGAAATCGTAATGAATATCGTTCAGATTGATTAAAATAAGAGTATTGCGAAGATGGGGATAAGTGCGACCATTGAATACATCACCGCAACTCTTTTTTGGAGATATAGGCTAATAGATAACAATAATTCACTGTTTTCAATACTCTCTATTGTTCCGCCATTCCCCATGACAGAAGGACTTACTTCAACAATTTGTCCTTGTTCGTCTTCGATTTTCCAGGCCGACATCCACATATTCCGTGTACTCCACTTGTATTTTTTGTCAATTAGACTAATGGTTGCTCCCCCTGTCCAGTTGTTGTATTCGATGTCACCGATCAGTTCACCCTGTTTATTGCGTATTTCAGTATATGGGTTGAAAAGACCTTTATTTTTAAAACTATATTGATCTGAGCGGATAGAGACATTGGCATCTAGTGTCCAGTCATTGGATTCCAATGAGCCGATCAGGGTATCATTGTTATATAACTTTGATTTATTTCCCAATAAATTGTTTTTCCAGCTGTAAATAGATCGCTTTTCCATAATTGTCTAGTTTAATATGTTTATTTTTCAAATTAGTATAGGTGTAGGGAACTATGTTACAGATTTTTTTTTAAATGTGATAAATATCTTGTAGTCATCCACATTCTAAAGGAAAGAGCTGCAGTGATGTCCGGTAAAAAAACTGTATTTTTGTCTTTAAAATCACATTACATTGACACATCAACAAAAGTCGAGTCAGATCCGAAAGGAAATAAATCTGTCCTATCAACAGCTTAAAGGGGCTTATCCCATATTAAAACTTCAGAATAGTATCGGATTGGCTATATTTTTAATTGCTATTGTCGCTATCCTTGCCGTATCGATAGGCTGGTACAAAACGCTTGTTCCGACTTGGCTTATGATTATTGCGAACGCTTTTTTTATGAGGGTTCTTCATGAAATCGAGCATGATCTTATTCATTGGCTTTATTTTAAGAAGCAGAAGACCGTACATCATTTTATGCTTTTCACCGTTTGGATCTTGCGTCCGCTGACAGTCAACCCTTGGATCCGACGGACCCTACACCATCATCATCATAAATTTTCAGGAACATTACACGATGTGGAGGAACGTAGTGTGACCAATGGCGAACGTTGGACCATAAAACGTCTGTTGACAACGCCCGATGTTGTTTTGGGTGGACTGCTGCGTTTGCATCGTATGTTTAGTGATATGGATCGAGAAGTCAAGAATGGCAACTTGAAGGTGGAGATATCATCAAAATTGAAACAGATCATGTTCTTGAGCATTGTTCCAGTGACGATTTTTGCACATGTCATCTTATATTTCTTCTTTGCGGATGCGTTATTGGATTGGTTGAATGGATATTCTGTCTTGGATTTGAGTTTTCCACACTATGTGGATAACATGTTGATAAGTCTAAATGTGATTATTTATACGATCCTGTTGCCTAATTTACTGCGGCAGTTCTGCTTGCATTTTATCACTTCCAATATGCATTATTTCGGTGACGTGGAGGAGGGGAATGTGATCGAGCAGACACAGGTTCTCAACATCTGGTGGACTTACCCCATGCAATTATTCTGTTTCTTTTTTGGCTGGACACATAGTATTCATCACTTTGTCGTCAATGAAACTTTCTATGTACGTCATATCGGTCGTAAGAAAGCACAGGAGGTGTTGAAAAAGTACGGTGTTCGATTTAATGATTTGGGCACTTTTAAAAGAGCTAACCGTTTTCGGGAGTTTTCGAAGTAAGGTCACCTTTCTTTCGGTATTCTTTATAGTTGCCTTGTTGTTCATAAGTAAGTGCACCTTCTTCACAATAAGCGGAAAGGTATACGGAGAACTTGTTGCTTTGACTTTTATCAATCTCCAATTCATTTAGAACCTCTGCAACGCGTTTGGGACGATGAAAGAAATTGGAGTGGTAAACCAGCTGATCTAGTTTCTTATTGATCGAGATTCTTTCTTGCACATCAGGGGAGAGTGAATAGGGCGGATTGAATATAATATCGTCCTGAAAGAAAACTTTGGGTTGGATTTCTAGGCTATGACACAGTAACAGGAAGTTGGTCATGGTAAGATCTCGCCCCTTTTCTATGCCATTTAAGGTTCCTGTGGAAATGCCTGTCAGGTTTGATACATCTCTCAAAGAATAATAGAGTTCATTACGCTTTGTGCGAAAGCGTAAACCAATCCATTCCAGTCTGTGTTTGTTATCGTCCGTCATGTAACGAATTGAATAACAATTTGTGCAAAATATAGTTTATTATTTTGTTTAAAAATTTGCAATTATATTTTTTTTCTCTATATTCGCTATAACATGTCATTAAAAGAATGTGTTATATTGAAATTGATTTTTATGTATATTGTTTAATTTTTTTGTTTTAATTTGTATTATTTATAAATATTTATTCTTTTATTGATATTTTGTTGAGGTTGTGTTTTCTTTTTATCAATGTGTTTAAAAAATTGCAAAATAGCCCTATATCCATGTTCTAGCGATGATCTAGCGCATACCAATGAAAAATAAAT
This sequence comes from Sphingobacterium sp. BIGb0165, assembly GCF_024810095.1. Lineage (NCBI taxonomy): Bacteria > Pseudomonadati > Bacteroidota > Sphingobacteriia > Sphingobacteriales > Sphingobacteriaceae > Sphingobacterium > Sphingobacterium sp. BIGb0165. The sequence continues at coordinate 161,767 of NZ_JANUEB010000007.1, read as the reverse complement.
TAAGATAAAAGTCGACTTACCCAGCTTCGGTTTTCAAAAGAATCCGTCAAGTTCCGCCGAGGCTGCGGTAAGTTGCGTGAAAAAGTAAAAATTGCAATGCTTGGTTGCATACTGACTTACCTAGCTTCAGAACCCAGGTAATCCGTCAATTTCTATCGGAGCCGAGGTAAGTAGCTTGAAAAGTAAAAAAAGTAGCACTCGCAGCGGCTTACCCAGTCTCGGGTCCCATAAGAATCTATCGAAGTTCTTCCAAGGCTGAGGTAAGTTACTTTTTTCTCTTTTGATGATTCTTGTAATCACCCTATTTTTGGTATCCAAGTGTTCCTTTTACGCCAGAACCATCAAGTTAGAAGGTGGATTTATTGGCCAGTATGCGCTTTGCGCTATCGGAAGCAATGAGCATCCCTGTTGCTAGCATAATAACATCTTTTATTACCAAACGGCCTGCTGCGGATAGGTAAGGAAAGCCAACATTTGGCGAAGGGAAATCACCATCTAGTTTTGGTACAAAGGTCTCAGGTGTGGTTATGAGAAATGTTAGTGTCACGATGGACATCCCTATCGTAAAAATGGCGCCCCATAAACCTATTTTTGGAAACCAGATTCCCAATAAAGTCATCGAACCGATGACAACAATCACAAAACCCAACAGATAAGCAAAGGTATATGTCCCGTTTTGCTGATGCCAGCTCATGTTTTTCTTCACCATCAGGCCTTCTGGATTTTTGAATAGCTGATATTCGGGAACTAGTTTTCCATTTTTATCCTCGGCATATTTTCCGGTGTTGTGGTAAAAGAAATTCATAAAGGGACTATTGATGACAAATGGTACAACACCATCTGCTTCGTATTGATACACTTTTAAACCACCTATCCAGGCCATGACGATAAATATCGCGATGCGGGCAAAATTGATAAAGCTGTTTTGGCTTGTGGCGAGCATGTTTACTATTTTTTCCATCTTACTTTATTGATTTAAGGATAAAGCAAAATTAGATAGGATTAGGTAGTCAAAACATGGACAAATAAGTTTATAACATAGACTTTTTAGCAACAATAGAGAGTCCAACCTCTTCGCGAAAGACCTTAGGGGATACACCAGTCATCTTTTTGAAAAACCTACTGAAATAAAATTCATCCAGATACTGTAGTTCAGCCGCAATTTCTTTGATGCTCTTTGGGGTCAAGTGGAGAAGCCTTTTGCTTTCGAGCACAATACGTTCTTGAATAAGTGTGGAGGGGGATTTACCCCATTTCTGTTTCACTTTTTTTGTGAAAGCGGTTGAACTCAGATTGTAATATTCTGCATAAAAAGATACACTTTTATGTGTTTTGTACTCATTCTCCAAAAGTTGTTCAAAACCATCGATAGGATCTTTGCGTGATGTGATTGGCAAGGATAGTTTATTGGTCAATATTTTCTGCTTGCTTGCAATGGCAAGGATGAGCTGCAGATAGGTCTTTGTAATTGCCTGATCAAAGGAAGCGTGTTAATATTTTAAATGATCTATTTTGTCTATGATCTCAGCAATCTCCTGAAAAGCATCTTGCGTCAATGCGACATGTGGTTGCTGGTAGATGTTGTTGAATAATAAGCCATTACAAGCTACCTCATCCTTATGATACTCGATGCAATAGAAATCGCCATGAAATTTTAAAACCATCGTATGGTCAGGCAATTTTTCTTGAACTGAAAACAGTTGAAAAGGGGATAGAAATAAAATGCTTTTCGCAACAGATCGATAAGGCACCAGGTCTATCGAAAAATAAAGTTCATGTTCCATCAAAATAATGAAGTAGAATGGTTCTGTCAATTCCAACTGTGTGGACAGGATCTCCGGGATTCCAACTTGAATAAGTGAAGACGTCATAGCAGTAAAATACAAAATTTTTATTTAGGGGCTTTATGTTATATAGTCGTCATCATGTAATATTCATAAATTCGATGCCTCCATTTGTTTATAAATAGCTGAGCTGTTAAAGGTATTTCAATATATCGAATGAATATTCCTTTAAAACGAATTATAAAAAGGGGTTGTCGAATATAAAATGAAACATCATACAAGCTAGGAAAAATACTAGATTTAAGATGGATTTATGCTTTGAATACAAAAAAATAAGAAATATTGATGAGTTGATATACGATTTAATAAACTATCCAATAGAAGAAAGAATGAAAAACATACGCCTATTGCTGTTCCTGGTTTTTATCGTACAGTCCTGTGAAAACAGCGTGCAAAAAATAACCACGAACGGAGCGCAAAAAACGCTGGAAGCCGGAAAAAGACAAGTTCAAGAGGATAGCGGTTACGTAAAAATAGAAACGGATGAAGAAAGAATAAAGGGTGAGGAAATCGCAGGCAGCTTATCATCGAAGTTTGATGATGATACTATTCCTGATCATTTCAAAATCGTAAAAAATGAAGATGAAATCGTCCAATCTTTTCTTTCAGCTAACCTATCCGCGATAAAAAAAGAAGTCAATATAAATATTCTGAATAATAGTATTTTATATAATAGGGAGGGCGTCGATTATTGGACGTTTTTTAAATTCATAAACAATAAGATCCTTGAAATAAGAGTTGAATATCCGGATCAGAAATCGGTACCGAATATATCTGGAGAGAGGAAAGATTTGGTTGAAAGAATAAAATATCGATTTAATGTCGAGAACCGCAGGATTCAAATTATAGGCTATGATCTGAGTTATCGGAAAGACGCAGTCTTCATGACAAAATCTATCAATTTCATTACCGGAAAATATATCGTTATCCGGAAAGAAAAAGGGAACAAAGATGTTGTTACTGATGGCTGGTCTGCAGAATTTGAAAATGCGATCTATATCGAAGACTGGAATTTACCATTTTTGCGGGATAAGATCTTTTGGGTAGGGAACGACATGGAACCGAGTTAAAACCAATTTATTGAATACTAATAGGTCTCAATTTTATAGGTTCTGAGAACTATTCTCTTGTATTTTCAAAACTTGATTGGCGGTAATTTGGCTATTTGGGATCTGTTTTTGGATAGGATCTCGTCCTATTTGTATCCTATTATAAATATTAGTGATAATATATTTGCGCAAAAAATGTATTTAATTTAATAAATATATTTGTGTATATAATTTTAAAAAATTATATTTGTATTAACGATAGCCGATAACTAAATATGAATAACAGCGATGTTCTATTAAATAGGGATAATTGTTGTTGAGTGATTAAAATCTAATACATGAGAAAACTAAATCATAAAAATATTGTAAAGTCTCCAGAATAAAATTGAATTCGATTTTATAGACTTGTATCTAATGTCCTATGTTGATAAACTCTATTATTGGCTTGTAGCTGCCGCTTAAAGCATAGGATGAATAAAAAAAGTAAATTATTCGAAAGATTGAAATGGACTCTGTTTTTGAGTTTGTTTAGATTTTATTTTGCGCAAAATAATGTATTATTTTACGATATTGTTTTGTGTAAATGATGTGAACGTTCTTTGACTTATTGGTATTGAAATAAGGAGGATTAAAAATATAGACTGATCAGATTCTTGATGATCGGTTCGATTATGAAATGAGGCTTCTTGTTAAGCCGTAGGGTGAGCGCAAAAGGCGACTCACTAAATACCCTTTTTAATAAAGATATTATGTGTCCTAACAACTGGATTTTTTGTTGGCCATTGATGCTGTGCTTTGGTTTATAGGAAGATATGGTGCAGTAGGTTGTAAGATACTATAAAATGTAGGCTATCTGCAGCTCTTTGTAATGTCATTCATTGGGAACAGATTGTTAGACGCTATGAAATGTCGGGTATTTACAACAAATTAGTATTTAATTGTTCGAAACGCTCCTCTCTTTGTTGTAAGACTATGAAATGCAGTTCATTTACAATCACCCAGAGCCGAGTTGTTTAAGATCATAGTTGTAAAAGACAATAAAACTAGGGTATAAACGACTAAAGGCACTTTTTCGATTCTTTTGATCTGGGCTGTTACAGCCAGTAAATCTACTACGATTTGACCCGATCTATACCAACGATATTTTCCAAAATCAATAATAAAATTATATTGAGGCATCTTGTTATGCCATAGGGTGAGCGTAAATGAGACTCACTAAATACCCTTTTTAATAAAGATATTATGTATCCTAATAGCTGGATTTTTTAGAATAGAAGCTGATTTATGTTTTGGTTTGCAAGGAAATAGGGTTAGGTAGGTTGTTAGATGCTATGAAATGTAGGGTATCTGCAACATACATTACGTTGGTCAAATGGAAAGTTTTGTTGTTAGAGACTTTGAAATGTAGGGTATCTACAACCTCCGGCTCCAGAGTAATAAAATAGTTAAGGGTGTTAGGTATTATGAAATGTTGGGTATCTACAACTCGGTGTCTTCATACCAAATGAAAAATTGAGGTGTTAGGTACTATAAAACCTAAGGTATCCACAACAGTATCACCTGTAATAAAGTTTTTTGTTGTGATACAAAGACATTTCCCTAGCAATCTTCCCATTCTCAATACCAATAAGCTTTTACCATACCATGCTATAAACTTACCTCGCTCCAGTTCCCACAAAATCCGCCAGAATTACTGGGGCGCTGGTAAGTAATTTTACTAACTATATAAACAATTATGAAACTTCTTGTACGTAATGAGGACGCAAAAAATGCGCTCCAATGCCTTCATAATGGCAATGAAAATGGACTGAAATTCTTCTACCAAAGATTCTACGACTACTTCCGCTTTCGTGCCCACCGTGCAACAGATGACGAATGTACCGGAGAAAGTATTGCACAGGAAGCCTTTCTCAGACTCTGGCTATTCCGTGAAAATGTGAATTCCGAAACCGAACTGTTCGAATTCCTTAAATCTCAGGTCAAATCCGCCATCAACGCCTTCTTCCAAAAATCACGCAATAGGTTTCACCGTAGCCTCCTCCGATTGGATGGTATCGAAGATTATCAGGAGTTTCTGCTGGGATATGAACTCGAAGAAGAGCCCGAAGTGGATATCCTCTATCTCGAACAACTGGAACAGGAGAAAAAAGAGAAACTAAAACAACTCAACCAAATCCTGCCCAACCTCAACAACGATCAACAGCTCTTCATTCGACTCTGTCTTAAATATAGTTTTAACTATGAACGTATCTCTTACCACATGGGGGGAATATCGGATTATGAAGTCAGCCTCCGTGTAGAGAAAACCATCGAATTTCTCCGCTCCATCTTTAATAACCAAGAGAAAATGCAATTGATAGCCAAACCCGCTGAATTTAAATTAAACAACGAAATGACAGCCGAAGAAGCGGAGATATTCCGCATGCGCTATGAACTGCAGTATTCATTTGATCAGATTTCCGAAGCACTGCAATTGGATGGGGGACAGGTGCGGAAATTATTTATCAATGCACATGCAAAAATTAAGGCTCCAAAGAAAACAGCATAACTAAATAAACGAAAGATATGGCTACCGATACAATGGTATTAACCCGCAAAATCCAGGTATTCGTGGACTGCGATGACAAGGAAAAACGATCTGAATATTTTAAACAACTTTTTGAATGGCAGGATGTCGTTTTCCGTGGTGCCAATATGGTCATCACGCATCAATATGTGCAGGAAAATCTGAAAGATCTGATTTACCTGAAAGAGGATGTCAAAGTGAAATTGGCAGATCATGCCAAAGATGAAGCGGGGATACTCAATACTTCCCGCATGAATACCACCTATCGCCTGCTATCCGCTTACTTCAAAGGACAGATTCCAACGGATATCTTGTCGCATATAAATACTGCCTTAATAAAATATTTTCAGGCAGATCGCCTGGCCTATTGGAAAGGAGAGAAATCGCTCCGCAACTATAAAAAAGATATGCCGATCCCTTTTTCTGGTAAACAGGTTAATTTCAGCAAAGATGAGAATAATAGAGATTTTAGATTCACACTATTCAAAATACCGTTTCGAACTTACCTCGGCAAAGACCGATCGGATAAAAGGGTGCTGCTGCAACGGGCATTGGTGGGGCAGATTAAAGTCTGTAGCAGCGCAATTAAGATTGTTAAAGGCAAAATATTACTACTGCTGGCGCTCGAACTTCCAAAGAAAATCCAAGAACTGAAAGGACATGTAATCGCGGAGGCTTCACTGGCAATTGAACACCCCATCTCGGTTATCGTAGGTAAAGAGTCCTTTCAGATCGGTAACAAAGAAGAGTTCCTCTACCGACGGATGGCCATTCAGGCCGCCCGCCATAGATTGCAAAAGGCCTCAGCTTTCAATAAAGGTGGACGCGGAAGGAAGCGGAAAATGAAAAGCCTGGAACATTATAACGATAAAGAGAAAAATTATGTGGACAGTAAACTCCACTTATATAGCCGGCGATTGATTGAACTATGTGTCAAAACGCAAGCCGGAACACTTTTATTAGTCAATCAATCGAATAAAGAGGAACTGGCCAAAGATGATGAATTTTTATTGCGCAACTGGAGCTATTATGGCCTCATCGAAAAGATTAAATACAAAGCTAAAATGGTGGGAATTAACGTTATTGTTGAATAATTGTTTCAGTTTTATCAGCCCGTAGACTGATAAAACTGAAATATTCTGATTGGATAGCTGTTTATTTCATGACCAATGGACTGCTCCATATTTAATGTGAACTCATAAAATAATAGATCAAATAAAATACAATCAGCACACAAACGGCAATAATAATCGTTCGTTTGATATTGCGACCGGCAGGTGCATCATCTTTTTCTTCAACGGCTATCGGAGGTAATTTTTCCTCCTGCTTCTCATTGCTATGTTCTGGGGTGTTGAATTGATTTTCCATCTTTTTTTTGTTGTCTCTGCCAATAGAACAAGTTTGAGCTGCAAATCGTTTAAAATGTTCGATTTTCGAGTTGAAAGAAGACTGCTGCTAACCTTCAAAAACGTGAGGATGTGAATAAATAAAAAACCAAAACGTTGTGTTTTTTAACGGATTTGCATACATTGCAGCTGCACTTAACACGAATAAACCTAAACAACCCGTAAACTGATGTTTACAATAGCTTTCGTGTTGGATAGGTCTATAGAATAAATAAAACTCATGAAAAGAAGAACACTCATCGGATCTTTAATGGCTGGCTGTATGCTATTGGCCATCAATCCGACTTTTGCGCAACAAAAAGCCGCAAAAAAAGAAATTGGTCTACAGTTATACTCTGTACGTGAAGAAATCAGCAAGAACCCGAATTTCGATCAAATTCTACAAAAGATCGCTGCGCTTGGTTATACTGGAGTGGAAGCTGCTGGTTATAAAGATGGTAAACTGTACAACCTGAGCCCACAGGAATTTAAAGCCAAAGTGGAAAAAACAGGAATGAAGGTATTGTCGTCCCATGCGACAAAAACATTGTCTGCACAGGAACTTGCATCTGGAGATTTCTCCGAATCCCTAAAATGGTGGGACGAATGTATCGCTGCCCACAAAGCTGCCGGTATGAAATACATTGTAACTCCTTGGATGGATGTGCCTAAGACGCTCAAAGATCTTGAAACGCAATGCCGCTATTTGGATGCTGTAGGTGCAAAATGCCGCCAACAGGGAATATTGTATGGATACCACAACCATGCACACGAATTTAAAAAGGTAGAGGATAAAGTGATGTTCGATTACATGTTGGAGCATACCAATCCTGAAAATGTGTTTTTTGAAATGGATGTTTACTGGGCAGTAATCGGAGATGTAAGCCCTGTGGATTATTTCAACAAGTACGCAGGCAGATTTAAAGCTTTACATATCAAAGACCACCGTGAAATCGGTCAAAGTGGAATGGTTGGGTTTGATGCGATCTTTAACAATGCTAAAACAGGTGGACTGAAATATCTTTTCGTTGAATTGGAAGATACACGCAATGATATTTACACAGGCCTTGAGCAAAGTATCGACTACCTGAAAAAGGCTTCTTTTGTAAAAGATAGCTATTCAAAATAGCTGTAAAATCGGGAGAAAATTGACGATGCTGAGACAATTGTCCGGTTGACAGATTTATTATTTTTCGGTAACTTGATCGTATTAATAAGGAATTGTTTAATCGTATTAAATCGGATCATATGAAACGGATTATTGTTGCTACAGACTATGCTGAAGAGGCAGAACATGCCTTGAATTTTATACTGGAAGTTTTTGCAGGTAAAGAATATGAGATTGTCTTATTTTCTCTCCAGAACCCTTCCATCCATGCGATGAATGCACGTCTTTCTCCCGATTCTATGTTCAAAATTTTTGAACATCAAAACAAGATTTTAAAACATAAAGCGGAGGCTATTACCCAGCAGAGTGGGGTGCCCGCTGTCCCTTATCTGGCTACTGGTTTGTTCTACGATCAGATTACAAAATGTATTCAGGAAACCGGTGCCGATCTACTGGTCATGGGTATGGCCAAACGGTCGTTTGACCAGGATATGTTGGGCAATACAACGACCGCAGCCATCAGTAGGCTAAAAATTCCTATTCTCTCTGTACCATTGGGAGCACAATTCACCGGCCTAAAACATATTCTCTTTGCCTGCGACATCGTTCGTGGTGTCCAAAAAGAGATCCTAGAAAAAGTTAAAGATTTTGCAACTGACTTTAATGCTGTCTTAGAGGTGCTCAATATCCGTAAAACCGTCGAACAGCTAAACGAGGAAAAAGGTAGTGCTACCCGCGAAGCCATCAACGATGTGATGGGGATCGTCAGCTATTACTATAAAAATGTAACTTCAAATGAAGTGGTGAAAGCTATTCGTGATGAGGTCAAGGAAAGCCATACGGACCTATTGGTTATGATTCCTTATAAATATGGTTTCTGGAGCTCGTTGACACATCGCAGCAAAACACGGATGATGGCCTCTGGCCTCGATGTTCCATTGCTGACAATATCAATATAGCTCAATATCTGGCGGTTATTTATAGTGCCTATAAAATTTGTTGTTGAAGAGTTCCGACGGGTCGTATTTTGTTTTGGTCCTGAAAAAACTGTCTGCTTTTGGATAGACTTTCCTCATTTTGTCTTTTGTGATGTGTAAACGATAAGGAAGATAATAGGTTCCTTCATTTTTAATAGTTGCATCAACCAAAAGATCTGTGAGTGTCTGCATCTCGGCTTCTTGCTGTGCTGTTTTTTTCTGATTAAACAGTAGTACGAAACCGAAAACATCTTCCTGGGCATAGTTTAGGTAAGCATCATCGTCCCGATTGACCGCACGGATTGTAATATTTAGTAGATCTAGCTTTGATTTTAATAAAATAGGTTTTATATCCTGAATGAATTTCATGAAATTTCGTTCAGGAATAAAATATTCGTGGAGCAGATCTGTCGATGTGGTATCTTTATTTTCAATCAAAGAGACTTGGCTATCCATGATCTCATTTCTGGTGAAGGTAAGATGCCTTGCCGGAATAGCAGAGGATGTCTCAAGGTCCCAGCGGAGCCGCTTTCCATATTCGCTATTGACGCTACCCCGAAATATCAGTCTCTTGGTTTCTTCCGTTTTCTTGCTCTGTTGAGACAGCTGTATCGGTTGTTCTGCCGTCTGCTCAAAATAGTTGAGCGTAGCCTCCGCTAGAAAATTCTTGTTGGATACGCGTAACCGACCAAAAACTAGATCGACCTTCGGGTTGTCAAGAATATATTTTTTATAGTATTTCGTGTAATTTTCGGGCGCTAAATTGATGTAATGAAATTTTAAAGATTGATTATTGACGACTTTAAGTTTCACGTCGAGTATAATACCAAATAAGCCATATCCACCAATCACATGATGAAAAAGTTCGCTATTTTCTTTCCTACTGCAAAGGAGCACCTGACCTTTGGCATTCATTAATGTAAAGGAATGTACACTGGACGCTAAAGGTGGCGAATTTTTTTGCCATCCATGTCCATTTACACTGAGCGAGCCTCCAATAGAAAAAGAACTAAATGCTTGCATCACCGCAATTGATTTGCCATAATGATCTAAATAGTGAATAGCATCTGACCAAAGTGCTCCCGAACCGACTGTCAGTATATTTTCAACAGTATCCAGATCCATGTGGTTGTAAGGGAGCATATTGACTACAATTCCATCGGGATACATCGTATGCCCACCCATACTGTGACGCGCCCCTGCGACGGAGATTTTTAAGCCCTTGGCATTTGCATACTGCAGAATTTGCCGCAATTGATTTTCGATCGCTGACCTGTCTTTTGGAATGGCAATGATGGTGTCGACTTTGGTTGGGTTTAAGGTACTGGCATCATCCACATAATGAGGCGGAAGTGTCCTGTGAATGTCTGTTTCTCCCCATTTTGTTCTAAGAATATGGACAATTGGAAATGCAATAATGCCAAGAACAATAACTATAATAACGAATGAAAAAAGTTTGTTTTTTTTAGTTACACGCATTGGCTTTGATCAATTAGATATCGCGCTATATTGCAAAAATATTTCACCACCAAAATAATATAAATTTATTGTTTTTTAGTTCTATTTTTATGGAGAAAGTTATTTAACCGGATTTTATCAAAGTCTCTCAAAAAAAAAACAATATGTTTTATGGAATTCTGCCGCCCGCCGCATCCCTGTTCAAATTATTGCTTAAAAAGATGATAAAGTATACCTGTTTGTTCCTATTTGTTTGTACTACACAGGCGCTTTTTGGCCAGGTGAGCCACTACGAAGGCAAGATTACAGATGCCAGTGGAAAGCCTCTTAAAGATGCTGCCGTGATCAGAGTGTCCGATAAGGTGCTGCTCAGTTTTGATGAACCGATTAATAGTAGAGGTCGGACTGTAGTACACTCCGATGCCAAGGGCGTATTTGGGATTAACCTCAATGACCGGGATAAAATACAGGTGTGGAAATATCCAGTTCAGCTACCAACGACTTACCTATTATATGAGTTTCGGTCGGATCCATTTGATAAGTCTGGAGGTTATCTTGTCGAACTCGTAGCAGCGAAAGAACAGCATACTGATGTGAATTTGTTTCCAATAGATAGCTCAATCACAACAGGTTCCCCTAGACCGGTCGTCTTTAGAAATAATGGTGGTTCTTATTACAGCCTCGAGGAGAAGAAAAATCGAGTGTATATTCATCAGAACCCGACGCCGGGATATGGACTCCTAGATATTAATCTGACACTTGGTGGACTAATTAGTAAAGCGGATGATCGTGTAAAGCTGCAAACTGATTATGTACAGGGGCATGCTGTCGGAGGGAAATTGGTTGCTTCGAATGATGTGCCTTATAGTTGGGGTCCCTCGGCTACCCAAACGGGCCTACCTACAGTTTACAACAACAAAAATATCTATCGGAATGGTTACCAAACGTCCACGACCTTGGATATGACCTACAAACAGGATGGGCTGGGAAAATTTTATGGTGAAATCGAATATACCAAGAAACAGGGGGTATTTTACCCAAACAAAACTAATTCATGGGGGGCGCAGCTGAATTACTCTCCTCAATTGAGAGCTGGACATCGCCTCCAGGTATTGAATAAGTTTAATCAATCCGATGAAAAGATGCCTATGATAGGTAATAACTACGCCAATGTCCTTATGGGAGCCTATCTATCACCAATCAATTTTGATGCTAAATCACAACCGAATGTTATTATTTCAGATGTATATGCCAATCCCTGGTTTCTATTACAAAATAATCGCGATAATCAATTTAATCAGAAATACCTTGGCACATTGAAATATGATTGGGATCATAGCCGATTTTTCTTGGGCGCACAACTCAACTATCAATACCAACAAAATGCACTAGACTATGGTCTTGTTGGGAACATAGCCAGAGGGAACCAAGATATATTTGTCAACCGTAAATTAAAGACAAGACTTTTTGATACGAATGTACAGGGTAAGTATTATTTGGCTAAAGGCAAAAAGTTGTATCTACAGGGAAATTTTTGGTACAAAAACCAATGGATGTCTTTAGATCGTTCTGTGGCGGGTGTTGCGCCAGTATCCTTGTTGCACCAATCCTCAGAATTTCAGGCTGGCTTGGTAGCGAAGGAATTCGATGGAGATAATGGCAACTGGGCCTTTGATCTGCTGCCAAGTATCCTGGTAAGCAACAAAAGTAAAAATAAGACTGCCTTCAATTTTGTTGGCCAATTGGAAAGAAGATTTAATTTTGATTTGTTTGATTGGGGAAATATGATCACCAATGTATGGGGGCAATTCAATCTTTCACATCTTGAACCCAACCAAATCAATAATGATATACAATTTAGCCTGATGCGATATTCCATCAAGGATTTTCAATCCTTCCTACCCGTGGACGAATTGCTATTGCGGGATCCTGTGGATAAATTGCAGCGGAAAATCAATTATGAGTTTGGTGCCTCACTCAAACGACAGCTATTGACCCTTGAGGGAAATTTTTATCAGTTTTATGTGAAGAATGGCTATGTCCCACTTTGGCAAGGTAATCAATATCGCTTGAACAATGCTGTCGATTATCAACAAAAGGGATTCACGATTGCCATTTCTTCTCATTTTGGAGCCTTCAATAGCCCGTTGAGATGGTCTCCAAGACTAGACTTTCATCGTTATGTCAATAAGGTCGATAAAATCAATGTGGAGTCTGATCGAATCCAAATAGCTGGTATGCAGGAAATCAGTAAAAACTATGTCGTTGGTCAACCGATCGGAGTGATTATGGGAACTGCATATGAACGTACTGCTGATGGGCAGCTAAAGGTTGATAAGGATGGCTATCCCATTGTAGCTCCTGAGCAAAAGATTCTGGGAAACCCAAATCCTGATTTTGCCTTGATCTTTGGTAATGCATTACAATATAGAGGGATCCGTTTTGATTTTGATCTCGAATGGAGCAAGGGTGGCAAAGTGTGGAATGGAACACGACAAATGCTCAATTACATGGGGCGTTCAATGGAAGCCTCTACAGAACGATTGCTTAAAGATCAATTGTTTACAGGGATTGACCCGCAGGGAAATAGAAACCACAAATTGGTTGACTATTATGATCCAGCATTGGGCACCGAAAATAATAGATGGGTACGTTATGGCCTATCGGGTGTGGCTGAAGATGTCATCGAAGATGCAAGTTACTTACGTCTTTCTAGCGTAAATCTTTCACGTAGTTTTGATCTATCCTGGCGATACCTCAAAAAAATTGATTTGACCCTCTATGCCGAGAACCTGATGTATTGGAGTAAATATAAAGGGAATTACCCTGGAGCATCCCTGCTAGGACAGCGTAATGCCGTTGGCTTGGATTACTTTAACTCGCCATTGATGAAGACTTTTGGTTTTAACGTAGTACTGAATTTTTAACCTACATGCCATGAATAACGACAACCTAATTACAAAGGGAAAAAAGCTGGATAAACGATCTGTATTTGAAACTATATCGCGTCTAAGCAAAAAGGAAAAGCTCTTTAACCAAAAAAGACATGGCCGGTCTTTTCTAAATTCTTTTTTTACAATAATATATGTGTTATGTACAACTTTGGCTTTTGGTCAGGTTGAGGTAATCCGTGATAAAATAAATGAGTACGCGGATCTTCTACCGTTGGAGCGTGTATATGCACATACAAATAAGACTATTTTCGCACCAGGAGAAACAATTTATTTTACGACTTATCTATGTAATACTGCTTTCGGTGTATCCAATCAGAGCGATATTGTTCTTGTTGATTTGATTGCACCAAATGGACAGGTCATTCAGCATAGGCAATTTGCTGCAAATACAATTTATGCCAAGGGAAGTCTCCAATTAGGGGGACAGCTTGCAGGTGGGATTTATAAATTGAAAGTGCAAACTCCTTGGATGATCAATTTTCCAAATCTCGCTTATGAGAAAGATATCACCATCATGAGGACCAATCCACCACGACTCATCATGCAGTTGGAATTGGAAAAGGAATCTTACGGGAAGGGAGAAACCGTCGCAGCAGATTTTGTAGTCAAAGATATGGGAAATCATCCGCTTTCAAACCAGTCTTTTGTTTATGAGGTAAGTATTGGTGGCGAGTTGTATCTTTCGCAGGATAGCAAAACTGACCATTTGGGTAAATCCCAAGTAACATTTGCACTGCCAGCAATTTTGAAAGATCAACACGTGAGCCTGAATGTCCGCTTTGTACATCAGCAGCAGATAGAGTCGATATCTAAGAGCGTCCCTATTATTCTTGACGATATCGATGTTCAATTTATGCCTGAGGGTGGTTATCTGCTAGGAAATTTTTCAAATGTGGTGGCCTTTAAAGCGTTGAATGCGGAGGGATTTCCAGCTGATATCGAGGGAACCATCTACGACGACCGAGGGAATGAGATCAGCAAGTTTTCCTCCTTTCATCAAGGTATGGGCAAGTTTTCATTCATCCCCAAACAAGGAAGAGCCTATTATGCTCAATTGGAAAAGCCTTATCGAGCAAATAAGCAGATCACATTGCCGACAATGAAACCTGATGGTATAAAGGTACAGCTGGACGAGCAATCAAAAAATGAATTGAGCTTGCAGGTCATCAGTAGTATGGATAGCCGAGTAAGTTATCTTATCCGTAAGGAGGACAAAATCTTTCATACAGGTGAGCTTGCGGTAACTAAGGGTATAAATTCGCTAAAGGTATCAAAAGAAGCTTTACCACAGGGGGTGCTAAGCATATCGATCTTGCAGGGTAGACAAATTCTGAGCGAGCGGTTATTCTTTAATGCAATAAACGATGGATTACAGATTCATGTAACGAGCGATAAAGCGATCTATAAGACTCGGGAGGATGTGAAGCTGACGATTGAGACTCGCGATGCGCGGGGCGAGGCTCTCCCAGCAGCGATATCACTGAGTGTCGTTGATGATAAGATTTTAAGTTACCTAAACGATAAACAGCATGATATACTCTCCTGGATGTGGCTGGGAACTGCTGTCCAAGGTGACATCTATCAACCCGCATTCTATTTTGATCCAACCAAAGACAAACGTACTCAAGCCCTAGATATGCTTATGCTGACACAGGGTTGGCGAAATTATAAGTGGGATAAGGTGTTGAGCAACGACGAGCTTACAGTGGTCAAGACCCCTCCAAATAATTTGCTTAGAGGTGTAGTCTATAGACAGGGCAAAGGACGAAATACAGTATATTCTTCAAAAATGTACGTTGTTGCAGATAGCTTGTTGTATACGGTAACACCGGATAAACAAGGGCGTTTTTCGGTTCGGACAATTCCATGTGCCTTGTGGCGAATCTATATTCCGACACATCGTAAAAATGAATTTTATTATGTTACTGCATCTCGAAATGAAGACCTCGCCTCAGTAAGGGAGAAGCGACGGGCGACTGATCCTGTTTTAGTGAAGTTTGAGACAACTCCATTAATCCAACGCGTCAATGACGAAACGCCACTTCCACCAAAAATAGAAATGGAGCCACAGGCATCTAATCGAGATGGGGTCCTAGAGGAGGTGGTTGTTCTTGGCTACGACGTAGATCGCAAGCGATCATTAACTGGATCGGTGGTGACAATTAGTGGTAACGATCTCTATGCACAAGCGGATTTAATTTCGACCTTATCAGGCAAGCTCGCTGGAGTGAGTGTCAGCCCTTCTGTTGAAAGGTCAAATGCACCAGTGGTAATTCGTGGGATGAACTCCATTGGCGGTACCGGTGGCCCTCTTTTTGTTGTGGATGGAGTGCCCTATAATGAAGCCAATATGGCAAACTTTACTGGATTTCCGCCTGAATTGATCCAAAGTATTTCGATACTAAAAGATGCCTCGGCGACAGCAATTTACGGTGTCCGCGGAGCCAATGGTGTGATTCTAATCACAACGAAAGGTGGAAAAGGAATGGAGGGAGATGCAGCTAGCTTTTTAGGTAATAGCCATCTGGTAGGGCCTCAAGAATACCTGACCTTGAACACTGTATCACCAAAGGTTCGTTTTGATCAAGCGCAGGAGTTTTATGTGCCCAAGTATCAAAATAAACAGGCCTTGATCAAAGATGATTTTAGAGATAACATCTATTGGAACTACCATATTGAGACCGATGCCCAGGGCCGTGCCCAGGTAACTTTTCCCAATGCCGATGAGAATACTTCTTATCGAGTTATAGTGGAAGGAATAGGTAAAAATGGTATGATAGGACGTAGTCAACAAACAACTTATCAAGTAAGAGATGAAATTGGCCTGGACGTCAAATTGCCTTTGTATGCTTCTCAAGGCGATCTGATCAACGCACAATTACTGGTTGATAATACAAGACGGCAACCTGTATCAATCCATAGTCAGGTCGACCTGGTAGGGGACAACCTTGAATGGAAATCTGAGAGGAATATCCTGAAAATTGGCGCACAGGAGCAAAGTCAGTTGCGTGTACCACTGGAAGTAAAGCGCCCTTCAATTGATCGCGATAAAATACGTTTTTCGATCCGGACGGATTCCTCAGCCCAGGGGATTATAAAGGATATCAAATTATTCAATAAAGGCTTTCCTGTAGCGTTCGGACATTCAACATCTAAATACGTGGAACATGAATTTGAACTAAAAAATGCAGTTAAAGGCTCTCAACAGCTTTCTGTGGAGCTATACCTTAATCCATTGAAGCAAATTACGCAGGGACTGGAGCGTATTGTCCGCGAACCACACGGCTGTTTTGAACAGGTATCTTCTTCGGTTTATCCCAATATTTACGCACTTTCTCTTATGCGCCAAATTAGGGCGGATGAATCCTTGCAACGCAAGACAAAAGAGTTTTTGGAAAACGGTTATAAAAAATTGGCGGCCTACGAAATTAAAGGTGGGGGCTTTGATTGGTACGGCAAACCACCCGCGCATGAGGTCCTTTCAGCTTTTGGTTTAATTGAATTTATAGAAATGAAGCCGTTTATTGCTGTGGATCAAAAGATGATCGAACGAACCAAAAATTGGCTTTTATCGAAAAAGGATGGTCGAGGTGGATACCATCAGGCTAAAGGACGGTATGCTTTTTCCGGGAATCGTGAGTTGATAAATAATGCTTATATCACTTATGCTTTGAGCGTTGCGGGGCTGAGGGAGGAAATTGAGAACGAATTTCAAAAGGCTTATCAGGAGGTCTTGCGGTCAAAAGATCCTTATCGTATGGCCCTCGTTGCGCTTACAGCAAGTAACCTCAATAAATTGGAGCAATTGGAGAGCCTGAAATTGCAATTAAAAGAGCTGCTCCCATTGGTCGTTGAAGGCAAAAAGGAGCTAGTAGAAGGGAGTATTACAAATTCGGATGGACGGTCATTGCGCAATGAAACGCTGGCCTGGATCGCACTTGTTTTCCAATTGGATAAAAAGCCATCCAACGAGTTGTCCTTATGTATGGAGGCACTTGTTAAATTTGCGGACAAAGGTTATTATGGCTCAACGCAAGCAACAGGGCTCGCCCTGAAAGCTGCAACAGGATATTATCAACTGTTTGATCAGGATATGAAGACGAAAAAGGGGAAGAAAATTGAATTGTGGGTGGACGGTGAAATCCTGCTCCGCGATACTACACCCCAAGCGGACTCCCTGAGCAAATTGTTTTCGCTGGAGCTGCCTGCCGGAAAGCATAAAATCTCCCTGCGCCTGGAAAATTTAGATTATGCGGTGGCTTCCTACCGATTTAATTATTTGACACTGGAACCGCCAAGTGCAAAAGATAGGACACTGGATCTGTCAACATCTTTATCCAGCAATCGTGTTCGTCTGGGTGACAATACGGTACTCAAGGTGCGGTTAAACAATAAGCGGGGTGGGGCACAGGCAATGCCTTTAGCGAAGGTCGGTATCCCAGGAGGATTAACTCCCGAGCCTCAACAATTAAGGGATTTAATGGAGAAAGGCTTCGTAGACTACTACGAAATTTTTGAAAATTACCTGGTTTTTTATTGGCGTGGGATTGATGCAAATGAAACGAAAGAACTGTCTATAGATTTAAAAGCCCAAGTACCAGGGAGATACCAAGGTGCCGCATCTTCGGGCTATTTATATTATACCGAAGAGCTAAAAGATTGGCAAGAAGGATTGAAGGTCGAGATTGAATAGTCTACTAAATTATTAATACAATCGGAATAAAACAAAGCCTGTCAATATACTTTTGACAGGCTTTGTTTGTATCCTATAGCTGTTTTTATTGGATAAGGGGCAAAATTTTATCCCAGATCTGCTGATAGATTTTATCATCCTGGACAAGGCCTTTGTCATCGTAGTAATAATTTCCGGAATTACCGCTTCCGGCTTGAAGGCGTTCGAACAGAAAGATATTGAGAATGATTTTGGACCTTCGATCTGGGAGCGGAACAACTAGAAAATTGAAGATTCTTTTATCACCATCACGACCAAATATTGATTTGCTTTTAAGCGATACACTGGTTTGAATAAAACCTGAAGAACGGTCTAATTGAGCAATATAGTAACCGCTTTCTTGAAGTGCTTGTACGACTTTTGTATAGGTGGAATCTGCGGAAATTGTGATGGTCTTTATCCGTTCTGGATCTTGTGCAGTGGCAACATTGATCCAAAACAACATAGAAAGGGTGAATATTAGCATTAATTGTAGTCGTTGACTCATAGTTGTGAATTAAGAGTGTAAAATAATTACTTAAAGCTAATGATTTTTCTCTTGGAAGCCAATTGTGTGACTTAACTTACCCTTTTTCCTAATATCTTTAAACTTCGTTCTACCCCATCTAGCGTAGCGATATTGGGAAGGTTGGCCCATTCCTGGAATCCCATTTTTTCAAATAAGGTGATGCTAGGTGCATTGTGCGCAAAGATGAAACCCAATAAGGTATGTACGCCAAGGTTAGGGGCTTTGTCTATGCAGTATTGGAGAATTTGCTTGCCCAGTCCCCGGCCTCGCTGCTGTTCATCCAGGTAGATGCTTATCTCTACTGTCGCATCGTATGCTGGTCGACCGTAAAAAGACTGGAAGCTGACCCAGCCGAGGATATTATTTTCTTCCTCAACCAGCCATAATGGTCTCGTTGACGGGCTGTGTTCATCAAACCATTTTTGCCTGCTTTCTACGCTTACGGGACTGGTATCTGCAGTGACCATTCTCGATGCAATGGTGGTATTGTATATGGCTACGATACGAGGTAAATCTTCTTGTTTGGCGTCACGAAATACTAACTGGCTCATGTTATATGTTGTTTTAGAACTAAGGCCAAAAATATTAGTTTTATACTATAGTTGATGCTTTTTGATCAATTTTTTCCATTGTTTATTCGGCTGCAGCTTTTGCGATGAGGTGATAGTTTTTATATAACAGCGGATATATCACATCGGACTCCTGGCCATTTCTTATCCGCTGGCAAAAAGGGGCTAAATGGAATGTACAGCAAGCAATGTACTTTTCAATAGGTATCAGATAAAGCCATAATTCCAAGAAACCTGTATGATAAAAGCAAAAATTACACTAATTTGAACAATTATTTCTCTTGAATATGATATAATATGCTCATCTTAGGGTAAGCAAATAGTTGTTCTGTTTGCTAAAAATTATAAACCTGAATGCAAACGGAATCGTGTACGCGTATTTTAAGCGACCGAGCCCTGCATTTTACAATTCCTTAAAGTAGCTGAGTCGTGTGTGGCAGAATTGAGTAAACGGGACGTTTTGGGCTGTGACAGCTGATTTTCTTTGGATTTATCGTATCATTATGGATCAACAACAACCTAAACAATCAATTCGAATCCGCTCAATGGATGTCATGCGGGGTATGACTCTGTTTCTCATGTTATTTGTCAACGATTTATTTGCACCCGGTGTTCCGGAATGGCTGCTGCATACCAAAGCGGAAGTCGATGGCATGGGGCTGGCGGACTGGGTTTTTCCGGGATTTCTTTTTATGGTTGGTATGGCTGTACCCTATGCGGTGGCTGCCAGGGAGAAACTGGGAGAATCATCTCGTCTGATTTTTGCGCATATTGTTACCCGTACCGCGAGTTTAATCCTGATTGGTGTCTTGATTCTGAACGGTGGGCGTGTGGATGCTTCATTGACGGGGATGTCTGGTTTTTGGTGGTTAGGATTGTTGTATCTCTACGTATTTCTGATCTGGAATAGGTATCCTACTACATCCGGGAATCAGACCCTATTTAAAGGGATGCGTCTGCTTGGGGGCCTGGGGATCTGTTATTTGGTTTACTGTTTTAAAGCTGCAGAGGGTAAAGGCTTGGAGATCGGTTGGTGGGGAATCTTGGGCTTGATCGGTTGGGGTTATTTTGCTGCTGCTACTACTTTTGTGTTAAGTCGGGGAAGGCTCCCCATTGTAGTATGCTTTTGGCTGCTGTTTCTTGTCCTAAATATTCTGTCTCAAACAGCATTCAAATTGCATATTCCGATCATCGGGAACTACCTGAATGTGCTGTTATCGGGTAATGTACCTTGCATTGTATTGGCCGGGACAATCATTGGTATATTGATCAAACGGTATGCTGCTACACCGAAGCTACTTTTACGTTGGATGCTGATTATTGGCATACTTTGGTTAGTGGGCGGGTTTGCGCTGCGCCCCTGGTTTATATTATCCAAAATTCACGGCACGCCAAGTTGGGCATTGCTCTGTTGTGGTATCAGCCTGCTCTTACTGCTTGTTATCTACTATGTAATAGATATTCGGAAATACCATAAAGGAATATTCGTCTTCGAGGAAGCCGGAAAGAATTCTTTGACAACCTATCTCGCACCGGATTTAATTTATTTCATCTGTTGGGGATTGCAGATTCCTTTGTTTTTCTATAAGCAATCGGGTAACATGCTCCTTGCTGTTGGTGGTTCACTGCTATGGGCTTTCGCCATGCTGTGGTATGCTATTTTACTGAAAAAGATAAATATCTATTTAAAACTTTAATAGAAGACGGATCGTTGTACGCTTATTATATGGCTAAATAGAGAACGAAATTTAGTCAAGCGACTCAGGATCGGTTCAGTTTAATTTGAATCTTTAATATTATGATGTGTATGAAATCTAAAAATAGTATAAATCCCCTCAAGCTAATAACCCTTGGCTTTACAGCAATAGTCTTATTGTTAATGACGCTTAGTCCACAATGGAGTTGTGCACATGGGAAAAATAAAAAAGTGGTGATTGCTTATGTTACATCCTGGTCAACAGTTGTGCCGGATCCGACTTATCTGACCCATATCAATTATGCATTTGGGCATGTAAATGACAGTTTTGACGGAGTGCGTATCGACAATGAAGCCAGATTAAAAAGTATTATAGCGCTGAAGAAAAAGCATCCACACTTGAAAGTATTGTTATCCATTGGTGGCTGGGGAAGTGGTCGCTTTAGTGAGATGGCTGCTGATGTCGTTAATCGGGGGAAATTTGCCAAGGATTGTGAACGGCTTGTAAAAGAGTTTAAACTCGACGGTATCGATATTGATTGGGAATACCCAACCAATTCTTCCGCCGGTATTTCTGCGACGAAATCAGATACCGAGAATTTTACCTTATTGATGCGGGATATCCGGAAGGCTATTGGTAAGAAAAAACTATTGACACTCGCTTCGGTATCAAGTGGTCAATATATTGCTTTTGATCAGATTAAAAACGATGTAGATTTTGTGAACATCATGACTTACGACTCGGGTAATCCACCATATCATCATGCGAGCTTGCATCGTTCTCCCTTATCGGGGCGCACAACCTGTGCTGAAGCCGTTAAGGCGCATATTGCCGCTGGAATGCCTGCCGAAAAATTGGTGCTCGGTATTCCGTTTTACGGACGGGGAAATAAAACAGACATTAAGGGGTTTATAGATTATAAGGATCTTCTGAATTTACAGGGCTTTGAACAGAAATGGGATGATGAAGCGAAGGCCCACTATCTGGTCAATGCACAGGGAGAATTGGTGCTGACTTTTGAAACTCCAGAATCCATTGCATTGAAATGCGATTATGTGCATGGACAGGGCTTACTGGGAGCAATGTATTGGGAATATGCCGGTGATACCGAAGGTGGGGTATTACGGGATGCGGTGTATAAGGGAATTATACGTTGATATAGGGCACTCCAATATTAAAGCCTTCCAAAATAGAACCTAAAATACCGAAATTACTGAGCTGTCGCAAGACTCCATACTTGCTGATGCAGTAATTTCGGTTATGGAATTGACTTCTAGCGTCTACGTTATTGTGATGACGATTAGAAGGCTGTCCATTTTTGACTGGACTGTCCAGAAGCTATTACCGTTTCGATAAATTTCATGCCCCTAGTTCCATCTGCAACGGTAGGGAAATCCAGCATGGCCTCCGAGGGACTGGTGCCGTTTATTTTTGCAAGAATTGTAGCTGAAAAATTTCGATAGATATTGGCAAATGCTTCGATGTAACCTTCCGGATGCCCTGCTGGTAAACGACTGTTGTGCTGAGCTAGAGGACTGAGATATTGTTGTCCTGCACGGAATAGTTGTGCCGGTTCGTTAAGCGGTTTCAGTAGGAGGCTATTGGGCTCTTGCTGGTTCCATTCCAAACCCGCTTTTTCTCCATATATCCTTATTTTTAAAGCATTCTCTTCGCCTGCCGCTACCTGTGAAGCAGAGAGTACGCCAGTTGCATCATTTTCAAATCCCAGTAGGACATTACCGTCATCTTCCAGTCGCCTTCCTGCTACGACTGTACGAAGATCAGCACAGACCTTGGTTATTTTTAAACCGGAAATATATTCAGCCAGATGAGCGGCATGTGTTCCGATATCTCCCATACAGCTGCTTAGTCCTCCTCTTTCAGGGTCTGTTCGCCAGGAGGCAAGCGGGGATTCGTTTTCAATCAATGTGCTGAGCCAGCCCTGTGGATATTCGACCATGATTTTACGGATATTGCCAAGCTTACCTTCGCGGACCAGCTGACGTGCCTGTTTGACCATCGGATAGGCCGAATAGGTATAGGTGACGCAGAGTAACAATCCCGATTCATTGACTTTCTGCTGTAATAATTGGGCTTCATGCAGGGAGAAGGTCATGGGTTTTTCCAGGAGCACATGAAATCCATGTTCAAGGGCAAGCATGGCGGGTTCAAAATGGGCAACATTGGGAGTGACAATACTCACAAAATGCATCCGTTTGTCAGGGGGCAACTGACTTTCGCGCAGGATCATTTCCCGAAAATTTGTATAGATTCGATCCGTCGGGAGCGAAAGCAGCTCCCCGGACTCCAGTGCTTTAACAGGGTCAGAACTTAATGCGCCGCAGCATAGTTCGATCTGTCCATCTATCCCTGCAGCCATACGGTGCACAGCGCCAATAAAAGCATTCTTGCCACCGCCTATCATGCCCATCCTGATTTTTCTGATTTCCATAATAACTGTATTTTAGGCTATTATTCTGATAAACCGATCAATTTTCTATTCAAGTCATTATCACTACCAGCAGCGGCAAAATTGTCGAATGCACGATCGCCTACCCGGATAATATACTCTTTGATATGCTGTGCACCCTCACGAGCGCCATCCTCGGAATTCTTAAATGCACATTCCCATTCGAGGACTGCCCAGCCCTGAAAATCATATTGTGTCAACTTGGTGAAAATTGCTTTGAAATTGACCTGTCCATCACCAATAGAGCGAAAGCGGCCAGCCCGTGCTTGCCAATCTTGATATCCACCATAAACACCTTGACGACCAGATGGGTTGAATTCAGCATCTTTTACATGGAACATTTTGATCCGTTCGTGGTAGATGTCGATGAATTGCAGGTAGTCGAGGCATTGCAGGACAAAATGTGATGGATCGTATAGAATATTTGCCCGTTTATGGTAATTTACTTTTTCTAAAAACAGGTCAAAAGTAACACCATCGTGCAGATCTTCACCCGGATGGAGTTCATAACAAAGATCGACATCGTACTGTTCACAGATATCCAATATGGGGAGCCACATTTTAGCGAGTTCAGTAAATCCTGTTTCGATCAGATTGGCGGGACGTTGCGGCCAGGGGTAAACATAGGGCCAGAGAAATGCGCCGCTAAAAGTTGCGAGGGCCTTTAAGCCGAGATTATGGGAGGCTTTAATCGCATAATGGAGCTGCTGTACCGCCCATTGTTGTCGCTCTTTGGGATTATTATGCAGCTCTTGTGGCGCAAATGCATCAAATAATGGATCAAAAGACGGATGCACAGCGATCAGTTGCCCTTGTAGATGGGTCGATAATTCGGTGATCTCCAGTCCATAGGATCGTACGGTAGACTGGAGCTGCTGTACATAGTCTTTGTCTTCAGCGGCTCTTTGAAGATCTATTAAGCGCGCGTCCCAAGTAGGTATCTGGATACCTTTGTAGCCGAGGGAAGCTGCCCATTGGCAGATACCTTCTAAGGTATTGTAGGGTGCATTGTCACCGGCAAATTGCGCCAAAAAAATAGCAGGTCCTTTAATTGTTGTCATAAATCTTTTTTTTTGGTGAAAAGGTTCTCCTCTCGGAGGACCTTATATCCGTATATTCGTTATTTTAAGCCCAGGAACGATCCCCTTTTTTATAGGGTACATCTCCTTCGTATCGACCTGGCGCCTGATTGTATCGTAGCGCCTGTTTATGGCCTATTTCCGAAGAGAAATAACCCAGGAGTGTCAATTGCTTAAATAGGGTATAGTAGTGATTGGGTAAATCTCCTTTTTTGGACATATATTCTTTTGCCTCTTTATCGATCGCTGTGAGTAGGCTAAGCCTTTGCTCAGCTGTGGCTTCCACGAATCCCAGCTTATGCATTTTATTACAGGCCGCATCCAAGCTGTCCATTCCTTCAAGAAAGACCTGTTGATCCGGAGCTTCATAACAATCGTTTACCATGACCTTCATAAATGAGCCGACTTTGGCTGCTTTGGCACCCGGGCTTTTGGGGGTAGTTGGAAGTATGGTGTCTGCTACTTCGTCTAGGAATGCGATTTGCTGGGGAGTTAAATTGAGGCGTTCCTTAAGGCCGCTTTCTTTGCTGGAACTGCAGCCAGTCAAAAAAGCATTGCCACCAATCACGGCTCCACCTGTAAGCAGGGCAATCATCTTTAAAAGTGTTCTTCTTTCCATGGGCTTAGCTATTATTTTTCTTGAGCTCATTGACGGCATGGTCTACAGCCCGTGCTGTCAATGCCATATAGGTCAATGATGGATTTTGGCAACCCGATGAAGTCATGCAGGCGCCATCGGTAACATATACGTTGGGACAATCCCAAACCTGATTCCACTTGTTGAGCACCGAGGTTTTGGGGTCCTGTCCCATTCTCGCGGTTCCCATTTCATGGATACCATGTCCCATGGCATGGCCACTGTCCCAGGTGTTTACATTTTTTACACCTGCGATAGTAAGCATCGCTTTCATCTCTTCCTGCATATCCTTTCGCATCTTCAACTCATTATCTTTCAGTTCAGCGTCCATCGCCAATACAGGCAACCCCCATTTGTCCTTGCGATCTTTATCCAGTGAGATTTTATTTTCGTGATAGGGGAGTATCTCTCCAAAGCCTGTTGCGCCGATAGTCCACTGGCCGGGTTCAGTAAGTGCGTCTTTAAAGTTGCCACCTATATTGAGTTCGGCAACCTCCTTGCCCCAACCTTCACGACTGGCACCACCTTGGTAACCGAAGCCACGTAGGTAATCTCTTTTGTCACTGCCAATATTGACAAATCGGGGAATATAAAACCCATTGGCCCTTTTACCGAATATATAGCGATCTTCATAGCCTTCTACTATTCCGGAAGCGCCGATGTTATAATGATGGTCCATTACATTATGACCCAACTCGCCACTGCTGCTCCCCAAACCTTCAGGCCAAATGTCCGTTGCGGAGTTAAATAAGACCCAAGTGCTGTTGAGGGCTGAGGCACATAGAAAAACTACTTTACTCTTGAATTCATAGGTTTGGTTGGTCTCGGTATCTAAGACCTCAACACCAGTGGCCTTTTTGGTGTTTTTGTCATAAAGTATATGCCGAACCAGCGAATAAGGCCGGACGGTCAAATTACCTGTTTTCATTGCGGCAGGTAGGGTAGAGGACTGGGTGCTGAAATAGCCTCCAAAAGGGCATCCTTCCCAGCATCGGTTCCGAAATTGACATTTTGATCTCCCAGGGATCAGGGCTGTAAGGTTTGCAACCCGTCCAATGATCAGGTGCCGCTTGTCCCCATATTCTTGTTTAATGCGTTTGGCTACATCTTTTTCTACGCAGTTCAACTCCATGGGGGGTAGGAACTGTCCATCCGGAAGGTGTGCAATATTTTCTAGGGATCCGCTGATTCCGGCAAATTTTTCGACATGGTCATACCAAGGGGCGATATCATTGTATCCTATGGGCCATGGCACGGCAATCCCATCCCGCTCATTGGCTTCGAAGTCCATTTGGCTCAGCCTGTAGGACTGTCTACCCCATAAGGTTGATCGTCCTCCCATGCGGTAGCTGCGCCACCATGTAAACGGTTTCAATTCGGTATAGGGACAGTCTTCTTCATTTACCCAACCATCCATGACCGCTTCTGAGGCTGCCCAGCCACGGTGGATAACGGGATATTTCTTTTTCTGTTCTACTGTTGTGCGCCCGCGGTGTGGGAGATCCCAGGGTTCCCGTAGGGCAGATTTATAATCTTTGACATGCTCGTAGGGGCTGCCGCGTTCGAGCATCAGAACTTTTAATCCCTTTTCACAAAGCTCTTTTGCGGCCCATCCGCCACTGATGCCGGAGCCAACGACGATGGCATCATAGGTGTTATTTTCCATACTTGGTTATCGTTGAAATTGAGTTCATAATTTTATTTCGGTTTATTCTTATGCGATAGCCGCATACGCTTACATGTGGTTCCCTTGTCGTAAGATAAATTTACAGCATCAGTCGAGCATCTTTCAACCGCTATTTGGGTGAAAAAATATGCTATCTTGCTATTTGTTGTGTTTATAATCGTATATTATGTGTTCAGATAGCAGATGTATTCGCTAGCAATAATTTATCATGAAAACACTGATCCAGAAAATACATGTCGAAGAACAGTATTCTTTCGCCTGTCGAACGTACAGGACGCCTACTTTTGAAACGGCTTGGCATAGGCATCCTGAGTGTGAGCTGATTGTGATCACAGAAGGTAATGGAACAGCGCTTATTGGTGATTATATCGGCGATTATAAGCAGGGAGATGTATTCTTCCTCGGCTCGGATCTGCCGCATTGGTTCCGGAAATCCAAGCAGGATGCGGTTGGTAGTGCTATTGTTGTTCATTTCCTCAAGGACTTTTGGGGGACGGGATTTCTGGCGCTGCCTGAGATGCATGTGATCGCTGGATTGTTGAAAAATGACAGTACGGGAATCCAGCTTATTGGAAATCTTGCAGCGGAAATTGATCTGATGATCCGCAAAATAGAAAATACGGACGGGCTTGAACGTATTCAGTTATTATTGAACTGTATGGATCGGATTGGATCGTCCGAAGAGCATAAGGTGATTACAATGGCTTTTGATACGATTGCAGGTAGAGAGGAAAACATCGTTATAGAAGCGATAATAGACTATTCTTTTAAGAATTTTTTAAATCCTATTTCACTCGAAGAGGTTGCTTCCAGCACCAATATGTCTGTTTCAGCATTTTGCCGATTTTTCAAAAAGAACATAAAAAAGAGTTATTTTGATTTTATCAAAGAACTCCGGATCGGTCATGCCTGCAAATTATTGCGCGATACAGACCGGCCTATTTTGGATATCTGCTATAATAGTGGCTATAACAGCTGGGCACATTTTAGCAAACAATTTAAGGTGGTGACAAAGGCATCCCCGCTAAAATATAGAAAACAGTTTCGTACGGGATAGTGGCTTAAAAAGAAAAGCCATACTCAACGTTGAATATGGCTTTTCTAGTGGAGCTGGAGAGATTCGAACTCTCGTCCAGTCATGGTACTGTATACGCTTTCTACATGTTTAGCTTCTCTTTGATTGTCGAGCGAGGGAAGGTGAGTCGCTTACCTATACCGTACGCCGTAGTTGCTGTTTCTCACAAGTGCTTAGCAACATCACACTTGCCAGTTCTATCGTTCGATGCCCCGAATGTTAAACCAAAGAACAGGATCTAACGGGACAAATAGCTATGTTAAGTCTAACTTAAGCAGCTAAGGCGTAGTTTTCTTCGCCAGTTGTAATTCTGAAAGTTCCGATTAAAGTGCTCTACTAACAACGCACTACATGCTTACATAACCGTCTCCATCCTGTCAATTCCGGTCAACCCCAATTATGTCTGACAAAGATACAGCTTTTTTGATGATAAATCAACACAGACGGCTTTTATTTGGGGAATACCCTGTTAAAATAGCCAAAAGGTTTCATGTAGTCAAACTGTTGTCGGAATAGCGAACTAGGCTGGGGCTCCAAACTTAATTGTTGTTTAATGATAAATTTCGATGTTATGGAGCCCGCTACTGCAAAATTTAAAATGAAATATTGATCTTATTTTCACCCTGGACTGGATCGTCTTCTTTCGTTGTGAATTTGCTTAAGGTTATTTTCTTTCCACCAATATCACAGACAAATGTATCTGTCCCATCATCAATTATCTTTCCTTTTTCCTGATAGAATGCTTTCACCTTTTCAAAAGAATCGGCTGTAAACAAAAATAGGTCTCCAGCTGGATTATCCGTTTGATCGGTGGAAAAGTTGTAATAGGTGATTTTACCATTGGGATACATGGGAATCAGTTTGCAAAGTACATCCGGAGCGGTTTCGGTAATGGCATCCCTAAAGTAATAGTCCATCCCACCTTTGTCGTTCGGAGTACCTTTGGCAGCAGAACTATCTTCCATATAATTGATCAATAATGCCAGGCCGATCAATACGGGGAGACCGATTAAAATGCATTTGAAGAAAAATTTGCGCCGGTTTTTATCGCGTAATAAAAAGTTGATTTCACTCATGGTATGGGCTGTTTGGATTGATCTAATTTCTATCTTTTTGAAGAATTAATAAATGGTGAATATAACAAATTCTTTATGATTTGTTGTAGTCAGTTACGTCTATCGCATTATGGAGGTGGAAAGGGACCTTTTAAAAACAAAGTAGGGACATTTAGAAACAAATTTCTGTAGTTTGTCATTTAGCTGAACTACAATTCGGAAATAGTATTCAATATTGTTTGATGTTTTTAAATTGTATAGTGATCAAAAAATGGCATGGGGAAAATCTTTGATGACAAATCAGAGTAAATTGGAAGGTACTCGATATTCCTTGTAATTAGAAAAGAATAAGGCCCAAAATTCGGAATCGAACTTGGACCTTATTTAATCATTATAGGGATTTTCAAAAAATATCATTGCCGTCAATCACAAAGATTGACTTTTGATACCGCCTTCTATTTTAGTAATCCCGCTCGTTTAAGCAGGGGTTCAACAGACGGTTCTTGTCCTCTAAATCGCTTATAGAGCACCATTGGGTGTTCTGTTCCCCCTTTGGATAAGATGTTGTTCTGAAATTTATGGGCAATATCGGCGTTGAAAATGCCATTTTGTTTGAAATAATCAAACGTATCTGCGTCCAGTACTTCGGCCCATTTGTAGCTGTAGTAACCTGATGAGTAGCCGCCATTAAAAATATGGGAAAAGGCTGTGCTCATCGCATTCTCTTTCACATCAGGGTATAACTTGGTGGATGCGAATTGTCCATCTTCGAATGCTTTCAGATCAGCAATGGCACTTGGGTCTTGTCCATGCCAGCCCATATCCAACAAGCCAAAGCTTAACTGGCGCATCGTGGCCATTCCTTCTAGAAAAGATGCACTCTCACGGATTTTTTCCACCAGCTCCATTGGGATCACTTCACCCGTTTCATAATGTTTGGTAAACAGTTCCAAGGCTTCTTTTTCGTAACACCAGTTTTCCATTACCTGACTTGGTAACTCAACAAAATCCCAATAGACAGACGTGCCGGATAAGGTTGGATAGATGGTATCTGCAAGCATGCCATGTAGGGCATGACCGAATTCGTGAAATAGGGTTGTTACTTCCTGAAAGGTTAATAGGGAAGGTTTAGTCGCTGTTGGACGGGTGAAATTGCATACGATAGATACATGCGGACGTTCTTGTTTGCCATCTTGCAAATACTGTGGCTTGAAGGATGTCATCCAGGCACCATTTCGTTTCCCTTTACGTGGAAAGAAATCGGCGTAGAAGATCGCTACCAATTCACCATTATCTTTGGTGACCTCAAAAGTCTGTACTTCTTCGTGATAGGTTTCAATGTCGTTGACTTCTTTGAAATTGATACCAAATAGTCGGTGGGCAACCTCAAATGCACCATCCAACACATTTTCGAGCTTAAAATAAGGTTTCAGCTTTTCGTCATCCAGATTAAAACGTTCTTGTTTTAGTTTTTCCGCATAGTAAGCGCCATCCCATTTTTCAAGCTGTTCGATACCGTGCAGTTTCTTGGCGAAAGCACCTAATTCAGCAAACTCATGTTGTGCTGCCGGTTTTGCTTTTCCAAGCAGATCGTTCAGGAACTCGGTTACTTTTGTTGGATTTTGTGCCATGCGCTCGGCTAACACAAAATCTGCATGGGTGGCATAACCTAATAACTTAGCGCGTTCAAAACGTAGTTTTACGATTTTCAACACATTTTGAACGTTGTTATATTCATTGTCTTGAAAAGCCTTGCGCCCCGCTGCCAAAGTGATCTCCCGACGCAATTCGCGGTTATCGGCATAGGTAACGAAGGGCAGATAACTTGGGAAATCCAACGTAAATAACCAGCCTTCTTTTTCATTGGCTTTAGCTAATGCCTGGGCTGCCTCAATGGCTCCCTCTGGAAGTCCCGCGAGATCTTTTTCTTCGCTAACCAGCAGCTGATAGGCATTGGTCTCAGCAAGAACATTCTCACCGAATTTTAATTTTAAAAGCGATAGTTCGGCATCAATCGCACGCAACTGCTCTTTCTGCTCATCGTTCAACAGTGCTCCATTGCGAACAAAATCTTTGTAGGATTTTTCCAATAACGTTGTTTGTTCTGTGGTAAGTGACAGTTGATCTTTCTGATCGTAAACCGCTTTTACGCGTTTGAACAGGTCAAAGTTTAGCGTAATGTCATTGCCTAAAGCGGATAATTTAGGGGCAACATCCTGTGCTATCTTTTCGAGTTCATCATTGGTCTCCGCAGAGTGTAGGTTGAAAAAGATACTAGACAACCTGTCTAAGGTCTGTCCGGAATAGGACATCGCTGCAATTGTATTGTCAAATGTAGCTGCTTCAGGATTGTTGACAATGGCGTCAACTTCATCTTTTGTCTTTTGAATTGCTGCATCAAATGCAGGGATATAATCTTCGTTTTTTATCTGTGAAAACGGAGCCGTATCGTGCTTCGTTTTGAATTTTTCTGTTAAAATACTCATAAAGGTAAATGTAATAAATATTTGGCTGAAGCGCCAAAATCATTGTGAATTATGTGCTATGGATGATATTTCCCAAAAATGGGTATCTTCGAAGCATGAAATTGAAATCTATTTATCTTCGGATGCTAGCAATCGGACTAGTCCTGA
Source organism: Sphingobacterium sp. BIGb0165 (assembly GCF_024810095.1). Taxonomy (NCBI): domain Bacteria; kingdom Pseudomonadati; phylum Bacteroidota; class Sphingobacteriia; order Sphingobacteriales; family Sphingobacteriaceae; genus Sphingobacterium; species Sphingobacterium sp. BIGb0165. Next base: position 130,284 of record NZ_JANUEB010000007.1, on the reverse strand, counting down.
CCATGACCATGGAGCTACATGCACAACAGAACTGTGATTCCCTGAAAAAGGAGGTACCAGCGTTCTGTAAACTTCTGGATGACGATGCAAGGATGGAGTTCCCAAAAGATTATGCTAAAATCGCTGCCTGTATGGAGATTGATTCGGTCACGGAGATGCTATTGGGTTATGATATAGTCAAGATGCAAGCCTTACAATTGCAAAAGGTAAAAAGTAGGCTTTTCACTTATGGTGACTGGATGGATATGGTGGTGGAACTGAAAACGAGCAAGGAATACCGCAATGCCGTCCAGATGATGCAATTGATCCATCACAAGATCAATCGTGCGGACTGGGATCAATTGTTGAAGTTGATGAAAGAGAGTGTGTTACCTATTCATCTCGAGGCTCTTGAGCTAGATAAGGTAGAAAAAATGCTTTTTGACCCGAAGAATAAGGGTAAGAAATTCATCGAGGTGATGGAGCATATCAAATAAAAGGACGTATTTGAATATACCGTTGTGGAAAATACAGGAGGGATTGGTACAACCGGGATTGAAAAAAAATGGGTTATCCAATTTTCTTGGATAACCCATTCAGTATAGGGTGTATTGATTATGCTAATTTGCCTAATGCTTCTTTGATTCGCTTTAATGCTTCGATCAGACTTTCGTCAGAAGCAGCATACGATAAACGAATGTAGTTGTCATTACCAAAAGAGTCACCGCCTACGGTTGCAACGTGACCAACATTCAATAAATATAAAGCTAGATCAGATGAATTTTTAATGATATTGCCATCTTGGTCTTTTTTGCCGAAGAAGGATGAAATTTCAGGGAAGAAATAGAAAGCACCTTCTGGAAGATTGGTGCGTACCCCCGGGATATCGCTCAATAGATCAAATACCAATTGACGACGACGTGCAAAGGCTTCTTTCATCTTGTTGACAGACTCTAATCCTTGTTCGTATGCAACAATACCTGCACGTTGTGAAATCGAGCAAGTCCCTGATGTTGTCTGGCCCTGCAATTTATCATTTGCCGCCGCGATAGTTTTGTTGGCTGCAATATAACCCAAACGCCAACCAGTCATCGCAAAGGCTTTTGAGAAACCATTGATGATAATAACACGGTCTTTGATGCTGTCAAACTGTGCAATGGATTCGTGTTTGTCCACAAAGTTGATGTGCTCATAGATCTCATCAGATAGAATGAATATCTGTGGATGCTTCTCGAAAACTTGGGCCAATGCAGCTAGTTCATCTTTACTATAAACTGTTCCAGTTGGATTGTTTGGTGAAGAGAACATAAACAGTTTGGTTTTTGGCGTAATAGCCGCTTCCAATTGTGCTGGTGTAATCTTAAAGTTATTTTCGATCTCGGTATTGATAAATACTGATTTTCCTTCTGCTAAAACAACCATCTCTGAGTAGGATACCCAATATGGTGTAGGAATAACTACTTCATCACCTGGATTGATCAATGTTAAGATCACATTAGACAGGGATTGTTTTGCTCCTGTTGAAACAACGATCTGCGAAATATCATAGTCCAGATTATTCTCTGTCTTCAATTTATTCACAATCGCCTGACGCAATTCAGGGTATCCGGGTACTGGCGAATAACGTGTCCAGTTTTCATCCAGGGCCTTCTTTGCTGCATCTTTTACATGTTCAGGCGTGTTAAAATCAGGTTCACCTACGCTAAGGCTAATTACATTAACGCCTTTTGCTGCTAATTCGCGGCCCAACTTGGTCATTTTAAGTGTAGCCGATTCGGACAAATTATTTATCCTGTCTGATAAGTATGATGATGTGCTCATGGTAAGACAAAGATATTATATACGTCGCAAATAATTGTCTTTATTTTTGAAAATTTACAAAGAAAAGGGCTGTTTTTATTGGTGCTTTGGTAACAAAAAGCGCTTGAAGCGATTTAGCCTACAAATATTGACATCTTTGTGCTGTTGATGTGTAAAACTAATCAATTTGATTTGGCGTTATATCTTTACCTTTGCCCTACAAAATACAGGTCATGTCGAGACAAACAAGATTGGTTTTATTATCGCTGTTTACGGGAATAGGCTTAATGATCATTAAGTTTGTTGCCTATTTTTTAACAGATTCCAGCGCCATCTTTACAGATGCTGCCGAGAGTATCGTCAATGTTGTGGCCTCAGGTTTCGCATTTTATAGCATCTACCTTGCTGCACAACCTAAAGATGAAAACCATCCTTATGGACATGGTAAAGTTGAGTTTTTCTCTGTTTTCCTTGAGGGCGGGCTGATCTTTATCGCTGGTGCGATTATTTTGGCAAAAGCCTGTTACAATATCTTTTTCCCGGCAGAAATTACGCATCTCGAACAAGGGATCTATTTGATCGGAATTACTTCGCTGATCAATTTTGCTGTGGGACTTTATATCATGAAAAGAGGGCGTGCCTTGGGGTCTATTACCTTGGTGGCAGATGGCAAACACCTGCAGGTGGATGCTTACAGTACAATCGGCTTGATATTGGGCTTGCTCCTGATGAAGCTGACGGGATTCCAATGGATCGACGTGGTAATCTCCATTATATTGGGACTTTTTATCTTATTCAATGGCTACAAATTGCTTCGGCAGTCAATCGGCGGCCTGATGGATGAATCGGATACCGAACTTGTGCAGGATGTGGTGGCTATTTTGGAACGTAACCGTAAAGCGGAGTGGATTGATGTGCATAATCTTCGGGTGCAGCGCTATGGAAACGAACTGCATGTGGATTGCCACCTTACTTTGCCCAGTTACCTTGATTTAGTGAAGGTACACGATGAAATTTCGGCTGTCGATAAGATTGTCAATAAGGAAATGTCTGTGCGTACCGAGTTTTTTGTGCATGCAGATCCTTGTCTCCCACAATGTTGCCGTTATTGCCAGGTGACGGACTGTCCGATACGTTCGGAACAATTTAAAGGTAAGATCGCTTGGGATATGGATAAAGTGACCCGCAACCAGAAACATTTTTCCTACGCGGTAGCGGACTAAAAATGAAAATGCTTTTTGCTTGTGGCTCATGTCTATAGCAAATCTTTTCGTCCTACCTTATCCCACAAACGAAAAATATACTTGATTCTATAAATATGTATAAAAAAAGGTATCTTTGCCTTTTAGCAAAAGAGTTTAAAAATCCTATATGAAGCACATTCGTAATTTCTGTATTATTGCGCATATTGACCATGGCAAAAGTACTTTGGCAGATCGCCTTTTAGAGTATACCAATACCATCAGTCAACGCGAAGCACAGGCACAATTACTTGATAATATGGATTTGGAACGTGAACGTGGTATTACGATCAAGAGTCACGCCATCCAAATGAATTATAAAAAAGATGGTCAGGAATATATCTTGAACCTGATTGATACTCCCGGACACGTTGACTTTTCATATGAAGTATCCCGTTCTATCGCTGCCTGTGAAGGGGCCTTGTTAATTGTGGATGCATCACAGGGGATTCAGGCACAAACAATTTCAAACTTATATTTGGCTTTAGAGCATGACTTGGAAATTATCCCGATCTTAAATAAGATGGATCTTCCGGGGGCGATGCCTGAAGAGGTAAAAGATCAAATCGTCGATTTGATCGGTGGTGAGCGTGATGCAATTATTCCTGCTTCTGGAAAGACCGGCCTCGGGGTTCCAGATATCCTGGAAGCGATCGTTGCACGGATTCCACATCCTGTAGGTGATGCTGATGGACCACTACAGGCCTTGATCTTTGACTCTGTATTCAACTCATTCCGCGGTATCATGGCCTATTTCAAAGTTGAAAATGGCGAGATCCGCAAAGGGGATAGAGTAAAATTCGTTGCGACTGGTAAAGAGTATTTTGCAGATGAGATCGGTACCTTGAAGCTCAATCAAGTGCCAAAAGAAGTCATCAAGACCGGAGATGTTGGTTATATTATTTCTGGTATCAAGGAAGCTCGTGAAGTGAAAGTAGGGGATACCATTACCCATAAAGACCGCCCTTGCGGTGCGGCAATCCAAGGATTTGAAGAGGTGAAACCAATGGTCTTTGCTGGTATCTATCCTGTGGATACAGAAGATTACGAGGAATTGCGTGAATCGATGCACCGTCTGCAATTGAATGATGCTTCTTTGGTATTCGAACCGGAGTCTTCAGCGGCCCTAGGTTTTGGTTTCCGTTGTGGTTTCTTGGGTATGCTCCACATGGAGATTATTCAGGAACGCTTGGAAAGAGAGTTTGATATGACGGTAATTACTACCGTGCCCAACGTATCTTATAAAGCCTATATGACAAAGGATAAGGAAGAAGTGATTGTACACAATCCTTCAGACTTGCCTGATCCAAGTAAATTGGATTCGATTGAAGAACCTTATATCAAAGCTAATATTATTACGAAATCGGATTTCGTGGGACCGATCATGTCTTTGTGTATTCAAAAACGCGGTACAATCATGAATCAGCATTACCTGACTTCGGATCGTGTGGAGTTGGTTTTTGAGATGCCAATGGGTGAGATTGTATTTGACTTCTATGACAAGTTGAAAACTATTTCCAAAGGTTACGCTTCATTTGACTATCATCAGATCGGTTACCGTACTTCGGATTTGGTTAAATTGGATATCCGATTGAACGATGAACCTGTGGATGCCTTGTCTTCTTTGATTCACCGAAGCAATGCCTACGATTTTGGCAAGAAAATCTGTGAGAAACTGAAAGAACTTCTACCTCGCCAGCAATTTGAGATCCGTATCCAGGCTTCTATCGGGGCGAAGATCATCGCACGTGAAACGATCTCCGCTTTGCGTAAGGATGTAACCGCAAAATGTTATGGTGGTGATATCTCGCGTAAACGTAAATTGTTAGAAAAACAGAAAAAAGGTAAAAAACGCATGCGTCAGGTTGGGAACGTAGAAATTCCGCAATCAGCATTTATGGCGGTATTGAAATTGGATTAATAACATTTTAAATTATATAAAATAAAGGAGCTCTTGGGCTCCTTTTAAATACAATCAAATCTCCTAAACATGAATCTATTAGATGGTAAACTAGTTTCCGAAAAAATCAAAGAACAAATTGCGCTGGACGCGGCTGAATTTACAACGCAAACTGGCCGTAAACCGCATTTGGTAGCTATCCTTGTTGGTAATGATGGTGGTAGTGAGACCTATGTAGCCAGCAAAATGCGCAATTGTCAATTGGTCGGCTTTGAATCTACAAATATCCGTTACGATGAAAGTATCAGCGAAGAGGAATTGATCGCTAAGGTCAAAGAAATCAACAAAGATGATACGATCGACGGTCTGATCGTTCAATTGCCTTTACCAAAACATATTGACCCGGACAAAGTTACCGAAGCAATTGATTATCGCAAAGACGTGGATGGATTTCACCCGATCAACTTGGGGCGTATGCAACGTAATCTTCCTTGTTTTATCCCAGCGACACCTTATGGTATTATGTTGATGCTTGATTATTACAAGATCGAGACAGCGGGTAAACATGCAGTGGTGGTAGGCCGAAGCAATATTGTTGGTTCGCCGATGAGCATCTTATTGGCTCGCAATGCCAATCCTGGAAACTGTACTGTTACGTTAACGCATAGTCGTACTAAAGATCTTAAAACTGAGGTCTTGCGTGGTGATATCGTCGTGGCTGCTATCGGTAGAAAGAATTTTGTTACTGCAGATATGGTCAAAGAGGGGGCTGTGGTAATTGATGTGGGTATCAATAGAGAAACATCTACTGAAACTAAATCTGGGTTTAAATTATATGGTGACGTGGACTTTGAGCATGTGGCACCTAAAGCTTCCTGGATTACTCCGGTACCGGGCGGTGTAGGGTTGATGACCATCGTTGGATTATTGAAAAATACATTGGAAGCGGCGAAGGGAACAATTTACCCAAAACAATAAGTTTTTCTATTTGGCATAGAAGTTGTAAATTGAAGACTAGTTAATCATATAATTACAAACTTACATGAAAACATCATGCAGTTGATAGGCTCCAAAAAGGATAAATATAAGCTCTTGATGACTTCTTGCCATTAAAAAACAAATATTCTAATGAAAAAAATTGCACTTTTAGCAGTAGTAGCGGGAGCATTGGTAATGTCTTCTTGCAATAATTCGGAGAAGAAAGCGTCAGACGCTACAGATACTGCACAAACAGTAGGTGAACATGTAGATGCTGCAATAGCCGATTTAAAGAACACCGAAGAAACTGCGCGTTTGAAAGCTGAGGAAGCTAAGAAAGCTTTAGATGAAGCAATCGCCAAAGGTGATAAGGCTGCAGAAGAGAAAGCTCGTGCGGCGTCGGAAGAGGCTAATACAGCTTGGGAGAAAACTAAAACTGCATTGCGTGATGCTGGTCAGGACGTAAAAGAAGGTTTGAAAGACGCGAAAGATGCTACGGTAGATGCAGCGAATAAAGCCGCCGATAAAACTAAGGATGTAGCAAAAGATGTAGCGGATGGTACTAAAAAAGTGGCTGGTGATGTTGCTGATGGTACTAAAAAGGTAGCTAAGGATGTTGCTTCCGGCACAAAAGAGGCTGCAAAAGATGTGAAAGATGCTTTTAAAAAGTAAATGACAATAGTGGCCGCAAAGCCAAAAATGTTAGTGATGCGTTGAAAAACTAATTCGCTTATTTAAAAAGATAAAAAAACGGAGACTGCTTCAGCCTCCGTTTTTTTATGTTCTTTTATTTGTAGTGGCAGTCATTAATGATCAGCTTTTGGAGCGGATATCATCTTGAAATGGTTTAGATAGTGAAAGCAATAATCTGCATGGAAATCACAGTAACTATCAGCCTACAACTATGCTGTCATTTGGATCAAATTTAGCGCTACCGAAGGACCATATATCGATGTGCTACAGGCAGGCTTAATCAATCGAAGCAAACAAATTATTTGTTGTAGTAATCCCACAGTAATTTGGAGAGATTGCGTGTCAATACTTCTGCAGCATTGGTTTTACCCCAGCTCTTATCCTGATTGTTTTTGGTGAATATACTGAATACATAGTCTCCCTTAGGTGCATTGACCAAAATCACCTCGTTACGTACATCATCCAAGGAACCAGTTTTAGAGGCTGCCTTGACTGTAGCTGGAATCTGGGAAAGTGCTCTTTCATCATAGAACATATTGCCCAGAAAACGATACATCCGATCCGAAGATTTTACTGAGACTACTTTTCCCTGACGGATCAAAGTTAGGAGATCTGCCATCTCCTTGGCTGTGGTCTGTCCCCAACCGTATTTTTCCCAATCAGCTTTTCTTCCTTCGGTTTGTGAATTGACACGGGTATGCTGTAATTGAAGGTCGCTCATCAACTTGTTGATTGCTATTCCACCACCAGCAAGCTTTTGATTCCAGATGCTTGTTACATTGTCACTATAGGACAGCATGAGAGCGACAAGTGTTTTGAGATCAACTTTGCTGCTGTCCTTAAAAAATTGCATCAGACCCGAGCCTCCATACTTTTGACTTTCACGATAGACATACTCTTGGTCCAATTGCAGCTGTCCTTTTTCAATTTTATCAAAGACGCCCACTAAAATTGGGATCTTGACAACGCTTGCTGTAGGAAAGATACTATCGGCTCCGATGTTGACTTCCTTGTGTTTCTTGAGATCATGCACATAGATACCTACTTCTCCCTGAAAACCCTGAATAAGCTGTTTTATCTCTTTTTCCAGTTTTTTATCTGTACTTCGTTTTTGCGCGAAAGAATACAAAGACAGGAATAGTAACGTAAATGATAGGAAAATTTTACTCATAGTCAGGTCTTTATCTGTATTAAATGTGGTGGATAATCGTTATTTTTATTGTTTAATGGGCTTAAGTTATGAAATATCCATGATTGGAAAGCACAAACACTGATGAAAATAACCTGGATATTCCATATAGCCTTTCAAAGATAGATTATTTGCATATGAAATTATTTATGATTTTGATCGGTTGTAAACCGAAAAATAGACGTACAGAACAGCATGATATCTTTTTTGGAATCGGTAATGAACTGAAGGATTTTATAGACCCAATTAAAGATTTCTGGCCTGATGCTGATGGTAAAATTCATATTGATGCTTACCGTGTGGTTAATAAAATCGGAGAGTATGAAATTAAGGTGGTAGAAAAAAATAATTCTACAGTGTCGGATACAGAATTGAAATTATTTTTTGTCAACCTGGGGGGCTATAAGCCAAATGAGTTTGATGAATTTCATTACAAGGAACTGATTGTTGCCCCCAATTTGGCTAAAGCAACAGAGAAGGCCAAGCGCACCGTTTTTTGGAAGCACCATAGCACAGCTCATATTGATGATAAATATGGGTTGGATGTCGATGATATTTATGAAATAGAAGATCTGTTGCTTGATGCGGATAAAGTAAAATATCATATTCAGATTGTTCCCAAAACCGGGTTGAAAGAGGATGTAATTGCAAATGGCTATTTTAAGTTGAGCGCATTATAGCTTATTTGGCGGGCGAACTCAAAAACACATAATACTTAGACATAAACAAATCGGGCTTCTTTTTTAGGAAGTCCGATTTGTTTATATGGAGAGAAGTATGAATAGATCGTGTTTGTCTCTATTATTCTATACCTTGTTGATCTCGGTGTTGTTTGCGGATAACACTATGCTTTTTGCCGTAAACGAAGTAAATCAATAGACCTAAGGCCAACCAGATTGCCAGACGTTCCCAGCTTTCAATAGGTAGTGAGGCCATCATCAGTACACAGACAATGATACCCATAACTGGAACAAAAGGAACTAAAGGCGTTTTGAATGGACGTTCTAGATTGGGATCGGTTTTGCGGAGTACCAATATACCTACACAAACCAATGTAAAGGCAAATAAGGTACCTATACTCACCATGTGACCAAGGTCGGAAACAGGAACAAATCCAGCGAAGATACTTACGAATACCATAAAGATTGCATTTGTTTTCCAAGGAGTCTGTCTTTTGGAAAGATCAGAAAATATTTTTGGAAGCAAGCCATCTTTACTCATGGAATAGAATACCCGGCTTTGTCCGAGTAACATGACAAGAATAACAGATGTATAACCAGCAATAATCGTAATAATTAATGCCGTATTCAGAAAATGATATCCTGTTTTTGCAAATGCCGTGGCTACTGGTTTGGCATCGCCTTTAAACATGGTATAATTTTCAATACCTGTCATTACATAAGAGAACAATACATAAAGAAGGGTACAGATAATTAATGATCCGATGATACCAATTGGCATTCCTTTTTTCGGATTTTTCGCCTCTTGAGCAGCCGTACTTACAGCATCAAAACCAATAAAAGCAAAGAATACAACACCTGCTGCACGCAATACACCGCTGATTCCGAAATGACCGAAGTCATCGCTCTTTAGAAAAGCCCAAAAGCCTTGCTGTCCATTTTTGACCATTTCCTCACCAGCATTTACCGGGATAAAAGGATCGTGGTTTGCAGGGTTGATAAAGCTCCATCCCAACGCAATGAAAATCAATACAACGCCTACTTTTAGGATCACTAGGATATTGTTTACGCGTGATGATTCCTGTGTTCCACGCATTAATAGCAGCGAAAGCAAACATACGATAATGATGGCTGGTAAATTAACCATACCACCTTCCCAGGGGCCTTTCAGCAGTGCGTCGGGTAGATGGATGTGGAAAATCATCAGGAGCTGATTAAAGTATTGCGACCAACTGACGGCTACAGTAGCACCCGCTAGTGCGTACTCCAATACAAGGTCCCATCCGATAATCCAGGCAACGAACTCACCCATAGTTGCGTAAGAATAGGTGTAGGCGCTCCCAGCGACCGGAATCATGGATGCAAATTCGGCGTAACAGAGACCTGCAAAAGCACAACCAACGGCAGCGATAATAAAAGATAGGATAACGGCGGGACCAGCATTCTCTGCAGCTGCAATTCCGGTTAAGGAAAATAGTCCTGCGCCAATGATAGCTCCAACACCTAGCGCAATTAATCCGCCACTTGTTAATGTTCGTTTCAGTGTATGTTCACCATTTTCATTTGCCTCAGCAATCAGTTTAGGAATCGATTTTTTAAATAGCATAGGATTAATTCTTTTTCGATTATTTAGCTTTTTAATTGTTTAATTAATGTCAAATATAAATGATATCAACGACAAAAGGGAAGATTGCGCTTCCCTTTTGTAATAAAATTTTGTATAAAATCTAAATCAAACGATTGTAGTGCTATTAGTATGCAGCTGTAAAACGTTTGTTTGTAAACTGTTTGTTCTCGATCTCGTCCACGATGGCAACGGCAAGATCTTCAACTGATAATCTCGAACGCCCTTCTTGATCAAATACTGGCGCATCCAAGCCCGTGCGATAATTGCCCGTGCGTGTACCGACAGCATGCGGATTCATCTCTATGGCTGGGCTGATCATCGTCCAGTTCAGTTGTTCTTCCTTGCGAATGGTATCAAGATAATCTGCTGCTGCCAAAGCTCCAGGTTTGATTTCCTGAGGGAAATCTGGTGAATCGACCAGACGATTGCCATCAATTAATAAGCTTCCAGCTCCACCAACAACAATAAATCGTCTAACGCCCGCATCTTTAACGGCTTGTTGAATTGCTAAAGCACCTTGGGTAAAATCTTCGTAAAGGTTAGGGTTAGTCCAGCCCGCATTAAATGCTGAAATAACTACATCAACGCCTGTTAAAGCGTTTACCAACTGTTCATGATTGTTGATGTCAACCTGTACTTTCGTTATTTTGTCGTTCGATGGAATGCTATCTGTATGACGAGCTAGTGCTACGACCTGGTAGTTGCGGTCAACCAATTCTTTGACAAGATGTGTTCCTACGTATCCTGTGGATCCAATTACTGCTACTTTCATGTGTTTTTAATTAAATGTTTTACTGAAATCAACCAGCGTCATTTTTTCCAAACGCGTTACAATATCAGTGTCGACTTCCTGATAAAGATCCTGCAATTTGGCATTGATGTTTTTACCTACAATACAAGCTGGATTGGGATTGTTGAATTTACCCGATAGCTCATTTTGTTTTGTACTTTGATAGATGTCTGCAAGACTGATGCGCTCTTTTTCCTTGTTTATGCGAATCCCTCCACCTTTGCCCTCTTTACTGACTAATAAAGCTGCTGCTTTCAGCGAAGCGATCTCCTTGCGGACTACAACGGCATTTACCTGGATGCTTGACGCGATGTATTCGGAAGAGAGCCACTGTTCGGACTCTTCCAATTGTGCTAGGACCATAATATGTAAAGCTGTTGCAAATCTCAAGTTGTGTAACATCCTGTTGCTGATTTTTTAATTTTGATAACACAAAGGTAATGCAAAAGGTTTTAAACTGAAATAAAAAATATTACAGTTTAAAACCTTCTGACAATCACATGATAAAAAGTATCGTTTTTTATTTTTTCTCGTTAAATTTCTTGTAACTATCCATGATATAGACCCGTAGTGTTTCTATGCTGCTGTTTTGGATAAACTGATATGAAGGTCTAAATCTTTCTTTAAATAATGCTAGTTCGGAAGCATTAAGAGGCGTCAGCTCTTTGATAAGATTATCAGTAAACTTCCGGTCAACGGCTCTTTTTTCCATTTCCGCTACGAGAAGTTTGTAGTTTGAGCGTGCCTGCTTACCTTCCTTGCCAAATATGCGACTGGGAGAGATACGGATCCCGCCGCGGTTTTTGCTAGCATCCGAATATTTTCCGGCTTCTTTTTCCCGTTGAATTTCAGCTGCAAGTCTACTGTCAGTCATCCGTTCGACGACAACCTGGCTCAATTCAATAGGGGTATTTATTCTGTTCAAATAGATTCTCCGTAGACTTGTATCATAAATAAATACAGTATCTTGTTCATATCCGTTGGCTTTGATCAATAGGAGATCATTGATATTGGCATCGATGGCAAATGATCCATCCCTGTTGGTCTGAACTTCTACTTTGCTCCGTAAATTCTGGATCTGCGCAGCTTCTATCTTTTCTCCGCTGACAAGCTCCATAATAATACCTTTGGTTTTTTCCTGTGCAAATAGTTGTCCGGAGACCAACGTAATCAATAAGCAGCTTAGAATCGTTTGTATTACTTTCATGGGGATATATATATTATACATAAATGAGCTTGTTACCTTCCGTTTTTATTCGTTTATCGCAATGAAACCATTATGAATAATTTTTTGATCATAATGGTTTCATTGCAGAAAATTTCCTTATCAAAAATAACGAATAGATTTTGAATTATCGCGCTAATTTGCCTTCCATGTATTATTGTCCGGATTCTTGTCTGGCATCACGTCATCGGGATCTAGCTGAACAGACTGTAAAGCTTCGTTTGTCGCAATTTTAAATTGCCATACATTGTTTCTTTCCCAGATTTCCACGGGTAGTTTTTTTCTTATTTTTTTGCCCGATACGGTGGTTGCCTCCACGATAATAGGCATTGGCAATTTTTCCAGATTTTCTACAGTAACCAGTGCGCCGAGCATAGGCTGATTGTTGACATAGGAAACAGCCTTGATCGCCTGATCCATTTGCCAGTTGTTGACAAACCATCCCCGCCAAAACCAATTGAGGTTTTCACCGGTTCCGTTTTCGATCGCTTTAAAGAAATCTTCTGGTGTCGGGTGTTTAAAAGCCCAGTCCTGGATGTATTTTTTAAAGGCGTAATCGAAGCGCTCTTTGCCGATAATCTCATTGCGCAATAATTTTAGTCCATAGGCTGGTTTGTAATATACAAGGGCACCGATATTACGCTCTTTCATATTTTGCGGTGTACTCATAATCGGCTCGAGATTCTGTGATGTGAAAATATACGAGCGACTAGCCTGAGGACGATGATATTCACCTTTATTAAATTCTTGTGTCGCTAACTCATTGATAAAAGTATTGAAGCCTTCATCCATCCAGCCATGTTCACGTTCGTTGGACGCGACAATCATTGGGAACCAGTTGTGGCCAAACTCGTGATTGGTCACCCCCCAGAGTGAGCCTGCCTTGGCTTGATTGCCACAGAATGACAGGGCAGGATATTCCATACCACCTACGTTGGATGCAACATTTACGGCTACAGGATAGGGGTATTCAAACCAGTTTTTGGAATAAATTTCGATGGCAGCTTTGGTGTATTCTGTTGAACGCTCCCAAGCATTGTTGCTGTTACTTTCTACAGGATAAGCTGACAGCGCAAGAGCTTTTTTGCCACTTGGTAGATTGATCTTAGCGCCATCTAATATAAAGGCAGTAGAGGATGCCCATGCGATATCCTGTGCATTGTTGAGTTGATATTTCCAGGTCAACGCTTTTTTGTTTGGTCTGGAACTTTTTGCGGTCACTTCTTCCGCTGAGCGAATCAATACCGTTTCATCACTGCGTAATGCCAGTTGATATCTTTTGAATTGGTCTGCTGTAAACACCTCCTGTGGATTTAAGAGCTCGCCTCCTAGAACAACGATATGATTAGCAGGTGCTGTGATTTCTACCTGATAATTGCCAAATTCGCGATAAAATTCTCCGGGTCCTGTATAAGGCAATGTATTCCATCCTCTAATGTCATCATATACACAAAGCCTGGGAAACCACTGCGCAATAGCATAGATTTTTCCATTTTTGGTGTCAAGGATACCCGTACGGTCAGCACCATATTGTGGCACGGTATATTGGTAAGTAATCTTGAATGTAATTTTTCCACCTTTACTTTTCAGCGCGGCCGGTAGTCGCAGCTGCATACGTGTATCATCAATAATATGCTCTATGGTTTCTCCGTTGGCGTCGGTGACAGACTGGATCTGGTAACCGCCATCAAATTTCGAGTTTCCATCACCATATCGGCTATTGGTCAACGGAGAAATCAACTGACCACGGCCATGTTGTGAAAACATGTTTTGGTCTAATTGAAGCCAAAGGTAATCCATATTGTCGGGACTGTTGTTACTATAGGTAATCTCCACTGCACCAGTCACCTGATCATTCTGGTCGTTTAGTGATGCCTGTATCTTGTAGTCTGCAGCATTTTGCCAATATCCGGGGCCCGGCTTACCGGCTGCAGAACGATAATCATTTCCATTGTTCTTGAAAAACAAGGGTGCAAAAGCTTCGGTATAACTATAGTTGGATGTTTTTTCCTGGGAAAAGGACGGAAAAGCATAGCTCAAAGCAACAAGGCTCAAAGAAGCCAATGCAAGTCTTTTCATCATATCTGTTCGTATTAAATTATGTTTATTGGTCACAATATACAATGAAAAGTACATAAGGCAAAAAAAAGCTCCTTTTTAAGGAGCTTGTAACAATTATTTTAAGTTGCTGTTATAATCGTCTTCACTGAATCCGAGTAGGATACCCTTACCATGTTCGATCACAGGGCGTTTGATCATACTGGTATGTACCTTTAATACGTTATTGGCACTATTTGCATCAACGACCCCTGCTTGTTCCTCTGCAGTCAGTTTCTTCCAGGTAGTACCCTTTTTGTTGACCAGTGATTGCCAGTCAACCTTTTTCTCCCATTCTTGTAGTTTTTCATCACTGACACCTTCTTTTTTGAAGTCATGAAATTGATAGGCAATCTGATTGTCTTCTAACCATGTCAAGGCTTTTTTTACTGTGTTACAATTTTTGATACCGTATACCTGTAGCATAATGATTACAATATTAGTGAGCCCAAATTTAAATAATCCATGATGCATTTCATGCCTTATCAGACCTGTTTTTTTGTTGAATAGTTAGACAGTGCCGGGAGTCTGTGAGCGTTTGCATGTCAATCTATCTGATTTGGCTTGAATTGGCCTTGCTGGATAAACTACATCTCGGATGACGAACAACTGTCTGCTTTATCACTGTACAAGGATATGGTAACAAATAATTGATAGTGTATTTAGTACACTTTAAAAATTAGGAAGTGATAATTATTTTTAATAATTTAGTAGCTTCAAGAGTTAATAAAGATTAAAATAAATCAATAACAGTAATATGAGCCTAAAAGATTTTAAAGGTGTATTGACGGGAGATCAAGTACAAGAGTTGTTTGAAGTTGCAAAGAAACACAAATTTGCTTTGCCTGCGGTAAACATTATCGGAACAAATTCTATCAATGCGGTAATGGAAACTGCTAAAGCAGTAAACTCTCCTGTAATTATTCAATTGTCAAATGGTGGTGCACAATTCTATGCGGGTAAAACATTAAATAATGACAACTTGCAAGCTTGTGTATTGGGTGCGGTATCTGCAGCACAACACGTGCATTTATTGGCAGAGCACTACGGTGTTGCGGTAATTTTGCACACCGATCACGCTGCTAAAAAACTTTTACCTTGGATCGACGGTTTGTTGGACGCTGGTGAGAAATTCTTTGCACAACACGGTAAACCATTGTTCTCTTCACATATGTTGGATCTATCTGAAGAACCAATCGAAGAGAATATCGAAATTTCTGCAAAATACTTAGCGCGCATGAAACCACTAGGTATGACTGTAGAGATCGAATTAGGTGTTACAGGTGGAGAAGAAGATGGTGTTGACAACTCGGATGTTGACAGCTCTAAATTATATACACAACCAGAAGAGGTTGCTTATGCATACGAAGAATTGTCCAAAGTATCTGATAAATTTACAGTTGCTGCAGCATTCGGTAACGTTCATGGTGTCTACAAACCAGGTAATGTAAAATTACAACCGGTGATCTTACACAATTCTCAAGAATATATCCGCGAAAAATACAAGCTTGCAGCTGAAAAACCAGTGAACTTTGTATTCCACGGTGGATCTGGTTCCTCTCCAGAGGAAATCGCTGAGGCGATCTCTTATGGTGCGATCAAAATGAACATCGATACAGATATGCAATGGGCATTTTGGGATGGCGTGAGAGGTTATGAAGCTAAAAACCGCGATTATTTGCAAGGACAGATCGGAAACCCTGAAGGTGCCGATTCTCCAAACAAAAAATATTACGATCCACGTGTATGGTTACGTAAAGGTGAAGAAACATTTGTTGCTCGCTTGAAAGAAGCGTTTGCTGATTTGAATGCAGTAGATGTAAACAGCAAATTGTAAGCTGAACAAAATATATTATAATATGAGGTGTCCTGGATTGCAGGGCACCTTTTTTTGTCAAAATAGGTTAAAAAAAGGGCTTAATAGTGATGATTGGCGTGTTTTTTGACATTAAGAAATTCGAATAAGTCAGGATGAATATGCAATCCCTGGTGACGATGCAAATCACGATACAGCGGAGAAGCATATCAAAAGGTGAAAATATAGATAAAACAGCTA
Source organism: Sphingobacterium sp. BIGb0165 (assembly GCF_024810095.1). Classification (NCBI taxonomy): domain Bacteria; kingdom Pseudomonadati; phylum Bacteroidota; class Sphingobacteriia; order Sphingobacteriales; family Sphingobacteriaceae; genus Sphingobacterium; species Sphingobacterium sp. BIGb0165. The sequence goes on along the minus strand of NZ_JANUEB010000007.1, from coordinate 114,029 downwards.
TGAAATTTTTAGGAATCAGTGCATTTCTTTTATTAATGACTCAAGTCGGTTTCGGACAGGCGAAACAAAATGTAGGCGATTTTAGTTCAGTTGTCGCTACAGATAAAATACAGGTAGAACTGATCAAATCCAATGAATCCCTGGTGACCTTTGAAGGGCAGAACCACGAGAATGTAAAGGTAGTCAATACAAATGGTGCCTTGGTCCTAAAAATGAATACCTTAAATATGTTGCAAGGAGGGAATATCTCTGTAAAAGTGTATTATAAAAGCTTGAAAAATATAGAGGCTAAAAAAGGGGCTAAGGTATTTGCCACATCAAATAATGTCGTGTCATCTGACCAGCTAAAACTCTATGCATCGGAGGGTGGATTGGTGGACCTCTATGCTGATGCGAAAAATGCTGAGGTGAAAGTAACCTCGGGAGCAACGGTAGCACTTTATGGTAAAGCAGATAGACAGGAAATTATCTCTAATTTTGGTGGAAAATATGAGGGGAAAGATTTTAAAACTAAAACCACTCTTGTCACAGTGAACGGCGGCGGAAAAGCGGAAGTCAATGTGATCGATTCTATTGAAACAAAAACTCGTGGGGGCGGCACAATCGATGTGTATGGCAAGCCAGAACAGCGCGTAGAAAAGAAAATGGCCGGAGGAACAGTCAACTTCAAATAAGAAACTGTCTTGATTTTGTCAATTTTGATCGTGCGTATTTTTGATCAAAATTGATAAAATTTGAAGAAAGTTTAAGTTAAAAGATCAAATAAAAGGTTTTAGACTAAGATTTTCCTAACTATGTGTTTAACCTTTTTGTTGAAAAGGTCAAATATTTTGTTTTTCTAGTCTTGAACCTTCTTCATTTGTGCTTAAAATACGTATTTTTGTGAGGGAATAATAAAAATAGTATTATGGCAAAGCGTAATTATGTTTCAAATTCTACGGAATCTACGCGCATGTTCAAAAATGACTTTTTGGAGTCTTTGACGAAAGTGCACTGGAGTGTACCTTTGATTTTCTATGTACCCGTAGTTGTTTTCTTTTCGTATAAAGCTCTGGTTTGGGGAGAGATTTCCCTAATGACATATCTTGGGTACTTTGTTTTTGGTTTGGCATTTTGGACAGCATTTGAATATGCACTCCACCGCTGGGTATTCCATTTTCATCCGACCTCAGAATGGGGGAAACGGATCGCTTTCATTTTTCACGGTGTACATCATGACTATCCAAGAGACCGGATGCGCTTGGTGATGCCTTTATCGGCAAGTATCCCTTTGGCAGCGCTAGTATATTTTGGATTTACATTGTTCTTTTCAAATGAGTTTATCCTGGCTTGCTTTTTCTCCGGATTTATGATTGGATACCTGATCTATGATGAATGTCACTATGCCATGCACCATGCAAACTTTAAGAGTGGGATTTTCAAACGCATTAAACAGCATCATATGTTACATCACTATTCGGATCCTGAAAAAGGATTCGGTGTGAGCTCGTCATTATGGGATGAAATATTACGTTCAGGTTTCGAAGAAAAAGAGCCCAAAAAAGAAACATCGACACTAAAAGAAGAAAAAGCATAACGCTTTTCTATTGATTATAAAAAAGCCTTTGGAGTAATTCCAGAGGCTTTTTTTGTGGGCAATATTTATTGGTGGGCGAATTTGAATTTTTAAAATGCCAACTAAAAGAGGACGCTTTTTGATGTGTTTAATCCTTCTTCTAAGTTGTTTTTCTTAATGTTATTTATTGTTAATAATTTTGTTAGATTAAACTAACTTATTATTTTTATTTATAAAATAACAAAAACAATAATGGAATATGTGATCATACTATTGGAGGAAAATAGAAAAAGGCTAGAACGTCATGTTCGTGATACCAATCTGATGAAGGCTGATATTCAATTGGCAACGAAAGAAATGCAGCAGATTGGTCAATTGAAACGAGCGATAAAAATTTTAAAACAGAAAGCAAAAAGCTATGGCCAATAGCGATCTACGTGCTATAGAGCGGTATTGGCAAACCTTAACACTTTCAAGCAATTTGCTTTATAATGCGGATAAATTTGAGGAGGCCTTATTGAGTTATCAGTGTGCGTTGGCCAGTGCGGAGCTATTAAATAACCATCTAACAGACTGTATTTATTTGGAAGTTCCTGTTATGCAGGTCTATATTATCTCATGCAATAATCTCGCAAATACTTATATTGCTTTAGGTGATTTCGAACAGGCTGAACGTATGCTTAAGCGTGTGTTATATTATTTGTTACATCTTGTTGTTCACGTTCAACTCGATCAAAATGAGATTCAAACCGAACTGAAAAGAGCGACATCAGCCTATCAGCAATTTGCTGAAGAAACAAATATGGAGAAGCATAAGAGAGCACTTTTTTTTGATTTATTCAAGGAACAATTATTTGAACGCGAATAATAAATTAAATTTAGGTTTTGCAGCGTAGATTAGCTATCCCTTTAAAACAAAATACCGCAAAGCATTATTTTGTCTATGGATAGCTACAAATAGATAGGATCTGGTAGCTGATTATCTATGTAGTACTCCTTCAGTAAATCTCATCGATGCGTGTGTTTCACTTCGGGTAGCTATCTGCTAAAACAATAAATAATAGGAATAATGGTAAAATTATTTTTAGTCCGTCACGGGCAATCGCAATGGAATCTTGAGAACCGTTTTACCGGTTGGCAAAATATTGATATCACAGTCTTGGGGCAACAAGAAGCGCGACAAGCCGGGAAAGCATTAATGAATGAATCAATCGATCTCGCATTTACTTCTACACTGATCCGGGCACAACATACTTTGGAGATCATTCTCAACGAGATCGGAAAGCCCAATATTCCGATTATCGTTGATGCTGCACTGAACGAGCGGAGCTACGGAAACTTAGAAGGACTAAATAAGGATGAAACCGCTGAAAAATATGGTGTGGAACAAGTCCATATCTGGCGAAGATCTTTTGATGTAGCTCCTCCGGGCGGTGAAAGCTTAAAAGATACCTACAATCGGGTGATACCGTATTTTGAGAATTTCATACAGCCAGAGTTGGACGCAGGTAAAAATGTTCTTATGGTCGCACACGGTAACAGTCTAAGAGCGCTCATTATGTATCTGGAACATCTCACCCCGGCACAGATCCTTGAGCGGGAAATAGCAACCGGAGATCCCATTACATATCAATGGGATCACAATAAAATCATACGATAGCCGGATTTTGTCGCTAAGGTTTAGTTCGAATAGACTTAACTGTTTGCAAACAATCAGCACGGTATATGGGCAGGCATCATAGGTCAACAGATTAGGCAAAAAAGTACCAAACTTTTGTTACCAGGAAACATACGATCAGGCCATAAAATACGGGTAACAATGTCGCTACTGCGGTCCATTTGCGACTTCCCGTTTCCTTATAAATGTTGTATATTGTTGTGCTGCAGGGATTGTGTAGGAGACTGAACAGCATCAAATTAATGGCGGTCAATGTTGTCCACCCACCCGCGTGTAATAGGGTCGACACCTCGTTTGCTGAGCCTTCAAACAATACACCCGTACCAGCTCCGGTACTCCCTACCGTGAGCGCAGTTAACATGAGTATGGTTGGGATAACAATTTCATTCGCTGGAATGGCAACGATATAAGCCAATAAGATAACACCATTTAGACCTATAAATAGACCCATCGGGTTGAGGCCATGAATGAGCCAGAGCGCTATATTTTGATCAGCGATATGAATATTGCAGATCAACCAAATAATTGCACCAGCGGGTGCAGCAAAGATGATAGCCCGCCATAAAACGATCAATGTGCGGTCTATGAATGAGCTGTATAATGTCTGAAAGAATCTCGGTGGGCGATAAGGGGGCAGTTCTAGCGTAAAGAAGGAGGATTCTCCTTTGAGCAATGTTTTTGACAATAGCCAGGAGGTGAAAAATGTAAATGCAATACCAAGGATCGCAATGAAAATTACAGCAAACATGGCGACTGAGCCAGACCATTTGGCAGGAACTAAAATACCTAAAAAAAGACTGGCGATCAAAATCTGTGTGGGCCATCTTCCATTGCACAGCGAGAAGTTATTGGTGATGATAGCAATTAATTTTTCACGTGGACTGTTAATGATCCTTGTCGCGACAACACCTGCAGCATTACAGCCAAAGCCCATACTCATGGTCAGTGCTTGTTTGCCATGAGCACCGGATTTTTTGAATATCCGGTCTAGATTGAATGCAACCCTAGGGAGGTAACCAAAATCTTCCAACAATGTAAATAATGGAAAGAAGATCGCCATGGGTGGCAGCATGACCGATATGACCCAGGCAGTAGCCAGATAGATCCCGTCAATCAGAAAACCACCTAGCCAAACAGGAATATCCATGTCCGTTGACGTATCCTTTAAAAACGGATAAACATGATCGAGCAATAACGTTGATAGCATTTGTGAAGGATAATTTGCCCCTGTGATGGTGAGCCAAAGGATCAATCCGAGCAGCATAAACATAATCGGAAATCCCCAGATACGGTGGGTGACGATATGATCGATACTGCGGTCCAGTCGAAATGAATAGCTGTCCGAATCTGTTGAAACATGGTCTTTTACCAGTTTGCTCGCTTTTGCATAAATCGCTTCAACCAGCTCATTTCGATAATTATCTCCTAGTTTAAATCGATATGCTGTGGCGCGATGCAATATAGGAGCTAAGTTTTCAAAGTCAATGGAATTGGATAGTTGTCCTTTTTGTAAGGCATCAATAATGCTTTTATCATCTTCGATCAGACGCATGGCCAGCCAATTCGTGTTGGTTAGCTTGCTGTCCAGCGTATGGAGATCGTTGGCTATTGTCGCAACAGCAGTGCCAGTTTGCTTTGTCAACTGAAAAGAGGTTGTTTTTTCGGGGAGGAAACTACCGTCAGCCACTTGATGAATGGCAGCCAAGAGGTCTGAAAGACCTTCTTTAGTACGGGCGCTGGTGCAAATAACAGGGATACCGAGATCCTTTGATAGGGTTCGTACATCAATCTCTATCCGATGACGTCGTGCCTCATCCATAAGGTTGAGACATAAGACCGCTTTGTTGCTAATTTCGAGGATTTGAAGAAGCAGACTGAAATTGCGTTGCAACCTGCTGGCGTCGACGACAATGACCGTGACATCGGGTTGGCCAAATAGGATAAAATCTCGGGCGACCTCTTCATCTTCGGATGTAGAAAGTAAGGAGTAGGTGCCAGGGAGATCAATGATTTTAAATTTATCGTCTTTATGTGAATAACTTCCTTCAGCTCGCGTAACAGTTTTGCCTGGCCAGTTTCCCGTATGCTGTTTTAATCCCGTTAGCGCGTTAAAAATGGAACTTTTGCCTGTATTGGGATTTCCCGCTAAAGCAACAGTGTAGGTGGAATTTCCCAAATTTGCTCCCCATTGCTTTAGATCCGAAGTGGGATTCAGCTGGCAGGTTTCGCATGCTGTATGTTTTTTCATCGTCATCTATTTATGGATAATCAATACATGTAAGGCATCATCTTTACGAAGTGAAATCAGGGTGCCGTGTATATTATAGGCGATCGGATCGCCTAGGGGACTTATATTCTGGATGCTTATTTCAGCGCCCCTGACAAAACCTAGATCAAGTAAACGCTGTCGGATTTCTTGGCGACAGTCTGTCGCTATTCCCGCGATGCTTGCAAGCTCCCCTTTTTTTAATAACCCCAATGCGATCACCTGATTGTTTATCATTGCTTATTTTGTTTTTAGCTTTGCTAAATTATAAAATTAGATTAGACTAACAAAATATAACGTTATATTTTAGTTAAAAGATGCAAATGGGCTGATGTGCCGAAGAGGTTTTTGGGCTATTAGAAAAAAATGGGAGTCCTATGTTCAGACTCCTGGCAAGTATGGATGGGTGACCCGAAAATACGGAAGAGTTATTATTAAGAAATGGGGCGTACAAGTAGTGTAGCAGTTACTTTACTACTGAGTACTTCTGAGATTCGATTGCCATAATTGACTGTTATACTGTTGTCGAAGGGCTCAATGGAAAGGATGGTTAATGTTGTGCCCAATTCAAGATCTTTGGCACTCAGGTATTGTAACAATTCTTTGGAAGAGGGTTGTACAGCCATTAACGTCACTGCGTCTCCAGTTTTGCATGTGTCGAGAAAGATATAACTTTCCGAACGCATTACACCATTATGGTCAGGAATCGGCGAGCCATGGGGGTCTACTGTCGGGTAGCCCAATAATTGATCCATCTTGGTGAAAAATTCAGGTGAATGGATGTGCTCGATCTGTTCCGCGATCTGGTGAACTTCATCCCATGCAAAGCCCATCTTTTCAACGAGATACATTTCGGTAAGTCGATGTTTGCGAATAATAAGCGCAGCTTCCTTTTTTCCTTCTTCTGTAAGCTTGAGGGGTTTATAGCTTTCGTAATGGACAAAACCTTTTTCGGATAGCTTTTTCATCATACTATTTACCGTTGGCATTTTGATTTCCAGTCGTTTACTGATCTCATTGACGCTGGCCTCGCCTTTTAGGTAGGTCAGATTGTATAATGCTTTTAAGTAGTTCTCTTCGGTCTGTGATATCATAGTACAAATTTACCAAATATTAGTTGTGTCTAATAGTAATGTTAGAAAATATTTTGTTAGTTTAATCTAACTTGTTAGATTTGTAGCTCTAAATTTATAATTAATCAAAACAAAACAATGATGACGGGATTCAGAGTTCTCTTGACAACAGTATTCATGCTGATCGGATTTATTTCCTTTGGGCAGACAGGTGGGGTAGTAGGTAAAATTTATGATAGCAATGGACTTCCGCTGAAGTCGGTATCCGTGGCTATCCCTCTTCTTAAGATGAGCACCAAATCCAATGAGCTTGGAAAATTTGCATTGGAAAAGATTCCCTATGGTACTTGGGAAGTAGAAGTGAAGCATATTGGTTTTAATACTTATCGCGATTCGATCAAGATCGAGCATGTATCCGAGATCAAGGATATCCGTTTAAATGGGTCCATCTTTTTGCTGGATGAAATTGTGGTAACAGGAACGAAGACATTTAAACGAAAAACTGAAAGCCCAGTGATCGTCAATATTTTGGATAGTAAAACCCTAGACAACCTACAGGTATGTAATCTTTCGGAGGGATTGAAATTCCAGCCGGGCTTGCGGGTGGAAACAGATTGTCAGACCTGTAACTACACCCAATTGCGGATGAATGGACTCCAGGGAGGGTATTCGCAGATACTGATCAATGGACGGCCTATTTTCAGTCCTTTGATGGGACTCTATGGGATGGAGCAATTGCCGGTCAATATGATCGAAAAGATTGAGGTGGTCCGAGGTGGAGGTTCTTCGTTATATGGTTCAAGTGCCATAGGCGGTACTGTCAATGTGATCACCAAATTGCCGAAGCAGAGTGGTTATGAAGTCAATTCTTTTTACCAAAGCATTGATGGAAAAACAAGTGATTTTAATCTTGGCGGAAATGCCACCTTGGTCAATGAAAAGGGGAACGCAGGAACATCGTTTTTCTTCAATAAGCGGGATCGCGGCTTTTACGATGCAAATGGTGATAATTTTTCGGAAATACCTAAAATTGAAAATACCTCCTTCGGTATCAACTCATTCTATCGGTTTTCGGACAATCAAAAGTTGGAAGTCTCCTTGAGCAATCTGAACGAATATAGATTTGGGGGTGAGATGACAAAAAAACCAGCCTACCTTACACTTCAGTCTGAGGAACGTACCCATAAAATATGGATGGGAAGTGCGGATTATCAGATTAATTTTAACCAGGATAAATCTTCATTGATCTTCTATACTGCTTTTCAAAATACCAATAGAAAGCACTATACTGGAATATTCCCGGATAGTCCGGAAGAGATCGAAAATCATCTCAAAAATCCCCCTTATGGCGATTCAAAGACAACAACATTACAAGGCGGTTTTCAATTGAACCATGAGATCAGCAATTTTTTGAACCATCGGAATGTGTTGACGATTGGATCGGAATATGTGTCCGATAAGGTTTACGATGAAATTCCAAGTTATAATTATTTGGTCGATCAGCATACGAAAGATTGGGGAAGTTTTTTTCAGAGTGACTGGGACTTTGCAGAGAAATTTAACTTGCTATCTGGGCTTCGTGTGGATAAGCATAATCTATTGGACAAAGTGATTGTCAGCCCACGTGTAGCACTGTTATATAAGCATGCGGCTAATACGCAGTTTCGTCTAAGCTATGGAACAGGTTTTCGGGCGCCACAGGCATTTGATACAGATCTTCATATTGCCTTTGCGGGTGGTGGTGTTTCACGTGTTCAATTATCTCCAGATCTTCGGGAAGAACGATCAAAGAGTTTCAGCGGCTCGGTAAACTATCATAAAGCCACGGAGAAATGGATTGCGGGTTTTACATTGGAGGGATTCTATACACAACTGAAAAATGCCTTTGTACTTGAGGAAATCGGTACGGACGATTTTGGTAAGGTGTTTGAAAAGCGCAATGGAAATAATGCAAAAGTAGCAGGGACTACACTTGAATTGCGTGCCAATTATAATAAAAAGATGCAACTGGAGACGGGCTTTACCTTGCAACAGAGCAAATATGAAAACCCTGTATCTTACCTGGAGGGTATAGAAGCTACTAGGTCATTCTTGAGAACACCAGATGAATATGGTTTTGCAAACCTCAATATTACACCGGATAAAAGCTGGACAATCAATCTGAACTATGTGTACACGGGTAAGATGAAGATCGCTCATGCTGGTGGTGCGGACAATTTTCCGGAAGATCAAATGGTTCATACAAAAGCATTCTCAGAGGTAAATAGTAAAGTGTCACACACTTTTAGCCTGTCAAAATTTAAAAATGTGATCGAAGTCTATGCTGGGGTGAAGAATATTTTTAATGCTTACCAACATGATTTTGATACAGGTAAAAATCGGGATAGCAATTACATTTATGGTCCTAATATGCCCCGAACTTTCTTTGTTGGGTTAAAGATAAAGACACCTTAAGTAGATTGATAAGTACATAAAAGTATTCCTGAAAAAAAAGGCCAATTAAAAAAGAATCTTCTTAAGTGACCGTTGCTGATAAATATAGGTAGATTACGAGCGGAGAAATATAGGTCGAAGTGCCCTAAAAACAAAAAATCCTGCATGGACATAGCGCCAGCAGGATTTTTTGTTTCTGAATATCCTGTTTTTATTTCAAAACGAATTTGAATCCCAATGAGAAACGAGAGGCCTCGAAATTCGAGCCATGAGATAAGTTCCACCAAGGTTTCCAGTCAAAATGCATTGCCAATGGCGCAGAAGGAATTCTAAACTCTAAACCTAAAGCTGGACGGATTGCAAAATGAGTGTGTGTGTTTCCGTCTTTCCAATGGTAGTCATCATCCCAATCGCCATGCCATTTGCCATAGTCGATAAACGATGCCTGAGGACCTACACCAACATACCAAGATAGGCCACGGGTTCCCCGTATACGTTCGTTGTACGAATAGTCTACACCAACAATTGTAATGTTATCTCCGAACAATACTTGTGCATTTACGGCATCATTTCTGCCAAAACTGTGTTTTATCTGTGGGCCGAATAGTGTCTGGCCATCGCCAAGGTCGATACCTAGACCAAGGGCTGTACGATAAGGTGTTTGTGCATTTGCCTCTCCATTGATGACAAATAAGAATGTAAAAAGTGTCAGAATAGGTAGAAGTACTTTTTTCATGATATTTTAAAAAATGTTAGTGTTAAGTTTTCGAATTGAAAACTTTCGCTGTTTAAACAAATACTCTGCCAATAATGAGTTTTTGTAGTTTTTTGGCTACTTTTAGTTGTTAACTTTTTTATTTTAAGAGTGTTATTTTTTTTTTTTTTTTTGCTTCACCTTCGGCCCTTGATGATGACTTCTTAGTTCGATATTTATATAAAAATCGAATGCTTATGAATTCAACCCACCTGGCTGAAACGATATCCGCTTGAACATTGTTCATTTAATAAATTCAGGATAGAAGAACTTATTGGAAACACATGCACGATAGCATAAGCTTAAATATTTTACTATGGAACATACTCAAATCAATAGAAAGAAAATAGAACAATGGTTGGCAGAAGGTTATGACGTCTTGCAGGATGGGAAGCTGTTAAAAGTCGAAGGAGATTTGCCGGAGTTTTTGGAGCAATTTGCTGATGAGGCCAAACCAAAGACCTATCTGCTAAAGGAATTAATTACTTGGCCGGAAGCGGAACTTAAAAAATTATAGGATATGGAACAGCTAAAAATAGCTGAGAAAAAGGTTGTTTTCCACTGTTTTGAGAAGCAGAGGGATCTAATTTCTGTTGTTTCTAATCGTAATATAGGACAGAAACTTAACAGTTATAATACGCTTCAGGTATCGAGACTTCTTTATGCGTCCAATTTTCCAATGTGATTGCATAAGGATCCAGTTCGTAGGTATCGGCTTCAAAAATATAGTTATAGCTACCATTGATTAAGTTCGCACGGAGTATGGCATATCCGGGGCCTTTTGCAGGTAGGACATTCTCAATTTCGAAGAAATCAATGTCTTCGATATCGTAAATTAGACTTGTTTTCCTTCCAGCAAAGCCAATTTTATTATTTTTCTTGTCCAACCAGATGCCGCTTGACTTTCCCAGTTGTTGTTGTATGCTTGCGGGAATATTTTTTACAGCAGCATTTTTGCGGAAATCCTCCTTGATGTCCCATTTGTTTTTCAATTTGACAAGTTCGCTCACTTCAATGAGCTGATCGTATGCTGGATTTTCCAAAAGAGCGGGGTAATCACGCTGGTTGTAAAAATGGAGTGAGGTGCCGCCATCGTCGTAGTTGTTTTCATCATCGTAGGTATAACAGATGGAGGAGGAGATGTGATCGCCAAAATCAAAAGATAAATAGCATTGGTCTTCTCTTTCATAACCATAATCCTCCGCGTCATAGTCTTCGCCATCTAACCAGAGATCGCGGAGGTCTTTGTAACTTTTATCTGTATTGGACTCGTCATAAATGGTGATAAAATATTCTTGAATAGGTACGTGCGTTGGAATATCATCACAGTAAATCTCCAGTTCTTTCAGCCAGAGATTGCCGATACGAACCGGGTAATCTATTTTGAAATAGATTGTCCCATATTCGCTTGGATATAGGTGTCCAATACCGAGTTTTTCGATGTCAGCATAGCTGGTATCCCAAGAAATAAATTGTGATGGTTCGGCATAAACCTCAAAACCTATATGGTCATCTTCAAAGCCCCCGGGTAGAATCTTATAATTGCAGGTTTGTTGCTGGATCCAGATTTTGGCTTTGCAGTCTTGTTTTTGCTTAATGGTATGAAAGAATAAAGCATCATCAAATCCAAATTGTTTGGATAACTTGGGATAGACCTTCGAAAAACCTTGTGAACTTGCGGGAATATAATGTTGGTGATCGTCAAATAGAAATAAGTAGGGATCTCCAGCTAATAATTGAACGTATGCATAGCGCAATTGAGATAAGTTGACCTCTTCTTCGTTACCATGATCGAGGTAATGTAAGCGATCGCCATCCAGCCAGTTGCGGTCTTTGTCATTTTCTTTTGGGAAATTGGAGCTATTCTTGAAAAAATTAAGCATGTTCAATTATTGTTTTCGATACGCTAATTTAAGATTTTAAATTCAGCTAAAATAGAATCTGCATAATGAATCTGTTGATCTATATCGGTAAAAAAATACTATCTGAATTAGTAGAGGCTGGTAAAGCGGCCGGTATAACAGATATTGATGTATTGGAGGCGACAGGTCATTGCAAAACATCACGAGGACAAATTGTGGGTGGTGCCACAAGTACTGTATACTCAGGTTTAGGTATCGGAATGGGTTGGATACCTTTTATCTCGCCGGAACATTGTTGACACGATCGACTTTGGTGGTGATCGGTGATAAGTCGGGTGGTTTTGGTGCATGTGGTTTTTAATTTACGTGTTCTTGTTAATAGCATCGACACCAGAAAATTTAAACTATTATTGCGCTAAAGCTATCCAATCGAAGAAAATAAAAATAAAGTATCCCATCAACAAGTTTGACAAATTAAAAAAATGAGTAGGTCATCGTATAGTTTATATATAATTGGAAATATAAAGAATAAATAAAATTGGCTTAACATGTAGTTTCCGGTGGCGCCGTATTTTCACCTAAAAAAGTAGAGATGAAAAATAACGAGCAAATTAACCGGAGGAGATTCCTTAAAAATTCATTAATTGCAGCAGGAGGGGTTTTTATAGCACCACTTATTGAAAGCTGTTCGGATGACCCTACAGATATTGATAGCGCACCAGACAACCTTAAAAATGGTGGATTTGAATCTGGAGTGGCGAGCTTTGACCCCTCGGCAACCGGGATAATCATCTGGACGAGATATTCTGTAGAGACAGATGCTGAAATTACCTGGGAAATAAGTAAAGAGAATAGCTTTTCGGAGATCCTTCGAAGGGGAAAGGTGAAGGCCGATGTTACCAATGATTTTACATTGGCCATTGATGTTCAGAATATCGCATCCAATACAAAATATTACTATAGATTTTATAATGCCAAGACTAAGGAAGCAAGCGTTGTTGGTGAAACATTGACGCTTCCTGCTAAAACAGATAATGTCAATGAAGTAAAAATGGCTGTGGTATCTTGCTCTAATTTTCCAGCTGGACTTTTCAACGTATATGGGGCAATTGCAAAATCGGAGGCTGATGTTGTTGTACACCTCGGAGATTATATTTATGAGTATGCTCCTGGTCAATATGGCACCAATCCCTATACCAATGAACTCGGCAGAGCCCACAAACCGGCTAAAGAGATTGTAAATCTCGCAGATTACAGAGAAAGATATAGACAATATAGAAGTGATAAAAATTTGCAGCTTCTTCATCAGAAAAAACCATTTATTTGTGTATGGGATGATCACGAACTTGCCGATAATGCATACCGATCTGGCGCTGAAAATCATCAGCCAGAGGAGGGAGGCTTTGACACCCGTAAAATGGCCGCTTTTCAAGCTTATAGTGAATATATTCCCCTGAAGACAGGCAAGGACCAACGTATTTATAGGAGTTTTACTTTTGGTAATTTGCTCTCACTCTATATGCTGGATACCCGGATAATTGCACGGGATAAACAATTGGATTATACAAACTATATAGATGGAAGCGGAAACTTTAAACAGACACAATTTCAGACTGATCTGCTCAGTAACAATAGAAAGTTGATTGGTAACGAGCAAATGACTTGGTTAGGGACTCAGATTAACGCTGATACGACAGCATGGAAAGTGTTGGGGCAACAGATCCTGATGACTAAGATGCTGATTCCTGCGGAACTCTTGATGTTGCTGAACCAAGTGATGACTGAAATAGCACATTTTGGAAATGCTCAGCCATCTACAATGGCTGCACTTTCAGCTGCAATAGGGCAGTTGGTTATCCTAAAAACGAGATACCTGCAAAAAGATCCTACACTGACACAGCAGGATATCGCAAGAATTACAACGGTACTGCCCTATAATCTAGATGCATGGGATGGCTATTTTATGGAAAGAGAGCGTTTATATTCGATTTTAGCAGGTAAGAAAGTCGTAGTATTGGCTGGCGATACACACAATGCATGGCTAGGAAAATTGACAGATGCTCAGGGTAGATTTATAGGAACAGAATTGGCCTGTAGTTCGGTCTCGTCACCTGGATTAGAGAGTTACTTGGGAATTACCACAGATACTAAAAAAGCAATGGAACTTGCTCAGGCTTTTTCTGTATTAATTGATGAACTAGAATATGCCAATCTTTACAAGAGAGGATATCTACATGTGAAATTTACGGCCGCCACGTCGCTTGCAGAATGGAGATTTGTGGATAACGTCATTTCAGATAGTTATACTGTTACGACGGAAAAGACGTATACTATTTCCTAGTAAGAGCTTCGATAATAAGCAGTTTCCAAGCAAAGTAGTTCAATCTCTCAACGAAATGGGCTAAGTGTTTGGAGACTGTTTGTATACATGATGTTTATTTCGTTTTTAGCACCACAATACCATGAGGCGGAATGCGTAATGTTTTGATGTCGCTCAGTCTTCCTAAATTCTTCTTTATCCAAAGATCACGTACTTTGGTATTCGGAGAAATTTGAAGCTTTTTACTGTCCAGATGATAATCCACAGCTTTATCCGATCTGTTCAGCATAGCGATAGCGGTATTGTTTTTACCCTGTAGTTGCTTTTTCCAAAGATCAACCGTACCGTCATTTCCTATAAATACAGCTTGTTTAAAGGTTGTGTCCTGATTTAAGGCAATCAGTTCCCTGTTCGTTAATATAGCAATGGTTTCCTTCGACATTTTGGTAAGATCGTTCCCTGCTAGAAGTGGCGAATTCAGCATACACCACATGGAAAAATGTGTTTTATCTTCTTCGTAAGTCATTCCTCGACCTACCTGCAACATATCCATATCATTATAATGGCCGGGGCTGCTGTATTGATTCAAATTTTTGTTGAGATCGATAATAGCTAAAACAGAACCGAAATTGTTTCGAATATCCTCGGATATCCGCCAGGAGTCCACTAGTTTAATAGCCCATTCGCCGGGAAATTGCCAGCGGCAGATATTGATCCGCGCATTGGGCTTAACCCCCCGTATGGCGGAAATAATCTTACTGTATTGTTCCTGATCATTTAGTTTCATTTCCAGCCCTCCACACCAATCTATCTTAATAAAATCAAAGTTCCACTCTTTGAAGAATAGTTCGGCATCCTGCTGCTCATGCCCATACATTCCAACTCCAATACCTTTTTTATCGTTATCCCAAATTGATCCACAGGTATTTCGCCCCCCTTCGGAATATAAACCGGCTTTTAATCCTTTCTGGTGAAGATATGCTGCGATGGCATCCATGCCATTCGGGAATTTAGTACTGTCCACGTAAAGTTTTCCATGACTGTCCCGGCCTCCGAAATAACCGTCATCAACATTGATATAGCGATAGCCTGCCTGATATAGGCCTGTTGAGATCAACGCGTCCGCCTGTTGTTTAATCAGGTTTTCATTAATATGAATACGAAAGTTGTTCCAGCTACTCCAGCCCATAATGGGTGCTTTGTTTTCTTGCCCGACTACAGTAAGTACAAGTAATTGCGCGAGTAAAAAGCAGGATAATCTCAATGTTCTGATGTTGGATAAATACATGTTTTTTTGTTCTAAGATAACACTAAATAAGTTCAAAAGCGCAATGAAGCACAAAATGGGAGTGTATGCTGAGGAAAAAACAGCGATGCTCCTTAGCTAACAAATTGAACATACAAATCAATAAAATGCAAAATATTGGGATGCCGATTTACATATTTTTGTATAACGAGATTCCCCCCTTTACCTGTAGGTTTTATTTTTTATTTCCAGGGACAAATCGAGCTCTCAATCGTCTTATGTAGATATGTCTAACACAAAATAGATGTGGATAACTAATTTTAAATTATCACGATTCATCATGAGAGACAAGGATGTAAAAGAAAAGATCGTTCCGCTCCAAACAATAGTCATTGTACTGTTGTTTGGAGCTTTAAAGATGTAAAATGATGGTCTTGAAAATTATAAATGTGATATTGGTACTCATCGCAGTCGCTATGGGGGTCAAACAGGGCTATGGAATGGTTTCCGGCAAACAGGAAATGCTGCAACTGTTTGGTAATTGGGGATTCAGTAAGACCGCAGTATGTGTTAATGGTCTTGTCACAATTCTTGCAGCTATTTTAATTCTGTTTCCAAAGACATTTGTCTGGGGCAATTTTTTAATGGCTGCTACAATTCTGATGATTATTTGTTTCCATTTGGTAAACAAAGATCTAAAGGGTATGGTCATTGAGTTACCCTTCCTAATGCTGAATTTGGTTATTATTTATTTGCAGTATCCGTTTAAGACTAGCTGATGGACGAGGGGTCTATACTTCCTTTTGAAACTGTTGCGGAGTTATCCCTGTGTTTCGTTTAAAAAAACGATTGAAGTTTGATGGGTCAGAGAAACCAAAAGCATAGGTAATCTCTTTAGCTGATTTTTTTAGAATTAGTTCCTTTTTTATTTCCGATATCAATTTCTGATGGATCATTTGTTGAGCTGATAGGCCACTATATTGTTTGCATAGTTTATTGAGGATTTTTGGACTAATATTGAGCATCTTCGTATAATTGCCTATATGATGATTAACAGCATATTCCTTTTCCAATAGAACCTTGAACCTTTGGAAATCTGAATGAATCACTTCATTGTTTTGAAGATTATATGTTTTTGAATAAAAACGATTTATTGTTATAAGCAGCTGATATAAAAGGGCTCTTATTAAATGATCGCTGTCATGCTGAAGATAGGAAAATTCTTGCATTATAGCTTGAACAAGTTTAACACATTGATTGGAAAAAAAATCATCTGGTTTTATCGTTGGGGGCTGTACATATTGATGAAAAAAATGAAATCTATAGAGGAACAGATTATCGAAAAAAAATAGATCGAGAAAGTCTTTCTCAAAAAACAGTACATAACCCGTTAAATCCTTTTCTATTGCCCATCTTCTTGTCTGTCCTGGACTGGTGAAGACAATGCCTTTCCTGGAAAGCGGGATTATCTTATCACCTATTGATAATGTCCCACTTCCTTCTTCAATAAAGATAATCTCATAAAAACTGAGTTGATGCAAAGTATTGTCCAAGACATAATTTTCCAAAGTTTCAATGCGACCTATATCAAATAGCAAATGCCGATTATACTTATAGGGGAGAAAATGATACGTTTTAATTTCCTTGATATAGTTGTTTCTTTTATCCATTGATAATCGGTTTTTCGTCGATATACTGATTCAATATATCATTTATGCTCCTTTGATATTATCTAAAAGTACCTAATTGAAAGGTATTAATATTTGGTATGTAAAACAAGTCTTTTTTCAATGGTGGAACTCGCGTAAAATCTAATAGAAAGCCGTTTAACCAGCTTAATCCAATACGATTGAGATACCTTAAGTCGATCGAGGGGTATAAATGACCATATTTGGTGTAAAATGACCATGTAGAAGAACAGGTATCCCATAATTTTGATAATAATCACATTTAAATTGAAGACTTATGACGATGAAATACTTATTCATTCTTTTACTATTCGCAATCACAGCGTTTGATTCATTTGCTGAACAGTTGTATGTCAATCCAGTGGTCGGAAATGATCTAAATTCTGAAGAAAAGTCACAACCTCTAAAAACCATTTTTGAGGCTGCAAAACGTATAAATTCGAATCAGGAAAAGGGAACTTCCATAGTTATACTTTCCTCTGGAATGCACCTATTGACTGAAACGGTAATATTCTCCAATAATAAATATACTGGCAAAGACCGCCTCATCATCCGGGCCGAAATTATGCCCGATGATAAAGATTGGACTCCACAGCAGATGCCTGTGATAGTGACAGCCGTGCCATTAGTTCCTGGATTTGGTGGAATGGAGGGCAGGGGGATTCAACCAGAGGTAAGCCATGTGACCATCGAGGGCATACGATTTACGGGGAGCCCTGATTATTCCTATATGGATGAGGATAACTCACGCCGCTCATACCCGATATGGCGTGATGGTAAACGATTGGACGATCTACTTGTCACACAATGTCTTTTTGTTGGTAATATTGATGTGTTACCATTACATGCGGGTGTTATCGCAAATGGATACGGATTAGTCATTGATCACTGTGTATTTTTCAATTGTAAAAACCCAGTTGTCTTTTGGAAATCTGAAGGGCCGACAGGAGGCGCGAATGCCATGCGGTATTGTCTGGTATATGGAAGTTACTTTAGTGGAGTCTGGACAACAAATGGTACCAATGGGGACAATTTTGAATTCCATCACAATATTATTGCAAATAGTAGTACGGTATGGGTCAGGGAGAAGGGGAGTACAAAGCAATATAAAGCTTTCGATTGTGTTTTTTCTGACTATACCCACCTTGCAGGATACGGGAGTGGTCCTTTAAGAAGTGACAATCCCACTTCGTCAGACTTTTTAAAAATGGAAAGAGTGATTCATTCCGGAGACATACAGATTGAAAAAGATCAAAGTAAAGCGAATTATCTTCAATTGAAAGCAGGGTCTGATGGGTCAGATTTAGGTGCTGGACTCTCCAAAAGAAATAAGTAATGTAAAATCTATATGCTATGTTAAAGGTTCAATTTTTGTTTATCCTACTTTCATCATTTCTCTTGGATCATTATGTTGTAACAGGTAGATTTGTGGACCACCAGTATAATCCCGTTACCTATTTTATAGTTAATGTATATAAGTCTAATCAACAGAAAGAAAAACTAGATAGATTGCGGATAGACACCGTACATCATCAAAATGGAGAATTTAAAATCGGTGAATTAAACAAAGGTAACTATCTTTTGGAGATCGATGTGCCTGATTATACAGGTTATACTATAGCGGTAGATATTAATGATCGTAATCGTTCAATCCCGGAAATCCAGCTACAACCCACAAGGTGAAATTGATGACATGTGGTTGTTGGTAATCAAGTGTAATAACTTTATTGCTGATAAAACTAGTCATGGATTAGGGTAAATCTTGAAAACTTTTATTTTTTAGGGAGAATTGGGGCTCTCAGCTGTTATATATGTAATGTGCTACAAAGTAGGTAACTGAGGTACATATTAGGTTTTTTATAATAATAGAGAGGCCGTGAAGAATAACAAATTCTCACGGCCTTATTTTAATCTTTTCCAGCTATACCTGTCGAATCAACGATGGGGTAGGTTTACGATCCATTTGAATAGGATCTATTTGATACGGCTACCACCATTACTGTTACTGTGTTTCAATTTCGGGTATACCGATCCATTGCCATTTGCGCTGGGTGAAACCTGGATTGACATCACCATCAATTTTGAACCTTCTCAGATCGATGATACGTGTACCACGCCAGGATAAAAATATCCGACGGACAGCAACGATGTCATTCAGCGTTAGGGTTGTGGATGAGGTATAATTAGATGCTCCCGAAGCGTCATATTTCGAAATAACCGAATTAACAAGTTCCACAGCATTACCCGGGATCAGTTCACGCACAACTAATTCAGCACGGATTAATTGCATTTCATCAAAATCGCTGACAAGTAGTGGATCTCTTTCCTTAAACAAGGTCAGTGACCAATGTCCTTTGGCAGCTTTTACAACCGGAATACGGGCTTTGTCTGCTGTTGTTTTTGATGCGGTAACCAAACTTGGATCAACGGCCGCATCTCTTGAGTTGATATTTAGCGCATTAAAGAAACCGTTGCTGACAGTACCTACGGTATTCAGAAAGCTGAAGTTTTCCATTGCTGTAAACGACTGGTTGATATGCTGGACAGCCAAGGGGTAATTGTTGGTATGGATTCCCAGCTTTGTCAGTAAGGCATGAAGCAATCGTTTCTCGGTATCGTTGGCAGCAGGAAGTGCCTGTTGCCAGTAAGTCTGTGCTTTGGTATAAGCTTCCTGATGACTGACCTCTTTGTGGTCTGCGTAGACAGAGTGGCTGCTATTGCTGACACTGAAATAATCCGCCATCAGCAACCAGGCATAACCGGCATGTAACCGGGCATTGACCAAAGCCGCTTGTTTGATCTTGATACCATCTTCATCTGTTGGATTTAAAGATTCCGCATTGGCAATTGCATCTTCGGCACGTGCACGGTAATTTTGTACATTGGACCACACGCTAAAGAGTGACGTGTTGTCCGGTGTTAATTTATCCTCATCCAATTCCTTATAAAAAGGAGAGTTTGGAACTGCGGTAGGAACAATTTCATCCACAATAGCACCGGAAGCAACCAATAGATCCGACGCGGATGTCGCACCGGCACGCCATACACCGGCGATGACAGGACCGTAGACATAAGTACCTTTCTCAATACGACCAAGCATGGCGATGTTGTTTAACTGAGATTCATCAATGGTGTTGTCTGGCAGCTTGGTGTCATTTACCCACTTGTCACAGGAGGAAAGGGAAAGTGCTGCCATGCAGACTAATCCGGCTTTCCAAAAATCTTTTATTTTGATAGACATAATTATCATTTTTAAAAACCAATATTTACACTCATGGCATAACTACGTGGAGCCGGTACTGCAGTCCAGTCGGATGATAGATAGCTGATACCACGCGTACGTTTACTACCACCCTGCGAATCTATTTGTGGTTCGATGCCACCATAGTTGGTCGTCAGCCACAGGTTGTTTCCTGTTAATGATAGCACGCAGCTTTTGAATAGGCCATTGGTTTGTTTCTTGGCCCAAGCACCTAAATCATAGGAGATGGTGACATTGCTCAAACGGATGAAATCGGCTTTCTCAATAAAATTACCACGAGGACCAGCATATTGGGCAAGTTCATTCGCTGTCGCAATATACTCCGGTGTGCCTGGTGTCTGCGTAGCAAGCAATGCTTTGAGATCCTCGCTTGCTTTGAAGTTATTCCCTTGGCTGGCTACATTTCTATTAGAGATATTATAGACCTTAGCGCCTTTTGAATAGTTAAACAAAGATTGGATACGGAGGTTATTGACCAATTGTAGATTGAACCCAAATGAACCATTGTAAGTAGGAAAAGGTTTACCCAATACCTGTGGAGTACTTTCTTTAGCACCTGTATAAACGCCGCTACTATTGAAATTAGCGCCTTCGGATACACCGGTATAGAAAGAGAATGCTGGGAGTCCCGGACGGATCAGATTGACCGTGTTGATAATATCATTTCCACCTGAGCTGATGACTTTATTGGACTGGTGATTGAAGATCACGAAGAGATCCAAACTGTTTTTCTGATTACTGCTTGTAAAAACACGACTATTATAAGTGACTTCAATCCCTTTACCGCGAATTTTACCTACATTTTCGGGATAGTCCCCGCTTAAGCTTGAAGGCCAGCCCAAAGAAGGCAATAATGTGGTGTATACAATCGCATCGCGTGTGTTTTGCAAATAGTAGGTAAAGCCTAAACGTTGTTTGAAAAAGCTGAGATCCGTACCGATCTCAAACTCACCGGTGCGCTCTGGTTTGATATCAGGATTGCCTTTACGCAATGGTCTGACCAAGGTGCCAAACGAAGAGTTTTCAATAAGATAGGCTGTCTGCGCATCATTTGGATATGGTAAACGACCAGACTCACCATAAGCGGCCCTTATTTTCCATTCGTCTATCTTACCTTGCATAAATTCAAACGGTTTCACATTGTAAGCAACACTCACTGTCGGATACCAGATACTGGCTACATTCCGACCGATCATATTAGATACGTCTCTTCTGACCCCGGTATTGATAAACAACTGATTGTTGTAGCTTAAAAATGCCTCACCATAGATACCATGGGTACGTTTTTCGAAATAAGTATCGGTTGTACCTAAAATTTCAGCTGCCGAGGAGATGTTACTAATCCCCGGTACAGCAAAATTGCGTACGCTGATACCACTGACGGTTTCTGTAGATTTCGTCAACTGTGATAATAAGGCTAGATTCAGTTGCCATTTATCCGCTAGGGCGAAGTTGCGCGACAACTTGACATCCCAGTTGATATTCTGGTTTTTACGGTCACTGACCTGTTTGGCACCGGTACTGTTTGTACCCTGTAGATAGCCATAAGGAAGATAGTTCAACCCATCGATCCGATTGAGGTCAAGCCCCACAAGACTTTCCAGCTTGATATTATAGGGAAGCGTATAGTTTAATTTTACACTTCCTGTAAAGCGGTCATTGGAATAACTTTTCTCAATGGCACGCCAGGTTTCTTCGGAAATAAAAGGCCAAGGCGTCTGATCGCGCATCAGATTCCAGATGGCATCATCACGTCCTGAAGCAGATTGCGGGATGCTCAGTTTCCCTTTGACATAACCAGCGGTGAAACCCAGTTTGAAATTGTCTTTGGTCAAATCGTATCCGGCACGAAAGGTCTGTCTGTTGTCTTTGTTACCCGGAACAATACCTGAAGTGGTATTGGAGTTGGCCGAAAAGAATAGGCTGTTTGACTGGTCAAATTGTGCCGATAAATTGGCATAGTACTGATTTTGATGACCGCGTTCAAAAAAGTTATTCAGGGCATCGTTGTTGACATATTTTGTGTATTTATTGGCGAGTTCGCTGAAACCTCCAGTATATTTTATATTGACAGCCACATCTTTTTTGCCACTCAAACCACGTTTGGTCTGGATAATAACGACACCGTTAGCTGCTTCTGCACCATAAGATGCTGCTGCTGCTGGTCCTTTGATCACATCGATAGAAGCAATATCGTTCATCGGTAAGTCATTCAGCGCACTCATCGCTTCCTGTGAGGAGTTTACATCAGCAGTATTACTACTACCGTAGCGTACCCCATCGATAAAGATCAGGGGATCCCGTTCCATACTGAAGGTTGCTGCCGAACGAATATCAAAACGGATGGGCATACCTACTTTTCCATTGGTATTGTATACTTGGGCGCCGCTAATTCTTCCGTTTACGAGTTCCGCTAGAGAAGAGGGATTACTTTTTGCGACAATATCTGCGGCATCAATATGATCGACATTGGTGCCAATTGCTCGTTTGCTCCGTGAATTGGCCAAACTTGCTGTGACCAATACTTCGTCCAGTGCAACACCGGATTCAAGACTAATCTCGACTTGTTGTCCTTCCTGTACCTTGGCAAAATAACGTTCGTAGCTTTTATAGCCAACCATTTTAATCAGCAAGGTCTCCCCATTGTGAAGTACAAGATTAAATTTTCCGTTGGCATCGGCGACAGTTCCGCCCTGGGGACGTTCCTTGATGATTATACTCGCTCCCGGTACGATCACACCCGTGCTCTTGTCATGCACGATACCTTGAATATTTTGCGCTTGAAGGGCAAAACAGGAAAGCAAAGTGATGCTCAAAAAAGTAAAAATTTGATACATATGATTTTTATAGACTGTTTTTCTTTATTTAGTTTTGATCTAAATAAGGTAAAATTTGCGCAAAGGTAATCATATCCTAAGAATTGACAAATTGGTTTTTAACTTTTTTTAACGAAAGAGATCAAGTTAATTCCTTCATTGGGAATGAATTATTCAAGCAGTAATAAATAATAAGCAGTTTTTGATTAACAAGTATTCCTAAATCAAGTCTTAATAGGCTTAATGTTTGAAGGTAGGCTGAACCCACACTTCGTGTTACTCGACAGCTTTAATAAAAAAATCTACTTAATTAGTAGTCTTTGTTGTGATTTTACTATTTTTGTTGAACGATTATCATATTACATGCTAGAGGAAGTAATGTATATGTGGCGTTTACAATAATAAAAAGTTACATAAGATATTTCTAAGGAAGTAAAATAGCCAGAGGGATCTTTTTCTAGGAATAGCGGTTTTCACGTTGTGGGATCTTTTTGGATACAAAAAATCTAAAAACTATCTTTGTCCAAATCAATACATCATGCCTAAGTTGGAAAGTTTGAGTGATGAGGAACTACTCCTTTTGGTTTCCAAGAACCAAGACGGGGCATTTCATATGCTGTATGAAAGATATAAAGCAGCTCTGCTCGTTTATGCGATTAAACGGGTCGGCGAAGAAGCTGGTGAAGATCTAGTACAGGATGTCTTTATTCGCACTTGGAACAACAGATACTCCATCGACTACCAAAATGATTTTAAGGCCTATCTTTTTACGGCGCTCCGACGTCGTATTATAGACTATTTTGCTAAGGAAAATAACGCACAGGGCTATTTGGAAGATCTAAAATCCTATGTTAATGAATTTGCATTTGAAGAGGCTGATGAACATGTTCGCGCGCAGTCTTTTCGTGATTCCATCTTCGCTGTACTCCATCGCTACGGTCCGCAATATCAAGCGGTTTTAAAATTACGCTTGCAAGGTTATTCCAACCCCGAAATAGCAGCTATGCTGGGGCTTTCTGAAAAGACGGTACGCAATCAATATTCATCTACTTTAAAAATCATACGCTCTAATTTTTCGTCTTTTTTACTTTTTTTATTTTTTTGAGGGACAATCGTTAGGCAGCGCCGTTTACCTTAGTATAGCAGCATTAAAGCTGAACTAACAATTATTACTATGAAGATCGATGATTCACTTTTCGCAAAGTATCAAGCTGGGGAATGTTCCGCGGAGGAAATAACTTTGGTTGAGCTTTGGTTGGATCAGTTAGATCGTTTTCCCGAACCTCAAGATCGTCAGATGTTGATGCTTTTGGAAAATCTGGACAACAAAATGCCTTTTATCAAAAAACGCAAAAAACAATCCAGATGGAAGTGGATGGCCGCTGCAAGTATCCTTATTTTGTTGTCAACAACGGTCTCTATATATTGGAGCAAGCAAGCTGATCATTTCCAGTATGCAAACATTGAAGATGTCAAGGCACCTATAAAATCCAATGCCATTGTCGTACTGGAAAATAATATAGAATACGACCTGGATAAGTTAAAACGTAATGACACCTTAAATGCAGGTGGCTACCGCATCGTCAGGACGAATGACGATCAGATTATCTATCTAACTGATCCTGCCCATAAATCAAAAATCGTGTACAATACAATTCGTACGAAAACAGGCGGTACAGCACATGTACAGCTCGCTGATGGTACTAAGGTCTGGCTGAATACCAATAGTGAATTACGTTATCCGATTTCTTTTGGGGCTGATATTCGAGAGGTAGCGCTACGGGGCGAGGGTTATTTTGAAGTTGCCAAACAAGGGCGAACGGGTAGAAGAGTTCCATTTTTTGTACGTGGGAATAAGCAGACAATCCAAGTACTGGGAACGAAATTCAACGCAGATTTTACAACTAACAATGAAACGGCGTTGCTTGAAGGAGCAGTAGCTTTCTCCGATCGGGGATCAAGCTTGGAACAGAGTAGAAAGGACCAGTTTTCCGTGCGAATCAGGCCTAATCAAGTATATGATGGAAAGAAGATTATCGAGGCCAAAGATATTGCCCGTTACATCGATTGGAAAGAAGGCTATTTTGATCTGAACGATCTGAATGTGGAACAATTGTCCCGAAAATTAAGTGCTTGGTACGGCGTGGAGATCAAGGTAGATAATAGTTTGGCGCAAGTCCGGTTATTCGGACGTGTACGACGCGATAAAAGCCTCAAAGAGGTACTGGACCTGATGGCGCAGGTACATCCTATGAACTATACTATGAAAAATAATTACATATACATCAAATAGAGGAACGACAAACTAACAAAAACTAACCTTATGAAATTGAAAGTTTACCATTTTGAAAAAAGAATGGCAGCTACCGTTTTGCCCAAAGATGTCGGTAAATGTCTGTCGAAGTTGATGCTGAGCGGACTGCTTTTATCGGGCTTTGTTGGGACAGCAATGGCGCAGCGCATTACACTTAAAGAAAGCAAAAGTTCCATGTATTCGGTCCTGGAGAAGATTCGAAAGCAAGCTAATGTAGATCTGATTGGTGATTTAGCCTTACTTAGAGGCAGTAAGCCGATCAGTATTCAGGTGAAAGACAAAGATATCGAGCAGGTGTTACGGGAAATTGCTGCTGGGCAGGATGTCGATTTGATTTTTCGCAATAATACCATTTTGGTACGTCGGAAAGAATCATTGCCAAATAGAACAAGCAATGACCAGCCTAGTAAACACAAACATCAAGCAACAGAACAACGCCAGATACGGGTAGAAGGGCGTGTCCGGGATGCGGGGGGAAAGCCTTTGGCCGGGGTCTCTATTAAAATTTTGGGTGGTACGCGTAATGGCGTTTTATCTGGAGAAAATGGCCAGTTTTATGTTGTTGTTAATGAACCGTTGGAACTGATATTTTCGATGATAGGCTATGAAACTCAGCAGGTCAAAGTAGCATCGGGGGAGCCACTACAAGTGATTATGCGTCAGGTCGAGAATAAAATTGATGAAACGGTAGTGACGGGCTATACGCGGGTGCGCCGCGATAATTTTACAGGAGCGGCGACCATGGTGACCCGACAGGAGCTGGAAAAGTTTAATTCCACAAACATCTTTACGGTACTGCAGGCTTTGGATCCTTCTTTTAAGGTAGACGAACGGGTAAATGCGGGGTCCAATCCCAACGTAATGCCACAGATCAACATTCGAGGGGTCTCCAGTGTGGGAGAATATGCCGTCAATGCTCCATTGATTATTATGGATGGTTTCGAAGTACCGATCACTACTTTGTACGACATTGATGTTAACCGCATTGAAACAATTTCTATTTTAAAAGATGCGAGTTCTACAAGTTTGTATGGTTCCCGTGGGGGGAATGGTGTGGTTGTTATCGAAACCAGATTGCCCAAAGACGGTAAGTTTACGGTAACCTATGACATGAAGCCATCGGTGTCCATGGTGGACCTATCGGATTATAACCTGATGAATGCTACTGAGAAATTGCAGTATGAAAAACTGGCTGATTTATACACATCAAAAAGCGGCGATGCTGCCTGGGATCTGATTCAGCAGGAGCAGTATAATAATCTACTGACCAAACGTGAACAAGATGTGTTGAGCGGAGTAGATACGTATTGGTTGAAGCAACCGGTTCGAAATACAGTTTCCATCAATCATAGCCTGCGGATGGAAGGCGGGGGGAATGGAGTGCGTTATAGTCTTGAA
Organism: Sphingobacterium sp. BIGb0165; assembly: GCF_024810095.1. Classification (NCBI taxonomy): domain Bacteria; kingdom Pseudomonadati; phylum Bacteroidota; class Sphingobacteriia; order Sphingobacteriales; family Sphingobacteriaceae; genus Sphingobacterium; species Sphingobacterium sp. BIGb0165. The sequence continues at coordinate 87,364 of NZ_JANUEB010000007.1, read as the reverse complement.
GGTGGTTATTTTGATAACAAAGGCGTCATGAAGGAGTCGGGTAGAACACGCGGAAATGCAGGTTTTACACTGATCTATCGGATACCTAATGTTATTACCTTCCGCAATGTGGCTACCTATCTTTATACGAAAGCATACGATAGTCCGTACGGGAGTTTCGATACCTATACCAAACTCAATCCCTATGAGAAAATTTATGATGAGCAAGGAAAATACAACATCCGTTTTGGGGAACTCGGACAGTGGTATAGTTGGGGATCAACGATGTTCAACCCACTCTATAACGCAGGACTTGGTTTCCGTAGTGATCAGGTAAGCCAAACCTTGCAGAACAATATGTCCATCGAATGGTTTGCGTTGCCCAAATTAATAGTGAGGGCCTCTGGAACTATAGTAAGGACAAGCGCCGATATAGACAAGTATAAATCACCATTTCATACGGATTACACCAATATTGCGGATGCTAATCTGAAAGGTTCCTATACCTTTGGAAATCAGAATTTCACCAAATACGAAGGAAAAGTAGATATGCAATATTCCAACAAATTTGGCAAACATCAATTGGTGGCCAATGCCGTTGCTGAGATCCGAAAGCAGAATACCGTCGGAAATCGGAATACAGTGACAGGGTATGTGGATGATCGTTTTATGACGCCACAAATGGCTTTGCAATATGCGGCTGGGTCACTGCCTGAGTCAACGTCATTGCCGGTGCGGTCTGTCGGTTTTTTGGGTTCCTTGTTCTATACATACGACAATAAATATAATGTCAGTGGCACGTTGCGCTCGGATGGTGCCTCCATCTATGGAAGTCAAAATCGTTTTGGAACCTTTTGGAGCGCTGGATTTTCCTATAACATGCATAACGAAGAATGGTTTAAAAATGATTTTCTGACAAGATTACGCTGGTATCTGAATGCTGGTACCTCAAGTACGGTCAGTGAATTTAATGTGGGTATGGTGAGCACATCATACAACTTTCTGTCGGGACGTAATTATTACAATCAATATGCCGCCATCTACAGCGGGCAGGGAAATCCAGCGGTGCGCTGGCCTGAGCAGCAGCAAAGGAGCGTAGGTGCCGAATTTGGCATCATGGGTGATTTTCTGAAAGTTGATGTTTCCTTTTATGACCGGGTTACCAACCGCATGATTTCCACCGTTAATGTTGCCCCATCCTTTGGTTTTTATGACAATAAATTTTTTCAAAATCTAGGAAAGGTACAGAACAAAGGATTTGAGGCGATGGCCAACATGCGGATTCTCAATAATTCCGCAAAGGATTTTAGCTGGTACCTTTCACTCGGCGCCGTACAGAACAGGAGCAAATTGAAGGAAATATCCAATGAACTGCGCACATTAAATGAGTCGCTGGTCAAAAAAGATGAAAAGGGCAATGTCATACAGCCATCCCAGTATTATCAACAGGGGCAGTCCCTCGGCGTTATCCGTGCGGTACCTTCCCTAGGGATAGATCCGGCCAATGGACGTGAATTGTACCGGGATCGGAATGGTGATGTTACCTATGTTTGGGACGCCAATAATCAACAGGTTGCAGGCAATACCGAGGCAACCTTATACGGTAATGTCGGCACCTCGGTCAACTTTAAAGGACTATCCGTGCAAATTATTGGTAACTATTCCTTGGGCGGGGATATTTACAATCAGACCCTTGTGGATAAGATCGAAAATAATATCGCTTATCAAAATGCGGATCGCCGTGTATTGGAAGAACGATGGAAGCAGCCTGGGGATCAGACGAAATACAAGGCTATTGGTGATCAGTCTTTTACGCAACCTTCGAGCCGTTTTATACAGACCGAATCTTACCTCCGGCTTTCCACGATCAATATCAATTATTCATTCAGTAATGAAATCCTCAAGCGGTATAAGTTGGAAAGGCTACGGCTTAACTTCTCCATGAATGATATGTTCCGCTGGAGCACGGTACGCATGGAGCGGGGGATAAGCTATCCCTATGCCCGAGAATTTAATTTTGGTGTAATGGTTCAATTTTAAAGTATGAAAAAGTTACTAATTGCCATCGTGATGCTCGGCGTATTGTCGAGCTGCGAAAAGTTCTTAAATGTAAACCCAACGGATAAGGCCTATGAAGAAGATCTGCTCACCGATCGTTCAGGTTTCAACGCGGCACTTGCGGGGGTATACGAAACATTAAATACAGATACGCTGTATGGTCGGGAGATGAAATATGGTTTTATGGAAAGTCTGGTGGGGTCATATAATGTGACTAATTCAGCCCATAAATATTATCGTTCCTTTCGTTATGAGTATAATTACGACGAGCCGAAGAAAATGATCGATAACATCTGGGCGAGGTTTTACCAGTGTATCAATCAGACAAATATTATACTGGGAAATGTAGGCCGTATTGAAAATGATCCCTACTATAATCTGGTGCGTGGTGAAGCAACCGGGCTAAGGGCCTTCTGTCATTTTCAGCTGTTAAAATTGTTTGGACCATCCATTTCGAGCGAAGGGATTGAGGCGAAAGCGATCCCTTACCGGACTGCGGTTGTGTATTCAGCCACTAAATTTTCTTCCACAGCGGAGGTGATCGCTTTGCTGGAAAAAGACCTGTCCGAGGCCCGGGATTTACTGGAAAAAGATCCAATACGGTCCAATGCCCGTAATGCCAATTTAAATCAATTTGCCTATGAGCCATACAATAGCTTGATTGATTATCGGGGGATCCGAATGAATTATTACGCTATTGTCGCGTTACAGTCCATGGTCGCACAGTGGAAAGGTGATCTGGTCAACGCCGGAAAATATGCAGAAGAGCTCATTACCGAATTGAAGACAACGCAAAGTATTCGGATGGCACTTTCCAGTGAAATTGGATCTGTGGGAAATACCCGTATGCCAATGGAAAATATCTTTGCTTTGTTCTCCAGTAGGTTAGGGGCAAAGGTAAGCACTGTTTTCGCACAGGCGGATGCGACAACAACAGGCTCGACTTCACCGTTTTTATTTCCCAACTATACCTGGTTGCGAACGAATCTTTACAATAGCGCGGTCCATGGCTCCCTCAATGATGCACGTCTCGCCGGTTGGTTTGTACAGCCCAATACCTCTTATCCCTGGAAGCTGTCCAAATACCTGTTTGATCAGACTCGTCTGCCTTCAGACGTGAATTATAGACCTTTGTATGAGAGCAAAGTGATCGGCTTACATACCATCTATATGATTGCGGCTGAAAACTATGCGTCAAGTAGCCCAGCCAAGGCAATGGAATATCTAAACCTTGTCCGTAATACTAGAAATATTACCACGGATCTTGCGCTGAGCGCGGATATGACCACACAAAAGATCAAGGATCTGATATTTGATGAAATGCGTAAGGAAAATATTGGTGAGGGGTATTTATTCACAGAATATAAGCGCCTCTTTCGGCCGATAGATCGAGCCACATTGGTGCAGCCTAAAAATGAAATTTTCAGGCTACCGATCCCAGCGGATGAATTATTGTATAATCCTCAAAATTAATCAAGATGAAACGATATATTTTGCTTTTTTGTGCTACTGTGATATTGAGTGCATGTAACAAAAATGACAACATGCTTCAGTTTGATGCGGGGCAGAGCTATATTTATTTTGCCTATCCAAATGCGAATACCCGGGCGGTAGAAAAATACATTGATAGCGTTTATTATGGTTTTGCACTGGATGCCGATCTGCAACGCCAGGAAAAAACAATCGCCGTGCCTATTCGTGTGGGCGGGGAGTCAAGATCCAATAACCGTACCTATGCTTACATCGTCGAAGATTCTTCCCGATATGAATCCAATACGGTGAAATTCTCTTCCCCGGTGATGGGGGCAAATAACTTTGTGGATACGCTGTTTATCACATTCCAGCGCTCCATCAAGATGAAGACCGAACCGACAGTACTCTATTTGCGGTTGGAGGGAAATAGTGAATTTGTTCCGGGGAACGTGTACAATCAGAAAATAAAAATTGTTGTTGATGATATTCTGAACGAACCTACATGGTGGAATACCTGGAAGAACTATTTCGGCCCGTATCAAAAAGAAATATTTCAGCAATGGATGCAGATCTACTACCTCGGGGCGGATCCATCGCCTGAGCTAACCACAGGAGCACCAGGACCGGTTTATTACTGGAATAATATGCCTACATCAACGATTGTCAGCTGGTATCCTGTGACATTTAACTATATCCAGGTGCTCAAGCAGTATTTTATCGACCATCAGGTGTATCCGGACGGCGATAGTACGAAAGAACGAATTCAATTACCTTAACGCTCAAGCAGATGAACTTAAAAAATCTAACCTATATCCTGTTCTTGGCAATTTTTCTATTTGAAGGCTGCTCCAAGGATTTGGGCAATTATGATTACAAAGATGTGAACGCCATTGCGATCGCCGGTTTATTGGATAATAATCATCCCACGGGCCGAATCTATGAAATTCCTTTTCATGATACCGTCCGATTGAACCCTACGGTCACGGGCTCACTATCAGGCAGTGATACCAGTGCGCTGACTTTTGAATGGAAGGTGGATTCCGTAACAGTAAGTAAAACGAAAAACCTTTTCTATATAGCGAATAAACGCTATGGGAAGATTTCAGCGGAGTTTCATGTCACAGACAAATCAACGGGTACGACAACAAGCTATAATTGCTTTTTGAATATTGTGAATCCCTATAAATGGGGCTACTATGTTTTGACCCAGAATAAAGCGAAAGATGCTTCGCTCTATTGCTTATCCAGTATTTCCAAAAAATCCTCGTTTGACCAGGTCCTGCTATCCAACTTGGATAAGTTGGGGAAAACCCCCCTGTCCATCAGCGGAACAAAAAAATACGGTGCCTCGTCTTCGGACTTTTATAATGTTTTGACCATTGGTGTTCAGGATGCTGTAAACCCCGTGGTAGTTATTGATTCCCGTGAGTTTGTTCCTACTTTATTGTACAATTCGTCCAGTTACGTAGGGGGCGGAGATTTTGTGTTCCGCCCGACTCAGGTACAGGCGGATCTCTATAATGAGGTGATCTATGCGGTCAATAAAGGTAAATTCCATGTATTAAGGAAAGGTACAATTGCACTTCCAGCATTTATCAATGATCCTTCGGACTATAAAATAGCTCCAAATGGGGTTGCCACACCACTTGGAAACGGGCGCTATTTTATGAGTATATACGACGAAAACAATAAAAGAGTGCGTGTCTGGGATAATGGGGTGACCAGCAACGAATATAATTATGTAAATGACTATAAGGAAATTGCGGGGCAGGAATTGATGAACGGAAAAACATTCCTGGCCTGTAGCTATGCTAACATCCCATCGATCAACCATATTTATCTCTTCAGGCAAGATAATCAACTGTATTCCTATCGTTTGGATTATGGTGCCGATTATAAACCCAAAGCTTTCAGTCAGTTGGGGACTGCTGCGGTGCCCACATCCAATCAAATCGGTTATGTTTATTTTGACGGGCGGACAAGCAGATGGTATATGGCGGCAGGCAAGACAATTTATATGGCCTCTTATCTGGGGGTAGAATTCCAAAAATATGTGCAGCTGCCATCGGATGCCACTGGTGATATTGTTAAGTTTAAGATCCTGGATGGAAAATTAATGATTGCCACAAATGATCCGGCTGCTGATAAACCGGGCTCGATCTATATCTATAATGCCAATACAATGGTGTTGGAACAGGCCCACAAGCATGTTGTTGATGATATTGTTGATGTGCATTTAGGCATACTGGTAGAGTAATGAGATTAAGGGTAAAATATAAGCCCTTGTATAATGGATAAAAAAACGAATAAATCTAAAAAATATGAACTTAAAAACAATAACATTGGCGATTCCCCTATTACTTTTGGGGAGTCAAGCCACTTTCGGACAGCTGGCCGCGAAGAAAGGAATTATACAAGAGGAACTTTATAAACATCTCAATGGATTGTTCCAACAGGGAACAGCTGCGTCCAAAGCGGAGGTTTTGAAAGAAGCTGATTATTTAGCAAAATCGAAAAAAGAAGAGGACCAGTTGCTCGCCGGGCGAATCTATACTGGCCTGGAAAAAAACGATAAGGCAGAAGCCATAAAAAAGAGCATCAGCAAAAAGTTTCCTAAAGGAATAACAGCCCGAAACGAAGCCTTTGGTAAGCTGTTTGAAAAAAATGAACTAACAGCTGCGCAAGCAGAGGCGGAGTATATTCGTTTAAGCAAGCAATTTCCCGAAAGCAGTTACGATGAAAAAAACAGGGGGATATACGGATTTGCCCTTGGGGTCGTCGCCCAGCAGTATGCAAAAGAGAAAAACCTTGAGAAGGTAAACAGCTACTTGGATCAGTTGAGATCCACGGCAAATTATACGAATGCTGTTTTCGCTATTGGCAGGGAATTAAACCAGCAGAAAGAGTATACCTTTGCGCAAAAAATACTGGAACCGGTTTATCTCAATCTAAGCCAGCAAAAATCGGAAGGTCAAAAAGGAAATACGGGGCGGCAATATCAGGGGGGAATCAGCTTACAATATGCGGAGGCCTTAACGGGAAATCTGGAGGTAGACAAAGCCTTAGGGATATTAGACAAAATACGTCTGGAGTCGCCTTCAGAAACCGCGAACATTTCGTACGCCAAAGCTTTGGTCGTGAAAGGAAGGTCTTTGGATGCTTTTCAGCTTTTGGAGTCCGAGGTCCTCAAAAACGGGAAAGAACCCGAAATAATGGCTGAACTTCTGCCTCTATACAGTCAACTCAATAACGGTATGGCGGATACGACTACTTATCTAAAAGACTTAAACGGACGTATTGATGAAATGTTGGTTTCAAAATTGAAATCTGAGATGGTCAAAAAAGAGGCCGCACAATTTTCACTTGTGGACCGTTCGGGCAAAGAAGTCTCCTTGGCAAGTCTGAAAGGTAAGGTTGTTGTACTTGACTTCTGGGCGACTTGGTGTGGTCCTTGCAAAATGTCTTTTCCTGGAATGCAGGCCGCGGTAAACAAATATGTGAATGATCCGGAGGTCTCCTTTTTATTTATCAACACATGGCAAAAAGAGGAGAACTATAAAGAGCTGGTCAATAATTTTATCAACGAAAATAAATATAGTTTCCATGTTTTATATGATGAAATGAAAGATCGGGATAAGTCGGTTGTTACAGCATATGGCGTCAAAGGTATACCTACTAAAGTCATTATTGATAAAGAAGGTTTTATCCGTTTTCAATCTTCGGGTGGTGGCGCTGATGTGGAAAAAATTGTCCATGAAATCTCAACGAAGATTGAACTCGCAAAAAAAGGCTAACCGTCCGGGGACAAAAGCATAAATCTACTGAAATCCGTAGCTTTCTTTTTAGAAAGCTGCGGATTTTTTTATTAAACATGCTGCAGATCATAAAAGACCTTGGTCTGTTGGAGATCGGCTTCATCTGTAGCTACAGGGGCTTGCAGCTTGGTGTGGGGGATTTCCCTTTTCCAAAAATGAGCATTTCATCGCGTGTAAAGATATTGTCTGGAAGTGTTTTGTTTTCTATTAAGTAAATTATTTCTACTGTATTTGAGTGGTTTTTTATTGAAAAGTTATTTTTTTAAAAATAATTAGGCGATATAATCGTATATTATAGTGTATAGATACTTTAGTCAATAAAAGATTAAAATAAATTATGAGAACAGAAAGAAAAACACTACTTAACTTATGTGCTGGTTTATTTGCATTGATCAGCATAGTATCTTCATGTCAGAAAAGCGTTGATCCGAATTTAGAATTGGAACCTGGTCCTGACTCGATAGCTTATTTTGAAAAATTAAAGGTATATAAAAAGAGCCCACACCAGATTATGGCCGGCTATTATCGGACCTGGGGTGATTCATTGGTTGAATCAAACGCGGGACAAAAAACGATGCTTGCTATTCCTGATAGTGTGGATATTGTCAATGTTTTTACGGATTACACACCTGCTACCAGCCCTTTTTGGACCGCGCTCCGCGACCAGTACATCCCTTATCTTCACCGCAGAGGTACACGTGTTGTCTACACTAGGGGGATGCCATGGACAATGTCTGTAACAGATCGCAATGCTTGGGTTCAAAGCATTAATGACGATACCCAGAACTATAACTATGATGGAATAGATCTTGATTTTGAAAGCGGTGGAGGGACGACATCGACTGGACTATTTGGTGGTTTTTTTAGTGGTAGCCAGCAGGAATTGGATCAGATTGCGTTGAATATAAAATCTTTAGGCGCCCATTTTGGTCCTTCATCTGGAACGGATAAATTGTTTATCCTGGATCTGAATTATGTTAATTTACCGCCTAAATTCTTAAAAGATATCGAACCTTATATTGACTATTTCTTTATGCAGCGCTATTTTGGTAGTCAGCTTGACAAACTTTACAATGAGGCGTATAAAGGAAATATTCCTCCGGGAAAATACGTTCTCGGAGCGAGTTTTGAAGATGGTTCGGCAAGAAATGGGACGCCAGCACTCTTTTATCAATATGCAGCATGGCAACCTAGTGATGGCAGAAAAGGTGGTATCTTTAGCTATGGACTTGATGCCGATGGAACGTATAGTACACCCTCTTATATCTTTACGAAAAAGGCGATTCAGCTAATGAATCCCGCGAATTAGTAATTATTTAAAAGTATCTGTACAAAAATAAAGTGCTGTCCACTTTTTTGAATAACCGCCAAAAGTTTTTGTTTAACTTTTGGCGGTTATTTCAATACCGAGCTCTCGCACAAAAAACTTAAAAATGTTAATTTGTCCAACTTTTTTTGCCCTTCAAAGATTGGATACCTGATTTTGTCTCATTCAACCAAGGTTTGTGCTGTTGTTAAGATTTCTTTTGTCCTAATGTCGGATTTACTGGCGGAATGGGAATATAGCCATCATCTCCGGGAACTTCAGGGAATTGATGCTGCTCCCATTTAGCTCTGGCGATTTTAAGCGTCTCAATGTCCGAAGCAACGAAATTCCAGTCGATATAGCGTTGTTCGGGGAAAGGTTCGCCACCAAAGATGTACACTGATGTGCCTGCTTTGATTTCGAATTCACATAATTTGGCATCCTTTGCAATCAGAATTTGTTTTGGGCCAAATTCCTGACCTTCGGCATGTACTGCGCCATGAAGAATATACAATCCACTTTCTCCGTAGAGATGTTCACCTAATTTAATAAGGGAGTCTTTGTCAGCTTTAATTTCAATAAGATATAAGGGGCTGTATACAGGTACTTCGGAACGATGATTGTTAATCTCGCCCGCAATCAGGCGATAGTTTACACCGTCTTCGCTCCAATGGGGAAGTTGAGGTTCTTCAATGTGAACAAAATTTGGTTCCATCTGTTCCAGATCCTTTGGTAATGCTACCCAAATCTGTAAACCATGTAGTTTGTGGGTGATAGATCTTAGGTAGTCCGGAGTTCGTTCGGAATGTGTTACCCCCTTTCCAGCTGTCATCCAGTTTACTGCTCCCGGTTTTATTTCGACCTCATTTCCGAGACTGTCGCGGTGCATAATGCTTCCCTCAAACAGGTAAGTTAATGTTGATAATCCAATATGAGGATGTGGAGCAATATCCATGAACTGAGGCTCGGAGATCGTTTCAGGTCCCATATGGTCAATAAATATAAACGGACCGACCATCCTTTTTTGTCTGAATGGAAGTAGTCTTCCTACCAAGAAATTACCTATGTCTGCGGCTCTTTCTTCAATAACTATTGCAATATTTGACATAATGTTTCCTTATTTTTGTGTATCTAATCTAGAGCAATTTAAGAAATGTCAGGTATAATCGATCGCATTCTGCGTAAAAAGTCTGTAAGAAATGAAGAGGCATTGGCACTGTCTGATAGATTGTCATTTGGTAACAGTCAAATAGACAATTTTCTAATGGAAAAGATCTTAGCCGATGAGGCCGTGTTGGAAGCGGAATACAGGATATTTCAAAAAAAAATGTTGCTGTTGAAGCTAGGGACCTACCAGGAAATAAAGATAGAGCTGGATCTGTTGAGCCAATATTTCGAAATGGTCAATAGGTTAATGCCTACCGGTTTCTCTCTGAAATGGGAAAACCGTTTTCAGTCGGAAAATGAGCTGATGATACCGCCACTTCTATTATTTCCGATGGTGCAAAATGCAGTTGCAAACGGATATAATAGCATGTCTTCACATCCTATCCGAATCCGCCTCTCGGGATCTCCCAAAGTCATGCTATTTGAGGTAAGTCATCGTATGAATCATTATTTGGACGGTCAATTTAAGAATACCCTAATGACAGATTTCCAGAACAGATTGGAATATCTTTTTCCAGAACGACATAGTTTGCTATTGAACAGCAATAGCAATACCTGTCGCGCTACGCTCACAATTCACTTCTAAATAACACCAAAATGTTTTAAGGCATTCCAGATGCCGTTGCTATCCACATCGTCGGTAATGTAATCTGCGATTTCTTTGACTTCAGGATTCGCATTTCCCATGGCGATACCAATCTGTGTATGGGCGAGCATGGTAATATCATTTCCCCCATCACCAAAGGACATGGTTTCCGAAAGTTCGATGCCAAAATGTTCTAAAAAAACATCTATACCAACTTTTTTACTTTGGCCCATTGGGTTGACATCTGCAAAAACGGATGTCCATCGTGATGCAACAGAGTTGGGCATAACGTTTTCCATAAATTCAGCCTCTTCTTCCGGATTGATAAAAACATTGATCTGCATGACAGATTCCAGGTCAAAGTTGTCTTCATAATTGCGTATAGGTGGCGTCTTTACGTTGACTTGTTGATACATTTTTAGCACTTCGGGCGTGACCTGATTTAAGGTGATTTCTTTATCGGACATAAATGAAAAGGTAAGCTCGGGATGATGCTTGGCATAATCAATTAATGAACGGATATCTTTTTCAGCAATGTTATTTTTATAAATAACCTGTTCATCTTTGGTAACACAATAACCACCATTAAATGTGATAAAGCCATCGAAATCAAGATAGCGGATATGTCCCAATTGGTTAAAGGAACGACCGGTTGAAACGAAAACTTTTATGTTTTTTTCTTTTAGTAATTGAAATGCCTGTTGCGTAGAGTCGGGGACCTGATGTGTTTTGAAACTTAACAATGTCCCATCTATATCAAAAAAAATCGCTTTAATCATAGAAATTGGAGTCAAGTTCAAATATAGTAAATAAAGGAATAGTGTAACAGGTACAATATTAAATAGCTGTTAATACTTTTCGCAAAAATCTGACATAATCTTCCCTAAGAATTTCGTAAATTTCAAGTTCAAATAAATGTAAATATGCTTACATTTAATGTGTTGTATTAAAGAGGTTTAGAAATTTATGTATATTATTTTCGATACAGAGACGACGGGTTTGCCGAAGCGTTGGGACGCGCCAATTACGGATACGGATAATTGGCCACGTTGTATACAGCTGGCATGGCAGATTCATGATGAGATGGGGAATTTGGTCGAACATCAGGATTTTTTGATTAAACCGGATGGATTTGATATACCTTATGACTCCGAAAAAATACATGGTATATCCACTGCATTGGCGGAAGAGCAGGGGGTACCTTTGCAGGTTGCTTTGGAGAAATTTAACATCGCATTAAATAGTGCAAAATTTGTAGTCGGACAGAACATTGGTTTTGACCTCAATATCATGGGCTGTGAGTTTTATCGTTATGGTGTAGAATCTAAAATGGCGAGCATGCCGGTTTTGGATACCTGTACCGAGGTAACTGCAGATTTATTGAAAATTCCCGGTGGTCGTGGTGGTCGATACAAGCTGCCGAATCTGACTGAATTGCACTCCTATTTATTTGGCGTGCCATTTGCCGAGGCCCATAATGCCACTGCCGACGTTGAAGCCACAACACGTTGTTTTCTGGAACTGGTCAGAAGAGAGGTGTTTACGGTGGAAGAGCTCCAAGTAGATACTGGTTATTTTGTTGATTTCAAAACGAACAATCCTGGTCCCGTTCCTACGACAGGGCTTAAACACATTAATTTAAAAGCCGCTTCCGATGAGATCAGAAAACGGGCTGAACCGGATGATGTTCGTGTTGTCGTAGATGCAGATACATTATCAGCACTTAAAGAAGCGAAATTCGCACATTTACATAACCATTCGCAATTTTCTATTCTACAGTCGACAATGTCGTATGACAAGTTAGTTTCGGCTGCGGTAAAGGATAATATGCCTGCTGTTGCGCTTACCGATCATGGTAATATGATGGGGGCATTTGAATTTGTTTCCAGGGTCATTGGACATAATAAAGAGGTAGAAGCACAGAATGCGGAAGCGCTGGAAAATGGGGAGGAACCTACCGGTCAGCTCCTAAAGCCAATAGTAGGTTGTGAATTCTTTGTTTGCGAAGATCATAAAGATAAATCCAGAAAAGATAATGGTTATCAGGTTGTTTTGTTGGCGAAAAATAAACGCGGTTATCATAATTTAGCTAAGTTAGCTTCTTTCGCGTATACCGCAGGATTCTATTATGTGCCCCGTATTGATAAAAATCTTATTCTACAGTATAAGGAAGATATTATTGTGCTTTCAGGAAACCTTCAGGGGGAAGTACCCAGCAAAGTGCTTAATATCGGCGAAAACCAGGCGGAGGAAGCTTTGCAATGGTGGAAGGAACATTTTGGTGAAGATTTCTATCTGGAGTTCATGCGACATGGACAAGAAGATGAGGATCGGGTAAACCAGACCTTACTTAAGTTTGCCCGTAAATACGATGTTAAAGTTGTTGCAACCAATAACACCTATTACGAAAAGAAAGGGGATGCACACGCCCATGATATCCTTTTATGTGTAAAGGATGGCGAGAAGCTTTCCACACCTAAAGGTAGAGGGCGCGGGTTCCGTTTCGGATTGCCAAATCAGGAGTATTATTTTAAATCTTCTGATGAAATGAAAACCCTATTCAAAGATTTGCCCGAAGCGATTCTGAATATACAGGAGATCGTAGATAAGGTGGAGATCTTCAAATTGAATCGGGACGTTCTGCTTCCAAAATTTGATATACCAGATGAATTTCAGGTTGCTGAGGACAATGAAGATGGTGGAAAGAGAGGGGAGAATAAATATCTTGCCCACTTATGTTATGTTGGTGCAGAGAAACGTTACGAAGAGATAACAGCTGATATTCGGGAACGTCTGGATTTTGAATTGGCAACGATTGAAAAAACAGGATATCCCGGATATTTTTTGATTGTACAGGATTTTATTGCTGCAGCACGTGACATGGGTGTTTCGGTTGGGCCGGGCCGGGGTTCTGCCGCTGGGTCAGCTGTTGCGTATTGCCTCGGTATTACGAATATTGATCCCATAAAATACGATTTGCTATTTGAGCGTTTTCTAAATCCCGATCGTGTTTCCATGCCCGATATTGATATTGACTTTGATGATGAGGGACGTGGACGGGTCATGCAGTATGTAATCAATAAATATGGTGCGAGTCAGGTGGCTCAGATCATTACTTATGGTACAATGGCTGCCAAGTCTTCGATTAAAGATACTGCCCGTGTGCTGGATCTGCCTTTGGGAGATGCAAATGAAATCGCCAAATTGATTCCAAATCTGAAACTATCCAAAATCTTTACTTTGGATGATGCTGGTCTAAAGGATAAGTTGCGAACAGAGGAGATCGAGGCTGTCAATCGTTTAAAGTCAATCGCTGATGGTGCCGGACTCGAAGCCGAAACGATTCGTCAGGCACGGGTATTGGAAGGGTCTGTCCGGAATACCGGTATTCATGCCTGTGGTGTGATTATCACGCCAGATGATATTACCAATTTCGTTCCAGTTTCCCTGGCAAAAGATTCCGATCTGTATGTGACCCAGTTTGATAACCACGTCGTTGAAAGCGCTGGTCTATTGAAAATGGACTTTTTGGGATTGAAGACCCTGACGCTTATCAAGGATACTGTTGAGAATGTTAAGTTAAGTCATGGTATAGTTTTAGATCCCGACAAATTTCCAATAGACGACGTGTTGACCTACGAGCTTTTCCAGCGTGGTGAAACAATCGGTGTATTCCAGTATGAATCTCCGGGGATGCAAAAATACATGCGCGATCTTAAGCCTACGGTATTCGCCGATTTAATTGCGATGAATGCCTTATATCGTCCGGGGCCAATCGAGTATATCCCGAGTTTTATTAAGCGTAAACATGGAATTGACCCCATTGTCTATGATTTGGATGCTTGTGAGGAGTATTTGAAGGAAACCTACGGGATTACGGTGTATCAGGAACAGGTAATGCTTTTATCCCAAAAGCTGGCAGGTTTTTCCAAAGGTGATGCTGACGTTTTGCGTAAAGCGATGGGTAAGAAGCAAAAGGCTGTACTTGATAAGATGAAGCCTAAGTTTGTTGCTCAGGCGGAGGAAAAGGGGCATAATGCAAAAGTGCTGGAGAAAATCTGGACGGACTGGGAAGCTTTTGCGAGTTATGCGTTCAATAAATCACACTCCACCTGTTATGCATGGGTAGCTTATCAGACAGCTTATCTAAAGGCGCATTTCCCTGCAGAGTATATGGCGGCGGTGCTTTCCAATAATATGAATGATATCAAGCAGGTAACATTCTTTATGGAGGAATGTAAGCGTATGGGCTTGGAGGTACTCGGTCCTGATGTGAATGAGTCTTACTATAAGTTTACGGTAAATGAACGTGGAGCAATTCGATTTGGTATCGGTGCTGTCAAAGGTGTGGGTGCGGGTGCTGTAGATGCCATTGTGCAAACGAGACAATCTGGATTGTATAAGTCTGTTTTTGATATGGCCAAACGTATAGACTTACGTGCGGTCAATAAAAAAGCTTTTGAGAGTTTGGCTTACGCCGGTGGTTTTGATAGTTTCGAAAGTACCCATCGCGCGCAGTATTTCCATGCCGAGGATAATTCAACAGGTATGGAGAAAGCAATCCGATTTGCACAACGCTATAAAGAAAATGAAAACTCTGCACAGGCCAGCTTGTTTGGCGCCGGTGAAGCTGCCGAGTTGCCTGAACCTGTATTGACACCTTGCGCACAATGGGGATTGATCGAGAAGCTTAAATACGAAAAAGATGTCATCGGTATATACCTGACAAGTCATCCATTGGATACTTATCGGTTTGAGATCGAACATTTTTGTCAGAATCCGGTGTCTGATCTTTCCTTGATTAACAAAGCGAAAGCTGCCGAAGTAGACGAGGAGACATTACTCGAGTTTAATCGTATCAAAAACAAAGAATTGGTTATTGGCGGGATTATAGCTTCGGCAAATCATCGCTTGACTAAAAACGGTAAACCGTTTGCATCCTTTATCATTGAGGATTACAGTGATTCTTACGATATGGCTGTGTTTGGGGAAGAGTATGTGAAGCTAAAGGGGTATTTACAGGAAGGCTATTTTGTTCAATTGCGCGGATTGGTTCAGGAACGTTTTAGACAGGTCGGAAACTGGGGCTTTGAATTAAGAAGTGTGCAGTTGCTTTCTGAGCTCCGCGAAAAGATGGCGAAGAGTTTTACAATTAATATTCCTCTGCCAAAGTTGAACGAAGAATTCTTAGATGGTATTAAAGATATCTTGGCGCAGAACGAGATTGAAGGTGTTGTGCCAAATTGTCAATTGAAATTTAAAATCTGGGATCCTCAGGATGAAATCTCTGTCGAAATGCCAGCTAAAAGTCTGAAAATAAACCTCACAAATGAGTTTTTGGACTGTATAGATAAGTTTGAGGGGATTAATTACCGTTTGAACTAATTTGGATTAGATTTTGTGTAATTAAGATTACAATTACATTGACAGTTGTTACTATCTTTGTTTATTGATTTTAGCAATTAAGTAGTATCATAAATATAACTTCGGTTTATAAAATTAAAAAGATTAAGATTATGGCATTAGAAATTACAGATAGCAACTTTGAAGAAGTTGTTTTGAAAGCGGACAAACCCGTATTAATTGATTTTTGGGCAGAGTGGTGTGGTCCTTGTCGTATGGTTGGTCCTGTTGTTGAAGAATTAGCTAAAGATTACGAAGGTAAAGCTGTGATAGGAAAAGTAAACGTAGATGAGAATCCAGAAATTTCAGTTCGTTATGGTATCCGTAATATCCCTGCTTTATTGTTCTTCAAAAATGGAGAAATTGTAGATAAGCAAATTGGAGCAGTTCCAAAATCAGTTTTAAATGAGAAACTAGAGAAACAATTAGCATAATAATTGCTGTTTCGATAAAAAGACCTGAAATATTTTTATTTCAGGTCTTTTTTTTGTATTTTCTTTTTTTTTGTTTTGTTTTAGCCATTTTTTTACCTAAAATACCTTTGTTTTGTGTTTTTTTTTGTTTTTATTGATGTTTTTGTTTATAAATATTGGTATTTTTTATATTTTTTATCCATTTATCAAAATAAAATGGATTTTATTTTGATAAATGGATAATTTTTACTTCTTTTGAATATGAAAACGAGATAAAACTGAATATTTTGTTGATTTATTTGTTTTATTTATGGTTTTTTATTGATATTTTGATATAAACAAAGATTTTCCCTTTCAAATACCCTAGATTATGCCTCGCGTTGTTCTCAGCAGCGCGAGTTTTTTGTTTTAAGCAGGTAAGGTAAGGTAAGGTAAGGTAAGGTAAGGTAAGGTAAGGTAAGGTAAGGTAAGGTAAGGTAAGGTAAGGTAAGGTAAGGTAAGGTAAGGTAAGCGACAAATAAAAAGCGGCTATCCATTGGATAGCCGCTTTTGTATATTGTACTAAATAATATAAAATTATTCAGCGATTACTTCGAAAGGAACTTGAACTTTAACTTCTTTGTGTAAGTTTAAGTTAGCGATATATTCACCTAATTCTTTAGGTTCAACTTCGAATGTAATACGACGACGATCTACATCAAAACCTTTTGCTTTCAATGCATCAGCAATTTGGATGCTATTTACTTTACCGAAGATTTTACCAGATTCACCTGCTTTAGCACCGATTGAAAGTTTAATAGCTTCCAATTTACCAGCTAATTCAGTAGCGTCTTTTTTGATTTTCTCTTGTTTGAACTGAGCTTGTTTGATGTTCTCAGCTAAAACTTTCTTTGCAGATTCAGTCGCTTGAATAGCAAATCCTTGAGGGATTAAGTAGTTACGACCGAAACCTGGTTTTACATTAACGATATCGTTTTGCTCACCTAAGCCTTTGATATCTTGTTTTAAAATTACTTCCATTTTCTATCGTCCTCCTTATTTAATTGCATCAGCTAAGTAAGGTAACAAACCGATGTGACGAGCACGTTTAACAGCTTGAGCTACTTTACGTTGAAATTTCAAAGATGTACCAGTTAAACGACGAGGTAAGATTTTACCTTGATCATTCACAAATTTCATCAAGAAGTTAGCATCTTTATAATCGATATATTTGATACCATTCTTTTTGAAACGACAGTATTTTTTACGGTTGTCCTCTACTTTAGGAGCAGTTACGTATTGGATATTTTCGTTAGCCATTAGTTTGCGCCCTCCTCAGTTTTAGTTTCAGCTTTTTTGTTGAATGCACCGCTACGTTTTTTCTCGTTGTAAGCTCTAGCATGTTTGTCTAAACTTACAGTCAAGAAACGCATAATGCGCTCATCACGTTTGTATTCAACCTCTAATTTGTTGATTAATTCACCTGGAGCCTTGAATTCAGTTAAGTGATAAAATCCAGTAGATTTTTTCTGGATTGGATACGCTAATTTTTTCAAACCCCAATTGTCTTCAGCGACAATCTCGGCTCCGCCTTCTGTTAAGATGTTTTTGAATTTTGCGATTACTTCTTTCGCAGCATCTTCAGAAAGCAACGGGGTAAGAACGATTACAGATTCGTACTGTTGCATTTTGTTAATTAATTTTGTTATTTAAAATTCCACATTTGTGGAAGTGCAAAGGTAGGTATTATATTGTTATATTGCAACGCCTTGAAGAAAAAAAGTTTAGACCCCAAGCGAGATCTAAACTTTCTCAACAACAAACAAATTGATCACTTAGTTCAATTTGTGCATTTCTTCTGTTATTGCTACTTGTATTTTTTCACTGATACCTACCAATGGAAGGCGTAAAGTATCATGACCGATGCCTAATTTTTTAAGAATATATTTGACGCCGGCAGGATTTCCTTCCACAAAACAAAGATCTGTTATCTGGAGTAAATCGTTGTGTATTGCTCTTGCTTCATGATAATTGCCTTCTGCACATAATTTTGCCAGCCTGGTAACGCGTTTTGGAAATGCATTTCCAACAACAGAGATAATGCCCGCAGCACCGAGTGCCATCATAGGTAAGGTCACCGGATCATCTCCAGAGATCAATAGAAAATCTGCTGGTTTGTCCCGTAAGATTTCGCTGAATTGAGCAAAATTGCCAGAAGCTTCTTTTATTGCTACAATATTTGAAAAATCATTAGCCAAACGTAATGTCGTTTGTGCTGTCATATTACTACCCGTACGGCCCGGTACATTATATAATATAATAGGTAAAGGGGAAACTTGCGCAATAGCCTTATAGTGTTGATAAATTCCTTCCTGTGTCGGTTTGTTATAATAAGGTGACACAGATAAAATGGCGCAAAAACCAGTCGGATCGAAAGCTTTGATCTGTTCTACAATCTCTGCCGTATTGTTACCACCGATGCCAGCCACCAAAGGAAGTCTACCGTTCACGCGCTTGACAGTGAAATCCCAGATACGCTTTCGTTCTTCTTTAGTCAATGTGGCAACTTCTCCAGTTGTACCTAAAGAAACCAAATAATCCATACCCTCGTTGATTTGCAAGTCAATAAGTTGACCTAATGCCTCGAAATCAACAGATTCATCTGAGTTAAAAGGAGTGACCAATGCTACTCCTGCGCCGTGAAGCTCGTTCATCTTGTTTTTGTATTTATATAAATTTAATTAAAAAATCCTATTTGGCATGAATAAGGTCTAAAAGATCCTTCTCATTAATCATCGGGACACCCAATTTTTCCGCTTTCGCTAATTTAGATGGTCCCATTTTATCCCCGGCAACGAGATAATTCAATTTTGCGGAAATGGAAGAAAGTATCTTGCCACCATTGCTCTCAATCAGCTCTGCGAGCTGCTCCCTGGAATAATCAGCAAATACACCTGAAATCAAAAAGGTCTTTCCGCTGAGATTTTCGCTGGCCAGAATGATTTCCCTTTCCTCAATTTCTAAATTTAAGCCATACTGTCTTAGGCTGATGAGTTGTTGCTGATGAATAGGGTTGTCTAAATATTCTTTGACACTCTCCGCGATACGGCGTCCGATATCTTGTACCGCTTCAATTTCTTCCGTTGAAGCTTGAGCAAGGGCATCGATGTTCTTGAAATGCTGTGCTAGTTTTTTTGCGATTGTTTCGCCAACATGACGTATGCCCAAAGAAAATAACACTTTCTCAAAAGGTTTCTCTTTTGATTTTTCAATGCCTGCCAGCATATTGTCGATGGATTTTTGACCAAAGCGCTCGAGTTGCTGTAAGTCTTCCTGATGATCTTTTAGACCGTAGATATCGACGATATTATGCAATAGTCCTTTTTTGAACAAGGTTTCTACTGTTTCATCGCCCATTCCCTCGATATCCATCATTTTACGCCCGATAAAATGCTGCATTTTACCGACGATCTGTGGGGGGCATCCTGTTTCATTGGGACAATAGTGAACTGCTTCACCTTCCTGTCTAATTAATATGGTGCCACATTCTGGACAGCTGTCTGGATAGATAAAGGCTGTTGTATCTGCTAATCTCTTTTCAAGGTTCACAGCAATGATTTTTGGAATGATTTCTCCTCCTTTTTCTACATAGACGGTATCACCTTGATGTAAATCTAGCCGTGCAATTTCATTGGCATTGTGCAGTGATGCACGTTTGACCGTCGTGCCCGCCAACAATACAGGTTGAAGGTTAGCAACAGGAGTCACCGCTCCGGTACGTCCCACTTGGTAGCTAATGGTTTTGAGTGTTGTCTCAACACGTTCAGCTTTGAATTTATAGGATATCGCCCATCTTGGGTTCTTGGCCGTAAAACCTAGATCTTCTTGTTGGGCGTAATCATTTACTTTGACAACGATCCCGTCGATTTCGTACCCAAGGTTATGTCGTTCAGTATCCCAATAGTCAATGAATTCAAAGACATCAGCCAGGGTACTACATTTTCTTGTATGCTCACAGACATGGAAACCCCAGCTTTTCACATGTTCCAGGCTGTTCCAGTGATCGTGAAATAAATTGGTTCTATTGTCACAATACAGAAAGTATAGAAAACAATCCAAGGGTCTTTTGGCAACCTCTGCTGAATCTTGAAGTTTTATCGTACCCGAAGCAAAATTGCGCGGATTGGCATAAGTCTGCTCTTCATTCTCTTCCCGTTCCTTGTTCAGACGTAAAAACGCGGATTTATGCATAAATATCTCTCCCCGAATTTCAAACTGTTCAGGGTAGTCGCCTTCTTTGAGTCTGATCGGAATGGAACGAATTGTTTTGACATTACTTGTCACGACATCACCTTGTGTTCCATCGCCACGGGTAACCCCTTTGCTCAGTATCCCGTTTTCATAGGTGAGGCTAATGGAAAGACCGTCAAATTTTAATTCACAGACATACTCAAACTGATCGCCTATGATTTTGCGGATTCGCTGATCAAAGTCAAACAGTTCTTCCTGGCTGTAGGTATTGCCCAAAGAAAGCATGGGCCAACGATGTTTTTCCGTTTTAAATTTAGACGTAATATCTCCACCTACGCGTTGTGTAGGTGAGTTTGGGTCAGCAAATTCTGGATATTGACGTTCCAGTGCTTCGAGTTCCTTTAACTTGAGATCGAAGTCATAATCTGAAATAAGACTATTCGCCAATACATAGTATTGATAGTTGTAATGATTAAGTTCTGCTGTTAAGTCTTTTATCTTTTTTTCAATATCCATTGCCAACATGTTGCAAAATTACAAATAAAAAGTACGTTTAAATAAAATAAATAAAGAATCTTGTTGTAAAGAGTGCCTTATTTTTAAAATGCGTTTTTGTGCATTTTACGATCCAGACTTCAAATGCCTTATTTGAAATCCTTTGGATTCAATTGCGAAAATTTATGTTTATTATTCGTGTAAAAATCAATAATAATTGAATTATTGTATTGTCCTGTCTGGTTTTCTATCGCCGTATATTTCTTTCGTTTTCTAGCATTTTTAAAAATATTTAGGAAGAAATACTGATGTGCGCGACTGATCGCCCATGCATCTTTCGGCTTTCGGTCAATTAGAAACTTCATCAATGCGGCTAAATCGAACCAAAGGCGTAGGAAAATTATCCAAATTGCCTTACCCAAAGGTAGGTTCTTTTGCAACATAACGAGATTATTCCTGAAATTTAGGTAGGTCTTCTTGGGGTTGCTGGCATTTAATGTCCCGCCGCCTACATGATAGACAACGGACGTTGGACAGTAACCTATACCATAGCCCATTTTTTTCAATCGCCAACATAGATCAATTTCCTCCATATGAGCAAAGAAATCTTCATCCAGGCCATTCGCTTCTTTCCAGGCTTTCTCGCGGATAAAAAGTGCGGCTCCCGATGCCCAGAAAATCTCGGATTCCTGATTGTACTGGTTATGGTCTTCCTCTACCTCATGTAAAATCCTTCCTCTACAAAAAGGAAAACCAAAATAGTCCATATAACCTCCAGCGGCACCTGCATGCTCAAATTTATCTTTATTATGAAAAGATAGGATCTTGGGTTGTGCCGCAGCAATACCGGGATTACGCTCCATGTAAGCGATAACAGGCTCTATCCAGTTTTGGCTGACTTCTACATCTGAATTTAATAAGACATAATAATCCGCCTCTACACGTTCTAGGATTTTGTTGTAACCACCGGCAAAACCATAATTCTTGTCGTTTTCAAGAATGGTAATGGTGGGATAGTATTGCTTGACGAATAGAATAGAATCATCATCCGATGCATTGTCTCCAATGACGAACTCAATATTTGGATAAGAACTGTTGTAGACGGAAGGTAAGAATTTCTCAAGGAAGAAACGACCATTCCAGTTCAGTATGACAACAGCTACTTTTGGTAATTTACTCATTTTCTACGTTTCCTTTTCCAGCGATTATGTGACCAAAGCCAATATTCGGGATTTTCACGAATCATTTGCTCTGCAAAGCTATTGTGCAAATCGGTTATTTCATGTTCAGCAAATTCAGAAGGGTCCTCTACCAAAGTTACAAACTTGCAGAAGTATTGTCCTCTTTTTGCCTTTCGGCCAATATAACAAAATACAACAGGGGCTTTGCTTATTCTTGATAGCCGCTCAGCTCCGGTATAGACCAATGTTTCCTGGTTCAGCCAATTGATAAAGTAATCAGAGTCTGAATATAAAGGGGTCTGATCAGCGACCAGCATACTGACATTGGGCTGCCCTTTCAATTTTACAATATGCCGGAGAATTTGTTTCATTGGAACCATTTCTGCGCCAAAACGACCGCGCATCGTATTGTATACTGTATCAATATCCTTGTTGTTTAACGGTTTGTAAACTATCAATGTTGGAAAATCAGTGATCAAACTCAGACGGTGTATCCCGAGCTCCCAATTGGCATAATGCGAGGTTACCCCAATCACATTTTTCCCGGCAGCAAGATGGCGCGTTAGTTCCTCTTCATTTTCTAAAGTCATTTTCCGCTTGACTTCTTTGGTTGAAATCGTTTTTAGCTTAATGGATTCTACAAGTAAATCCGGAAAAAAGCGGTAGAATTTTTTTGCTATTAATAGTCTTTCAGCCTCGGTTTTTTCAGGAAAAGCGTTTTTTAAATTTTGGAATACGATACCCTTTCTATACCCAATAATATAATAGAGGATATAATAAAGCCCATCGGAAATCAAATATAGAAACCAATAGGGGAGAAGAGAGATGACATAGATTAATGCGTTTAACGCTTTTTGTTTCATGCTATAGCTAAAATTCCCAGTTGTATTTTACAAATATCCTTAAATTAAGTTATTTTTGCGTCACTTATAACAAAAATCATCAGTTTTTATGGAATCGCAGTTAATACTTCCAGCATGTTATCTTCCGCCGATATCTTATTTTCATACCATTCAGGAAAATAATCTCCCTGTTGTAATCGAAAAATATGAACATTTTCAAAAACAGAGTTATCGTACGCGGGCGCGCATTGCTTCTGCCAATGGGGTACAGGATTTAATCGTTCCAATACAACATGGTAATAAGGAACGAGTCCCAATGAAAGATATCCGGATAAGCTATGAATTTGACTGGCAGCGCTTACATTGGTTGAGTATTCAGACCGCTTATCGAAGTTCTGCGTATTTTGAATATTATGAAGATGATTTTAGTCGTTTTTATGAAGAAAAGTTCGATTATCTCTTAGACTTCAACGTTGCACAGTTGGAGCTGATACTAAAATCAATTAAGCTAAAAAGAACAGTTTCCTTTACAGAGGAATTCACGGTCAGTGATGCGGACACAATCGATTATCGGGAAATCATACATCCAAAAAAGGAAAGTATATTGGTTGCACCCAAAGAGTACTATCAGGTTTTTTTGGATAAAAATGGTTTCTATCCAGATTTGAGTATTATCGATCTGTTATTTAATCAAGGTCCACAGTCCAAAAGCTATCTTTAAAATATTCTAAATACCTTGAACATTCTGCGTTTAATATTGTTCTTATTCAATATTAAACGCTTTTAAATGAATAGACTTCTTCTTGTTTTCGTTCTTCTTCCTTTGTTTAGCATTGCTACTTATGCCCAGGGTGGTGTTGATACAATACATTATCGGAAAGTTTACTATTGGGGAACCACCGGGATGGGATTCCCTATAGGCAAAACGAAAGATATACTCTCCCCAAAATTTTCTGGTAGTATTGGTCTGGATATTTCCCTTAAAAATTCGATGTTTTTTATCTCCCCAACCTTGTATACTTTGTCATTCAAATACAAGCAACGTCTGCCTGATCCCAATTTTGCCTATCGTATTGAGGATGCAAATACGAATTTTTATACTTTCGCATTTTCGGGTGGTGTGCGAAAACAGATGCGCCGATTGAATGTTTACGGTTTTCTTGGGCCGGGAATAGGCTTGACAAGTGAGCCCCGTGCGAATGTAATGGCTGATCAGAAGCTGGTTAAGATGGAGAATATAAATCGTTTTAACCTGTCCAGTAAACTAGGTGCTGGAGCTGACTATAAATTCAATGGCTTTTTCCTTGGATTGGAATTAGGCTACTTGCACAATTTCAGAAAGATACAGGATACACCGGTCAATATTTTTACAGTGATGATCGGACTGAAATCAGATATCACACAAATTGGTGACAGGGTTATTGATGTGATCGGAATAGATGGCTCTATCAGTGGGAAAAAAGAAAAAAAATAGTGTGACTACTTTAAGACTTGAATCGTATCTCCGATATGAGCTTCTGCATCGGAGCCCATTTTCTTGACTTTTTCTGTTTGTTCAATAGCAACGGCAAATGCGGATGGAACAATACCCGCTCCAAATTTGATCGCATAAAACTTGGTAAATTCAGCTCCAAAGTAAAGTATTGCTGCTGAATAATAGATCCACAATAACATGATGATGATAGAGCCTGCTGCACCATAAAAACTTGCCGTGGAGGAGAGGTTGAGATAAATCGAGATTCCATAACGGCCCAGCATAAAAAGAAGACCAGTGAAAATAGCTCCGCCGAGCATATCGCGGAATTTTACCTTGGCATCCGGTAAGAATGAGAAGATAAATCCAAACAGTATCACAATGACAGAAAACGTAATACCGGTATTTACCCAAGATATCAGGGCAATCGGAATAATGGGGAAATAGGTCATGACCAGGTTGGTGACCGCGACAATAACCCCATTTATCATCAATGAAGCAATTAATAAGAAGCCCAAAGCAATCACGATGGAAAAGGAGATGAGTCTATTGATGATCAATTTTAACCATCCTTTCTTGGGTTTAGGCTTCACTTTCCAGATATTGTTTATTGAATCCTGGATATCGACAAATAAAGTCGTGGAGGAAAGGACCAAAGTAACAATACCGACTGTAATGCCTATATTGGATTTGTTTTCAAAAGTAATTTTCTGAAGATAGGATTGAATTTGCGTGGTCACACCCTGTCCAAAAAGTATCGTAACTTCGTCCAGTACTTCATCTTGTGCAGAAGAACCACTTTGAAGATGTTCACCATAAAAGAAACCGATACACCAAATGACGATCATTAGCAACGGACCGATCGAAAAGATTGTATAATAGGCTAGCGATGCACTTTTTTTCATGCACTTGTCATCATTGAATCCATTGAAGGCATCAATCATGACCTGCCAAATATTTTTCCAGTATCCGAATGTAAATAAATCTTTTAGTGTAACGTGCTTCATAATAAGATTGTCCGCTCCAATAATCGTGCAAATTGTTATTCTTGATTCTGTTCTACATACAATTTGTCGATCGCAGCTTCATTCTCTTTTAAAATAACTTTTCGTTTCAAACTTAATTTTGGGGTCAATTGACCTTCATTTATTGACCATTCTTTTGGTAAAAGAATAAATTTCTTGACAATCTCCCAATGGCCAAAGTTACCTGATAATCGGTTTATTTCCTCTTGGTATTTTTGAACAACGTCGGAATTTTTGATAAGTTCTTCATTTGAACTACTGGATATCCCTTTTTGAGCAGCCCATTTTGAAAGAACATCAAAAGCAGGTACGATTAATGCACTCGGAAATTTGCGATTCTCGCCGATTACCATTACCTGGCCGATCAAGGTTGATTCCATTAATTTGTTTTCAATAGACTGCGGTGCAATGTATTTTCCGCCAGCTGTTTTAAACATCTCCTTCTTTCGATCAGTGATCTTTAAGAAACCATCTGTCGTAATTTCGCCAATATCTCCGGTTTTGAAGAAACCATTTTCATCGAAAGCTTCCTTCGTGGCTTCTTCGTTTTGATAATAGCCTGTAGTTATACTAGGGCCTTTCACTAGGATCTCACCATCTGATGCGATTTTTACTTCAAGGTTTTTAAGCGGTTTTCCAACTGTTCCGAATTTTAGTCCATTTGGTAAATAAGAGTTTACAGCAATAACGGGAGAAGTTTCCGTCAATCCATATCCTTCAAGCACCTTGAGGTCAGCAGCCCAAAATATACGCGCTAAGCGCTCTTGAAGGGCGGCACCGCCTGATACAATAATCTTAATATTACCTCCCAATGCTTCCTGCCATTTAGAAAAGATCAGCTTACGGGCAATGCCCAGTTTAATCGAATAGAGCATGCCATTTTTGCCTGGCTCCTGGAATTTTAACCCTAAGTCTACTGCCCAGAAGAATAGTTTCTTTTTAATACCGGTCAGTGCTTTACCCTTTTCAATGATCTTGTCATAGACTTTTTCCAGTACACGTGGTACCGTTGTAAAGACATCTGGTTTTACATCGTTAATATCAGCAACGACATTATCCAGGGTTTCAGAGAAGTAAATTTGAATCCCTTTTGAATAGTACATATACACAACCATGCGTTCGAAAATATGGCATAACGGAAGAAAACTAAGTGCAGTTTTGAAATCCTCCCGTATCAGATAATTGCATGCGGTGACATTGCTATAGACATTTTTATGGGATAGGTAAACACCTTTGGGACGCCCTGTGGTGCCCGAGGTATAAATCAAGGTCAATAGATCATCTTCGGTAACGCTATCGCGATGGGAGGACAGATCCGTCGTGTCTTCTTTTGCACCTGCAATTAACTCAGTTAGAGGAGTATGGTTTTCAATCTGGTCAAAGGTATATACCTGCGGTTGTATGCCATGTTCCTTGATCGCCTGCTCAATACGGGCAGTCAAGTCATTATTGCTTACAAATAACACTTTAACATCGGAATCGTTCACAATAAATGAAAGATCTTGTGTAGATAATGTCGGGTAGAGAGGGACTGTTGCAAGCCCGATTTGATTGCAGGCAAAATCAACCAAGTTCCATTCCGGTCTATTACCGGACATTATTCCGACACGATCTCCTTTCTTAAGCTCCAATTTCAATAGAGCCCTACTCAAGGAATCAATTGCATCCGTATATTCTTTGGTGGAGTAAGTTTTCCAGTTGCCACTGGAATCTCTGCCCGCCACCATAATGTCCTTTGCGTATTTTTCTTTATATAAGGTTATAAAGTCAAAAATTCTGCCCATATCACTTGAGTTTATTTGGTTATCACTATTGACTTAAATATAAAAAAAATATCAGAAATAAAGTTGGAGATATTGGGATTAATGTCATAACAAATTAAACATTGTGTCGTTATAGCTGTAATTGTTACTTTTGAAAGATATAAAGTAGAGTATAAAGCGTTCAATTTTTATGAGAAAAATATTTTTGGCTGTCGGTGGAATGCTGATGTTTGGTGCGTTATCCAATAAAGCTGTAGCTCAGCTGGATAATAAAGGCGCTATTGGTGGGCGGTTTGGTTCTGCTCAAGGGATTACTTATCGTCATACACTTAATTCAAACCATGCGTTAGAAGGTATTATGAGTATTCAAAGCAATTCTGATTTCCGCCGATTTCGTGTAGTTGGATTGTATGAAATTTACAAACCTTTAGCGACAGGTTTAAATTGGTACTATGGTTTTGGTGGAAGTATCGGATCGTACAAAGAAAAAGACAAAATCATAAATGGTCAACGTCAATCGTTTGATTCACATCTTAATTTAAGTATAGATGGTATTGTCGGGATAGAGTATAATATTCCCCAAGCCCCATTTCAGATTTCATTGGATGTAAAACCTTACTTTGATTTTCTGAATGAATCCAGCCTCAAGATATTTGATCCTATTGGATTCTCGGTAAGATATAAGTTTTAAAATTAACAGAAAGAGCAGAAATATATTTCTGCTCTTTCTGTTAAATGGTACAGTTGACTAACGTTCACATTAAGCCATCCAGATTTTTCCCAACAGTTCCTGCAGGAAGGTTTGGTCTTTAAGCGGACGGATTTCATGAATCTTCTTGTTATTTCTTCTGATCTGAACGGGTATTTCTCGAATTAAGCCGTCTCTTGCAATAAGGAAATTCAATATTTCACCATCAGTAGCATGTTGGATGATAAAATCAATTTCCTTATCTTTTAAATCAAGTCTGATATTATTGATTGCAATTAATTCATCTCTGACATTTAAACCGGCATCGTAGGCACCCGTTCCTTTTTCAACAGTCGCAACACTGATTACACCATCTGTTTTGTTGGTCGTGATGCCCAAGGTTAATGTGTCATTATCTTCGTTGGTATCCACGATTTCGTATCCTACCAAATTAAAATAAGCGTTGTAATCGAGTTCGCCATCCTGATGTGCTGCCTGGAATATATCATCCAGAGAGGTGCCAGTAATACGCTCCGCTAGGCTCTGAAACTCTTTTTCTTCAAAGCCACGGTCAAGTTTTAAGAAAAATTCTTCATAAGCAGCACGGAGGATGTCGTCTAATTTTATTTTTCCATCTGTGGCTGCTATTACTTTGATATCAAGCAGGGCGGTAAGCATAGCCCCTTTGTTATAATAAGAAATAGCCGAATTAATGGCATTTTCATCTGGTCTATAATATTTGATCCAAGTATCAAAGCTTGATGCAGCCGCAGACTGTATCTCATGTCCTGGACGGTTCAATATAATATTAAAATCATTTGCCAATAATGAAAGGTATTCCTTTTCATCATAGAATCCACAGCGTTTGATGATTAAATTGTCATAATAGGAGGTCACCCCTTCCATGATCCATAGTCCTGTGGTATAGTTCTCCCCATCATAGTCAAATGGGCCCAATGCCTTGGGACGAAAGCGCTTTACATTCCATAAGTGGAAATATTCATGGGCTACGAGGCTCAGATATGTTTTGTAGCTGTGTTCATTGCGATATGCATTTCTCGAAGCCCCCAGTACGGTAGAGTTGAGGTGCTCAAGACCGCCACCACCAGATTGATAGTTGTGTGTGATAATGACATAACGTTTGTTGGGGTTTGATCCCCAAATACGGGTTTCTTCTTCCACAATTCTTGTAATGTCTGTGGTAAGACGTTCTTTGTCATAGGAGCCACCACCCACCATTGCGCACTCATGTTCTACTCCTGCAGCATGAAACTTCCAAATATCCTGGTTACCTACTTCAATCGGACTATCATATAAAACGTCGAAGCTGGGTGCATGGAAAGTATGTTGCGTCAACCGTTCAAGTCCTGTCGATATACTTTTCCAGGTTTCTTTGGGTACAATAACGATAGTCGAAGAGACGTTAAGATAGCCTTCAATATGTAGAAATGTTGCTGTTGGGACGATAAATGCGTGGTCGCTGTCGAAAAAATTTGTACGGACAGAGACCTCAAAGCCATATACCGAATAGTGTACATCTATCTGATCCAGTGCATCTGTTGTAACACGCCAGGTATTTTTTGATATTTTGCTGAAAGGAATGGGATTTCCATTGGCATCGACAGGTTTAAATCGCTCTACATTTTTTGCGTATTCACGAATTAAGTAGGAACCTGGTGACCAGACTGGCATTTTTAGATCAACATAGGGTTGATTGAGTTTTTTGATGCTCATCTTTACGTCAATGTAATGAGCTTGTACTTCTGGAAATGATACCTCAAAGTTTATTGTAGGTACATTTAAATGGTCACTATCCATGAAAAATAATTTTAGTATGCGCTTACAAAATTAAAAGTATCTTATGCTTAAATCAAACAAAAAAATGTTTTGTTGGTTCTTCAATAGCTTATTAAATCCGTCGCACTTTGATTGATTCAAAAAGTCTCATTGGATTGTAAAGATGTCACATAAGAATTCCAAGATACGTATTTTCTTTAAGAATCGTCGTTTCAGTTTGGAGGTAATTTTTGTATATTTGATACACTAGTTTATAAGGGGAAAATAATCAAGAATTTGTATGATCTTAGTTGTTGATAGTGGCTCGTCAAAGTCAGATTGGAAATTGGAATTGCCTGATAGTGCTCCTATTTCGTTCAGTACAAATGGACTCAATCCTTTTTTCGTTAATGAAAAAGAAATCACACGGGTTATTAAAGAAATACCTGAAATAATACCCTATGCTGACGAGGTTACAGAGCTTTATTTTTTTGGGGCGGGCTGTATTACCCCTGACCGTCGTGAAATGGTTTCAAATGCATTGACCCCTTTATTTGAAAATGCTTATATCGCAGTTGAGAACGACCTTTTTGGTAGTGCTTTAGCAACCTGTGGCAATAAAAAAGGTTATGTAGCTACACTTGGTACTGGATCGGATCTGAGCTTTTTTGATGGTGAGGAGCTCATGGCCTCCCACAATGGTAATGGTTATGTGTTGGGAGACGAAGGTTCTGGCGCTTACTTCGGTAAAAAGCTCCTACGCTTATTTTTATATGGGCGTATGCCGAAAGATTTGAATGAGAAATTCGCCGTTAAATATCGTATAAATAAAGAGGTTGTTATTAAAAATGTGTACCAAAAAGAACGGCCGAATGCTTTTTTAGCCTCCTTTGCGCCATTTATGTCTGATAATATTACCCATCCATTTATTATTGATCTGGTAAAAGGTGGTTTTGAAGAGTTTGTTCAGGCCTCTATTTTGACTTATGCGGATTATACACAGTATGAGTGCCACTTTGTTGGCTCAATTGCTTATAGTTTTGATCTGTTATTGCGTGAAGTGTGTGAAGCACATCAGATCAAGGTCGGAACAATACTAAAGTCACCTATTAACGAATTGTTCAATGCGGTGCTGGAAAGAGAGAGTAACTCATTGTTGAGTCTTTAAATTAAATAAATATGATCGTAGCAACTATTATGGTGTACATGTCAATGTTATTTGGCAATCCCGAAATTTATAATTTCACTTTTAAGACGCTGGAAGGGCAGGAGGTGAAAATGTCCGATTTCAAAGGGAAGAAGATATTGATTGTCAATACAGCTTCTAAATGCGGTTTTACGAAACAGTATAAGGACCTGGAAGAACTACACAAAACATTTGGCGACAAATTGGTTATTATCGGTTTTCCGGCGAATAACTTTGGGCAACAAGAGCCTGGCTCTAATACAGAGATTCAGGAATTCTGTGAACAAAACTATGGTGTAGACTTTTTAATGGCTGAAAAAGTGGAAGTCAAAGGGGATCAGATTTCACCTTTATTTAAATATCTGATCACACAGGAAAATCCCGATTTTACAGGAGAGATTAAATGGAACTTTGAAAAATTTCTGATCGACGAAAATGGTAAATTAGTACATCGCTTTCGATCAGCTACCAATCCACTGGATCCAGCGATTGTAAACTGGGTAGGAAATAAGAAATAAGTAAAAAGCAAGAAATACAGCTATACCCCCAAATAGTGTTCAACTATTTGGGGGTATTTTTATGGCTGAAAGATAGTGGGATGATTCTGAAAGTGCTCCAACTCTTCTGCTTATCAAGCCCTTTTTTCGCAGTTGAAAATAAAAATTGTGAAACTTTTTTACTGAATTTCAGCCTATTTTATATACGTGTCATATAAGGCGCGGATGCAGTCTTTGAGCAGCGGATTAAAATTTTCGCTATCAGGTATGTTGCAGCCATTGGTGATCACTACAAATCCATATTTTTTTACAGGATTGAAAAACATTGCACTGTATAAGCCATAAGCAGAGCCTGTATGTCCCGTTAATGTAACACCTGGAATTACCATATTTTCGTTCATAATAGCGAGGCCATACCCTGCATCGCTATTAACAGCTGTTTGCATGATCTTTGCATATTTTTTATCCATTATTTTCTTCCCGCTAGCCATCCCATAGTTCATATGCATAAGCATATATTTTGCAAGATCGAGTGTCGAGATCTTCATGCCACCAGTTGGGGAGAGTACAGGAGTCGTATAACCCAATTGATAAGCTGCAAGTTCGTCACGCCTTGGTGCATATGCATTCGGTTCTTCGATAATATTAGCTTTGTTATCGAATGAATACAAAGGGACTAATCTCGAATGATCTAGCGAGTCAACGCAATATCCACCATAAAGATGCAATGGCTTAAGAATGTTTTTGGAGATATAATTATCAAAACGCATCTGTGTCAATTTTTCCAATACGGCGCCGGCCATATTAAAATTTAGATTACAATACTGATATTGACTGCCTGGTGTATAATTATTATAAGAACTTTTCCAATTCGGATTTTTGGTTGGATTGATCACATCCAGATTAAAATAACCGTTTTGATCATTAATGCTCGAGGTGTGAGAAAGTATCATTCGAAGGGTGATTTTTTCCTCGGGATAATTTGGATTTCTAATCGGAAAACCGATAAGATCTCCGAAATCATCATCTAAAGAACATCGCCCCTGTTTCAAAAGCTGCATAAAAGAGGTCGCGGTAAACGACTTTGATATGGAAGCGATCCGAAAGATATCATTGTCATTGAGCAAAGTCTTGTCCTCGATACTTTTGTTACCATAATTCTTATGAAAATAAATCTGGTTGTTTTTTACAAGCACTACACTAAGTCCTATTGCTTGATATCGTTGCATAATAGTTTGCAATCGTTGGTTAATTTCTGAAGTCTCCTGTCCGAACAATAATACGGGGAGTAACAGCGCTAAGTGAAAGAGGGTAATAATGATCTTTTTCATAGTGTGTACGGGAATAAAATAATCGGGGTTGGTTACTAACCTTTATTGAATTTAAGATATTCTTTTTGAATACATTGAATAAATTCAGCAAGAGCACTATTCTTACTTTTTATATTCGAAACCAAAATTACCTCTGTTTTACTATCTACGTCATCAAGTTTCAGGATTTTCAATTTTAGATGTGGATACTGTTTTATCGTGGATGCCGGGACCACAGCCAAACCTAATCCCTGAGAAACAAGTTCGAGTATAGAAGACATAGAATTGCTTTGGTGCACAATTTTGGGTTCAAACCCCATGCGATTACAGGTATTGATTGTTAGGCGATGATATTCAGAAGCATATTTTTGATTGAAAGAGATGAAATTTTCATTGAAAAAATTGATGTTCTTAAAGTCTACTTCCGTGGATCCAGCAATAACCATCGGGTCTTCGAATAGGGGAGTGACGAGCAGTTCGCTCGCGTAAATAGGTGCGCGCATAATGCCGAGATCCAGTTTTCCATTTTCCAAGGCTGCTTTCTGTTTTTGTGTTGATGTCTCAAACAAGCTGACCCGTAGATAGGGGAATTTTTGTTGAATCTGTTTCAATACCGTTGCCAACATCTGCTTTGGTGTGGAACTGATATAGCCCAACTTAAATTCACCAGAAATATTGTTATGGATCTGTTTTGTGATCGTTTTGCTATGTTCTAAATTTTGAAGTATCTCAACAACCTCTTCCAAAAAGTATTTACCGGCTTCGGTCAGTTCTACCCTTTTGTTCGTTCTGAAAAAGAGTATAACACCCAGCTCATCTTCCAGATCTTTAATTTGTCGACTTAACGGTGGTTGGGACATAAATAACCGCTCAGCAGCCCTTCCGAAGTGGAGTTCCTCGGCTACTGTTTTGAAATAAATAAGATGTCGGATTTCCATTGATACTTTTTTGGTATGAATCGATGACAAAATAAATATTTTTAATGAATTTGAGTTAACCCTACCTTTAAATAATTAAAATTTATAGGCGATATCAATGCACAGAATGCAAAAAGCGCTTATGGAAAGAACGTGGATATTCGATATGTCCATGGAATGACAAACTGGGCATTTGTGCTCACAAATATTTATTTAGCTATGAGTAAGGCAACATTACAAGAAATTGAAACGCGATTTGACAAAGATGTCGAACGGTTCTCTAATTTAGAAACAGGTCAGGCGACTACATTGGATGCGGTATGGAATATGGAACTTATAACAGACGCAATTTCATCGCTCTACCCGAATCTTGAGCAGGTGTTGGATATCGGCTGCGGTGCAGGTAATTATGATGTGAAGCTGCTTCAGAAAGTCAGGTCCAATCCGGATGTTACTTTAGTCGATCTGAGCTTGCCCATGTTGGAGCGAGCCAAAGAACGTGTTGACTTACTTACAACTGGAGTAGTTCATTTGATTAAAGGCGATTTTCGACAAGCAGATCTGTCCGAGGAGAAATTTGATGTTATTATTGCGACAGCAGTTTTGCACCATTTGAGAGACGATCAAGATTGGGAAACTGCATTTCGCAAACTTTTTAAGCTTCTCAAAAGCGGGGGAAGTGTATGGATCTTCGATTTAATCGAACAAAATAGTGCCCCTCTTCAACAGCTGATCTATCGTGAAAAATATGGTGCTTACTTGACTAAATTGCAAAACGAAGCATATCGTGACCATGTTTTTGCCTATGTGGAACATGAAGATACACCGCGGTCCTTGGTCTATCAGCTTGAGCTATTGGCAAAGGTGGGATTTAAAGATATAGATGTACTACACAAGAATTTATGTTTTGCTTCTTTCGTCGCATTCAAATAGTACTATTGCTTGACAATAACACTACAAAACAGACAAGATCTGAGTATGGAAATAGTCAATAAAATGATAAAAAATAAGGCGATACGGGGAGTATCGCCATAAAATCACACTAACTATTAAAAAACCTATAGGACTAGGAATTTACAAATTCAATAAACCAATGTCTGTTTGATATCACTTCCCCTGCACTCATCTCGTATTAGCGAGATATCAAAAAAATAATAAAATGTAGTTATTAAGGTCAATACTTTAAAAAAACAAAGTATTTCCATTGGTTTACGTAAAGATATATGTTTATTTTTTAAATACAAATAAAATCGACGAAAATTAAAAATTTATTATCATTTGATTGTTTTCAAAAATTCTAACCAGGCGATCTGATCGGTTTTAAATGTTAGATCTTCTATGGAAAGTGTATGCAAAGGGACCCATCGGAAGGATTGACGTTTATTATCTTCAACTTTCTGATCCAGATCAAAATCAAATGCTTTAGTAGTCGTTCTGATCTGAATGGTCGAAGTATTTTTGACCTGATAATAAATTGATATGATCTGACTATCGTTGAAGCTTGATTTTTCGTAAAAATCAGTGGTATAGATATGTTTAACGACTTCAATGTCAAATGCACACTCTTCTTGATATTCTCTGATTAAAGCCTCCAATAGACCTTCTCCGTACTCTAACCCTCCACCGGGGAATTTGGTAAATGAAACATTTTCCGTTCTTTCATCACTGATCAGCACTTCCTCTTTCTCGTTGATCAATATCCCGTATACTCTTACGTTAAATGGAAACATTATTTATTCTCTATTTATATAATCAAATTTTTTCTTCTATAATGGCATGAAACCATTTTCAACCGCAAACTCATCTAACCCGATATAGGAGTAATGTCTTGGTAAAAACCAGCCTATTGCTTCCATGATATTCGTAAATTCTTTCTCTGTTCTAAACTGATTGGCAACGATATTAAATACCAAATCTTGAGAGGCCTTTTCTTCGTCTTTATAATTACGTGCGATAAGCATAATTTTAGCATTCTTGACACCATAATAATCCAGAAACTCACGAAGCTGTGTACGAACATGATAAGGTAGGATCGTTTCGGAGGGCTGGCCAACTAAAATTTCTTCATCTTTACCGATTGTGGTTTGATCATTTTTTTGCGAAAAAATACTCTCGTCTGTATAAAACTCCTCATTCAGGAAATAATTGACCAGATCGCCATAGGTAAATATCCAATCTGGATTTTCATTTTGTGTATTAATGGCAATACCAAAGCCTTTTGGTAGTACAAAATCCTTTAAACGGTTTTTGATCACAAAGGCCTGAAAATTCTGATCTTTGGGGACACTTTCCAGCTGGAAATAGGGGAATCCGTCCGGACCGATGACTACTTCGGTTTCGGCGAGTTTCAATGTACACTCTGCGATATTATTTAAGAAGGTATCACGCCATAATTCATCCCGCTCTGCAAAAGGAACCTCCATCAGATTATTAATGATGATGGTTTTTTCCAGATCCCCTAAGCGATTGTCGTTCGCATTGTTACTATCGTCAAATAAATGTATTGTACTCATCTTGGACTGTGATTTTGTTAATTGCAGGTAAAAGTAAAAGAATAATTATAATTTAACGACGTTTTCTTGATTTTGATTGTCCTTTTCGGCCATTGTTTTGGCTACTGGATAGCATTTTCTCCCAGCTCAATAAAAATGGATGTTGATCGTCAATCTGTATCTGTTTATTTAGTGACAACTGTAGTTTGATCCATTTCTGGTTGTCTTCGGCGTCGCAGAGTGTTATGGCCGTACCGTCAGCCTGAGAGCGGCCTGTTCTTCCGATACGATGTGTATATACCTCCGGAGAGTCTGGTACTTCATAGTTTATGATAGCTTCCAAATCGGGGAAATCTATGCCCCTTGCCAGCAAATCCGTTGCAATCAAAACCCTGTTTTCTTTATTTCTAAATTTGGAGATAATCTCCTCGCGCTGCTGTTGCGACTTATCACCATATAGTGCTAGTGCCGAAATGCCATTTCGATGAAGGTCTGTTTCAATCCGTTCAACAGCATGTACTGTCCGCGTGAAAATAAGGGCTTGCGATTTAATTTTGTTTTCAAGAAGGTAACGGACTAGATTTTTCTTGTCATTTTTATCAACATATAATACATACTCGCTTATTTTTCCTTTTTTTAGATGATCTTCTACCCTGACTTCTATCGGATTTTTGAGCCTTTTTTGAATGATCTTATCCATTTCTGCTGTGCGTGTCGCCGATATGAAAATAGACTGTCTTTCCGTTGGAAGTGCCTGTATAATTTTATTGATTTCTAGTGTAAAACCAAGATCGAGCAATTGATCGAATTCATCAATGACTAGGGTGTTTATCGCTTTTAGATCAACAACCTGTTGTTCTAGAAAGTCAAGTAATCTGCCTGGAGTAGCTAGGATCAGCTGAGCTTTAGGATAGGCCGCAAGTTGGCTTTCGTAAGTTCCGCCACCATAAAAACTGGCGATATTGAGACCTGTACCCTCAATCAGTCTAGCAATTCGATCTTTCGTTTGGATACAGAGTTCGCGTGTTGGAAGTAGAATAAGAACGGAGGCATGTTCTCTTTGTTCTTTTTCTAATAAATGTTGTACGATCGGGATAGCGAAAGCTTCGGTTTTTCCGGTTCCCGTAGGGGCAATCGCCAGACAATCTTTGCCAGCTAATATAGCGGGGATAGCCTGTTCCTGGACGGCAGTCAGTACCGAAAGCATTTGTTTCTCAAGGTTGGAAAAAAGGAGCTTATTGAGTTGTAGTGTCGAAAAATTCACAGTAAAAAGTTAAAATTAAAAAAAAGAACTATCTCAATCTCGAGCCTAGTGTCTTAGGAGATCATGAAGCTATGAATTTCTGATCCCTTGCCGCTAGCGTTCAATCCCTATCTATAATAATTAAAAATCTGCAAAAATTAGGAATTTTTCTCAAAAAGTACTAATTTGAGAAATTAGAATATTCTATTTCAAATACGAACTATTGATTGTCAAATTATTTGACAAACACCAATTATATAGAATAATATTTTTGTTAAATTTGTTGAAACAAAAAAGAATATGTTTGATACTGCATTTGACCAAAACAATGAATCTATTTCCACTTTGAGCTTTGACGAGTTCAGAAAGATTATTGTGAATGATTATCGGACCGCCTTGGAAAGTCGTTACGTAAGTTTATTGGGGCGTAAGGAAGTGCTTACAGGTAAGGCGAAGTTTGGTATTTTTGGCGATGGAAAAGAATTGGCACAAATTGCGATGGCTAAGGTCTTCAGAAATGGCGATTGGCGATCGGGATATTACCGTGACCAAACATTTATATTTGCTTCAGGCATCAGTGATGTCTATCGTTTTTTTTCTCAATTATATGCACATCCAGATGTTGAAGCTGATCCTTCCTCTGCCGGTCGACAAATGAACTGTCATTTTTCTACGCGGGTGCTGGATGATCAGGGGAATTGGCTTGATCAAACGGTGCAGAAGAATTCGTTTTCGGATATATCTACCACAGGTGGGCAGATGGCAAGAATATTGGGGTTAGGATTAGCATCAAAATTATATAAACAAAATAGAAACTTGGATTATTTGTCCTATTTCTCGAATAGGGGAAATGAAGTTACCTTCTGTACAATAGGTAATGCTGCAACTTCAGAAGGTGTATTTTTTGAAGTCGTCAATGCTGCCGGAGTACATCAGATTCCTGCGGTTATTTCTATTTGGGATGACGGTTACGGAATCTCGGTATCGAATGAGACCCAGACCACAAAAGGTGATATTTCTGAAATACTCAAGGGGTTCCAAAAAGAGGAATTAACAAACGGAATTGAAATTTTTAAAGTCAGAGGTTGGGATTATGCGGGATTGTGTGAAACATACGAACAGGCCGCAAATATTGCGAGAGAAAAGCATATCCCATGTCTGATCCATGTGACTGAATTGACACAACCACAAGGGCACTCGTCTTCGGGATCCCACGAGCGTTATAAATCTCAGGAACGCTTGAAGTGGGAAACAGACTTCGATTGTATTGCGAAAATGAAGGAGTGGATACAAAGTTCGGGTATCGCTACAGATGAAGAATTGGATCAACTGGATCGTGATGCCAAGGATTTTGTTCGCCAGGAACAAAAAAGGGCTTGGACTGATTATATCAGAACTTTGACGCTTGAAGCAAAAGAAGCCATTGATCTATTGTCACGAATTCCAAATGAAAAAGCGGACTTCGCGGCAAAAAAACTGCAATCGATGGTAGAGCCCTCTCTGAAAGAGGTATATGGACAGGTCCGGAAGATCTTACATGAGCTAAAGGGAAAAGACACAGAAGGCCGTCAGGAATTGTTGAATTGGTATAAGATTAAACAGGAGATTAACGAGAAGCGGTATAATTCGAAATTATTTACTGATGGCGTTGATTCTCCCTTCAATGTGCCTACTGTAGAAGCGATTTATAGTGAGGATTCTAAAATCGTAGATGGTCGGGAAGTGTTGAATCTTTGTTTTGAAGAAAATTTTCAACGCGATGAACGTTTATTGGCATTCGGGGAAGATGTAGGGAAAATAGGGGATGTTAACCAAGGATTTGCAGGTCTACAGGATAAGCTCGGTGCGCATCGCGTATTTGATACTGGGATCCGTGAAAATTCAATTATCGGTAAAGGGATCGGATTGGCGATCCGTGGGTTAAAACCAATTGCTGAAATTCAATACCTAGATTATTTGATTTATGGTATCACTGTTGCCAGTGATGATTTAGCCAGCTTAAGTTACCGTACTTTCGGAGGACAAAAAGCACCGGTCATTATCCGTACCCGTGGACACCGATTGGAGGGGGTATGGCATTCGGGATCTCCAATGTCGGTGATATTGGGCTCTTTAAGAGGATTGCATGTCTGTGTACCTCGTAATATGACACAAGCTGCTGGAATGTATAATACGCTTTTCCGCTCAGATGAGCCAGCTATTGTCGTTGAATGTTTGAATGGATATCGCCTCAAAGAACGTTTACCAGAGAATGTTGGTGAATTTACGGTGCCAATAGGTTATGCTGAGCGCATTAAAGAAGGACAGGATATCACGGTTGTTTCTTACGGCTCAACTTTGCGTGTTGTCGAAGAAGCAGCTGTAGAATTAGAACGTTTGGGAATATTTATCGAGATTATTGATGCGCAGACCTTGTTGCCATTTGATAAAGGACAATTATGTGCGGAGTCTCTGAAAAAAACAAATAAGTTGTTAGTGGTAGATGAGGATGTACCTGGGGGTGCTGCCGCATTTATACTGCAGGAAATACTTGAAAATCAAAATGGTTATTATTTACTTGATAGCCAACCTAGAACATTGACAGCAAAAGCGCATCGCCCTCCTTATGGTTCGGATGGTGATTATTTCTCAAAACCATCTTCGGATGATGTTGTAGAGACGGTATATGCAATCATGCATGAGGCCAACCCAGAAAAATATCCATCTATGTTTGAATAAATGGATATTTCTTTGGATCTGTTATTTTAACGATGCTATTCAAGGAGCTTCTTGCAAGAGGCTCTTTGAATAGCATTCTTTTTTAGGGGAAACGCTATTTTGTGTTTTTAAGTCCCTGAACTAACTGAAAATACTTGCGGCGCCGATCATGGCTGCCTTCTCACCCAATATAGCTGTATGGATGGTGAATCTATTGAATTCTTCCCGATCCGCGATAAAGATAGGAAGTGCTTTAGCAATATTGCCACCAATAATAAAGAGATTAGTCTGATATTTTTCTTCAAAAAACTGCATAAAATCAAATAGATGTGTTGCGTATTCATCTTTGATTGTTGCGAATGCAGCTGTTTCTCTATGATTGTCCAAAATTTCTTTTAAACCAGTGACATCTTTCCCAGTGATCTCTTTAAACCGTTTGACAAACCATCTTGTCACAAGATATTCTTCAAAGATACTTTCCTGATAAGGTGTATTCCAAAGGTCTGCATCGAAGGCCTTCTCGCCCTTATTCCATACCGCAGATCCTAAGCCTGTCCCTAATGTAATCCCGAGTATTCTCGGATTGGTCTGAAGGTTCTGTACAAATATTTCACCCTGTAGGAAAGCCGCTGCATCATTGATAAAGTGAATAGCAGTAGAAGGTAAACCCAACTCAGCGGATAAAAGGCTTTTAATGTCCTGATCGTACAAGTTGTCGTACTTGCTTTGCCCTAACATTTTAGAGATGCCATTTTCATAGTCAAAAGGGCCCGGCATTGCTATGCCAATGAATTGAATAGCAGTGGGTGAGGTCGCAATACTATCCTGTATTGTGGAAGCCCAGGTGTGTAAAATCGTTTTAGCATCTCCTTGAGAAAAAACGTGGTTTCTGACCACGTTCTCTAAATGTATATTCCATTGTTTGGTATCAATGATACAGGCAGAAATATGAGTGCCTCCAATATCAACACCTACGACATAATTATCTTGCAGCATGTTTGTAACTTTGATGTTTAAGTAGATGATCCGCAATCACAAGTGCCGCCATGGCTTCTACAATAATTACCGCTCTTGAAACAACACAAGGATCATGTCTTCCCTTACCACTTGCAATGGCTGGGTTGCCATGGATGTCGACTGTTTCTTGATCTCTCATGATGGTTGCAACAGGCTTAAATGCTACTTTAAAAGTAATATCCATACCGTTTGATATGCCACCCTGTATTCCCCCAGAGAAATTGGTATGTGTATGCACTTGATTTAAATCATGGTCATCTGCTACAAATATATCATTATGTTCGGAACCTCGCAACTCTGAACCTGCAAAACCTGATCCATATTCAAATCCATGTACAGCATTGATGCTCATCATCGCTTTCGCAAGGTCAGCATGGAGTTTGTCAAATACGGGTTCTCCAAGTCCAACGGGGACATGTCTTACCACCGCCGAAATGCGTCCACCTACTGTATCACCTGCTTTTCTTACTGAATCTATAAATTCGACCATTTCATTGGCTGTAGCTGGATCAGCACAGCGTGCGATATTAGATTCCCGAAGCTCAAGCAGAGCTTTAAGATCTTTGGTGTCCAAATTGGGAGCTTCGATCGTACCCACACCCGAAACATGCGCGAAGATTTCGATGCCAAATTGTTGTAAAAAGCTCTTTGCAACAGCACCTGCAGCAACACGGGCGGCTGTTTCACGGGCTGAGGAACGGCCACCACCACGGTAGTCACGGATACCATATTTCATCTGATAGGTGAAGTCCGCGTGGGAAGGCCTGAAGATATCTTTAATGTGGGTATAGTCCTTGGAACGTTGATCTTCATTTGGTATAACAATGGCAATCGGAGTTCCGGTCGACTTCCCTTCGAATACGCCCGATAATATCTGAGCGGTATCACTTTCTTTTCGTTGTGTGGTAATTCTGGACTGTCCCGGTTTCCGTTTATCTAGTTCAGACTGTATAAACTCTTCGTCTATCGTTATATTTGAGGGGCAACCATCAATAATTACACCAATCGCTTTTCCGTGTGATTCGCCAAAAGTGCTGATTCTGAATAAATCGCCAAATGAGTTTCCTGCCATAAGAATTAAATTTCAATAAACTTAGATAAATTTGCCTTTAAATGCAATGAAAACACTACTGTAAAACCTAACTTTATCAATTTGATTATTTTTAATCATGACTGCGTTTGTCCACGGGTAGTATTTCTTTTGTTGCCATTAAAGCTATTAATAGCGTGTATATAGGTTATAAAACCTGGGAGTATAAAACTATATTCTCCCGGGTTTTTAAAATATTAGTCAATGCTAAAAGATTGGGCCTGCAGATGTTTCCAGAAATCAGGATATGATTTTTCTACAACCATTGGCTCCGCAATCTTGATCTGGTCGAAAACCAATGCAAGCGGTGCAAACGCCATTGCCATGCGGTGGTCCTCATAGGTATCAAAGGTCACCTCTTTTGGTTGGAATACCTGTGCTGTTTTAAGATGATAGGTTTCGTTATCTGCTATCAATTCAGCGCCAAATTTTGCTATTTCAGTCTGGAGAGCTGCGATTCGGTCTGTTTCTTTGATCTTTAATGTCTCAAGACCAGTAAAAGAAACGTCACGACCTAGCGCTGCAGCGACAACGACGACAGTCTGCGCGAGATCGGGGCATTCTTTGAAATCAAATACTGTTTTTTTCGAATCTATTGCCGTTTTATGAAGATGCAAGCCATCGGCTTCAAAACTGGATTGCACGCCAAAATGGGTCATGATTTCGACAATTGCAATATCTCCTTGCAGACTATCTTTTTTAAGCCCAGGTAAGACGATAGATGCTCCGTCTTCTGCCAGCGCTACAATAGCGTACCAGTAAGAAGCTGCACTCCAATCTGGCTCTACATAAATCGTGCTTTTTGAAAAAGTCTGTGGGGCAATATGTATTTCATTCGCTGTCCACTCATGCTGTATGCCGACGCTTTTTAGCATATCGAGGGTCATGGATACATAGGGTCTGGAAGTCAGTTCGCCCTCGATTTCCAATGTAAGCCCTTTTTTCAATGCGGGAGCAATTAATAGCAGCGCAGAGATGTATTGGCTACTGATATTTCCTTTTATCCGGACACGGTCCTTTCCTTGAAATATGCCGCCTTCTATTTTTAGGGGCGGATAGCCGGCTTTTTTTTCATAATGAATGTCGGCTCCGATTTCCTTCATGGCGTCAACTAATATACCGATTGGCCGTTGTTGCATGCGTTCGGTCCCCGTAAGGATAAAGTTTCCTTGAATAAGGTTCAGGTAGGCCGTTAAAAAGCGCATTGCTGTACCCGCCGGACCGATGTCAATCGTGTTGTAGCCAGGTTGAGGAGCTGATGCAATCTGCAATACACGGTTTAACGTCACCGTATCGGCAGCCTCGGAAAGGTTTGCTATATCAACTTGCCCCTTGCTCAACGAGTGAATAATAAGAGCACGGTTGCTCTCGGATTTTGATCCTGTCAGTTGAACCGTGCCTTTTATTTTTTTTGATGGGTGCGTCAGCTTGATGACTTGTTGATTCATTATGCTTCTGCTGTTGGTTGTTCCTGTGAATTCATTACCGCGTTTTGTTTACGGATAGATTCGTTGTGAATTAATTCTAGGAATTTTGTTGCAAATTCACTACCCAAGGAAAGCGCTTCAGCAAGTTTTGTGCGTTTTTGAACAATCTCATCCCAGCGGTTTACCTGTAAGATCGTCACATTGTTATCGCGTTTGTATTCACCGATTTTCTCTGCAATTTTCATACGCTCGCCGATTTTTTGGATAATTAGATCGTCCAATTTATCGATGTTGCTACGCAATTCGGCTAATTTATCCTCGAATGAAGGGTTGTCGGAATCAGCTTTACGTAATGTTAAATGATTGATCAACTCTGCTAGGGCTGCTGGCGTAACTTGTTGTTTGGCATCAGTCCATGCAACAGAAGGGTCAATATGTGATTCGATGATCAAACCTTGCATATCCATATCCATTGCTTTTTGTGCGATGTACGGTAGCAATTCGCGGTTACCACAAATGTGGCTAGGGTCATTGATGATCGGCAAATTAGGGCAAGCAGTTTTTAACTGGATGGCTAAATCCCACATCGGCTCATTGCGGAATGCTGTTTTCTCGTAAGAAGAGAATCCTCTGTGAATAGCACCTAATTTTTTGATGCCAGCGCGGTTGATACGCTCCAAAGCACCGATCCACAACGATAAATCTGGGTTAACCGGGTTTTTTACGAAAACTGGTACGTCTACTCCTTGTAGTGCATCAGCAATTTCTTGCACCGTGAATGGGTTTGCAGTTGAACGTGCACCTACCCAAAGTACATCAACACCAGCTGCCAAAGCTTCTTCGACGTGTTTTGCTGTCGCAACCTCTGTAGCTGTTAA
Source organism: Sphingobacterium sp. BIGb0165 (assembly GCF_024810095.1). Lineage (NCBI taxonomy): Bacteria > Pseudomonadati > Bacteroidota > Sphingobacteriia > Sphingobacteriales > Sphingobacteriaceae > Sphingobacterium > Sphingobacterium sp. BIGb0165. The sequence continues at coordinate 42,936 of NZ_JANUEB010000007.1, read as the reverse complement.
TAAACCTGTCTCTTCTTTCGCTCTCTTCAACCACTCCAAACCAATGGAACCGATACCTTCAAATTCACCTGGACGAGTACGTGGTTTCCAGATTCCTGCACGTAAAATATTTACTTTTCCAGTGTTTGCCAATAAATGAGCTGTAGATACCAATTGCTCTTCTGTCTCTGCACTACAAGGGCCTGCGATAATTAAAGGTTTGTCTCCAGTATCCAACCATGATTTCAAAGGAGTGATTTCTAATGTATTTTTCATCGGAATAAATTTTTAAAGGTATTTGAGTCTGTTAAGCTGTTATGCTTGTTTTGTAAGTCTTTATAGCTCCGACAGATTCAAGGTAAGTTGATTTTTTAAAATTATTAAATTGTTGATTATAGTTTCTCGTTTTTGATGTATTCGCCCATAATATTGAAATTGATACTATGTTTGAGTACTTTTCGGATCGCAGCCTCATAGTCTGATTGTTTTTTCCATTCAACATCAACGAAAAAGTCATATTCGTTGCGTTTTCCGATAACAGGCATAGACTGAATCTTGCTCAAGTTGATATTTTGCTCAGCAAAACACTGTAAAATTGTCGCTAAGGAACCAACTGTATTTCCCGTTTGGAACGATAAAGATGCTTTATTGGCATTTTTGTGTTCGACCACCTCATTCGATAGAACCAGAAAACGTGTTGCATTCTTTTTATTGGTTTCGATTCTTTTCTCTAAAATCTCAAGACCATAAATCTCTGCAGCCAAAGTACCCGCAATTGCAGCTGTATCAGTCAATTTCCGTTCTGCAATCATCTTTGCTGTGGCCGCTGTGTCTGACCCTTCGGTAATACGTACACCTTCAAGTTCCGAAAGAAATTCTTCGCATTGACGGATTGCGATCGGATGTGATTCGATGTGTTTGATGTCTTTCAATTTAACACCTGGCAATACCATAAGATTCTGCTGAATGTTGAGATAGACTTCTCCTGTGATATGGAATTTATAATCCCGAAGCAGATTATAGTTTGGTAGCAGGCTACCAGCAATCGAATTTTCAATCGCCATAACAATGTAATCTACTTTTCTTTGTTTAAGCAATTCACAGGTTTTTTTGAATGAATCACATTCAACAATTTCGACTTCGCGTCCAAAATATTTAAATGCTGCCTCCTCGTGAAATGAAGCTTTTGCTCCTTGTATCGCAATTTTTAAACTCATTTTTTTTGTTGCTATTTTGCCCTTAAACAAGAAAGAGTCCCGATGATCTAAACCGGGACTCTTTCTTGTTATATTTTAATGTATACACAATCTAATCCCGGCTCTTATTTTTAAAATAAAAGAAGTTAAAATAGAAATATGTATATGATCTGTTCATCCTTGTGTTGTTTGACATTTCAAATGTACGAATGTTTTTGAAATATCAAAGAAAAAATAATTTTTTTCATAAAAAACACATCATTTATCGGTGTGTTTTCGGTTGTTTTTTATTACTTTTTTTATGTTGAAAATATGTGTTTTTTATAGCTTTTTTTAGATGTTTTTCTTTTGTAATTTTCTTTTATATAGTGTTTTATGATTTTTAATATCTTTTTTTTGTCTGTTTTTTTTAATTATTTTTTAACATAAAAGATATATTAAAAAGTGCTGTTTTTTTTGCTGTTTTTTTATTAAAAATACTAGTTTTTTTTGTTGAAATATGCTGTGTTTTATCCGTTATTTGCTGAAAAAGTATTTTATTACCTTTGCCCAAATGTAATTTTTATGCTAAAGCGATTTAATTTTTTAGTGAGTGCCACTATCATTTGTTTCTTGTTTTTAGGTTTTTCTTATAAAGGGGAGGAGCGGTATGTGAAGGTGCGACGGGTAATTGATGGCGATACCTTTGTGATTGAAAATGGTAGTAAAAAAGGCGAACGGGTACGCTTGATTGGGATTGATGCTCCCGAAACAAGGAGAACAGCACGAAAGGAAGTTGGTTACTATGGCATGGAGGCAAAAGAATATCTAAAAACTTTGTTGACCGGAAAGAATGTGAAGCTGGTATTTGATGTCGGTAAAAAGGATCGTTATGGAAGACTTCTTGCTTATGTGTATCTTAGGGAGAAATTTGTTAACGCGGAATTGGTAGAGCAGGGCTATGCTGTGACCTACACCCTGACACCGAATGTTCAGTATGCTGATTTTTTTGTGAAATTAGAACGACAGGCACGTCAGGCTAAGCGTGGACTTTGGAAATAATTTAGTAACGGAACAATGATTTTTGTCCTCATAAGTGTTATCTGCAGCGTCACTGTAGCTGTCTTGTTAAAATTGGCAAAACAGTATGGCGTAGAAACAAAACAAGTGATTGTCTGGAATTATCCTATGGCGGTTGCTTTGACCTACTTTATATTACGGCCCGAAATAAAAGAAATTAGCTGGGATGCCTTACCATTCCCGCTGTATGCAGCACTGGCTGTACTGTTACCGGGGATGTTTGTATTTATTGCGCTATCTATCCGTTATAGCGGTTTGGTAAAAACGGAGGTAGCCCAACGACTGTCTTTATTTATTCCCTTACTGGCGGCGTTTTTTTTATTCCACGAAAAGCTACAGGGAAATAAACTGTTGGGGATAGGGGTAGGTCTATTGGCGATAATATGTTCCATCGGTTGGCGAAAGTCTCTCCCTACGGTAACCCTGTCAAATACGGGATATAAAAATAGTCTCTACCCATTGCTTGTTTTTATTGGTATGGGGATTATTGATGTCCTTTTTAAACAGGTCGCATTGCATGTGACGATACCTTATGTCAGTTCGATGTTTATTATCTTTGTCATGGCCATGCTGATTGCTTTTGGTTTATTAGGCTATTTTATCTTTGTTGAAAAGCAGAGCTTTTCAGGTAAAGCTGTCGTTTATGGCCTGATTTTAGGCGCTTTCAATTTTTGTAATATATTATTTTATATGAAAGCTCATCGGGCATTACCTGAGAATCCTTCCATCGTATTTACTGGAATGAATATTGGTGTTATCTCGCTGGGTGCTTTGGTGGGTGTATTATTTTTTAAAGAAAGACTCTCATGGTTGAATTACCTGGGGATAGTTCTTTCCATTATTTCAGTTTTAATTATCGCATATCAGTGAGTTTATTTGAAGATACTTATCGAACGATCGATGCAAACTATGAGGGGATTTTTAGAGATAAAGGAAGCAAATTTATTGCCTATGCATTTCCTTTTAAATCTGAGGAGAAATTAAAAGATCTGCTACAGGAGGTGAAATCCCTGCATCCAAAAGCAAGACACCACTGCTGGGCTTATCGGTTGACTCCAGATCGTAATGTATTTCGCATAAACGATGATGGTGAACCTTCTGGCACCGCGGGGCGTCCTATTTTAAATGCTTTGCTCTCGGCAGATATTACAAATATAATCGTTGTTGTTGTCCGTTATTTCGGTGGAACCCTTTTGGGCGTACCAGGCTTGATTAATGCTTATAAATCGGCCACACAGGATGCCTTGGATCAAGCTCAGATAATCGAACGAACAGTTAATGATAGCTATGGGTTGACCTTTGATTATCTAAATATGAATGATGTTATGCGTATTATTAAGGAAGAAGGACTGGAAATCGAAAAGCATGAATTTGACAATAATTGCTATCTGGAATTTGAGGTGCGTAAAATGCAGGTGAACCGTGTCGTAGAACGTTTTTCGAAAATTGAAGGTTGTCAATTGAATTATTTAAGAACGATATGATAAACAATTCAGAACTCATTTTAAATTCAGATGGAAGTATTTATCATTTGAATTTATTGCCGGAGGATTTAGCCGATACGATCATTACGGTAGGAGATCCAGACCGTGTCGCCAAGGTGTCGAAATATTTTGACCGTATCGAACTTAAAAAAGGGAAGCGTGAGTTTATCACCCATACAGGATATATTGGTACTAAACGGCTGAGCGTGATCTCTACAGGTATAGGTACAGATAATATTGATATTGTATTGAATGAGCTGGATGCATTGGTGAATATCGATTTTCAGCATAAGGTTGTGAAAAGCGAGCTAACCTCTTTGGATATCGTGCGTATCGGTACTTCTGGTGCTGTACAGACGGATGTTGAAATGGGAAGTATATTGGCTTCGGAATATGGGATTGGCTTTGATGCATTGATGCAGTTCTATCAAAAGCCTTACGATGAGATTGAATTGAATATCCAGCAGGCTCTAATTCGGTATTTTCCACAATTGAGTTTAAAACCTTATGTAGCAGGGGCCGGAGAGCGTCTATTAGACCGAATTGCTTTTGATCTGCCCAAGGGGATGACATTGACGGCGCCGGGATTCTATGCACCACAAGGACGTTGTCTGCGGTCAGATAATACGATTCCGCATCTGATTCCTTTGGTAAATTCATTTAAGCATAACAATTTCCGTTTGACCAATCTGGAAATGGAAACCGCGGGTATCTATGCTTTAGCGAAAATGTTTGGCCATCAGGCCTTATCCATAAATGCCATTTTAGCAAGCCGGGTAACGGGAGAATTTTCGCCGAATCCTGAAGCAGTCGTGGAAAAAGCTATTCAACTGGTACTGGAAAGGATTTAGAAAAATCTCTCCAAGTACCACATGTGCATTAAACAACTCCTTTCCTGTTGGAGTCAAATTTGAGCATGATAAAGAGTAGTATCGTGAAACTCCAGAGTGAAGACCCACCATAGCTGACAAATGGCAATGGTATCCCGATGACAGGAATAATTCCTATGGTCATTCCGATATTGATAAACAAGTGAAAAAATAGGATAGAAGCTACGCCGTAGGCATAGATTCGGGCGAAAGCCGAACGCTGTCGTTCTGCAATATGGATGATACGCAAGAGCAGCGTGAGATAAATAGCAATTAATGTTACTGAACCTACAAAGCCCCATTCTTCTCCCACTGTACAGAAGATAAAGTCAGTACTTTGTTCGGGAACAAAGTTATATTTGGTCTGCGTTCCCTGTAAATAGCCTTTTCCCCAAAATTGGCCCGATCCAATGGCGATTTTGGACTGGTTCAAATTATAACCCTTTCCTTTGAGGTCTTCTGTTTTACCCAAAATGATATCGATTCGGTCACGTTGATGCGGTTGTAATACATGGTCGTACACCAGATCCACACATAATATAAATGCGGTGCAGGCTGCAAAAAGGATGCTTAGATTAATAATATATTTTCTCTTTTTCCGGAAGCTCCACATAAAAAAACCGATAATGCCAGCCAAGACTAAAATAAGAATCCATGGATTGAATAACAGCGCTAAAACGAAAAGTAAGATACAGAGACCTCCAAATATCAATAGTTCATTGTTTACATAGCCTTCGCGGTAAAAGACAAAAATTAGCGAAAAGAATGCCAATGCAGAACCGGTGTCGGGCTGTAGCATAACTAAAAATACAGGAAATAGTACAATTCCGGCTCCCATGGCCAGTGTTTGCATGGTGGGGGCTTTATTGCTCTGCGCGCTTAGGAAGTTGGCCAGCAACAGACAGGTGGAGAGCTTGGCAAACTCGGAGGGTTGTAACCTGAAAAATCCTAAATCAATCCAGGCCTGATTTCCGCCGACATTTCGCCCGACAACCAAAACAATGACAAGGAGTATTGCTGTTATACCGTAAAATATGGGTGAGGCCGAACTGAAAAATTTGGCATCGATAATCAAGATGGATATACCGAGAATAATCGCTGAGATCAGATAGAGTGACTGCTTTCCATAGTTGGTGCCCAAGGTGAAAAAGCCAGGCATTTCTGGATTAAATACTGCCGCACGGATATTGAATAGACCGATCAGACAGAGTGAGAGCCAGAGTATGATTGTTAACCAATCTATTTTTCCAAAGAAACTATTTTTTTGATTATTCATGTCTTCTTTTTACCTCACTATGGTGAACAATTGTTTCTTTTGGTTTTACCATTGCCGCTAATTGTCGTTTTGATTTAACAGTATCTGTTTTTGATTTGATCGAATCCGCTTTCTTGACATCTTTACTTTTGGGATCTATTACTTTCTTTGGTGCAGGAAGAAAATTTGCTTTATAGATCCGATCCTGAATATATTTTGGTGCCGTAATGGTGTCCTTAAGGTATTTTTCCACCATCATACTGGCGATCGGACCAGCCCAAGTTCCACCATAACCAGCATTTTCAACAAATACTGCAATGGCAATTTTCGGGTTTTCCCGTGGCGCAAATGCAAAAAATACCGCGTGATTTTCTCCATGTGGATTTTGTGCCGTTCCTGTTTTTCCACACATTTCAATACCCGGGATACGATTCGACCAAGCTGTTCCTTCAGGTGTGTTGACAGCGTCGCTCATCCCCTGGATGACTACAGGATAATATTTTTCATCTACCCCAGCGCTGATCTTTTCTGTAAATTCCTTTTTAGCGATTTTTTGCGCACCTATACCCTTGATGAGATGTGGTCTATAGTAAAAACCTTTATTGGCTACAATAGCCATTATATTGGCCATTTGTAGTGGTGTTATACCCATCTCTCCCTGGCCAATAGAGAGGGAGATGTTGAAACTTGAACGCCATTTGTCATTGCCATATCGTTTTGTATAAAACTCCGATGTGGGCAATAATCCTGGTTTTTCCCCTGGTAAATCTATCCCTAATTTGTGTCCGATTCCAAACTGTGTGGTTGCATTGCGCCATAGGTCATAAGCTTTTGGCCCCGAGAGGCCCCGTCCGTCGATCATTTTGGCGTAGGTAAACCCATAATAGGTATTACAGGATACTGCTACAGAACGCTGTAAAGTGGTTGAACCGTGGTAGTGGGTACAGCCCATCCAGCCGCGTCCGCCACCATAGCTATAACCATGGGGGCAGAAAAATACGGTGTTTCGGTCAATGACGCCAGCTTGCTGTGCTGTCAACGCTGAAACGACCTTAAAAACGGATCCCGGAGGATACGAAGCTTGAATAGGACGATTAAAAAGGGGCTTGGTCTCGTCATTCAATAATTTCATATAATTATTGCCGACTTGTCGACCTACCATCAGATTGGGGTCGTAACTCGGGCTACTTACATAGGCCAAGATTTCCCCCGTTGCTGGCTCAATGGCAACAATAGAACCGAGCTTATTTTTCATTAAGCTTTCACCTAATATTTGAAGATCCTTATCTAAGGAGGAAACTAATCCTTCACCGGCAACGGCCAAGGTATCGTATTTTCCTTCCATAAATATCCCTTTGGGACGATTTAGCGCATCAACCATCAAATTGTTGACGCCCCTTTTACCGCGAATCAGATCTTCGTAGGAACGTTCAACACCACTTCTTCCAATATAGTCACCACTTCGGTAAAACCCATTGGACCGTTCAATATCTTTATCGTTTACCTCACTCACATAGCCTAAAAATTGAGCGGCAATACTATCGGGGTAACTTCTGATGGTTCTCTTTTGCACATAGAATCCACGAAACTGATATTGATATTCTTGATATTGTGCCCAAGTCCGGACGGATAGCTGTTTTTCAAAAATTGATGCCCTGTATGGAGAGTGAGCACGAGCCTTATCCATTCGTTTAATAAAGCCTTCTTTGTCAATGTCAATTAATTTACAAAACAAAGCAGTGTCAATCTCCTTGACTTCGCGCGGCGTAACCATCAGGTCGTAAACAGGTTCATTTTGTACCAGTACTTTTCCTTTGCGGTCTAAAATAACACCCCTTGCAGGGTAAACGATGACCTTCCGCATGACATTGCTATTGGCTGAATGTATATAGGAATCGTCGATGATCTGTAAATAAAATAGGCGGGCAACCAAAGTCAGCGCGATGGCAACAAAGATTCCGGAAACGACGTACTTGCGAGCAAAAAAACTATTCATAGAAATAAATTTCTATTCACCGATCTACTACAATCGATCTTTCTTTTTGTAGAATAATATGCTAAATAACAGCATGATAATTACCGTAAATATACAACTTAAAACAATACTGAGCAGTGTGTATTGAATATGTTGGAAGGAGAAAGATTCCAGTAGATACAGGAATGTATGATGAATCAATGTACCAAAAAAGATATAGGAGAAAAACCATCTCACATTCATCAACCCTAACATTGGTGTAAGAAATGAGTCCCGTTCCTCTACTTCAAGAGTGATCTTCATAAAGAAAATTCGGAATGCAGCCAAAGCCACACATGCGGCAGTGTTGACCCCCAATGTATCGTAAAAGGAATCAACGGCCAAACCTGTTAGAAAAGCAATCAGGTAAACCAGGAAATTGGGTGTTCCGGTCGGCAGCAAAAAGATAAATAAAATATAGGGAAATGCCGCAACCAAGTTATAATAGCCAATATTTTGGAACAAAAATACTTGCATTCCAATCAAGACGATAAATCGAATAAAATTAAATATTAAAATCCTAGCCATTGTCTTTAGTCGATTCCTCCAATGTTTTTAATTCATTACTTAATAAATCCTTTACTACATATACATGTTGTAGATTAGAGAAATTGGTGCTTAAAAGAATGCGAAGATCCAGGAATGCATCTCCAGAGGAAATGCCGGTTTGAATAACTGTTCCCACAAAAATACCTTTAGGAAAATGCCCTGAATATCCAGAGGTATAAACTTTATCACCTTTGTTTACTTTGATATGATTCGGAATCTCCTTAACCGTCGCTGCGCGATAATCGATGTTGTTACCCCATACTAAGGAACCAAAGATCTCACTACGGCCCAAGGTGACCGATATACGGGTATCAGGATGTAATAATGATTGTACAGTGGAAAAATTAGGCGACACATTTAATACGATACCAACAACTCCATTTGGAGCAATGACACCCATGCCTTTTTCAATACCATCTTTACTACCTCTATCCAAGGTAATCGTATTTGCTTTTTGATGGATACTGTTGTTGATTACATTTGCAATAATAAATTGGTAACGCCCAAATTCACTGCTATCCATGACCGGTACTGGTCCGATCTTAATACTATCCGTTGATTTATAGGCTTGAAGGTCTTTCCGTAACTGTGCATTCTCTTTAGATAAGGCATCATTTGTCTCACCTAGATGTAAGTAGCTTTTCCACGAGTTTACTTTTGCATAAAGGTTCCCGATTACACTGTTGGACGAATTTAACACTGAGTTGCGTTGAAACGAATTGTTGGTAATAATCAAAAATAATGAGAATCCAAAAAATAGGATAAACCAAAAGAATGCATTATATCGTCTCAGGAATAACCAAAGGTTTCTCATTTTTTATCGTGGGTATTTAATAAGCAAGCGATATAATAATTTTGCATATTATATCGCTCTTTAATAAAATCTTGTTAATTATCGAACGCTAATTATTGCATCAAGAATTTGAATCGACCAATATTTTTAAGCGCAATACCGGTACCTCTTACAACAGCGCGAAGAGGATCTTCGGCAATGTGTACAGGAAGTTTTGTTTTCGCTTGAATACGACGGTCTAAACCACGTAATAACGCGCCACCACCAGTCAGATAGATACCTGTTTGATAGATATCGGCAGACAACTCTGGGGGTGTAATTTCAAGTGCTTTTAAGATGGCTTCTTCGATTTTTGAAATTGATTTATCCAAACAATGGGCAATTTCAGTGTAAGAAACTGTAATCTGTTTAGGGACACCAGTCATGAGGTCACGACCTTGAACTGCAAAATCCGCAGGTGGCTCCTGTAATTCAGGGAGTGCCGCACCAACTTCAATTTTAATCTTTTCTGCAGTACGCTCACCGATCATGATATTATGTTGTCTACGGATGTATTGAACAATATCAGAATCAAAATTGTCACCCGCTACACGGATGGATTGATCACATACGATACCAGATAATGCGATGACAGCAATTTCTGTCGTACCACCACCAATATCTATAATCATGTTACCCATTGGTTCTTCCACATCGATGCCGATACCTACGGCAGCTGCCATTGGTTCGTGGATCAGATAAACTTCTTTGGCACCCGCAATTTCTGCAGAATCGCGCACAGCTCTCTTCTCTACCTCGGTGATACCTGATGGAATACAGACTACCATACGCAAGGATGGAAAAAACCAACTCTTACCATTGTTAACCAATTTTACCATCCCTCTGATCAGATGTTCAGCGGCTGTAAAATCAGCAATTACTCCATCACGTAAAGGTCGTACCGTTTTTATATTATCGTGTGTTTTACCTTCCATTTGCATGGCCTGTCGACCGATGGCAATCACTTTGTTTGTGGTGCGGTCAAATGCAACAATAGAAGGCTCATCCACTACTACTTTGTCATTATGAATTATCAGGGTGTTCGCAGTACCCAAGTCAATCGCAACTTCTTGCGTAAACCAATTAAATAAGCCCATTTGCTAATCCTTAAGCTATATTAAAATAATATGCAAACCTACACAAAAAAAATTAATCTTTTTGAGGTTCTACATCAAAAAAAACTATATTCTGCAAGTAAATTCTATCTGGAAAAAACTGTCTTTAAATTTAACGAATATAATCTACAATTGTTACGTCTAACAGTAACTTATTTTTTATTGGAAGCAATAGCAAGCAGGAATTAAAAATGTGTTTTTGAATTCTTTGCTATCCACATGAGCACTGAGGTTCTCAGGATAGTAGCTTTGACAACGATATGGGGAGTGGCTGCCAAATTTTAATATCAAATATTTTTTTTTGATCAACTTCCGATCGTTTTTGGTGGTGGCGAAAAAAAAAAGAGTGCCATTATTTTCATTGAATAATAGCACTCTTTTTTGTATAAAAAACAGTGTTACCCTGTCTTTTACAATTCTTTATTTATCGACTTTTATTGTATCGTTTTCGCTTGTTCTTCAGGCGTTGGCTCGTCATACTTATGGAAGATTAAGCGGACACCACTGTTTTTTGTGAAAAACTTCACGGTCCAGTTTACAAATGTGATCAACTTATTTCTAAAACCATAAATGGACATCAAGTGGACAAACATCCAAGTCATCCATCCGAAGAAACCACTGAAGTGAATTTTACCCATATCAACAACAGCTTTGTTGCGCCCTACTGTGGCCATTGAACCCTTGTCAAAATAGCTGAATTTTTCGGTAGGTTGATTAGACATTGTCTGAAGGATGTGTTTGGCTACATAGCCACCCTGTTGTTGTGCTACGGGAGCAACACCCGGTAAACCCCGAGGTAGATCGTCTGTAATAAATGCAGATACGTCACCAATGGCATAAACACCCGTCATATCAATGACACGACATTGATCGTCTGTCTGTATACGGTTACCACGTTGGATAACTTCTTTTTTGAATCCATCCGGATATTGACCCGCAACACCCGCACCCCAGATTACTGTTTTTGTTTCGATACTTCTACCGTCTGCGAAGGTAATGGAGTTACCATCGTATCCAGTTACCTGTACATTCAATAGTACCTCAACACCCAGATCTTTTAAATATTTTTCGGAATTTTTTGATGCTTTCTCCGATAGATTAGCCAACACTTTTGGTAGGCCTTCCACCAGGTAAACAGACATCTCTGATTTCTTTAATTCAGGATAGTCTTTTTCCAGTACATTATTCTTGATTTCTGCAATAGCGCCAGAAAGCTCTACCCCAGTAGGACCACCACCAACGATCACAAAGTTCAAATTGGGCTTACGATCTTCAGGATTAGGGATCATTACTGCTTCTTCAAGATTTTGAAGAACATAACTGCGTATATTAAGTGCCTCCTGGATGTTTTTCATTGGCAAGGCATATTTTGTAATTTGCTGATTGCCGAAAAAGTTTGTCGTTGCACCAGTGGCAACAACCAAATAGTCGTAGTCAAAATCTCCGATATCAGTTTTAACAATTTTAGCCTCATTATCGATGCTTTTTACGTCGGCAAGTCTAAAATGGAAGTTATCCTGATTTTTGAACATTTTACGGACAGGGAAGGAAATAGAGTCCGCCGAAAGTGTACCAGTAGCAACTTGGTACATTAATGGTTGAAAGGTATGAAAGTTGTTTCTATCTAATAAGAGAACTTCAACCTCCTTATTTTTAAGCTTTTTAGCAACTTCAATTCCTCCAAATCCAGCACCAATAATGATTACTCTTGGGAATTTTCTATTTGAACTATTGCTTGGCATATTTTTAATAGTTTGTTGTAAAAATTCGTACAATCGAATTAAGCTGCAAATATCTTAAATTTTGAACCAAAAAACTAAAAAATATTTATTTATTATGGCAATACATTGTGAAATTTATCGTTATAAGGTCAATTCTTTTAATAAAATATTTTGTAGTGTTTTGGTTTTAAGTCTTTTATGCCTCAGAAAGGCGCCTAAAAAAAACTTGCATAGATAACAAAGTCATTGTGTATTTTATACACAATGATCTGATTACTGCAGCGCTCCTTTGATCTTGATTTTCATGCCGTTGTTATTATTATGAAGATGAAGTTGACAGGCAAGCCGACTTTGTCCATCTGCATCCGGTAAGGTATCTAACATATCCAATTCCTGATCGCTGGCTTCCGGAAGATTATCCAGGCCTTCAAGTACTTCAACATGGCATGTAGCGCATAGTGCCATACCTCCGCAGGTAGCCAATATATCGTATGCCGAGGCCTTTAAAATTTCCATCAGCGATAGATTGATATCTGTAGGTATCTCGATTGTATTTTCCGAACCATCGCGATCGACGACAGTTACTTGTATCAAATTATCTTCCATGATTAAAAAGTATTGATACCGTTTACGGTTGTATATTTAAATGTTAACTTTTGATCCGGGTAAACAAATTTGAATGCACTTTGACACATCAGAGCAGCTTCATGGTAACCGCAGAGGATCAGCTTTAATTTGCCGGGATAGGTATTAATATCGCCAATGGCATAAATACGTTCGACATTGGTCGAATAATCGTAGGTATTGACTTCAATTGCATTTTTATCAATATTTAATCCCCAGTCAGCGATTGGACCCAGCTTAGGTGTCAAGCCATATAAGGGAATGAAATAATCCGCTTCGACCGCAATCGTTTCCTTATCCTTATTTATCGTTTCAACTGCTGTAAGCGTGCCATTTCCGTGTATATTGCTCAGATTATGGGACAAAAGTAAATTGATTTTACCCTGTTGGGCCAATTTAAAGACTTTTTCTGCTGAATCGGGTGCTCCCCGAAAAGAATCACTGCGATGAATGAGTGTGACCTGCTGGGCTATATCAGCTAAATGGTAAGTCCAATCCAGCGCAGAGTCCCCTCCGCCGGCAATCACAATCCGTTTGTCCGCATATTTGGTGGGATCTTTTACCATATAATCCACCCCTTTACCTTCAAAGAGATGTAGATTTTGAATCTCGGGTTTTCGGGGTTCGAAACAGCCTAGTCCACCGGCAATGACAATAACCTGTGCATGCACTTTTGTGTCATCACTGGTGGCGATGATAAAAGAACCATCGTCCTGTTTTTCGATCTGTTCGACACGTTCACCCAGCGTAAAAGTAGGCGCAAAAGGCTTTATCTGTTCGAGTTGATTATCAATAAGCTCCTGAGCTGTGATGCTCGGGTAACCCGGTATATCATAAATGGGTTTGTGTGGATATATTTCGGATAACTGTCCGCCAACTTGAGGTAAAACATCAATCAAATGGCATCTCATTTTTAGAAGTCCAGCTTCAAAAACTGCAAACAATCCTACTGGTCCAGCACCGATGATACAAATATCAGTATTTATCATAGCTATTATACATTTAAATTGTTGTAAATGGTGTTTAATATTCTTGTAAAATCCTCGAAATCTTTTTCCGTTAATTTCTCCCAGGCTTTCATGCGGATCGCTGCAACGATAGGGGATAAGGATGCCACTTTAAGTTTTCCTTCTTCCGTCAAATGGAGATAGAGGCTCCGACGGTCCGTCTCGTCAATAACACGTTCAGCCAAACCTTTCTTCAGTAAGATATCCACGATACGGGTCAAGGTGGGTTGGTCTTTGCCGCATCGTTTAGCTAATTCTTTCTGCGATAGCTGGTCAGTTTCATATAGTGCCTTTAAGACAGCCCATTGATCCACTGTAATGTCAAATCCCTTTTCTGTAAAGGACGATTGTGCAAATTGTTTTACCTTTTTGGCCGTTTGATCCAAGATGAAAGAATAACGGTCGAATTTTTCGTTTAGCATACAAATATTTAGTACAACAAATATATCTAAAATTATTTAGTGCAACAAGTAATTTGAATACAATAAAAAAGGCGTTCAAATTTTTGAACGCCCTTTTTTTTTATTTTAAAACTTATTATGGTCTTACTACTTCAGCTTTTTTTGCTGTATTACCTTCAGCTAAGTGCTTTCCTTTGCGTAAGTCGTATACAGAAGGCGCTGCCAGGATAATGGAAGAATAAGTACCTACAATAACACCGATTAAGATCGCGAAAGAGAATCCACGGATAACTTCACCACCAAAGATGAACAAGACTGCAAGAACGAAAATGATCGTCAATGAAGTAATGATTGTTCTACTTAATGTCGAGTTGATTGCGTGATTTACAACCTCGCCAAGATCTTCGTTATGTGCATTAGGTTTTGATACGAACTCTCTCAAGCGGTCAAATACAACCACGGTATCATTCACCGAGTATGCGATTACCGTTAAGATGGCCGCCACAAAGTGTTGGTCGATATCCAAAGAGAATGGTACAATACCATCTAATATGGAGAATAAACCTAATAGAATAATTGCATCGTGGATAGTTGCAATAGCTGCACCAACAGAGTATTCCCATTTGCGGAAACGGATTAAGATATAAGCCGCGACGATGATAATGGAGAAGATTGCTGAACTAGTCGCTCTTGATTTGATGTCTGATGCGATACTAGGTCCTACTTTTTGTGAGGACAGGATCTCATGCTTGTTGGAAGCATCTACCTTAGATAATCCTTGGTTTAATTTATCCAATACTTCTTTATCTGCAGCATCAGAAGTTTCTTCAATATGATACGTTGTCGTAATACGAAGTTGGTTTGATGCACCAAATACTTTTACTTCAGTTGTTTTTTGGAAAATATCGTCCAAACTGGTACGAACAGCTTCCGGATCAACTGGTTTATCGTAACGAACAGTATAGGTACGTCCACCTTGGAAATCTACACCTAAACTGAAGCCTTTTGTGAAAATAGAAGCTGCGGAAATTAATACTGCTACAACAGAGATTGCATAGAATACTTTACGTTTTTGAACGAATTTGAAGTTTGCATTATGCAAGGTGTTTGCAGACCAAGGGAAAGATACTTTAATTTTGATATCTTTTTCCAGCATCCATTCAAAAATAACACGTGTTACAAGTATTGCTGTAAACAATGATGTGATAATACCAACCATCAATGTTGTTGCGAAACCTAAAATTGGACCACTACCAAATAAGAATAAGATGATACCGATTAAGAATGTGGTAATCTGTGAATCTAAGATAGAAGGTAAAGCATGTTTATATCCATCAGCAACTGCCTGACGAATTGATTTTCCTAAGCCCAATTCTTCGCGGATACGTTCATAGATAAGTACGTTAGCATCGACAGCTGTACCCATTGTCAATACGATACCAGCAATACCAGGTAAGGTCAGTACGGCATTGAGTGAGGCTAATACGCCCATGATAATGAATACGTTCAATAATACAGCAATGTTAGCCACAATACCTGCAGTGTTGTAGTAAGCAATCATGAAGATCATCACAACGATAATACCGATTACCGCTGAATTGACACCTGCATCAATAGCCGCTTGTCCCAACGTAGGACCGACAACTGCTTCTTCGACGATTTTAGCTGTAGTCGGAAGACGACCAGCTTTCAATACGTTTGCTAAATCTTTTGTATCCTCTACAGTAAACGAACCTGAAATTGATGAACTACCATTTGGAATTTCACCATTAACAGAAGGAGCGGAATAAACTACATTATCTAAGACGATAGCGATAGCATCTCTATTTTGAGCCGCTTTTGCAGTGATTTTCTTCCATTCACGTGCACCTTCATTATTCATTTGCATACCAACGACAGGTTGGTTTTTCTCATCAAAGTTGGCATTTGCATCAGTGATCACGTCACCAGTCAATACCGCGCCATTATCCGCACCTACTGCTTTGATGGCATATAGGGAAAGTTGCTCTGGTGTTTTTTGCTCTGGTTTTACCGCCCATAAAAGCTTTAAGTTACCTGGAAGAATTGATTTTACTTCTGGGCGTTGCAAATAAGCGTTTACTTTAGCTGTATCTTTCAATGAAGCAATACCAACCATAGCGCCAGGCATAAGTGCCATTTGTTGGTTTTCGCCCATATAAACTGCTGGACGTAGTGCCTCAAAGAATGGATTTTTCTGACCCAGATTAAGCGCTGCACTATCTTTTTTAGCTTTGCTGTCTTTTTGACCACCGGTTAAGTTGGACAATAAATCGTCTGACTTTTTCGTTGTGTCAGTAACGGCATTATTTGTCGCAGCCGGCGCAGCTTTTAAAGTAGTTGCTAATGTTCTGTCAATATTTTCTAATAGCGGGTAAACTTCTTGATTGGTGAAAGTTTCGTAGAACTCCAATTTCGCCGAACCTTGAAGTAGGTTACGGACACGGCTTTCGTCTTTTACACCAGGTAACTCAACTAAGATACGGTTTGTACCTTGTTGAATCTGGATGTTTGGTGAAGCAACACCGAATTTGTCAATACGTGTACGTAGTACTTTGTACGAATTTTGAATGGCGTTGTCGGCTTCTTTTTGAAGGAATGATTCAACTTTTGAATCAGAATCACCCGGTTTAATTAAAGAAGCGTTGTCTTTTGTAGAAAAGAATGTCGAAAGTGGGGTAGAAGCTCCAATGGATTTATATTCTTCCATAAATAAAGCTACGACCGTTTTTTGACTGGTTTTGCTTTTTGCTACCGCTTGTTCCAACGCTTTGTTGAATTTCTCATCTTTTGGATTGTTGGCCAGATTACGGATCAACTCATCCAATGAGATCTCCATGGTAACGTTCATACCACCTTTTAAATCCAATCCTAAAGCCAGTTCATTCGCTTTTGCTTCCCTATAGGTGTATTTCGCAAAACCTAAATTGTACACTACTTCACCTGCCATAGAGTCTAGATAGCTCTTTTCTTTTGCCAAATCTCCTTTGGCAAAATTCTCAGCATCTTGCTCCACCTTGCGGGTCACCCAAGTAAATGATAGGGAGTATAGACACGCTAATGACACCACTATCACTAAAAGTTTAATCAGCCCTTTACCTTGCATCGTCTGTTATTAATTGTATTAATTTTAATGTTAAATACTGTTTATGTAATTGATAATTAGTTCTTGTTTAATCACACTTTACCAAGAATGGCAAAGGTATAAAATTTTTGTAGAATGAAAAGCTTTATTTATGCCATTTAGGTCAAAGGCATAAAATTAGAAGAAATGCTGAAAAAAAGAAATATTTAATGGATTTATTTTATAAAAAAAGGCCCTGCTCAAACATGAGCAGGGCCTTTTTTTATAATTTTTTGATACTATCTCAAGGTATATTTAATACCGAAAGTGAAAGTCGAAGCATCGAAATCATTGCCATGATTTAATCTCCAGTCTGGTTTCCAGTCTGCGTGAAATCCGATAGGAGCAGCAGGGATTTTAAATTCCAAACCTAATTGTGGTCTCAAACCAACAAGAGTAATGTTGTCACCAGCGTCAACAAATGTCAATTGAGCACCAACACCTGCATACCATCCTAATCCGTTTACACCACGGAATGGTCTAGCATATTGATAATCCGCACCTACAGCAACAACGTTGTCATCAAACATCACTTGCGCTTGACCATTGTTTGTTCCACCAAAAGATTGCTTGTATTGAACACCCCAAAGATCACCACCAGTTCCGTCAAAAACAACACCAATAGCGGCACGTTGTGGTGATTGAGCTTTCGCTTCTTGTGCACCAAATGCTAATGCTGCAACAGCAGCTAATGAGAGTAAGGTCTTTTTCATAATTATCTTTACTTTATATTTTCATTAATTAAAATTACTTTTCGTGTAACCAAAAGCAAATAGCTTGCCAAAAAAAGGATGCACTCAGCTGGGATGATCTTTTGTGTCAATTCATAACCGTTCTAATTTGTCTAGCGATTGTAATTTGTTTATTTTATTTTTTTATATTGCTTATTTTTCTTAGATTTGCCTGGCAAATAGAAAACCCAATACATATTTGCCATGCAATTAGATCCACAAAAATTCGTAGCAGAAGGTCTCACTTACGATGACGTCTTATTAATTCCAGCTTATTCTGAAATTTTACCACGTGACGTCGATACGAGTACCTCACTGACAAAAAAAATCAAATTAAATATTCCATTGGTTTCTGCGGCAATGGATACGGTAACTGGTGCTGATTTAGCAATTGCTATAGCACAAGCGGGCGGTATTGGTATGTTACATAAGAACATGACTATTGCAGAGCAAGCTGCTGAAGTTCGCAAAGTAAAGCGTTCTGAAAGTGGTATGATCCAAGATCCAGTAACACTATTAGCTAATGCTACTGTTGGTGATGCCTTTAATATTATGAAGGAACATAAGATTGGGGGAATTCCAGTGGTTAATGAAAAAGGCCAATTAGTGGGGATCGTAACCAATCGTGATCTTCGCTTTCAAAAAGATATGACTCGTCCGATCAATGAGCTGATGACGAAAGATAATCTTGTCGTTGCTCCCGAAGGAACGGATTTGGTAAAAGCAGAAGAAATTCTTCAGAACGAAAAAATTGAGAAACTTCCTGTTGTCAACAACGAAGGTATCTTGAAGGGTTTGATCACTTTTAAGGATATCCAAAAATATAAGCATTATCCGAATGCAGCTAAAGATAGCCACGGCCGTTTACTAGTAGGTGCAGCAGTAGGTGTTACTCCAGATACATTGGATAGGGTTGAGGCTTTGGTAAAAGCTGGTGTGGATGTGGTAACGATTGATACGGCACATGGACACTCTAAAGGTGTTATTGATAAATTGAAATTGGTGAAATCCAAGTTTCCAGAACTGCAGGTGATCGTAGGGAATATTGCAACAGGCGCAGCCGCAACAGCATTGGCTGAAGCTGGTGCAGATGCTGTAAAAGTAGGTATCGGACCTGGCTCGATCTGTACAACTCGTATTATTGCAGGGGTCGGTGTTCCTCAGCTTTACGCTGTATATGAAGTGGCTAAAGCACTTAAAGGAACAGGAGTACCTTTGATTGCTGATGGTGGTATCAAGCAAACAGGTGATATCGCAAAAGCTATCGCTGCTGGAGCAAGCACAATTATGGCTGGATCTTTATTTGCCGGAGTGGAAGAAGCTCCCGGAGAGACTATCATTTACGAAGGACGTAAATTTAAATCGTACCGTGGTATGGGATCTATCGAAGCAATGGAAAAAGGTTCTAAAGACCGTTATTTCCAAGATGTAGAAGATGATATCAAAAAACTAGTCCCTGAAGGTATTGTTGGCCGTGTCCCTTATAAAGGTACATTGGCTGAAGTTGTGTACCAATATATCGGTGGATTACGTGCTTCAATGGGTTATTGTGGTGCTGCAACGATCGAAAAACTGCAAGATGCACAATTCGTTCGTATTACGGGTGCTGGATTGAGAGAGTCTCATCCGCATAATATCTCTATTACGAAAGAGTCACCAAACTATAATAGCAGAGGTTAAACACAAGTGATACTATAAAAATCCGACGATTTTAAATTGTCGGATTTTTTTGTGCAAAAATATTGGCATGATTGCCTTAGTGATCAATAGGAAATTTGTACTTTTATACCCTATTCTCAGGTTTTAAAATTTAAGGAGTTAATTTGGATTATTTAGCGGGTTTAAACCCTTCACAGCGAGGAGCCGTAGAGCAAACAGAGGGCCCTGTCATGATTGTTGCAGGAGCCGGTTCAGGAAAGACACGGGTAATTACCTATCGTGTTGCACATTTGATTCAAAAGGGCGTTGATCCATTCAATATCTTGGTGTTGACATTTACGAATAAAGCGGCCAAGGAGATGCGCGCGCGTATTGTTTCCGTGGTAGGGAGCGAAGCGAAAAATATTTGGATGGGAACATTCCACTCCGTATTCGCAAAGATACTTCGCGTAGAAGCTGAACTAATAGGATACCCTAGAAATTTTACCATCTACGATACAGACGATACCAAAAGTCTGTTGCGTGCCATCCTAAAGGAGATGAATCTGGATGACAAATTGTACAATGTCAATCATGTTTATGGCCGGATATCACAAGCCAAGAATAACTTGATATCGCCACAAGAATACAATAAAAATGAAGCTATATTAGCCGAAGATATTTCGAATGGACGTGGTCAATTGGGACAGATTTACATGACCTATGCACAACGCTGTTATCGCGCTGGTGCCATGGATTTCGACGATCTCCTGTTCAAGACAAATGTTCTATTGAATAAGCATCCAGAGGTCTTACACAAATACCAACACCAATTCCGCTACCTGATGGTCGATGAGTATCAGGATACGAACTTTTCTCAGTATCTAATTGTAAAACGACTGGCCGCAGTCAATGAAAATATCTGTGTTGTTGGTGATGATGCGCAGTCAATATATGCTTTTCGGGGAGCGAATATCCAGAATATTTTGAATTTCCAGAAAGATTATCCGGACGTGAAGATTTTCAAATTGGAGCAGAATTATCGATCCACCAAAATGATTGTCAATGCGGCAAACTCGGTGATCGCCAATAATCAGAACCAGCTAGAAAAGAATGTTTTTTCGGATAATGAAGAAGGGGAAAAAATCAAAGTTTCACGTGCTTTTTCCGATAATGAAGAAGGAAAGATCGTTGCAGACCAGATTATTGAGGAAAAATCCTTAAAGGGGCTCTATTACAAAGATTTTGCGATTCTTTATCGTACCAATGCCCAATCGCGTGCGATGGAGGAGGCACTGCGCAAGATCAATATACCTTATAAGATCTATGGTGGTACGTCCTTCTATCAACGGAAAGAGATTAAAGATCTGATCGCTTATTTCCGTCTTACCTTCAATCCTAATGATGAGGAAGCATTGAAACGTGTGATCAATTATCCACGCCGGGGAATCGGAGATACAACCATAGAAAAGATTATGATTGCTGCCGATCAAAATCAATATCGTATTTGGGATGTCGTTGCTAATGCGGCACATTTCCTGGATGGTCGTAGTGCGACCTCAGTGGGTGGTTTTGCACAGATGGTACAGAGTTTTCAGGCGCTGGCTAAAAATAGCAATGCATTTGATACCGCCATGCATATTGCACAGCACTGTGGCATCTTGAAAGAACTCTACGAGGATAAGTCGGTAGAAGGGTTGGCGCGTTATGAAAATATTCAGGAGCTACTCAATGGTATCAAAGAGTTTTCTGAACGGGAAGATATTGAAGACCGTGGTTTGGACGTCTATATGCAGGATATCGCGTTATTGACCAATGACGACAATGATAAAGATCCAAATGCGGATACAGTTTCTTTGATGACAATACACTCTTCTAAAGGGCTTGAATTTCCCGTTGTTTTTATCGTAGGTCTAGAAGAAAACTTGTTTCCGTCTCAGTTGTCATTGAATTCCAGGACTGAATTAGAAGAAGAACGAAGACTTTTTTACGTTGCTGTTACGAGAGCTGAAAAAAAATTACTACTTTCGTATGCTACTTCGCGATATCGTTGGGGAACGTTGAATAATTGCGAACCCAGTCGTTTTTTGGATGAATTGAATCCTGCTTGTCTTGCACTGGATTTTAAACCACGACAAACTTCCGCCTCAGCCGGCAGTTTTCAAGGCGAACGAATTGCATGGCAACAAAAGGACAGTGATGATACGTTTTCTAAACCTAAGCCTAAAGCGATGGTTAAAACAACGTCTATACTGCCGAAAGCCCACAAACCTACTGCGGGTTTTGCTCCTTCTGACACATCAAATCTTCAGGTCGGCATGGAAGTTGAACATGAACGCTTTGGATTTGGTAAAGTTGTCAATCTCGAAGGAAACAAAGGAGATATAAAAGCAACTATTTTCTTTAAAGAGTTGGGACAGAAACAATTGTTGCTTAAATTTGCAAAACTTAGAATAATTCAATA
Source organism: Sphingobacterium sp. BIGb0165 (assembly GCF_024810095.1). Taxonomy (NCBI): domain Bacteria; kingdom Pseudomonadati; phylum Bacteroidota; class Sphingobacteriia; order Sphingobacteriales; family Sphingobacteriaceae; genus Sphingobacterium; species Sphingobacterium sp. BIGb0165. The sequence continues at coordinate 20,856 of NZ_JANUEB010000007.1, read as the reverse complement.
ATAAAATACCAAAACGAGATCTTAACCGTTTAATTAGGTACTTATATTAGCTATATGAACTTTGACTACAACAGCACTAGGCCAAAATTGATCCTTGCAGAATATGGCCGCAATGTGCAAAATATGGTAGATTACATCTGTAGTTTACCCACAAAGGAAGAAAGAAATAAACATGCCCAAATCGTGATTGACATGATGGGAGTGTTAAATCCACATTTAAGAGACGTTTCAGATTTTAAGCATAAACTTTGGGATCACTTACAGATTATCTCTGATTTTAAGCTTGATATCGACTCGCCATATCCTATTGCTACAGCAAAAAGTGTTAAACACGAAGTTGAACATTTAGGCTATCCGCAACATTCGATTAAATTCAAACATTATGGATTTACAGTAGAGAAAATGATCGATAAGGCGTTGAAGGTAACCGACGAACCTAAGCGCGAGCAGATGGTTATTGGTATCGCTAATTTTATGAAAATGGCATACGTTACCTGGAATAAGGATTCAGTATCTGATGAATTGATTATTCAGGATCTGAAAGAATTGTCAGGATATCAATTAACTTTACCTGAAGGTACGGTATTGACTAAACTTGATTTTAAAACCCCGCCCCCAGGAAATCGTATCAAAGGTCCTACGACGAGCAACTCTGGTGGAAATAATAATAGCCATAGCAGCAGTAATAGTTCTTCAGGTTATCAGTCGAAAGGCGGTGGTGGTAGTGGTAAGCCTCGTATGTCAAATAACAATAACAATATGAAGCGTAACAACTTTGGCAGCAATAACAATAGCAATAACAATAATAACAACAATAGAAATAGAAAACCTCAAAATAATTACAATAATAAAAGAGGCTAGTTCTTTAAGTTTTTGATTTAAGAAGCAGGCAATTGCGAAGTGATTCATAGATTTCTTTACAATTGCCTTCTTTATTTTATAGTATGGATTTGTCTGTCAGTCCGGGTTTAGGTGATCGATCAATAAGATCCTAGACGACTCAGGATTGTTGATTGGACAGTTCCACAAAATTTTTTCAATACAATTTGTCGATTTTAAGAATCCCGAAGTGTCATTTAGTGACATAAACTAAATTATGAGTCGGGTTTTGTTGTAATAAGAAGATATCAGTTATATAAATGAATGCATTTGAAATAATCGGTGGAAAACCGTTAAAGGGAGAGATTATTCCTCAGGGAGCAAAAAATGAAGCTTTACAGATTCTGTCAGCAGTTTTACTGACTGAGGAACCCATGACCATCAGTAACATTCCCGATATTAAGGATGTCAATAAGTTAATTGATTTGTTGGCCGCATTGGGTGTTAAAATTGATCGTATAGATAAAGATACTTACGTTTTTGAAGCCAAAGATATTAATATAGATTACTTCCAATCACCTGAATTTAAAGAAAAAGGTGGTGGCTTACGTGGTTCCATTATGATTGTTGGGCCACTGTTGGCTAGATTCGGAAAGGCTGCTATCCCTAAACCGGGAGGCGATAAAATTGGACGTAGACGTTTGGATACTCACTTTCTAGGTTTCGAAAAGCTAGGTGCTAAATTCGTTTACGATGCTGCCACACATTTCTTTAATGTGGATGCAACAGAGTTAAAAGGTAATTATATCTTATTGGATGAAGCTTCTGTGACTGGTACAGCAAATATCGTTATGGCTGCTGTATTGGCCAAAGGTGTAACAACGATCTATAATGCTGCATGTGAACCTTATTTGCAACAGCTCTGTAAAATGCTGAACCGCATGGGTGCTAAGATATCGGGTATTGGTTCCAATTTATTGAGCATCGAAGGGGTAGAACGCCTTGGTGGAACATCACATCGCATGTTGCCTGATATGATCGAGATCGGCTCTTTTATTGGTTTGGCAGCAATGACCGGATCAGAAATTACCATTAAAGATGTTTGTTTCCAGGAATTGGGTGTAATTCCATCGGTATTCTCCCGTTTGGGTATTCAGTTTGAATTGCGCGGGGATGATATCTTTATTCCAGCGCAAGATTCATACGAAATTGATACTTTCATAGATGGTTCTATCTTGACAATCTCGGACGCACCATGGCCAGGCTTTACGCCGGATCTATTGAGTATCATTCTGGTGGTAGCAACGCAAGCAAAAGGCAATGTATTGATTCACCAAAAGATGTTTGAAAGCAGATTGTTCTTTGTCGATAAATTGATCGATATGGGGGCACAGATCATTTTGTGTGATCCACACCGTGCTACAGTAATTGGTATGAATAAATCGCATTCTTTGAAAGGTATCGAAATGACATCTCCAGATATCCGCGCAGGAGTATCCTTATTGATCGCAGCATTATCAGCGAAAGGAAAATCTGTGATCCATAATATCGAACAGATCGAACGTGGATATCAAGATATCGAGGAGCGTCTACGGAAACTAGGGGCAGATATCAAACGTGTTGACGTTGAGCCAAAAGGACACTAAATCAGGTATTGGTATATAGTGGCTGTAAAAGATTATTACAAATAAAAAAGCCTCGGAGAAAAATCTGGGGCTTTTTTATGAAACGAAGCATAATAACAAAGCATGAATACATAGAAAAGGAGTTGATCATATCAACTCCTTTTCTATGTATTGACTATCCCGTTATACCAAAGGAGCTGGTGCTTCCTCTTCAAATAAAGGGAATTCCTTGATAATATTGTACCAAGTAATAACTTTCTTGATGTCTGATGTATATACTCGAGATTCATCATGGCCAGGAGCGACTTCACGGAAGAAATCTCTCAATGTAGCACCATCCGATTTCGTGTCTGGTAATGTTAACCCCTTTTCTTTAATGGTTTCGAAAATATCTAAAAGACGGATTTCTTCTTCTTCACCATAGATGGTAATATCTTCCAATGTAGCCATCTTTGTCGAAGATAAACTTACTATCGACTTAATTTTCGCTTGATCAAGGGTTTCTAAAATAAAACCACCTTTATTTTGTCCAACCAATTTGAACAATCCTGGTTTACCAGTTACAGATACTAATGCTCTTAAATTCATTTTAATTTTTTTTTTAAATCTCCAAGAATTAATCTTCGATTACTTCAATTGATAAAATACGGTCTCCTTGTCTGATATCATCCACCAGATCAACATTCTCTATTACTTTTCCGAAACAAGTATGATTACGGTCTAAGTGAGCTGTATTGTTGCGGCTGTGGCAAACGAAAAATTGAGAACCACCTGTATTGCGACCAGCATGCGCCATTGACAATACACCTCTGTCATGGTATTGATTTTCTCCAGTTAATTCACAATCGATCTTATAACCAGGACCACCTGTTCCAGGGATGCCTGCAGCGCCTTCACGTGAATTTGGGCAACCACCTTGAATAACAAAATCAGGGATAACACGGTGAAAAGCCAAACCATCATAATAACCTGATTTAGCAAGTTTAATAAAATTTGCTACTGTATTTGGAGCATCAGCTGTGTAGAAATCCACAGTCATGTCGCCTTTTTCTGTTTTAATAATCGCTTTACTCATGTTCAAAAATTTTTATGAAATACAAAGATAATGTTTCAGAGTGAAATGTGAAGTAATTCGTAATCTCCATTTTTTTTTAATTGATCTATCTACGAATCAATGACCTGAAAAATAATGCGAAATATTTTATATATTTATGTGAGCTAGCCAATTAAAGTTTAAACAATGTCAAATCTGCACAAATTAGTTATCAGGGAATGGTCTGAGGCGGATCGACCCCGCGAAAAATTATTAAATTTAGGACGGCGGGCCCTTTCCGATGCAGAATTATTGGCAATTTTGATTGGGTCTGGCTCAATGGACGAAAGTGCAGTGGAACTATGCCGACGTATATTGGCCGATGCGAACAATAGCTTAGACACAGTCTCGAAGATGGAAGTCTATGAATTGAGTCAATACAAAGGTATTGGCGAGGCCAAAGCCATCTCGATTATTGCAGCCTTAGAACTGGCGAGACGTAAGAAGGAGGCTCCTGTAGAAGAAAAGAAGATCTTAAATAGCAGCAAGCGCGTGTATGATTTTATGAAACCCATTCTACAGGATTTACCCCATGAGGAGTTTTGGACACTATATCTGAATACTGGATGCAAATTACTGGATCAACAGCTCATTGGTCGTGGCGGAAATGATTTTACACCGGTCGATGTTCGAATCATCCTAAGAAATGCCCTTGCAATAAAAGCACATTCTATTGTACTGATTCACAACCATCCTTCTGGGACTTTGCAGCCTAGTCATGCTGACAGGATTCTGACGCAAAAAATTGTCGAAGCATCAAAAATTATGGATATTAGGGTAAATGATCACCTGATCTTTACAGACAATGGATTTTATAGCTTCAGAGATGAAGATATAATCGATTAGCTATAGGACAATCTAACATGAGCAAAAATAGTATTGAGCGATTTACAGACAGGGTCGTGGATTATGAAAAATTTAGACCCAATTATCCAAAGGAAATTATTCAGATTCTTAAAGAAAAGATAGGTTTGGATAAGAAATGGCTGATTGCAGATATCGGTAGTGGTACCGGTTTGTCGACGCAGCTGTTTTTAGAAAATGGAAATGACGTCTTTGCCGTTGAGCCCAATCGGGAGATGCGGGAATCATTGGTACACCATTTTAAAACCTGCCGGAATTTAATTGCATTAAATGCCACGGCTGAGGATACATCGATAGAATCCAGTTGTGTGGATTTAATTTTTGCCGGACAGTCTTTCCATTGGTTCGATCGGACAGCCTGTTACAACGAATTCAATCGTATTCTTACCAAAAATGGTCATATCGTCTTGGTTTGGAATCAACGTGATCCAACGGATGCTTTCCAACAGGAATATGAACAGTTTTTACGTAATCATATTCCTAATTACCAATCTGTCAGTCATAAAAATATATGCGATGACGATCTTCGGCGTTTTTTTGCGGATAGACAAATGACGAAGGTATCCTTACCTAACCAACAGGTGTTCGACCTAAAATCGTTTCTGGGAAGGGTGAGATCATCTTCTTATTTTCCTAAAGAAGGCGATGAAAATAAAAGCTTATATGATGACCTTCGCTTATTGTTTGAAAAGTATGCAATTTCTCAACGTATCGTATTTAAATATATTACCGAGATCTATATCAGTTAAGACACACTAGTGGAATCTTGATGGGCTTATGTTGCATTTTTTTTACGTTGACAACGAGTTTGGTCGGCCCGAATGCGTATCATTAGCGTCAGAATATGATCTGACAAGGAGAGACGGGAGGTTGCCAGCAATGATTTAGCCAGCTTAAGTTACTGTACTTTTGGAGGGCAGAAAGCACCGGTCATTATCCGTACCCGCAGATACCGATTGGAAAGTGTATGGCATTAGGGATCACCGATGTCTGTGATAGTTAAAAAAATGTTAAAGATCTCACTTGAATAGGTACATGGCATTTTATTTGGAAGTGATTGAGGGATAAGTTAAAAAGATATGTTTGGAGTTGAATTAATATTCTTTAGGCGGTGTTTATTTCTGGTGCCAATTTTCGTGTTGGCAGGCAGGGTAAACGGTCAACAGCTTACTTCCTTCAGTAGCTGGGAGGGAAATTTTCATTTTGCGAATCGTTGGATAGATCCCTTTTTCCCTTTAAATATTCAGGCTAATGTGGTTGCATTGAACGTAGACGTCAATGATAAAGCCAAAAATTCAGGAGCAAAGAAACAAACTATAGATAAGGTAGATAGTCAGACCACAGAGGTTTCAATTCCCGTTGTGGAAGATAGCAAGCCTAAAGTGGGGATAAAATACTCATCTTCCCGTTCAAGCACATTATATCGTGTAGCCTTGGATAAACAGCTTGATGAGCGCTATGATGGAAAGCAAGTTTTTGTAGATGCAAAAGGGGTAAAATATATAATTGATTCGAAATATAGAAAGCAGATCATCAGGTGATTATGTGGTTAAGTTAAAACTTTGTTAAAAAAAAATATTGTAAAGAAATTTTGGTATTTGTATTGTACTTTTACCTATAATTATTTAAATAACAATTGGGTTATGAAATCAATAAATCGTTTCAAAAAAATCACAGCTGCATTAGCTCTGATCGCAACATTTGGATTGGGACAATCCTATGCGCAAACTGCTCCTAAGAAAATGGAGAAAGAAGCCAAAAAAACAGAACAAAAAGTAAAAGAGGTAAAGACCAAGGCCTCCGGGACCGAAACGAAAACGAAAGCTGCCCCCGCTAAAGCGATGGAAAAGAAAGATGCAGTAGCCAAAGAGAAATCTACTCAGGCAAAAAAAGCTTCTGAAACCAAAGCTGCTCAGGTGGAAACCAAAGAGAAAGCCGTAAAGAAGGAAGCTACGAAAGCAACTGAGACAAAAACTGCTCAAGTAGAAACCAAAGAGAAAGCCGTAAAGAAGGACGTTACTAAAGCTCAAAAACAGGTGTCTGCAGTTAAAAAAGATGCCGTAGCAACAGCCGACAAGGCAACCAGCGAAAAATACAACGGTCATACAGTTTATCTAGGTCCAAAAGGAGGTAAATATTACATCAATGGAAATGGTAATAAAACCTATATTTCCGATAAAAAATAGTATTTAGTAAAGCATTATATATAAAAAGGGGCATCCATGGATGCCCCTTTTTATATATAATCGATAATCTCTACCGTAATATTTTCAATAGATATTCCTTATCGAGATAGAAAGCATTTAAACTTCCTCCATCTTCAAGAATCGTGCTGCTGATTTCTTTTTTATGCTGTTGTAGTACCTGAATTTTATCCTCAACCGTATTTGGACTGATCAGACGAACGGCGGTTACATTCTTTTGTTGGCCAATACGATAGATACGGTCGATCGCCTGTTGTTCAACGGCTGGATTCCACCATGGATCGACCAGATAGACCACATCTGCCGCTGTGAGATTAAGACCTGTTCCGCCAGCTTTGAGACTAATGAGAAAAACACGGATATTTTGATCCGTTTGGAAATCGCTGACCAGCTGCCCCCGGTTTCTGGACTGACCGGTCAGTGTAAGCGACGGTATTCCATTCTTATCCAATGCTTCCTTAATCAATCGCAACATGCTGACAAATTGCGAGAACACGATGATTTTATGTTGATCTTTTTTGTGTTGGATTTGTTCCACCAGCATTTCGATCTTAGCCGAATCTTCTGCAGATGTCAGGTCTTCACTTTGGAGCAATTTACTGGAATTGCAGATCTGACGCAATTTGGTCAGACCTTTAAGGACATGCATGGGACTTTTTTTGATTTCATCTCCATCTTTAGCGGAGATAAATTCACGGAACTCCTTTTCATAAAGATCGTAAATCCGACGTTGCGCAGTTTTCATTTCACAATAGAGTACCAATTCATTTTTTACGGGAAGATCATCCAATACATCCTGCTTTGTTCTCCGAAGGATAAATGGCTTGATTTTTTCCTTCAACATCCTTTTTCTTTTACGATCGTGAAAAGCATCAATTGGTGTCGTATAGACGTCTTTGAAATACTTTTTATTCCCCAATAAGCCCGGAACAGTAAACGAGAGCTGTGCAAATAAATCCATTGTGTTATTCTCAATAGGTGTTCCTGTGAGAATAATACGGTTTCTCGATCGCAATAGATTTACTGCTTTATACCGCTGTGAATCTGGATTTTTTATGTGTTGAGATTCATCGAGTATGACATAGTTGAATCTCAACTTTTTTAATCTATTGATGTCGGTCAGTAGATTATGGTAAGAAATAAGGACAATATCCAGTTCTTCAAACTGGTCCGTTATATCACTTCGGTTTGGCCCTTCGAGGATCAGTATGTTAAAAGATGGCAGAAATTGCTGAATTTCATGCTTCCAATTAAAAATGAGTGTGGTCGGAAGAACCAGCAGTGTTGGTGTGGATATACCTTTTGCCTTTTGAGTCGCCAGAAAGGCAAGGATTTGGACAGTTTTCCCCAATCCCATATCATCAGCCAGACAAGCTCCGAAATTTAATTGGTCCAAAAAGCTGAGCCATTGCAACCCTTGCAACTGATAGCTGCGTAAATCTCCGACAAAAATATCGGGTAATTCTACTGATGGGTATGTTGGTAAAGTGGAAAGTTGATTTTTTAAATAGCTAACCTCGGCTGATACTTCCTGATCTAGCTCTTTTTTGTCAAAGAGCAGATCGATTTCGCTAAACTTATATTTGGGAATCTGAATAAGTTCATCCTCGATTATTTCAGCTGCATTAAAATAGGCCTCAAATTTTTCCAGCCATTCCTCGGGTAGAATACCAAGCGTACCATCATCTAGATTGATAAATTGAGAACGATTGCGAACAGCTTTTTCAAGCTTCTTCAGTGAAACACTTTTAGGGCCAAATTTGACTAGCATATTGGCATTAAACCAATTTTGTCCACTTAATACCTCAATTTGTATTTTGCCTTTGAAACGGCTTAGTTTATTCCCCTTTAACGTATTGAACCCGATAATCTGGATACCCTGATTATGCCACTCATCGAAGGCATTCAAAAACCAGTTTTTATCCAGAAAATATTTGCGGTGCAAATAGAGATGCTGAAAACTATCATCATCCAATTGCTCCTGAAAATAGGGATGCTGCTTGAGCAGTAGTGAGATCACTTTGGTTTCTACCTCTTTTTTTCGTTCTACCAAAAATTGGGCTCCTTTTGCATCAGTTCCAAAAATGTTCCTTTTACTCAAAATAGGAACTTCAACATCGCCATAACGCATGACAGGTATCATGTTGACAAAGTCTTCTGATTCTTCCAGGAAAAGGAGTGCTTGCATATCCTGATAGTAGAGATTTTCCTTCAATTGTGGTTTGCTCGCCTTGGGGATATCCTTGAAATTTAACGCGACTGAATTGGCAAGGGGTTCTAGAAATAGCTCGTTAAATTCTTTAAACTTGTTGCGGTGTATGCGCAGTTGATTGCCTTTGTTTCCAAAAAGGCGAATCAGCTTGAGGTGAAGTTTATTTTCGACAAGGTAGAGGTGCTTTTTTATCAGGATAAAGTGGTCAAAAAGAATACTCAGATCCTGTAGATCGTAAGCGATACCGTGAATGGATAATTCCCCTTTTATACTATAGAATGCGTCATTTTGCTCGACTAACAATTTAATCTCTCCCTTGTTCAAACTGATCTGAATTGGAGATAACGAAGTAGCCGTTATATTTTCTGCTTTTTCGTGATCCTGGAGGTAGAAATCCAGGGTCAGCGGATTTTTTGCAATAGCACGCAAACTGCGTTCAACAGCAACATCCGCTTGTTGTAAAGGTTGGGCAAGCTGGTTGATCGCTGCAAAAAATTGGGTTTCTTCAATGGAATCAGTTTGCCAGATACGTGTTTGACTTTCCATAACCGAAATGGGGTTTTTCGGTGCACCCGATTTCGACTGCGGCGCTTGGCATAATAATACCTGTAATTGTTTATAATAGCGATTGCGCGTTAGTACGATAAAACTATGCTGCTGTTCGCTTGAAGGTTTAGAGGGGCTTGCATTAGGTTCCAGTAGATCAAAATCATCTATGGAGGTCAGGTGTTTGTCTTTTAAGACGAATTGTAGATCAGCATCTTTAACCTGTGCCGAAAAATAGTTTTCCAGCGCTGGCTCATTTTCTAAACCATACTGAACAGCCGCCTTTTTTAGTAGATTTCGATAACGGTTGAAGTCGAAAAAAGATAACCAGTTTTCTTGTCCGAATAGTTTAGTTAACGTTGCTTTCTGGTGGGTACAAAAGCCTGTTTGAGCACAATTGCAGAAAAGCGAAGTTACAGGTGATTTGTAAATAACCATCACCTGAAAATTCGTATAGCTTTCGATCACCTGAAAGGTAGCTTGATTGAATTCCATCTCCATGACATTGATTTGGATATTTGCCAAGGCGGTATCCATCCAGGGAAAATAAGAGTAGCGGCTTACTGTACCGAAATCTATTGTTGTCAATGTATGTTGATGGAAATCCATACGGAGTATATTAAAAATTAAAATTCATGCCGCCATAATAATTTCGCAATGGGGCTGGATTGAAATATCGACCACCGAAAGCGTTGATGTCATTGCCAAGGCTATATTTTTGGTTCAGCAGATTGTCGGCACCAGCAAAAATACTGACTTTATGTCCATGTCCTACAGCTTTGCTCCAGGATACTTTGCCTTGTAAAAGATGGTAACGTTTTGCATAAACGGTATTGGCGTCATCCAATGGTATGGCAGCGGTTAAATTGGAGAGTAGATCCACGCGAAGTTGATAAGGGAAAAGAACATTTAAAGTGTTTACCCAAACTGTTTTTGGGACAGCGGTTAATTTGTTGCCACTGTAATCTTTATCTCCAACCTGATAGTTTTTGAAAGAATAGTTATTTAATGAAAAATTGCTTCCGACCTGTAAACTACGGATAAGTCCAGCTGACCTCGGCGTTAACAAATAGGCGATTATAGAAGCTTCAATTCCTTTCTGATCTATTTTTCCTGTATTCTGAAAATATTCTGCTCCGGATTCGCGTACTTGCCGAATAATGGCATCATCCATTTGATACGTGTATGCTGCTGCATCTAATATAACACGACGGTTCCACAAGTGCCATCGAACACCGAATTCATGGTTGGTTCCAGTCTCAGGCCTTAGCTCCTTATTGATCATATTGTCAGATGAGCGCACTTCCGCAATTGTCGGAGCTGAAAACCCTTTTGAAATAGAAGCCCGGATTGCTAGCGTCGGTGTCGCCATATAAGAGACGGCGGCACGGGGCATCCAGGTATTGCCAAAACTGATATGTGCTTTATCTTCTTGTGCAACCGGATAGCGCTGTTGATAAGCGATTTTATTTTCATTGAGCCCAATGGACAGTTCGACTTGAAGACATTCCAACCAAGCTAGTTGTGTACGTGCGAAGAATGACTGTTGACTATTTTCTAGCTTGTCTTTGGCTTGTGGATTGCCAAGCTGCCCTTGATTATTATCATAATTGTCTATATCGTACCAACCTTTTTGAGCCTCTAAACCAAATTGTAGTTCATACGTTAAGTTTTTGCTGAACCGATCAACATAGGATAAATACAACCGTGTTCCTAAGTTTTTTTCATCTCTTTTTTCATAATTGGTGATAAACGGGTTTTTGATCTGGTTGGACGAACCGAATACATTGGCAAACAAGGTTAATTTAGAACTGATACTCGCTTGGTTGCTTACACCGCCAAAAAATGTTTTATCATAGATTGCCGCTTTTTGTTCCGCAGCACTTGGGTTCGGGCCACCTTTGGGACGGGATTGCCGGCGATCGCTCTCCATTTGTGCTGCAGTAAGACCTCCGGGAGTTTGATATCCCAAGTCGGTATAGAATCCAGTGAATTTGAGCTCAGAATGTTTTGCATATTGCCAATTGTAGTTCAACTGGATGGTTTTCTTGTTCAAGGATGAATGTTGCCGATAACCGTCACTGCGTGTCCAGCTTTGATTGATCGCCAATTGCTGTGTCTGATTGATTGGAAGCACGGCATTGAGCTGCTGCTGAAATAAGCCATATGAACCTCCGGTTAGCTGTAAGTTTACTTCTGGTTTGGTCAGGGTATTAAAACCCTTGCTGTAGAGTGAAATTACACCGCCAGAGTTGGCACCATAAATAGAACCATCGGGTCCTTTCAAAATATTGACCTGGTCTATTGTGTAAGGATCAATCAGATTGAGGTAGGTGTTTCCTCCAGCATCTGTGAGCGGAAAGTCATCCAGATAGATCTTTACGTTACGGACACCGAACGGAGAACGGAGCATGCTACCCCGTAATGCCAATCGATAGCTTCCGGGAGAGCGTTCTTCCATGCGTAGTCCAGGTACCGTATTCATGACAGCGACAAGTGCTGGCGATTGCTGAGATTGAATCCGCTGCTGACTTAATACGGCAGCGGATGATGTAAGTCGTAGTAAGGGTTGTTTATTAAAATAAGCTTTAATTTCGACCTGTTCAAGTCTATTGTTGATGCTGTCAGTCGTTTGGGCATATAATTTACCACATAGACAAATTGCGGCAAGTAGGTAATTTCTTTTCATTTTTAATGGTTAGGTTGGCCTAGTCCGCAAATTCTTGGCTAAAGTAAATTTCAAAAACTGCTTTGGTTTTATTGTATTTCAAGCATTGATAATTGGCATATACCGAGCTCGTCGGTATGCACAGCGTATTTGCCATAGCACTTGTCGGGAAATCCCTGCTTAAGCATCCCCGTTTGAGATCAAAGATATTATTGGTTGAAATATTGTTGATCGAAAATGCATTTTCATCAATCAAATAATTTGATTGACTTGAACGGATATAATCCTCTTGATAAATCAATTCTGCGCCAATACTATAATCTACTGTTCCATTGGCATAGTAACAATCGGATTGACGCAGTAAATTGGATACTTGTACATCCCGATACAATGTTTTAAAGAGTTTATTCTTCTGATCAAAAAGAAGGATTTCAATTTGATGTTTTTCTCTATCATAGACAATATATACCAAATCGTTCACTTTATTCTCAAAAATATCCCCTTTTGTATGCGCCAAGATATTGAGATTTGCATGACTCTCGAAATAATTCTTTTGGTCTTCGGCAAGGTCTGCTTGCAGTTTTAGATGTAATTTTTCAAAGAGCCCCTCATCAGCCAATTTGACTAGCTGTTCGCGTTGCTGATTAGCCATCTTATTGAATCGTGGATTAGCATAGGTTGACGTATCGAGCAGAGGTTTCACTGCTCGGGGGCTTTCAGTTACCTGTCGACTTTGGTTATTGACTGTACTATCTTTCGTCGGGATAATCTGAGGGTTAGATTGTGTTGTTTGCTGACAAGAAGCAAATCCAAAAAGTAAAAGGTATAGAAAAATTGTCTGTAAATTCATGTGTATTTATCTTCAATGGGGGACTTCGTCCCTTGGATTTTGGACGAAGTCACAATATCGGCTAATTTAATGATTTTATAGAAAAGAAGTCTTGCTGCTTTCCATTAAATTAAAACGCTTCGTTCAATCCGAGGAAGAAACCACGGGAACCATATTTTCCTATGGCATAGTCCAGACAGAGGTTTGTTCGGGTGGCTTTGTTAAACAGTACCCGTAATCCTGCGCCACCGCCCGGTTGCCATCTTTCGAAAAGTTTTGTGCCCAATTCATCACTTGCACTTTGGAGATTAAAAAATGCCGCACCACTCAAAAAGCGATTTTTTAAAATTGGGAAGCGGTATTCTGTTTCAGCATAAGCAAAAGAAGGTCCCTTGAAATAACCGATTGTATAACCGCGACCGGTTCTTACAGCAGCATCTCTTCCTGTACCAGGGAGGTCGAAGTAGGGGAGGACACCACCAAGTTTGTAAGAACCCCAATACCAAAAAGCAAGTACATGTGCTGGATCTGACTGTGATAAACTAAAGTATTTCCGAAAGTCGGTCGTGAGCTGGACGGCATTTTTGCTACTGCCCAATAAGCTTGTATTCCATCGTAGGCCAATATCTGAATAGATTCCTTTATAAGGTCTGTTGGGATTATCTCGGGTGGTATATTGCATATTCAATAGGAGGCCATTGGAGTTGTAGCTATCTGGAGCGAAACCATGTTTTTCGGTATATATTGTATTGGGTGTAATATTGCCATTTGGGCCACTGCTTGTTATTTTCCGTCGCAGGTCGAAGGCCAGTCCGGCCCCTAAAAATAAGTCATCAGCAACCTTTTTATAGACCTTTTCATTAAAAGTGAAAGCATCGTATTTGGCACCATATTTTTTATGCTCAGGATTGGCAAGTATTTCCTCCTCCTCATTGTTCCATTTGCCCTGCGGGGTCATTCCCAAACCTGCGTCTAGAGCAACCATTTTAACCAATGCAAAAGCCCCCTGAAAATTCAGCTTATTGTTTGGGGTAAATACATTGTGGCTAATATAGAAAACCATGATGTTTTTGGTCGTAATGGAGGCTGACGTTGCCGCGATTGACATAGTCGTTGTTTTGGGATCACCCAGTACTTTTCCAGCAACAGCCTTGACTCCAATCTGCCCACCAATCGTCGGATTATAGGCAATGTTTGGCATTAGGGTAATCGGAGAACGTTTGCTGGATTTTTCCTTTTTACGTTTGGGGTGAATAATTCGGCCGATCAAATCCGAGATATCATATTGGCTCGCGAGAATGGAATCGCGTTGCTTTTTATAGAAGGAAGTCGAATCTATCTCAGTTTCAGATTGAGCCACAACCCTATTGGATATCAGCAGAAAGCAAGGTAGTAAAAAACAGAGCGTGAATAAATAGTGATGACGTAAAAATTGCTGCATACCTTCGGGTTTATCTTAGATCTAAACGTCAAAAATATTAAAATGTTTTTTAAAGGAATGAACACAATTTTATTTTGAACAGTTATTGGAGCGAGCCAATTCTTGGTGGACCGCAAATTATCTGCTTGAATTGTTGCATGCTTAAATGCGGAAATGCGTGCGGTAGGTAATTTTCGGTGATAGGATAGAATCACGCAATTAAACTTGGAAGTAAGGGGAAATTTATCTTAGTTTTGATTATTTAATTCAGACATATGATACGACAAAATATATATCGCTGCAGTTTGGCCTTGCTGTTGCTAACGGGTTTTGCACAAGCACAGGAACTCTATACACCCAGGAATATTAAACAAGCCATTGAAAAAGGTACGCGGACCACAACCGGTGTGCCAGGTAAAAATTACTGGCAAAACTTTGGGAAATATGATGTCAAGGTACAGTTGGATCCTGCCGCGAAGACCGTCCATGGGAAGGAAACAATTTTATATACCAATAATAGCCCCGATACGTTAAAGCAATTGGCGATTCGATTTGTGAACAATGTACACAAACCCAATGCTGCACGTGCTAATTATGCTTCGGACGACTATTTGACATCAGGGTTAAAGATAAAATCCTTTAAACTCAACGGACAGGTTTATGAGGTGAATAGTGGGGATTGGGGAACAGTCAAACTCGGTGATTTTGGACAGAAAATTCTTCCCGGAATGATGGCAACCGTAGAGATAAGCTGGGAATATCCGTTATCGGTTGAGAGCGACCGCGACGGCATGCTTAACGCATCTACTTTCTATTGTGCTTATTCCTATCCCCGTGTATCTGTCTATGATGATTATAATGGTTGGGATGTTTTGGAGCATAACGGGAGACAGGAGTTCTATAATGGTTTCAATGATTATCAGTTTGAAATTGCTGTACCCAAAAATTTTGTTGTATGGGCCACAGGAGAGCTTCAGAATGCGGCGGAAGTATTACAGAAGCCTATTTTAGAACGCTTTGAGCAATCGAAACAGAGTGATGAGCCTATTCATGTTGCTACAGCATCTGAAATGAAGGAGGGCAGGGTAACTGCACAACAAGAATGGAATAAGTGGAAATTTAAAGCAACTTATGTTCCTGACTTTTGTTTCAGTGTAAGCGACAATTATATATGGGATGCTGGTAGTGTGGATCTAGGGACCAAACGTGTCAGTGTACAATCCAGTTATGTTGCTGGCACTCCCGATTTTGAACAGTATATTGGCTGGCAGCAATACTGTATCGACTGGTTTTCCAAAAATTGGCCTGGTGTGACCTACCCCTATCCGACAATGACAGCAGTACAGGGATTTGCGGATATGGAATACCCGATGATGATCAATGATTCAAGTGTGCCCGACAATTTTGTTGATGCCCGACAAACAGCAGATCATGAGATCGCACATACCTATTTCCCTTTTTACATGGGGATCAATGAGACCCGATATGGTTATATGGATGAAGGCTGGGCTACAGCACTTGAATTTTGGATTGGTAATGCGGAGATCGGAGCTGAAAAGAATAAGGAGCTTTTTAAAGAGTCACGCGTGAAACGATACATCTTTGACCCGTCTACAGAAGAGGATCAACCATTGATTACCATGACTTCACAGTTAAATGGTCTGGGTTACGGAAATAATGCTTATATCAAAGCTGCCTTATCGTATATCGCGCTACGGGATTATTTAGGTGATGCGGTTTTCAAAAAAGCACTACATCATTATATGGATCTTTGGCATGGTAAGCATCCAACGCCATGGGATTTCTTTTACAGTATCAATGCCGGGGCTGGTCAGAATTTAAATTGGTTTTGGAAAAACTGGTATTTTACCAATAATTATATCGATTTAAAGGTGAATAGCTTTAAGCAGTCTGGCAATAAAAATACCTTGTCGATCACAAACGTAGGGGGATTTGCGGTTCCATTTGATGTCTTGATTACCTATACAGACGGCACTTTGGAAACAAAACATCAAACACCTGCAATTTGGCAACAGAATGAAAAACAGGCGACAGTCAGTTGGTCATCTTCAAAGAAAGTGAAGAAAATTACGTTGGATGGGGGGGTCTTTATGGATTATACAGCCAAAGACAATGATTGGGCAGCTGTAAAATAACAACGTTATCTGTGTCAATCTCCTTCTTATGAAGGAGATTGACACAATTCCTATTAAAGCTATAGCCGCACATTGTCTGTCAATGAAATTATTGTGCGCTTAGGTCGGCTCCCAACTTAAAGCTGATGTCTTTGCAGCTGCTGATATCAGTGCTGAATATCCTTTCCCATATGGATGGGTAATTTGAAAATAATCAGCTTGACGAATCAATTGTCTGTATTATTGAAAATTGTCAATAGTTCTGAAGGTGAGGTTCACACGGGGCATAAATACCTTTTTTGTAGGAGGGAGACGGTGCAACCAATACGTCTGTGTAAGATCCTTCATAACCAGAAGACTACCATTTCCCAAAATAAGATCTACCTTTTCTTTTGTCGTTTTGTGCTTGAAAGCAAACTTTCTTTCGGCTCCAAAACTTAAAGAAGCAATGGCGCCATTTTTCTTTAGGTCTTTTTCTCCGTCACTGTGCCAGGCCATCCCTTCATCACCATTGTGATATAGATTCAATAAACAAGAATTATAAGTTTCCTGCGTTTTTAATTCAGCAAGTGTTTTTAGTTCCAGTAGTTCTTTTGTCCAAGGAAGAGCTCTTTTGGTGGTATTGGAATAGCTATATTCAAAAGCCTGATCCCCATACCAGGCAACTTTGCGTTTAGTGATAATTTCGTTTCCGAAAATAATCGCACGATCGTTTACCCATTCGATGGAATTCATCAACAGGTTAAAATAATGATCTGCTTGTTGCGGATCTAGTATTTTGCCATAGTAATTGACTGTCCCATCATAGGGAAGTATATTTTTGTTTCCATCAAAAAGATTGTCGAAAAGTTCCATGTTATCCTTACTGTTTTGTTGCCCTATATTGCCGTGTGGAGGCTCTCCCAGCCGATAATCGCTGTTTTTCTTATCGGATCCCAACGATACCCACCAAATATACCACTGTTTTGGATAACCCGATGACATGGAATCAGATAAGCAATAGGGTTACTGCCAATGGCTGTGCCTACTGCACGTGAAGCCTTGGGGTTTCCGATTTGAGAAGCAATCGAACCATAAGTGCTTAAATTGCCCATGGGAATTTTTAACAGTGCTTCCCATACCTTTAACTGAAATTCTGTTCCTTTGAGATGCAATTTCACCTGACCGATATCATTATCCTGTGGATTTAATGCTTTTAGTGCATTTTCATGCATTACATCTTTCTGCTGTATATATTTTGCGTTTGGGAAGCGCTTATGAAGCGTTTCGAATGCAGATTCTTTATCTTCCTCATAAGCAATATGACAGATGCCTTTTGAAGTAGAGGCTATGATGATGGGGCCAAAAAGTGTTTCATAATAATAGTATGAAATGAGCAGGTTGGCACCTTCATTCTTGTACTCAGCAGGTGTCATCCCTTCGATATTGATAAACAGTTCGTGTAATCTGCTGCTACTCGAAAGGCCCAGCTGAAAAGTGGTTTCTGCAATATTGTTTTCCTTCAGTAGTGATTTGGCGTGATTTAAACTGATATATTGCAAGAACTTCTTCGGGCTTGTGCCTGCCCAGGAGGTAAACATTCGTTGGAAATGAGCTTCACTCATGTAGACATGAGAAGCGATCTGTCCCAGTGTGGGTTGAGTTCTGAAATTTTCTTGTAAGAAATGTATTGCCTTGGCGATACGTTGAAAATCTACTTCTTGTTGAATAGTCATGATTGTCCATTTAGTTTATACAAAGTTGCTAAGAAGAAGAAGTTTATAAAATCCGATTTATGCTAAATTGAACGAATTTTTAAGAAGTTTTATCCGAATGTCCCAATGATTTTTCAGGGGCGACAATATCCCGGATCAGTTGCTTTAATTCCTTTATTTCGGGAAATCGGCCTGCTCTTTTTCGATCAAAGATTTCTTTGTTGTCTATGCGTATGGTATAACGGCCGGCAATTTCACTTGGAATAAGGAGGACGCCATGGATATCTTCCGTGAATGAGCTCAATATCTCTTGAGACATATAAGCTGCGCGTAACATCCAATTGCATTTTGGACAGTATTCGATTTCGATAACAGGTTTTGATGCCATGATTTAAACTAAGATAGTATGCGTTCTATAAAACAAATGTACTTATCTCTCTGTTGTCATCAAAACGTCCATACGAAATCCACCCCAGACCGTTGACAAATAGTCGTTGAATAGTCTGGGGTGGAATCTTATTTCATTATATTTTTTTCAGCTAACCGATCTTTAATGAAGTCATGGTCAGTGAGCCTGCTACGGAATTGTCATTAAACAAAAATAAATCTTCATTTTTTTCCTGTAAAGCCAGTGTATATATTAAAGGAAGATAGTGTTCCGGTGTTGGGATAGCCAGGTCAAACTCTTTTCCCTGTTGCCTGAAATCGATTAAAGCCTGATGGTTGCCATCTTGGATAAACTTTTTCATCTTATCATTCGCAATGCTGGCCCATTCGTAGGCATATCCGGTTGTGTTGAGTTTATCCCAGGCAACCATTCGGAGATTGTGGACCATATTGCCGCTTCCGATAATCAATACACCTTTTTTCCGTAGCTCTGCCAGCTGCTGTGCAATTTCATAATGATAGGAAGCCGGTTGGGTGTAGTCGATACTCATCTGAATAATGGGCACGTCAGCATTGGGGTATAAATGTTTGACAACAGACCATGAACCGTGATCCAATCCCCATTTATCGTCAAGATGTACCTCAGTTTTCGTAATGATATGCTGTGTTTCATGCGCTAAAGAGGGGCTTCCGGGTGCAGGATATTGTACGTCAAACAGAGCCTGGGGGAAACCTCCAAAGTCATGGATGGTAGCCGGATGCTCCATGGCAGTAACAAATGTTCCACGTGTCTCCCAATGCGCCGAGATGACGAGGATTGCTTTCGGCTTTTCGAATGTTTGTCCTATTTTTCTGAATCCTTGAACAAACTCATTGTCTTCAATAGCATTCATGGGGCTTCCATGGCCTAAAAAGAGAGCTGGAAATTTATCTGTCGCAGTAAGTTCAGTAGATAATTTACGTAATGAACTTGCGGGACTAGCTATGCCTGATAAGGGTAATGTTGCCATAATTTTTATAAAATCCTTTCTACGCATTTGAATATTCCTAATAGCGTTAATTGTTATTACAAAATTAAGTGGAGTCGGGTGGGAAGAGGTATTGTTTTTTAGTCAATCTGTTGTATTATTCGGAAATCAACTTCTGTATTTCATTTCTAAATTCAGATGGTGTCATTCCGGCTTTCTTTTTGAAAACATTGGTGAAATAAGATTTTTCCCGATAGCCTAATTCGAAGCCTATTTCTGAAATCGTCTTATTGGTTGTTAACAATAGATTTTTGGCTTCTATTAGTTTTCTTGTTTCAATGATCTCCGATACGCTCTGTTGCAATATACTTTGGCAGATCAGGTTTAAATTGCGTGCAGACATAAAAAGTTTTTCCGCGTAATAGTTAACCCCCTCTGGTCGTCGATAATTCTCTTCTAATATAGAAAGAAAGCTGGTGAACGTCGTACTTTGGTTTTTCAATTGTTGTTGGGTATCCGGAAATTGTTTTTTTCGCTCTGACTCGATCATAATAAAGATTGTACTCAACAATTGCTTAATAACGGCATAATCTACTAAGGATTGTTGTGTTTCCTGTTGGATCATTTGGCACAGGATGACCAATCTGGAAAAACAGGTTGGTTGGAAAAAAGTCAATGTTGCATTTTCATGAAAATGCGCATAGAGTTGGAAGGTGGTTTCGGGGATGAATTCGCTTTTAAATCGGATAACCCAAAAATCGATGTCATTGTCTTGGAGAAGCGGTTTCACACGATGATTTTTACCTTGCGCTACAAAACTGACAAAGGGGGCACTATATGTTTGTGCTTTAAAATCGATGAAATGCTCTAATTGTCCCTTTACACCAATAATCAGTTCTTCGAAATCATGCTGGTGCATTTCATTTTTCGACTCTTGGATGCGTAGTGCTTCTTTCGCATCGACTTGATATATTTTGAAAAGTTCGTTCAAAACTGCTGATAACGATTAAATTTTTCCTATTATCCAAACTTAGATAAATTGCTTTTGATATACAATATAATTACGTTTCATATAGAAACAATTAATCGGTCTCTTCTCTGCCACCGAGATTTTTTTTGTAGCGGAAATATACAGCTTAATTCCCGTTATGTGATGCACAATTTTTGAACGCTTTTGCTTCAAAAACCTGCGTTTCCAGCGAGTTTTTCCACGTGTTTAGCTTTTTTTTGTGTTTTTGGGGGCTGCGGTTCGGCTTTTGGTCACTCTCGAATTGAGTCTAAATCGGGGTTAGAAGGTGTCTGAGTGCAGATTTGAGCAATGTAAGTCCGGGCTGCTACTGCTGTTCTAGCGTGTTAGACTCGGACTCACCACGGACTTACCACGGAAGCAGT